>CAZSDW010000001.1:0-193940 GCA_964605705.1 uncultured bacterium
GATCATTCCCGCACTTCTAAGCGGTGCCGTTATTGTAGAAGTAATATTCGCTCTGCCGGGCGTTGGACGCACCATGGTCACCGCCGTCTTCAGTCGTGATTATCCATTATTGATGGCAGGCTGCAGTGTGGCGTTTTTGACCGTGCTGATCAGCAATCTGATTACAGATATCAGTTATTTTTTCATCGATCCCCGAATTCGCTTGAATAGTGAGAGCAAAATATGAAAACGCTTTTTGCCTTCCACATAGATAATCGATCGTTTTTATGGGGATTAATCATCATCGGAATTATTGTCATTTTTTCCACGATTGGTCCCCTGTTTTCACCTTATGCTCCCCAGCAACAGAATTTAACTATTACCCTTCAGGCACCATCCGGAACTCACTGGCTGGGAACCGATTATTATGGCAGAGACATTCTGGTCCGCTTGATGGCAGGTGGCAAAACAACCCTTGGCATTGCGCTTTCTTCAACCATCATCGCTGTCATTATCGGCTTAATTGTCGGGCTTTTATCCGGCTATATCGGCGGTTGGCTGGATACAATTTTAATGCGGTTTGTGGACATTATGCTGGGATTTCCAAGGCTGTTTATCATTCTGCTCGTCATCGGAATGGGCTATACGTCCATCGGGATCGTTATTCTAATCCTGGCTCTGTTTTCCTGGATGGACATTGCCCGGATTGTTCGCTCGGAAGTGCTGTCAAAAAAAGAACTGGCATATGTGAAATCTGCAAAGGCAATCGGACTGAAACATTATCGAATTTTACTAAAACATATTCTGCCCAATATTCTGGGGCCCGTGATTGTTGCGGCAGTACTGTTGATTTCAACAATTATTATTGTGGAGTCGAGTCTGAGTTTTCTCGGGCTGGGTGTCCAGGCGCCTGTCGCCAGTTGGGGTAATATTTTGACAGATGGAAAAATCGATCCGATCGGCACCTGGTGGATTTCGGTTTCTTCGGGATTGCTGATTATCTTCAGCGTCATCGGCTTCAATTTGATTGGTGAAGGTGCCAATAAATTTAACGAGCGTCATATATGAGTATAAATTCTGATTCAAAACCGCTCCTGAAAGTTGATAATTTAAGTGTCATTTACCATAATCAGGCTTTGACACTCATCCGCAATCAAGTTGTCAAAGCTGTCAAAAATGTTTCTTTTACTGTATTTCCGGGAGAGTGTTATGCAATCGTCGGCGAGAGCGGCGGTGGAAAAACAAGCATTGCTCATTCCATTCTCGGTTTTATTAAACCTTCTGACGGAACAATAATTTTTGACGATTGTGACATCTGGCAGCTTTCCAAAAATAAATTGCGACAGCTAAGACCATTAATCCAGCCGGTTTTTCAGGATTACAACAATGCCTTAAACCCGCTAATGCGAATTCGAGAAATATTATCCGAACCATTATTGATAAAAGGAATCCGGTCTGATGCAAATGCTCAGTTACAGAAGTCACTGGAAATCGTTGGGCTTAATCCTGAAATATTGACCCGGTATCCCAATCAGCTCAGTGGTGGTCAAAAGCAGCGAGTTGTTCTTGCAAGGGCATTAATAATGAAACCGAAATTGCTGATATTAGACGAACCGGTTTCGTCTCAGGACATTTCCATTGGCGCCCAGATTATCAATCTGCTCAGACATTTACAGGTAACCGTTGGTTTGAGTTATCTTCTGATTTCACATAATTTATCGGTAGTCCGTTTACTGGCTGATCGGATAGCCATAATGCAAAACGGAGTTATTATTGAACAAAATACTGTCAAACAATTATTTGAAAATCCAGCCAAACCCTATACGAAAAATCTAATCAAGGCATCCATTGCACCAGATTAAATGAATCTCATGCATATTTTAACACTCAATAAAATTAACATTAAAATTCGGCAATTACACAAAAACGCCGCTGTCTTGAAAAACATCTGTTTTTCCCTGGAAAAAGGAGAAATTCTCGCGATTGTCGGCGAGAGCGGCAGTGGTAAAAGTACATTGTGTAAATCAATCCTTGGATTGCTCCCTGAAAATTTCCAGACTGACGGTGAGATGTCATTTTCGACTAAAGCCGGCGCTTCAATTAGGATAACAGAATTTGATCAGCGCAGCTTGATTAATCTCAGGGGCAATGAAATAGGGTTCGTTTTTCAGGATACAATCAGCTGCCTCAATCCGATTTTGCGCTGCGGTAATCAATTGGTAGATCTTATCGGGGCAAATTCTGCAATCGAAAAAAACAATGAAAAAGACCGGGTGTATGAATTGTTGCATCAGGTTGGGCTGAATGATACGAACAGAATACTCTCCTCCTATCCGCACCAGTTGTCCGGTGGAATGGTACAACGCTTCGCTCTCGCCCTGGCACTCGCAAAAGAACCGGGGATTTTAATTGCCGATGAACCTGCCGCGTCACTGGATCCAATTTCAAAGAATCAGTACTTAAAACTACTCAAACAGATAAAGGGTGATCGGGGGCTTTCGATCATTCTAATCACCCATAATGTAAACGACGCACTGTCTTTTGCCGAGTCCATCATAGTAGTATATGGCGGTCGAATTGTCGAACAGGGTAAAACAGAAGCGCTAAAGACAGCCCCTGCTCATCCCTATACAAAAGGACTCCTGGATATCGCCAGCTCCATGAACAACAACACCATGCCCCATCCCATTCCCGGCGATTCACCGTCCCTTAATCGACCGGTTTCCGGTTGTCCGTTCCATCCACGATGCTTTAATGCTCAGGAAATATGCAAAGCGGACTTCCCACGTTTAACGAAACTTTCTGCCAATCACTCAATATTTTGTAACTTTCCAGTCAGGAAAACGTAAAAATATTTTTTATAGTGACTGTGCAAAATTTTTATTAATTTCGCGCCGAGTTGCTGAAAATCTAGATATCAAATATATGGATTAAATACATGCTAAACAGAAAACTACCCCCAAGGTTCTCAGGTGTCTTAAAGGTTTTGGCTTTGCTCGGGCTAGTATATCTGTTTTTGCTGAGTATCACACTGATCGGCTCCTCTTTCAAATTGATGGGCAAGGACACCGCTCAAGCAATCATGCATATGGTTTCAAATCCAGTTATGGGTCTGGTTGTAGGAGTTTTTACGACAAGCCTTGTGCAAAGTTCGTCTTTGACGACTTCCCTTGTCGTCAGTATGGTAGCCGGACAGGTACTGACTATTGATCTCGCCATCCCGATCGTCATGGGCGCTAACATTGGGACCAGTATTACAAACCTGCTCGTTTCTATCGGACACATCCGGCGAACCGAGGAGTTTGAACGCGCCTTAGCTGCCAGCATTGTCCATGACTTTTTTAATGTTCTGTCCGTCGCGGTTATTTTCCCGCTTCAAATAATGTTCAACATAATCGGTTCAACCGCACGAATGGCTTCCGGTCTTTTTGTCGGTGTCGGCGGATTAAAAGTTGTCAACCCGCTAAATACTATTCTCAAGCCGGTAGCCCATGCGATTCTACAACTTTTCCCCAATCACGTCTGGATTGGTATCGTCATTGCCTTTATCATCTTGTTTGTAGCATTACGCTATCTCGTCGTCGTGATGAAATCCCTGGTTCTATCGAAAATTGAAGCCTTCTTCGACCAGTATATTTTTAAGACGGCTTTCCGCGCTCTGATGCTTGGTATGTTTTTTACAACACTGGTCCAAAGCAGCTCCATCACGACCTCTCTGGTCGTGCCCCTGGCGGCAGCAGGTGTACTCAGCCTAAAAAAAATCTTTCCCTACGATTTGGGAGCAAACGTCGGAACCACCATCACGGCGTTTTTAGCATCTTTGGCAACCAACAACGCCGATGCAGTAACGATTGCCTTCAGTCATCTTTTATTTAATATCGTCGGCATCATGATCTGGCTGCCACTCAAGAATATCCCGATTAGCATGGCAACGGTATTTGCCCGCTGGTCAACGAAATATCGGTGGATACCTATCGCTTACATATTACTGGTTTTCTTTTTAATACCATTACTTGTAATTTTTTTAATGAGGTGAATAAATGTTTAAGGAATTTATTAATATCTGGAAAAAACAGGATGCTTCCATTGAGATCCTGAAAAAATATCTGAAAGCATTAAAAACAGACTATAAGATGTACCAGGAAGCCGTCCGCTGTTTGCGCTATTGCGAAGATAAAGAGATGAAGCTGGATATTTATAAAGCTGATAAGACCATCAATAGATCGGAGATGGAAATTCGGAAAGACATCCTGACTCATCTGATCATATTCGACAAATCTGAAATCCCGGCGGGATTGGCTCTGGCGAGTATCGTCATTGATATCGAACGGATCGGAGATTACACCAAAAACATCGCCGACCTGGCAAACCTGCATAAAAACAAGTTGAATGGCGGACAATTCGAACAGGTTTTAGCTTCCATAGAAGCGCGCATTGACAAATTTTTTAATATTGCCTTACAATCTCTTCCGAATTCGAACGTTGAACTTGCCCGACAATTGGTCGAGGGTTATCGCGAGGTATCCAAAGATTGTACAATTACGAGCAATGCAATCTTTAAAGATGACGGTGATTTTAATGTCCACGATGCGGTCACGCTTGTGCTTTACCTTCGATTTCTCAAGCGGATCGGGGCTCATTTATTCAACATTTGCACCAGTATTGTAAATCCCTTTCATCGGATTGGGTTTTCGGAAAAAAAACATAAAAAATAACAGGATTGCTTGTGTCAGTAAAAATTACAAAACGAAGTGAAGATTACGCCAAATGGTACACCGACGTTGTTCAGAAAGCTGAACTGGCGGATTATGGCCCGGTAAAAGGAACAATGGTCATTCGTCCATACGGCTATGCGCTATGGGAAAACATTAAAAACATTGCCGATCAAATGTTCCGGGACAGTGGTCATGTAAACGCCTATTTCCCCATGTTCATTCCGGAAAGTTACATGAAAAAAGAGGCGGAACATGTCGCGGGTTTTGCGCCTGAATGTGCTGTCGTCACCCACGGCGGCGGTAAAAAGCTGGATGAGCCGCTATATATCCGACCAACTTCAGAAACGATCATCTGGTCAATGTACAAGAAATGGATAAATTCTTATCGTGACTTGCCGCTGTTAATTAACCAATGGGTAAATGTAGTACGCTGGGAAATGCGGACACGGCTCTTTCTTCGGACAACGGAGTTTCTGTGGCAGGAAGGTCACACCGCGCACGCCACGGCTGAAGAAGCCGAGGAAGAAACCCGTAAAATCATCGAGATTTACCGCGTGCTTGCGGAAGATTACATGGCAATGCCAGTGATTGTCGGCAAAAAAACCGATGCCGAAAAATTTGCCGGCGCTGTCCATACTTATTGTATCGAAGCCATGATGGGCGATAAAAAAGCCCTGCAATCCGGGACTTCTCATAACCTTGGTCAAAACTTTGCCAAAGCGTTTGATGTTACCTATCTCAATAAAGAAAACAAACTGGAATACGTCTATGCGACCAGTTGGGGCGTCAGCACGCGGCTGGTTGGTGGCGTCATTATGACCCACGGCGACGACAAGGGTCTCATTCTCCCGCCAAAGATTGCCCCTTATCAGATGGTGATCATCCCTATCTGGCGAAACGACGAGCAAAAAGCCTTTCTGACCGAGCGGATTAGCAAAATTCGACAGCAACTTGAGAGCGAACATATTCGCTACTTAGTCGATGATAATGAACAAACATCTGCCGGCTGGAAATTCAATCAGTGGGAAATGAAAGGCGTGCCCCTGCGGCTGGAAATCGGACCCCGGGATCTGGAGAAAAAGCAGGGGATTCTTGCCCGCAGAGATACCGGCGAGAAACTGTTCGTTTCCATTGAGAATATTCATACTGCTGCCACCGATCTTTTAGTGGACATTCAGAATAATCTTTATCGGCTGGCACTGAATTTCATGAAGCAGAATACTTATGAAGTAGAGAACTACAAGGATTTTAAAAAAATTATCGAAGAGGGTGGATTCGTAAAGGTTTTCTGGGCAGGTGATGGAAAGATGGAAGCCGACATTCAGGAAGAAACCAGAGCGACGATCCGCTGTATTCCATTTGACCAAAAGGAATCCGGTAAATGCTTTTATACCGGCAAAGCAACCAATACCTACGTTATCTTCGGTAAATCATACTGAGTCTTTAACATTGCGAAAGTTAAAACTTTCGCAATGTTTCCCCTTTACAAAACCCTTGTAACCAAGTCCTTTTTCGCTTAATCTATATTGACGTTATGACCTTAATAAAAACCGAAGCCCTGATTTTACGAACTATTCCGTTTCAGGAAACCAGCTCCATCGTGAAAATGTTTACTCGCGAGCAGGGCAAAATATCGGTTATCGCCAAGGGCGCCCGGCGGTTAAAAAGCAACCTGCGAGGATATCTTGAACCGTTATGCTACGTCGAAACGATATATTATTATAAGAATACCAGAGAAATCCAGACTCTCAGTAAAGTCGATCTAATTCAGGCGTTTTTATCCGATGCGCCTGACATTGACAGCAATGCTTATGGGCTGGCGCTGCTTGAAACCATCGATAAAATCATCCATGATCATCAGCACGATGACGAAATATTCAGTATAGCCGTTGATATTTTGAAACACATGGATTTGCGACCCGATACCTGTCAACTGCTTTTTGCCAAATTTCTGTTAATTATTGCTGATATTTTAGGGTATCAGATTAATACCAACAACTGCTACCGCTGTAAGCGATCCTTATCAACCGCAATATATAGTCCCGGATCCGGACAACTGATCTGCGACGATTGTAACCATTTTGAAACATCCGGATATAAATTGAAAACAAATGATCTGTTGTTTTTAAGTACTTCACTATCGAACCATATTTCTGATTTCCCCCAACCGGAGAATCCCGGGGGGCTCATAAAAATTCTCAGCAGCTACCTTGCTCATCATCTTGATTACTCTTTAAACCTGAAAAGCCTCCTGCTCTTATCAGAGCTGACCCGATAGGAACCGCCATGCAGTATAGCAATTATCGTAATTATTCCGGCTTCAATAATCAATTTATCCGTCCCAGAATGTTCAGCGGCGCCATAAAAAATATTATCATCGCCAACATTGTCATCTTTCTTACCATGTATCTGTTTCAGACCCAGCGCTTTTTTCTATATTACTTTGGGCTGGTACCGCGATTCGTCTGGAGTCGGGGCTTCATCTGGCAGCTATTCACCTACATGTTTATCCATGGTGGTCTGGGACATATTTTCTGGAATATGTTTGTACTCTGGATGTTTGGTTCTGAAATCGAATCTGTCTGGGGTAAAAAAGAATTTTACAAATACTTTTTCATAACCGGAATAGGATCAGGGATTATAACCCTGCTTTTCAGTCTGAACTCAACGATTCCGGTGGTCGGTGCAAGTGGTGCGATTTATGCCGTGCTGGTTGCATTTGCCCTGATGTTTCCAGACAGAGAGATTTACCTGTATTTCCTCTTTCCGATTAAAGCCAAATATTTCGTCCTAATCATGGGTGTCATCACATTTTTCTCATCCTTTAATCGGGGCGCATCGCAGATAAGCCATCTGACCCATCTGGGCGGATTGCTGATCGGATATCTCTATATTCGCAAGTTTCGGGGGATGTCCGCTATTCAACTTCACTTTCCTAAAATCCGTTTTCCTAAAATGAAAAGTCCTTTTAAAAACATAATTCGTAAAGTTGAGAAGAACGCCCCGCCGCCAATCAAGCGTAATTACGAAACAGATCAAACCCTGCGGGAAGAGCTCGACCGACTGCTGGATAAAATCAACATCTCCGGGTACGACAGTTTGAGCGAGTCAGAGCGTAAAACCCTGATCCTCGCTGGCGAGTATTTCGCCAAAAAGGAAGCGAAAAAGAATTAGCGAATTGTCTTCGATAAACCCACTTAAATCAGTGTCTATCTTGATACCTTTTTAAAATACTAAGGACGTAGTCAATATCCGCTTCCATATGGTCCGCGCAAACCTGGAAGCGGATTTCCTCATCTCCCTTTGGAACTATCGGAAAGTTCAGTCCCGTTGCCAGCACGCCATTTTCCGTCAGATAATTTACCAGGGCGGCAGTCATGGTGGTATCCCGAACCATTAGCGGAACAACCGGATGCTCACCGGGTATGGTTTCAAAGCCAAGGTCTATTAATCCCTGCTCAAACTTTTTGGTCATTTCCCGCAGATGATCAAGAATTTTTAAACCATCAGGACTGTCCAATATTTCAATGGATTTCAAAGCGGCGGCAGCTTCTGTTGCCGTAATCGGATTGGAGTAAATATACATTGGCGCTGTTTCTCTCAGGAAATCAATAATTGGTTTATCTGAAACCACATAACCGCCATTCACCCCAAATGCTTTACCCAGCGTCCCGATGACAATATCGACTTTCGTATCACAAAACTCCTCCGTACCTCTGCCGGTTTTTCCAAAAGCGCCCACGCCATGTGAATCATCGATCAGGATAATCACTCCTTCTTCGAATTGATCATTAAAGTCCCGGGCAATTTCGACCAGTTCTTTCAAAGGCGCGTGATCACCGCGCATGCTGAAAATTCCGTCGGTAACCACCAGGGCACGTTTGCCTTTTCCGATACTTTCCTGCAGCTGTAATTTAAAATCCGATATGTTATTATGTTTATAAATTGCCTTGGCAGCGGGACGCGATAAACGCATCGCATTGATTATGCAGTTATGGTTTAATTCATCGCTGATCAATACTGAATCAGAAGTAGCCAATGAGACAATTACTCCCATGCTGGTCACATATGCCGAGCTGAAAATCATCGCAGCTTCACGTTCATGAAATTCAGCCAGCTTTCGTTCCAGGTCAATATGCGGCTGATGGGTCCCACTGATAAAACGCACCGCCCCGGGACCGACACCAAACTGCCGAGCTGCGTTCTCCTCTGCTGCAATGACATCTTTCCTCTGTGACATTCCCAGATAAGAGTTGGAATTCATCTTGATAAATTCTTTATCGCCCCAGCCCTGCAGATAGTATCGCGGTCCGGATTTTCCAGCAGGCTGCTTTATACCGGTAATGACTTTTTCTTTACCCTTGGCTCTACCACTTGAATTCAATTCGTCAAGATGATCAAGTAACGGCTTTTCCAACCTGTCCAGAGGCATTGTTTACTCCCTGTATTTTACTTTTCTATAATGACAATCGCACTGGCATATTCCCTGAGATGAGACATGGAAACATGCAGGTTTGTAAGTTGCTTATCTTTCGCAAATTCCAATACTTTCCCGGAAAGAATGATTTGCGGTTTACCCTGGTCATCATTTTCAATGGATATCTCATGAAATGCCAGACCGTCACGATACCCGGTTCCAATCGCCTTGAAAAACGCCTCTTTAGCGGCATAGCGAGCCGCGTAGTGCTGGGCTTGGTTGACGTTGAAAGACTCGCAGTATTTGATTTCACTTTCGGAAAAAATCTTCTCCCTGAACCGGGTGTCCCCGGAAACCTGTTTTTCGATTCGATCAACCTCAATCAGATCAGTCCCGATGCCGTAAATCAATCATCGCTCCGGCTTGTTTCCGTATGCAGCTTCTCGCGTAAATGCAGCAGCATATCCTCTGTCATTTTTTCTAGGTCATATTCCGGGCGCCAACCCCACTCTTCGCGGGCGGCAGTATCATCAATCGTATCGGGCCATGAATCGGCAATTTCTTGGCGAATCGGATCAATTTCATAATCAAGTAAAAAGTCCGGAATATGCTTCCGGATCGAATCGGCGATCATTTCCGGATCAACACTCATGGCAGAAACATTAAATGCATTCCGGTGTTTTAATTTTGCCGGATCAGCTTCCATAAGATTAACGGCGGCATTAATCGCATCCGGCATATACATCATGTCCAGAAAGCTGCCGGCTCCGATAAAGCAGGTATAATGCTTATTCCTGATTGCTTCATAATAAATATCCACCGCGTAATCCGTTGTTCCACCACCGGGCAATGTCTTATAGGAAATAATGCCGGGATAACGAACTCCCCTGGTATCCACGCCAAATCGCTTGTAATAATAATCGCATAGCAATTCCCCGGCAACCTTGGAAACCCCATAGATCGTCGTTGGGCGCTGAATGGTATCCTGGGGAGTCTGTCGCTTGGGAGTGCTGGGTCCAAATGCTCCAATGCTGCTTGGTGTAAAAACCGAACAGCCATATTCACGGGCAATCTCCAGAATATAGTAAAGCCCGGCAATGTTGATGTTCCAGGCAACCTGTGGATTGGCTTCCGCGGTCGCTGACAGAATTGCTGCCAGGTGATAAATCGTTTCAATTTTATATTCTTCGACAACTTTCCCAATCTGTTTTGGGTCACTGACATCCAGAAAGACGCTTTCACAATCCCGGGGTACTTCGTAATTTTGCCTATTTTTTATATCCGAAATGATCACATTATTGGCGCCGTATCTTCGACATAATTCGGCAGAAAGTTCAGTCCCTATTTGTCCCAGAGAACCGGTGACTAAAATTTTACCCATAAATTTCTCCGATCAAAATATCGCTTTTTCCACAATTGGGAATTGCCACACTACTGCAATGAAGATATAATTCATTCTCTCCTCATTTATCCCGATCTTTATCGGGAAAGACTTCGTAAAATACAAAAATCGCGCCACATCTTGGTGCTGGGTACTCGATCATCACACACCAAAATTATTGACTTTCTCTCAAATTCTATCTTTTTAATTTTCGATTACTCAAGCGGTTCCCACTCGGCAATGACTTCAATGACAACTTTGGTCTGCGGGTCGGTTGCCCAGAATTCATTGGAATTATAGGTCCAGCCCATGGTTTTCGAGCCGCCGCCACTCTCTGTGGTAATCAAAAACCGGTTTGCCAAATGTCCAAAATAGTACGCCTGATCCCGCGGTAATTCATTGTCGCCCCCACTCGGATCGACCGGTATCCAGCCGTAATTCGGCAGATAGACTTCCGCCCATCTGTGAAAAACATCATCCATGCTGGCGTCGTCTCCCCGCACAACGACCGAGCCAACATAGCGCGCCGGCAAACCTGCTGCGCGACACATGGCAATATAAATAAACGTATATTCTGAGCAAGAGCCATTGCCACGCGCCAGCACCGTTGGCGCCGTATTCCAGCCGCCGACCCGTTCGTAGTACATATTATCGATGAGATAATTAAATATTTTTCGGGCAATCCAGTAGGGATTTTTCTCATCACCAATGCAGACCCGGACGGCATTTTGTATCACCGGGTGATCAAATTGATATTTCTCATTATTTTCAAGATAGAGCGACTTGATTTCCGCCGGTATTTCTTCCAGTGGTCCGACCTCATCCGGATAGATAAAATAACGAACCTCATAGATGGTCGCTTTCGTTTCAGAAACCACATTTTGAACACTTTGAGCTTTAAGATTCTCCGAATGAAACAGCGCCGTTTTTTGTCCCCATTTATCCGTCACAATTTCAGTGAAGTTTGGTGTATATTGAATCTCTCCTATCAATTCTTGATTGTCCCGGTTTTTCGGGATCGCCAGATGAACATCTGCGGTTTTAATGACGTTAGGACCGAAATTTTTTATCTGGTGGGTCAGGGTAATTGTCGCGTTTCGTCCATTTTTGCGAATAAATTTTTCGCCATCACGGATTTTCAGCTGATACAACTTATCGGTCTGGTAATCAACCGCCCAGAGCGATTTGCCATCAAATGCCAGCCCCCTGGTAAACGGTCCCGGAGCTTCGGTAATCAGCAGGACAGCCCCGCTTCCGGGATCAACCATATGAATTTCATCACCGATCCGATCCGATATCCACAGGTATTTCCCATCGAAACATAAACCTCTCGGGTCCTTCGCCGGGGACTGAAATTCCCGAATTGTGGTGCCGTCATCGGGGCTGAACTGGATAATTTTATCGGCGATATTATCGGCACACCAAAGATATTTTCCGTCCCATGTCAATCCCCGTGGAGAATTTTCCGGTGAGTCAACAGTTTTTAAAATGGTCCCGGTTTGGGGATCAATCTGATAGATTTTACGCTCATTGACATCGGCATTCCAGAGAGTCTTGCCATCCCATGCCAGTCCCATTGACCAGTATGCCGGTGAATCAAGGGATTTGATCACTTTACCATTTTTAGGATTAATACAAAACAGCTTATCGGCTTTTCTGTCTGCCAGCCAGAGATTTTTTCCGTCAAATGTCAATCCCGTCGGGCAACTGCCCGGCAGATCAAATTCCTTAATTACTTCACCGGTATATGCAAAAAGCGCCTGAACAAAAAAAAGAAACAATAAGGCAAACAATCGGGCTTTTTTCATTTCACACCCTCCCCTATTTTTATTTTATCATCAAAATAGTAATTTCGGCGCCGGATTATTATTTAAATCAGCGAATTCAATCCCTTCAAGTAAGGATCGGCGCCTGTCCCTAAAAACCGCGCCCGGGAAATGTCTTTTAAGACCGATTCGGCAAACGCCTCTTCAGAAAACGGAAATTCTTTCAGGCAAACCTCGACTGTCGGAATTTTAATAATCGCCAAAAGTTCCAGAAGGCTGTAAACTGTACGGGAAAGGGAACCCGGATTAATTAAAATGCCGGCTACTTCATTTCGGTTACGGCTGACCGTCTTCAAGATTCGGGCTTCATCACAAAGCTGATAGATTTTTAAATCTACTCCCAAAGTCTGCGCTTCCCGGCGAAGGTATCTGTTCAACTTATCAAGCGTCAGCCGGGTCTTCGTATTAACAGAAACTTTTCCAAGTAATGACATATTCGGACCATGAATCACCAGAATTTTCATAGTGGAAAATACAAGAGATAAAGCTTATTTACAATACCACAATCCCAACCGGAATAAATTGATTGTTTCGGCAATTCACATGAATTATTTTTAAACATTATCCTGGAGAAAAAAAATGATTGGACGCATTTCCATATTTTCAAAAGAATTGATCGGGAGTATTGTCTCAATATGGCGCTACCCGCTGATCCAGTTCGAGCTGCTCAATATTCATCTGGGTCCCTTACTGCTGGCATTATTGGTGATAATCATGGGGCGTCGGATTGCACGCTTCTCAGCGGAATTACTGAATAAATACTTTATTAAAAGATTTATTAAAGATCGGAAAACCCGCAATTGGCTGGAGACAACCATTGGTACATTTCTAATGATCCTGTTTTTCATTCTGGCGTTGTTAATTATGGGATTTTCAAAAAAGGTTTTCATCCAAATCTGGAATTTGAACCTGTTTTCCATAAAGAACAATGACATTGAGCTGGGCAACATTATTATTGGTATTGTCGTCCTGATTCTCGGCATGGGTCTGGCTAAATATCTAGCCCGCCAGATCGTATTATTATTTCCTCGCCGCCTGCGTGAGGATCTTTCTATCAAGAAATCCCTGGAAACAGTTTTTCGCTATGTTCTGATTGTTATTGTTATTCTATTTGTCCTGAGTGTGGTCGGGATTCCTCTGACCGCATTTACGGTAATTGGAGGTGCCTTCGCGATTGGCATTGGTTTGGGCAGTCAAAATCTTGTCAATAATTTTTTAAGCGGTTTGGTTTTGATGATGGAGCGCCCACTGAAAGTCGGCGATATAGTGGAAATGGAAAATCACCGGGGTACTGTCGAACACATCGGAGGACGGTCAACCCGCATCAGAACATTCGAAAATTATCGTATGGTTATGCCCAACAGTAAATTACTGGAAAATACGGTCATCAACTGGTCCCTGGTTGATAATTATCTCCGACGTGAAGTCATGGTTGGTGTTGCTTACGGATCACCCGTTAGCAAAGTTCGCGATCTAATGATCCAGGCTGTCGCTGAACACGCGGATGTTGAACAAGAGCCAAAACCGTTTGTATTGTTCTCAGATTTTGGAGACAGTTCGCTCGTTTTTCGGGCTTTTTTCTGGGTACAGCTGATAAGTACAGTAAACCCGCTAATCATCGAAAGTGATATTCGTTTTCGAATTGACGAACTATTTCATGAAGCCGGTATTGTGATTGCTTTCCCGCAGAGAGACATTCACATAGACAGTTTGAAACCGATGGAAGTGAAAATTATTTCCCCGACTGAGGTAAAAAAATAAAAAGATAATTTGAGTTATTTTTAAAATTACAGGCGTTTATCGTCGCTGTAAAAAGACCATTCCCAAACCATTGTGTACGGTTTCAGCCAGCCGGCTTGCTGAAGTACCCAAAAAGGTCCCTCCGGTAGAATCAGCTCCGCACCCCCCGCAGTAAGCAAAGCGCGCTTTGCATTCTTTTTGTATGAAAAATGGGATGTCGCCTTGCAGTCCAATCGCCACTCCTGCCCAACCGGGGATGCTTTTGCTTCCATGGTTACCGGGTTAAGCGCCAAAGCAACTCTCCGATCATCGTTAATCAATTGCCAGCTAATCTTTCGTGCCGGCATCATGACATGTGAGACATCTTTTCTATGGCGCTTGATCAGTGAAATCCAGTTATTTAAAACCCCGATAACCTTAGGGGATTTCATTACAAAATCCGATTCCTTCCGGCGACCACCCCGAGTGTCAAAATTCAACCTAAAAGATAGATACGCATACTCCGGAAATCCCAAAAATCTCCCGTAAAAGGAAATCACAAGATTTGTATTATAAACCGCCAGTTTATCACCAAAATTCAGGGCGCTGGCTCCCCGGGCAACAACCTTCTGATTCATTTTATTAAAGCGTTTCTGGGTTTCAATAATCGCCAAATCCGAAAACATCAGCAACATTATTACGACTGCAACACCGAGAATTAATCGAGAAATAGTAAACTGGGTATCATCAAGTTTTAAGGGAATAAAAATTACCAAAAGTATCAAGGATAAAATAATCAGAAACAGCCCCCCCATCATTATCGACCAAGACAGTAAAACAAGTAGAAAAAGAGAAATAATTCCAAAAATTATGGTCAACAGAAACATACCGGCTTTAAAAATAAATGTCCGATCAGTGATATTCATTAATCCCCCTCTAACAATAATTCATCCTGTTTTTAAATATAAGCATTTATAAGAAGGGTCAAAACATTTTCTAATCTGGATATTTTGGAATTTATACATTGAAACGAATTTCCAGTACATCGCCATCCCTTACAATATACTCTTTCCCCTCAAGTTGCATGTATCCCTTTGCCCGACATGCCGGCAGGTTTCCTTCCTTTAGCAGCTGCTCATAAAAGACAACATTGGCGCGAATAAAACCCCGCTCCAGATCCGAATGGATTACCCCGGCTGCCTGCTGGGCAATTGTGCCCTTGCGAATTGTCCACGATCGACACTCATCTTCACCCACTGTAAAAAAGGAGATAAGTCCTAGAAGATCATAGGACCTGCGAATCAACCGGTACAATGCCGGTTCCTGAAGTCCCAGCTCCT
Source organism: uncultured bacterium (assembly GCA_964605705.1). GTDB lineage: Bacteria > Fidelibacterota > UBA2242 > UBA2242 > UBA2242 > CAZSDW01. The sequence goes on from CAZSDW010000001.1 coordinate 15,378, forward strand.
CCAGAAAAAGTGCTTGATCTTCTTCGTCCAGTTCAGCGATCTCATTTTCTATCTTCAGGCACAACGCCAATAACGCAACCGTATCCGATTTAAAACTCGCCAGTTCTTCGGTGATTGTCTCTGCTGTGCTGATTCTGGATTCCTCAATATTCAGTACAATTAACACCGGCTTTGCCGTTAAGAACTGAAAACCCCGGAGTAATTTATGCTCTTCTGCCGAAAAAGTCTTCTCTCTTAATGGAATACCGGCTTCGAGTGCTTTTTTGCATTTTTCCAGTAACTGCATTTCCTTTTCATCAGCAGCATTGCGAACTTTTTTCAGCTGTTTTTCCAATCGCTCGATTCTTTTTTCGACAATGATCTGGTCGGACAGAAGAAATTCCGTAAGAGCAAATTCAATATCTGATCGCGGATTGATCTCTCCGGACGGATGGGGATACATCTCATCCTCAAACGCCCGAACAACTAAAATTACTTCATCCACACTTTTCAGGATCGCGAAAAATTGGGGCGAGAGACCATTTTCATTTTGGGGATCAAGTCCCGGTACTCTGATATATTCAATCGTCGCGTTGACCTTACTGCGAGGATTAAACAATGCGGTCAGTTGATCAAGGCGGCTATCCTGAACATTGACGACGCCCCTTTCAGAGAGCTGCTTTGCCTTAAATTCCGATTCCTTGACTTTATGACTAAGTAATGTTTGAAAAAGGGTGGATTTCCCGGAATACGGCAAACCAACAATACCTACCTGCATTAATACCTCCTTAAATTTCAAAAAGAGGGCAAATTTATGACAGAAATCCCACAAGCCAAAATAAAACCACATATTTTTGTATCCAATTGTCCAGATATTTGTAAATTCCAGCGAATTGGACCTGTCACTTTCTCGAGAGATACTTTCAAAACAGTAAATTTCCGGATTGATACATGAAAATATTTGTCACTGGCGCAACAGGATTTATCGGTAAGAACTTGGTTCCGGTACTGCTGGATCATGGTCATACCATCCGCTGTCTCACCAGACCTCATAGTATCAAGCCCGAACCATTTATGAACAGGGTTGACTGGTTTGTCGGGGATATTCTGGATCCCGATTCCCTCAAAGACGCCTGCATAGACATAGACATAATTATCCATATGGCTGGCGCCGTGAAATCAAACAAAGCGAAAACTTATTATCATGTTAATGTTGGTGGCACTAAAAATCTGCTGGATGCGATGCACAGTAGCGCCAAACCAAACACCCGGATTATTTTCCTTAGTTCTCAGGCTGCGATTGGTCCCAGCCCCGATTTGTCCCCTCTTGATGAGGATTATTGCCCGCTTCCCATATCAGATTATGGCAGAAGCAAGCTGGAAGCCGAAAGGCTAATTACCGGATACAAAAATCTTGATTATACAATTCTTCGTCCGTCAATTGTCTATGGACCGGAAGACCACGATTCACTTAAGATATTTACAATTGCCGGATTTCATCTGAATCCGAAAATCGGATTCACCCATACCACATTAAACTTCATTCACGTTGCTGATCTTGCTGAACTGATTTGTCTCTGTGTTTCAAACATACAGGCATCATATGAAATATTTCATGCCAATGATGGAAATGATGCGGGATATTCACTCGGACATATTGTTCGACTCGCGGCTAAATTGCAGAACGGCTGGGTGGTTCCGATCTTCGTTCCAAAATATATACTCAAAATAGCTGCCGGGATTAATAATCAACTCTCAAAAATGTTCGGTACCGCTTCTATTTTTAATCCGGATAAATATAAAGAACTAACGGCGCGTGGCTGGGTTCTGTCATCACAAAAAGCCAGAGACCGTTTAGGCTTTCACCCTAAATATAACATCAATCGTGGTTTCGAAATGACCATCGACTGGTATCGGAAGAACAAGTGGTTATGATAAAATTTCAGCATTTTCTCGAACGCTTCAAACAGGGCGTTTTTGTTGTTGATTATCTTGTACTATCCTTTAGCCTCGTCCTGTTAATTATTTCTATTCTGCTTTACAGCCGCCTGGGGCAGCCGCTTATCTTTACAACCGCCAACATAGTAATTATCTTGCTGACCCTGTATCTGATTATCTATGAGGAACAAAATATTTACTCAATTCATTACTGGCTGCATAGCTGGTTGCCAATCCTCACGTTCAGTTTTTATTACACCCAGTGCACATCTTATGATAACCTCATTTTCAAAATCACATTTGATCCTGTTCTGATCGGATGGGAAACCCGGCTGTTTGGCAATTTGGAACATCTGCTTGCCCTGCCCGGGCAGAATCTTATGGCGGACGAGATCATGCACTTTTTCTATTTTTCATACTACTTGATCCTGTTTGTACCAGGGATGATAATGTTTCTGCGGCGCCACCCCAAAACCCATGAAATGATATTCTCCCTGACGCTGATGATGTATGCCCATTATGTGTTTTTCATGTTCTTCCCGACGGATGGTCCGATATTTAAACGTCCCGAAATATTTCAGAACGGCTTTCTGTTTATTCCCATAATGAACCTCATCTACAGACTCGCCGGTGATCAGGGCGGCGGCGCCTTTCCCAGCACACATGTAACGACAGCTGTTATGATGTTCTTCTACAGTTTCGACGGATTCAAAAACAATCGCTGGCTGATTCAATTGCTGGCAATCGGGATTATTTCAGCCACCGTTTACTGCAGTTATCATTACGCCGTGGACGCAATTGCCGGTATTATAACCGGAACATTTTTTTATTACCTAGGCAAATCAATATATGACAGCCCCAGACTGCTGCGAAAAAATCACTGATTCCGTGCTTCGCCAACCAATAATTATCAAAATATAGGTATCCACCGAAATCCGTGGATGGCATCAGTTATTTTTCATCTTCCGGTGTGAGGCGCCTGATGCTAATCTCGCCAATGTTTTTGTTGCTGGCTTTAGAAACCGTCAACACAAGATCGGTCAGGGTAACCTTTTCACCAACTTTCGGGATTCTTCTTTTCCGATTAATTAAAAATCCTCCGATCGTTTCGTAATCACCTTCCGGAATCGAAAGCTTTAAACGATCATTCAGGTCACTGACCGGCATTCTGCCATTGACAATAATGGTTCCGTCTTTATTTATTCGGTACAGATTTTCAACTTCATCATACTCGTCTTCGATATTACCAACGACCTCCTCCAGAATATCTTCAACGGTAACCACTCCTTCGGCGCCACCATACTCATCGACCACAATCGCCATGTTTTTACCATTTTTCTGCAGGTCTTCAAGCAGCCCGGATATCCCCATTGTCGGCGGAACATAAAACGCCGGTCTGATATATGGTTTGAGATTTTTCTGAGGATTCTCACCAAGGATATCAAAACTATTGACAATCCCAACGATTTTATCAACCCTGTCCCTGAAAACCGGCAGGCGACGATGCTTCGTCTGGATAAAGCGTTCAAAGGCATCTCCGACTTTCACCTTGTCACTCAATGCGTCCACATCAATCAGAGGAATCATAATCTCGTTGACCGTTGTTTCCGTAAAATTCAACAGGCGATTGATCATTTTGCGCTCACTGGGTTTTACATCTCCCTTGTCATGTTTCATTTTCATCAGCAGTTTCAATTCTTCCTTGCTGACAAAACCTTGATTTTCCGTTAAATCACCACCGCCGAAAATTGCCGCAAGAAGAGCTGCTGTTTTGGAAAACAGCCACACCAGTGGAAATAGAATGACTATAAAGATTCGCAGGATGAAGATGATCCGCGGGGCAATTCTATTGCTCTTTTGCTGAAACACACTCTTGGGTACGATTTCAGCAAAAACAAGATTTATAAAGGTCATGATGACAATCGAAATCGGCACCCCAATTGCCCCCAACCACCGATAAAACTGGGCTGCCGCCAGCGTGGTGCTGGTCACCACACAAATATTTGTTCCCAATAATGTTGTGCCGAGAATCAATTCCGGATTTTTCAGCATTTCCAGCACTCGCCGGGAGCCCATGTGTCCGTTTTTTGCGGCATGTTTAATATGCAGGCGATCGACTGACACTATGGCGATTTCCGAACCCGAGAAGAACGCTTCTCCCAGTACACATACCAATATAATTATCATCGTAAACAGACCGGACATTAGATTTTCCTGACCAGTAATGATTCAATCCGGTTGCCGGTAATCTTATCCACTTTAAAACTAAGGGATTCAAATTTAATACTGGTTTCAACTTTAGGAAGTTCACCAAACAATGAAAATACGAATCCTCCAATCGTATCCACTTCATCGGAGATAATCTCAACACCGATAAGTTCATTAAATTCATCTATCGGCATATTTGCATTAATCCTGAACAGTGACTCTTCCAGCTTTTCATGCTGTTCTTCATCTGATTCATACTCATCGGAAATGTCTCCAAATATTACCTCCAGCAAATCCTCCATACTGACCAATCCCTGGACGCCTCCATATTCATCCAGAACAATGGCGACCGATGTTTTCCGCCGTTGAAATGTTTGAAACAGTTCGTCTGCCCGCTTGGTAATAGGAACAAAATATGGCTTTCTCATAATTTTATGAAGTGTTTGACTGGATTTGGCAATATCTGCTTTGTAAAGTTCAATCAAATCATTCGCAAATAAAATCCCAACGATATTATCTCTGGTATCACGGTAAATTGGTACTTTCGAGTAGTGATGCTCCTTAATTTCACGAATCATCGCTTCAATCGGCATGGTTTCCGGCAGGTAAAACATGTTGGCACGCGGAACCATTACATCGTCCATTTTTGCGTCGCCAAAATCAAATACTTTGTAAATATACTCTCGTTCAAGCGAGTCAATTATACCTTCTTTCTCACTCTCTTCAACAATTGTTTTAATCACATCCTCGGTCAAAATACTCCCAGCGCGCGACGCTTCACCGACGAAAACATTTACAATCCGATCAGAAATTGTCCGGATGAACCAGCGGATTGGCGTAACGGTTCTTGAAAACAGGCGCAACGGATTCGCGACAAACAGAGCAAACTTTTCATTCAGCCGAATGGCGATGGTTTTGGGGGTTATTTCTCCAAACAGCAGCAGGATCGGTACTACCACTAAAACATTCACCCAGGGAAGCTCGGTACCGAAAAACCGGATAATCAGCGCGGCAGAAATCGACGATATTGAAATATTGACAAATTCATTCCCCAGAAGAATGGTAATAATCAGACGCCGGGGTTGTTCCAGCAGTTTTTCCACGCTCTGACCTTTTGTTCCCCTGGATTGAATTAACTTTTCCAATTGTACTTTGGTCAGCGAAAACAATGCGGTCTCTGAACCGGAAAAGAATCCTGAAAGGAACAGCAAAACGAACAACAATACTATTTGGGCATATAATGAAATCATGATACTTTCAGACAAGAAAATCTTAACATAAAAATAATCTACAAGCAACTGTAATTTTTATAAAACATTTGCATCAAACAGAGTGTTCTATAAAAATCTTGGTTTTCCTTACACTTATATGGAAATTGCACTGACAGCATTTACAACCAAAGGGAGGTTCTCATGAAAAAAATAAACTCAGTATTCATATTCACGCTAATTCTATTCGTTGGACTTCTATCTCGTTGCGTTCCGACGGCAAAACCCGAAGCCGTTGTGACTTCCCCTCCCATAGAAGAGTCAACCCCGGTAACGGTCCATTTCTTACACTGGAACGATTTCCACAGCGCCAATATTCCCTATCAGTCCCGCTGGGGTGAAACCAAAGGGATGAATATCGGTGGTTATTCCACTTTGGCGGGATATATTGACTCCATGAAAACACTTTGCCCCGAAGCAGTTGTCCTGAATGCCGGAGATGATTTTCAAGGTTCCCCCATTTCTGCCATGACAAAAGGAATGTCACAAATCCTGATTTTGAACAAAATTCTGCCGGCAGCATTCACCATCGGAAATCACGAATTCGATTATGGCTCGGAAAATTTACGTTCCGCTGTTGATGCTGCAAAATTTGAGGTGCTGTCATGTAACCTGTTCGATTCCACAATCATGTCACTATTTACCAAACCCTATACGATTGTCGAATCCAATGGCGCTAAAATCGGGATCATCGGTTTGATAATGGAAGACCTGAAATCAACCGTTCTTCCCAGCAACATGGCAAAAATGTCGGTGCTTAATCCAACCAAAAGTGTTATGAAATATGCCGAAGAAATTGAAAAAGAAACCGATCTGATCGTCGTCTTAAGCCATAACGGATTTTATGAAGACAGTCTGCTTGCAACCGAGCTAAATTACGTGGATGTAATAATCGGCGGACATTCCCATACCATCCTGAGGCAGCCGGTTTCTGTAAATAACGTTCTGATTTGTCAGGCGGGATCCCACGGACAATTTCTCGGACATCTGAAAGCCACTGTCAATGTGAACACTAACTCCATCACCAACTATAGCTATCAATTAATCGAGACCGTTGTCGGTCGGGTTACTCCGGCAGCGAACGTGGCGCAAATCGTGGATTCTTTGGAAGCCACCATCGGCTCCGAAATGGACCGGGTCATTGGTAGCCTGCAAACATCCTGGATCCGGAATAGTCACGGCGAATCCAACATTGGCGACTGGATTGCCGATGCCACCCGAGATTATTTCGGCGCCGATATCGCCTTTCAGAACAGCGGTGGTATTCGCAAGGGATTAAGTGCCGGTCCGATTAAGGTTCGTGATATATGGGAAATATCGCCCTTTGACAACACAATTGTGCTAGTCATGGTCAATGGTGATCAGCTGCTTCATTTACTAAACTGGCGTATCAATAATCCCCGCGATTTGCTGCAGCAATCCGGCATTCAAAGAACGTACGATGCTCAAAGCAGAACCCTGATCGAAGCCACCGTGAACGGCGAACCGATTGAACCTGAAAAAGTATATACCATTGCTACCAATAATTACATTGTCGGGCAAATAGATCGTTTTTTCGGATTGAATGCAAACGACGTCGTCATTGAGGATACCGGTGTGATCGGTCGCGATATTCTGGTTACTGCTGCTGAAAAACAGGGAATTATCGACAGTCGAATCGATGGGCGCCTGATTATTAAAAATCAGTAAAATAGCTTCTTGTTAGATTTACTCTTTAAACCGAATGATTTTTAACAAAACGTTTGATTTTTCACGAAAATATCAATACATTTTGCGGCTTTTTGGAGAGTGATTTTTTCAGACCACAAATTGGGCGCAATTGATAATAATTTTCTCACCGGAGAAAAATAGATGGTGGGTGTAGCTCAGCTGGTAGAGCGACAGGTTGTGGCCCTGTTGGTCGCGGGTTCAAGTCCCGTCACTCACCCGATCATTTCTGGCGCCATCGTCTAGTGGTTAGGACACAGGATTTTCATTCCTGTAACCGGAGTTCAATTCTCCGTGGCGCTACGAAGTAAAACAATAAAACTCCTCTTTTGAGGAGTTTTTTTTAGCAGCGCTTTTTGAGAATATTTCAATTTCTTGTTGATAATCAATGGAAAAGAACTTATTATCACTATAATGTGATCGGTTTTTGACAACGATCCATCTTGCTCAATCCGATAGTTGAATATTTACATTTTGATGATAATAGCCAAACTAATCTCTATATTTCTCCACCCCTTTGTTCTTTCGACAAGCGCCTTTGCCATTATCCTGTCCCATTCGTATCTGTCTTTTGGACAATTCCTGGAGATCCTGGTTATTATTACAATTGCGACAGTGATTTCACCATTAATCCAGGTTTACACCATGAAAAAGCTGGGGCTGACCAGCAGCCTGGATATCCCCGAACGGGAAAAGCGAATTGCTCCATTTTTAATCAGTATCATTATCTATCTGCTTGCCCTGCTAATATTATGGCAAATGAAAGCGCCCGGGGTGGTTCTTATACTCATGTGGGCATATGCTTTTAACACCTCAGTTGCAACCATAATCACCCGTCACTGGAAAATCAGCATCCACGGTATGGCGCTCGGCGGTCCGATCGCCGCTCTTGGAATCGTTGTATCGCCGGTATATTTCTGGGCAATATTGCTGTTTTTTCCAATGCTTTACTCACGAGTAACATTGAAAGCTCATACCATTGCCCAGGTAGTTGTCGGTTTCACTTTAGGGTTTATACTAACCATTTTTCATTTTATATTATTAGGGTAATTATGAGAAAGTTAGAGGTTCTATCAATTATTCTTGGTGGAGGTAAAGGCACCCGCCTTTTTCCTTTGACCAAATACCGCGCAAAGCCCGCAGTTCCCTTTGGCGGAAAATTCAGAATCATCGACGTTCCCATCAGTAATTGCCTGAACAGCGGTTTTGAGAAAATCTATATTTTAACCCAGTTCAATACTGAATCCCTGCATCGCCATATTTACGGGACGTACCGCCTAGGACGTTTTACCGAAGGATTTGTGGATATTTTAGCCGCCCAGCAGACCACCGAAAATATGGACTGGTACCAAGGAACCGCGGATGCAGTTCGGCAAAATTTAAGATTTATACAACAGGTAAACTCAAAATATACCATTATCCTCAGTGGTGATCATCTCTATCGAATGGACTACACCGACTTTTTGAATACTCACATTCAAAACAAAGCCGATATTACAATTTCTGTAAAACCCGTATCCAAACAAGAGGCGCCTGGTTTTGGTATCCTGCAAGCCAACAAACAGAATCGAGTCATTAATTTTGTCGAAAAACCTTCATTAGACAATATTGATACCGTTCGCAGTCCCGGGCTTCCGGAAAAGACACCGTGCCTCGCATCCATGGGTATTTATATTTTTAGTACCAATATCCTGATGGAAATCCTCCGGCAGAATAGCAGTGACGATTTTGGCAAGCACATCATCCCCGCGTCTATCCATAATCACAATGTTTTCACCCACTCCTTTCGGGGATACTGGCGCGACATCGGAACCATGGAGACATTTTTTCAAGCCAATCTTGAATTGACCTCATTAAAACCACCCTTCACCTTTTACGATGAAAAATTCCCGATTTATACCCGTGCGCGCTCACTGCCCGGTTCACGGGTCGATAATTGCCAATTTGAAAGCTCCCTTCTGGCGGACGGCTGCTTCATTGAAAAAAGCACAATTAAAAAATCAGTAATCGGTATTCGAACTGTCATTGCGGAGAACGCCAGCCTGGAAAAATGTGTCGTCATGGGTTGTGATTACTATACCGAAAAATCTTCATCCGGGCAAATACCCATGGGCATCGGTAAAAACTGTATCATCCGCAATGCAATTATTGATAAAAATGCCCATATCGGTAGAAATGTTAAAATACTAAATCAGGAAAAACGCACCGAATTTGATGGTGACAATTATTACATCCGTGATGGGATTGTTGTTATTCCCAAAAATGCAATTATTTGTGATAATCAGGTGATTTAAACACAAAGAAGAAATTTCGAGATGGTCAAGATTTTTAATCCTCACCAAACCGTTTTATTCCCTGATTTAATCACAGGCTCAGAGCTCCCCTCGATCACGACTCTTCCCGAATATGACTGTGCCCTTCAGAACTTTATAAAAATGTCGGATTTCGGAGCATTTATAGAGCTGAATGTTGTCGGTATTGAAAAATCATATTCAATATCACTAAATGAATTGCCGATCCCTCGTCGCTATCGCAGCCACCACAACGATGCCAGTTCTCCCGTTTTTCACTTATTCCCCCTCACTGTGCGCAATCATTTAAGTCGTCTAAAGTATGATACCCGCTCATTTTTCAATAAAAACAACAGCATTAAAACATCTTTTGGTTATTTTCTGTTCCGTCAGTATTTTCACCTTTGGGATTTGCACCGCAATCAATTTCTGTCAAACATTTCGGACTATCTCAATCAAGAGATTGGGGAACAGCATTATCAAAAATATTTCAAGAATGTCTGGCGCGATGGGACAAGTTGGATGCAACCATTCATCAAACGTAAATTCCAGCATCTGTTACCGGCATCCGAGATCAATACCATTCAGCATCGTCGTGAGCGTTTGCAAGGCGCGGGTACGACAATCTCTCAATTGGACCAGGAAACACCCGATTTTTTTCTTAACTGTTTTATTTTAAAAACCATGCACATTCCGATAAATTTATCCGATTATATCCATGGCATCTCTATTCAATCGACCTTTAAAACCATTCATCTGGAACATCTGAAAAACATGGAGATTGAAAACTTCGAAGATCTTCTAACTCTCTTCGAAACACTTCCATAACTTTAATAATCTGGCGACCATCCATTGTTTGACACATCACCGAAAAATCCCGTTGAAATGGTCAGCGCACAAATCAGCTCCCGGGATATTATTGATCCAAAAGTAATTAACGCCATGCAGAATATCCCCCGGGGAATTTTTGTTCCGGTCAAGTATAAGCATCTTGCCTATTCAGACCAGGCGCTGCCAATCGGTAAAAACCAGACGATTTCTCAGCCTTACGTTGTCGCTTTTATGACCCAGGCGCTCCAGTTGAAACCCGATATGAGAGTGCTTGAAATCGGTTCCGGTTCCGGCTATCAGACCGCCATTCTCGCCAGTATCGCCAGAGAGGTCTATTCCATTGAGTTCATAAAATTTCTCTATGACGAAGCAAAGAAAAATCTTGCCAAACTGAAATTCAAGAATATCCATTTTAAAAATTCCGACGGTCGTCTCGGCTGGAAAGAAAAGGCGCCCTTTGATCGGATTATTGTAACGGCAGCCAGTGACGACATTCCAGCGGCGCTTCAAGATCAATTAGCTGACAACGGTATAATGATCATTCCGATCGGAAGGCAGAATTGGTCCCAGAATCTCATTCTGCTTCATAAAAAAAACAAGCGGATTAGTAAAGAGAAAATCTTACCCGTTCGCTTCGTCCCTCTTGTATATTCTAAAAATATGAAAAAAGAAAAGTAGCTACCTATGCAGAAATCCGAAGATAAAATTTTCGAAGAGTTGATAACGACAATTGAAAATATCGCCTGTGGAGAATATTCCAATAAAAAATTTGAAAAATTCATGCGGGTGGGAAACCCACCATTGATTCGACGACTTGCCACCATTATGGAAAGGGTTTGCCGACAATTCGAAACCCGGGAGAATCATCTGAAAATCGCCATAAAGGAACTTAAATCAGCCCGTGCGGCAATGGAGCAGTTCAACGCCCGTCTCGATTCCCGGGTCAAAAAACGTACTCGGGCGCTGGCTGCCGCCAATACATTGCTGGAATCCCTTTCCACGACCGATGCTCTGACCGGAATCAGTAACCGCCGCAATTTCGATGAAAAACTCGGTTACGAAATCCAGCGGGCGTTGCGATACAATACTGCCCTGAGCTGTATTATGTTTGATATTGACTTCTTCAAAAAAGTGAATGATACTTTTGGACACCTGTTTGGCGATGAAGTGCTGCGCATGATCGGTCAAAGCCTAAAAGAGGAACTGCGCCGGCATGATATTTTCGCCCGATATGGCGGTGAAGAATTTGTGGTCCTTTTACCGGAAATTGACATTCAGCATGCTGTTAACGTAGCAGAAAAAATCCGAAAAATTATCTCAAGAAAAGAGGTTATCAAAAAGACCGCGAAGACCAGTGTCACGGTTTCCATGGGTGTCGCCGGATTTGCCAAAGAGACCATGAAGAATGGACGTGATCTGGTAGATGCCGCCGACAAAGCCCTTTATCAGGCAAAAAATACCGGACGTAATAAAACCGTTTTATTCGAAACCATTAAATAAATTTGTTTGTACACAAAGAAATTGTAAGCTCCGGTTCTATGCTGTATATTCCGCCTGAAAAATGAATGATATCGAATGATTAAAAGACATTTCATAACTATATTTTTACTCATCAGTATCTATACTTTATCGGCTCAGAATTACATCTGGCCAACCTCTGCCGGACGTCAACTGAGTTCGACATTCGGTGAATATCGTCCGGGTCATTTTCATGCCGGAATCGATATTAAAACCAACTATACAGTCGGTTATCCGGTTTTTGCGATCGGGGACGGATATATCTGGCGGGTACGCACCTCGCCTTTCGGCTATGGAAAAGCCATTTACATTAAGATGAAAGACGGCAAAATGGCAGTATATGGACACCTGGACGAATTTATCCGACCAATTGCCGCTTATGTAAAATCTGAACAAATCCTTCAGAAACGCTACAGTACAGATATTTACTTTCGGGAAAATGATTTGCGGGTATCACGCGGCGATTCCATCGGCTATACCGGATCAAGCGGCACCAAATTTCCACACTTGCATTTTGAAATTCGTGACGAAAATAATCGGCTTATCAATCCCCTTAACACCAACCTGAAAATCACAGATTTTACAATCCCGACAATAACAAGTATCGCGGTTGTCCCGATCAACACATCTTCCCGAATTAATGGATCGCCCGGCACTCAAATATTTGATGCGGAATATATCCACAAAAAGATTTTCAGGATTGATGAAAATATAGTGGTACACGGTAAAGTCGCCATAGAAATAAAAGCCCATGATACTGTTCGGGGCGTTCCCAACCAATATAATCCCTACGGTATTAAAATGTTTGTTGATGACAGTTTGTACTTTCAGGTTCAATATGATCTGTTTGATTTCGATGAAACCCGCATGGTGAATATCGATCTGAACTACCAACTATATCAAGAGGGTGCCGGACTTTACAATCGACTCTGGATGTACGACACCAGTAATGTTCTGCGTTTTTATTCACAATCCGTCAATAATGGTATCCTCGATCTTACTCCCGGTAAACACGATATAAAAATTGACGTATTCGATCGGAATTTTAATACTTCCACCCTGAATTTTGTATTGCAGGTTGCGGATGTTTTTCATCCAAACCTGGATAAATTTGAACGAACAAAGAACGGATATACTGCTGTATTCAATATCAATACCACTGATTCCGTGGATGTAAATGCCGACTGGGTTTATGAAAACGGTTCCGTTCTCCAGGCGGCAACTATCGACAGCATTCATCAGGATTCAACCCAATTGACTGTTTTTTTTACCGGACAGGATGCTCAGCCAAACGAGATTTATCAGATTGCCTTGAAATCTCAGCAGAGTAATCTAATATCAACATACTATTTTAACCTGTCTCCAAAAAACGAAATCGAGAGCACGCCGCCCGCACTGCACTTTATTCACTATCCCAAAACCTTCCTGTGTGAAATTACCTTTCCAGATATACCGGAAATGGAACCCGGATTTTTCGTTCAGACTGCTCAAGATCTTCTTGAATTTAAATCAACCGCATTATCGCCCGAAAAATATCTGACAGATCCGATTCCAAGGTCTCTATTTGATAAGGTACTGGCTTTCGAATGGCGCTACAATCATGCTCCCCTGAAAATCTATCGGGTACCTGCGAATTTTAACCGTATCATCCCCGGTTCAACTTACATCATTAAGACACCGGATTCTCTCATGACCGCGACATTTAACAGTTCATCCACATACGATACCATGATCAACTGGATAGATAAAACCTCTTTGAAAAACATTGAATCCCCCAACCTGGTTTCGGTTCCTTATACCCTTTATCCGTTCGACCAACCCCTGAAATCAGATATTTCCGTTCAATTTAAATTGCCTGCCAGCGAAGACAATCTCGAACAAATTGGTCTCTACCAATGGGACCAAGACGAATGGAATTACATCGATAATCAGCAGAAAGCGGATCCGTTTATAATCACTGCTAAAATTGCCGAGCTCGGTACTCTGGCATTATTGAAAGACACCGAGGCTCCGCTCATTACCAATATTTATCCGGGAAACCGGGGCAGATTTCGAACGACTGACGTCAGTCTGATTAGCGCCACTATCAAAGATGAGTTATCCGGTATTCTGGATGACAACGCGATAATAGTGTCGCTCGACGACCAAATATTATACGCTGAATACAATGCACCCCAGGACCTTATCCGATACAAGCTTTCCCAACGTCTAAGTACTGGTCTGCATACCTTAACTATATCCGCCATCGACCGGGCAAATAACAAATCAACAATTACCGGTACCTTTACAGTCTATTAGCAAACCATGATAATACCCTTAAAAGATTCGACTTTCCGCCTGAAAATTCCTTTTGTAACAATTTCCATAATACTGATTAATGTTGTCGTTTTTATTTACCAGTCCTTCTTGCCTCGCGATAGTTATCATACCTGGATAATGACAAATGGTGTCGTTATCGACCAACTGTTCCAGAATGGTTTAAAGGGGCTACTTGTCCCTTTTATCAGTTCACTGTTTATTCATGGCGGCGTTTTACATCTAGCCGGAAATATGCTATACCTCTGGATTTTCGGTGATAATATCGAAAGCGCGTTGGGGCACACAAAATTCACCCTTTTTTATCTGATGTCGGGAATTTTTGCTACTATCTGCCAGCTGCTGGTTGCTCCTCATACGGGCGTTCCCATCATCGGTGCAAGTGGCGCGATTTCCGGTGTACTCGGCGCCTATCTGATCCGCTACCCACGTGCCCGAATACAGGTGTTGATCTGGCTGTTTATCTTTATCGAACGCATCTGGATACCAGCCATTTATGTATTGGGATTCTGGTTTTTAATACAAGTCGGCAGTGGTTTGGGTGCTTTAGCATTTCAGCAATCGGGTGGGGTTGCCTGGTTTGCTCATATTGGTGGATTTTTAGCCGGTATTGCATTATTATTTACACTGGAACCCTATGAGAGGAAACGAGTATGGAAAAGATTAAACCGGAATTACTAAAGGAACATGCGCAGAGAGCTGCGACCTTTTCTCACTCTCCATTTTCGAAGTATCCTGTCGGCGCCGCCCTTCAAACCGAAGATGGTAAAATCTTTCATGGGTGCAATATTGAATCCAGTTCCTATGGGTTGACGGTCTGTGCCGAACGCAATGCGATTGCTGCTGCGGTCGTAAACGGGCAAAAAAAATTCAAAGCGTTGGCGGTATATTCCATAAACGGGGCAACGCCCTGTGGTGCTTGTCGGCAGGTCATCTGGGATATTTGTGGAGACATTCCCATTTACATCTTCAGTAACGATGGAAAAGAAGAAATTTTCCAATCCAAGGAACTCCTGCCATCTCCTTTTGATGATACAAAATTAGAGGAATAAGATAACTAATGAAGCATTCTATTTTAATAGGAATCGCTGGTGGTACGGGATCGGGCAAAACCTCCATGGCAAAAAATATCGTGCGCGACTTTGACCCGAAACAAGTTGTAATTATTGAACAAGATTCATATTATTTTGATTTAAAAGATATGCCTCTGGATTCGCGTCAACACCACAATTTTGACCACCCGGATTCTTACGATTTTGATCTGATGAAAAAACAGATCCGTGACTTAATTAATGGGCAAAGTGTCGAAATCCCAATTTATGACTATAAGACTCACACCCGCAGTCCAAACGCTCATCAGGTTACCGGTCATAAAATAATTGTTCTTGAGGGCATCATGGCGCTCTATGATTCTGTGCTGCGTGACATGATGGATATTAAAATATTTATCCAGACCGATTCGGACATCCGGTTTATACGTCGTCTTTCAAGAGATATCAAACATCGGGGGCGATCGGTGGATTCAGTAATTCATCAGTACATCCATACAGTTCGACCCATGCATGAACAATTTATTGAACCGACCAAAAAGTACGCTGACATTATCATCCCCGAAGGCGGGCACAACACCGTCGCCATCGACCTGTTTAAAACAAAAGTAACCTCCCTGTTGTCACAATTAACTTTATAAATCAAAATCTATCGAAGACCTGATGATTAAGAATTATTAACTATAGAAGAATTGAGGACCGATATGCACAGTCATCATATGCGAAGTTTTCCAATGGGAATCGAAGAAGTCGTGGCAATAACCGGGAAACCTTCCGGCTGGATAGAAGTAATTTGCGGCAGTATGTTTTCGGGAAAAACCGAAGAGCTAATCCGCCGTTTACGCCGTGCTCTGATCGCCAAACAAAAAGTTGCCATCTTCAAACCATTGATTGACACACGCTACAGCGAGGACCATATTGTTTCACACAATAAACAGAAAATCCCGTCAATCGCAGTGGAACATGCCGACGATATTTTAAAAAAGGTTAAAGACGCCCATGTGCTGGGCATTGATGAGGCTCAGTTTTTTGATGAACGTTTGGTTGAAGTGTGTAAAATTCTGGCAGCGAGTGGGCGGCGAGTTATTATTGCAGGACTGGATAAAGATTACCGGGGGATTCCATTTGAACCAATTCCCCAGTTGCTTTGTGAGGCTGAATATATTACAAAGACGCTGGCAATTTGCATGAAATGTGGGAATCCCGCCAGTTACACCCAGCGGATCAGCAAATCCGATGAGCGTGTATTGTTGGGCGCAACCGATCAATATGAGGCTCGTTGTCGGGCATGTTTCGAGGCTCCGGAATAGGAGACCATATCGACATAAACTAATTTTTAAAAATATGGATAAGGAAAGAAAATGCGTTTTATAGGAATTCTTGGAATCATCACACTGCTGGGGATTGCGTTTCTAATGTCAAATAACCGTAGAAAAATCAACCTGCGAACCGTTGTGTGGGGATTAATGTTACAGCTTCTGTTTGCAGCCATAATCCTCGGAGCACCGATCCTATCAAATTCAGCTATGTTTCTTTTCCTCGGTTTGCTGATTCTTTATCTATTTAAAGATGAGGTCAATACCGGCAAACTTCCGGGAAATCAGTATGGGACTGCCGCTGCCATTATTCTGGTGATGATCCTGGCAGGTGTGTTTTTCTATCTGCTGAATAAAATAAATATCCTTGGAATTTTATGGTGGTTATTACTAATCGCCGTTTTAATTAAAGCCGTTTTAAAAATTCCCCTTTTTCAAAAACAGCTGGTTGGCGGTCTGCTCAGTGCCGGCTATGTCTGGGTGTTTGCCCACGGATATACCGGACAGAAGATGTTTTCTATTCTCAGTGATAAGGTCAAAAAATTCCTGGCTCTCGCGGATTTGGGTTCCGAGTTTATGTTTGGAAATCTCGCCATTCCCAAGCACTTTTTCCCCGGCTCCGATTTTTGGCCGGGGTTCGGATATCAGTTTGGTTTCAAGGTACTGCCTGTCATCATTTTCTTTGGCGCATTTATGTCCATCTTATACCATCTCGGCGTTATGCAAACGGTTGTCAGAATAATGGCGCGGTTCATGCAATGGACCATGGGCACAAGCGGCAGCGAGACACTGTCCTGCACCGCTAATATTTTTGTCGGACAAACCGAAGCCCCGCTCCTTATTAAACCATTCCTGAGTGACATGACCATGTCCGAACTTCTGACGATCATGGTTGGCGGTTTTGCCACAATTGCCGGGGGCGTTTTAGCGGGATATATTTCGATGGGGGTATCTGCCACTCATTTAATTGCAGCCAGCGTCATGTCGGCGCCTGCCGCACTCGTTGTGGCAAAAATCATCTTCCCGGAGACCGAACTATCAAAAACCTCCGGTGGTGCCGAGCTGCCCGATGATATTGTAAAAACTTCCAACCTGCTCGATGCCGCCACCGCCGGTGTGACCGACGGCTTAAAATTAGCGGTTAATGTCGGCGCTATGCTAATCGCCTTCATCGCCCTGATTGGTTTGGTCGATACGCTGCTCTCGATTTCCGATCGTCTGGTTGACGGAAAACTATTTCACGGAAATTATTACCATTATACAAATGCCAGCGCTCTTTCTCCCGTAAAGGGCGAATTCGCCGGAATTTTTCCGGGAAGCCTGAAAACCTTCTTCGGCACCGTTCTAAGCCCGCTGGCTTGGCTGATGGGCGTTTCCTGGAAATTTGCCGGAGAAGTTGGAAACCTATTGGGAATCAAGCTGGCGCTGAATGAATTTGTCGCCTATGGATCCCTGGCAGAACTTATCCACAAAGGTATAATGGATGAAAAAGCAGTGGTTATTTCAACCTATGCGCTCTGCGGCTTCGCAAATTTTGCCTCTATTGGAATACAAATCGGCGGAATCAGCGCGCTGGCTCCCAATCGACGGACAGACCTTTCAAATATAGCCTTAAAAGCGATGTTTGGCGGTGCTATTGCCAGTTGGCTGACTGCATCTATCGCCGGAATTTTAGTATAAATAATTCGGAGAAATGAAGTGAAACTTATTTTATTAGGACCCCCGGGTGTCGGCAAGGGCACCCAGGCACAACAATTAACAAAAGACTACCATATCCATCAAATTTCAACCGGCGACATACTACGAAATGCTGTCCAGAATAAAACCAAACTTGGCGAAAAAGCCCACAGCTACATGTCCCGGGGTGAACTGGTACCGGATGATGTAATTCTTGATCTCATTCAAGAAAAATTATTCGGCACCGATGCACCACCGGGCTATATCCTGGATGGCTTTCCAAGAACAATCGTCCAGGCGCAGGGACTTCAGAAACTGTTCGAAAAACATAATGATAGCATTGATGCCGTCATTTCTCTGGAGGCTGATGAAAATTTAATACTGAGAAGACTCTCTTCCCGGCGAACCTGTGAAAATTGCAAGGCGGTTTTTAATTTAATTACAAAAGCACCGGTGGTTGCAGGTGTTTGTGACATTTGTTCCGGCAAATTATATCAGCGCGAAGACGACAAAATCGAGACAATCCAGAATCGTCTGAATGTCTATAAAAAACAAACTGCGCCGTTAATAGATTTTTACAAATCCCTGGAAATTTTAAAAACCGTGGATTCTTCCGGCACACCATCGGAAGTTCATAAATTAATCAAAACACAACTGGAGGGCTAATTACAGTGGTGACCATAGGCATTACCGGAGGGCTTGGCTCCGGAAAAAGTACCGCCAGCATGCACCTGAAAGAAAAGGGTGCGATTGTATTCGATGCTGACCTCGTAGCAAAAGAAATCTTGCTGACCGTTCCTGAAGTTCGCGAAAAAATTATTGAAGAATTCGGCGCCGACGTTATTCGTGAAGATGCCATCAACACGGAGCGTCTCGCCAATATTGCCTTCAGCAGCGAAGTTAATCAGACTATTTTAAATAATATAATCCATCCTCACGTTCTTGAACGATTTGAAAAATTACGGGAAGCCAAGAAAGATTGGGATGGATTGCTGGTCATGGATGCACCACTGATTTTCGAATCCGGTCTCGACAGTCACTTTGATCATACGGTTCTGATATACTCAAAACTGAAATTGCGGATCGGTCGCGCTATGCGGCGAGGAAATTTGAGCCGTGAACAAATTCTGCGACGAATAGAATTACAGATGCCGGAAGAGGAAAAACGCGATCTGGCATCAATCGTCATCGACAACAACGGTTCAATTGACAAATTGTTGAAAGAAATCGACCGGCTTTACGCCGAAATTATGGGCGAGTAAGTACCGGTTTATCCCACCCTGAAACACATCGATTCTATCCAATCATACAATCCAAAAATCGTGTAATAAATTTAAGCTTTACATATATTATCTGTAATGGGACATGCAAAACCGAAAATCGCAAAATTGCCGTTTCGGATTCTTATTATATGCGCGTTATCGTTGTGCGCTTTCGCTGAAAACACTATCGAAATTCTGAAACTGAACCTGAAGGGAGAAACAGACATTCGACAATGCCTGAATCATGCACCGGTCTTTATGTGGTTATTATCGGACACAATTTCCAAGCTTCAATATGAGATGCAAATTTCCCAATTGGTGGCAAATGGAGATTCCATCATCTGGGAAAATGGTCCAATTTCCTATGCGGGAAACCAGTTTCAATATCTGAGTGTTGATGCCTTGAAGGATGGAAAAACATACGTTTTTTCACTAAACATTTTCACTAACGACACAATTCCTCCTGTTTATAAAAACATTATTTTTACCATGAACACGCCCCCTGAAATACCAACAATCAAAGCCGATATACCACCCGTTTTTACTGATAATGTGTTGAGTTTTCCAATCCGCCGCACTCACGATCAGCAAATCCCTGATTCTGAGCTGCGCTACCAGATAAAAATATTTGCAGATACTATTACCAGGAGCCTTACTGCCGCCCCCATCTTCAGTGATGACGTCATTCCAGACAATCAAAACCGGTTTTTTATTCCCCATACGCTCGCTGACAATGGGAGTTACTGTGCCCGGCTGAGAGCATTTGATGGCGTCGAATACTCATCGTGGAGCTCGCTGCAACACTTTTATGTTAATTTAAAAAACGACCCGCCTGGTTTTTTCGATCTTATCTCGCCTATTAACGGCGACACACTATCATCACCACCGGTATTACATTGGAACGCGTCCAGCGACCCCGATATCAATGTCGGGGTGGACAGTTTGAATTATATCATTGAATACTCTGTTGATCCCAATTTCAGGTATTTCAACCAATATCTGTCTGCCGGTTATCACCAAACCACCATGACTGTTAATGGACTATTAAATCATAAACGTTATTTCTGGCGGGTAATTGCCAGCGACGCATCGGGATTGACACAATTAAGCAATCAAACCGGGCAATTTACAATCAATACCGGCAACCATTCACCGGCGACTCCTGTTTTAATTTCTCCTCAGAACAGGCAGGTTCTCTCTCCGAATAAATATATTGTCTGGCAATTTGAAGATGATCCGGATGAAGCCGATTTGATCTCTTTCGAAATTCTTATTCGGGACCATTTGACAAAAAATCCTGTTTTCCGAGAACAACTTTCGGATTCGGTAATTTCCGGTGCCCGGTTCGGATTAGCCGGAAACCTCAGCATTGATTATAATAATCTCGCCCGCTATGCTCTCAGAAGAATAGATCTCTTTTGTCTGACAGATGGACTTTTCTATGATGTCCAAATCATTGTTCGTGATAATTGGGGAGCAATTGATTCAACAACCGCTGAGAATTCAACTTTTCAATACGATGACAATATTAATACAGCCCCAAGGGCGCCCAAATCCGGATTTTTCCCCAATTCCACAATTACTAAAACACATCGCCCGATTTTTCACTGGGATGCAGCTTCCGATCCAGATGTGAACGATCAATTAAAATACCGGGTACAAATCAGCCAGGATTCAACATTTACCGATCCACGGTTTATCATTCAGGACAGTCGTTACAATCGAACGCAACTACTCTTAAAATTCGCCCTGCTCGAAAATACCGTTTACTTCTGGCGAGTGCGTTCAATGGATCTTATGGAGGCAAAATCACCCTGGTCAAAGGTCAATATGTTTACCGTGAATCAATTCAACGAATCGCCTAATGGTCCCGTACAACTTATCGCGCCCCTTGATTTATCTGAAATAACATCCAACGACAGCTTTCTATGGAAAACTTGCAGCGATCCTGATCCGGGGGATTCGGTTTATTATGTTTTGGAAATTGATCAGTCCCCCCTTTTTAATCCTGCTCTGATCAGCATTACAGTATTGGAATCAGAGAGTAAAAATAATTTATCAAATTCACGTCCCGACCTGGATATAATCGGGATTAATCTAAATAATATCCCCGGAAAGACCAGATTTCGGGATAATCAGATGTACTATTGGCGAGTACTTGCCGTTGACACATCAAATATAAGCAGTTCCTTACCCGATTTTCCTAATCGATTTATTTTCAATGAAAAAAACGACCCCCCGGGAATGGTCCAGAGTGGTTTCTCTCCTTCAGGGGGAGAGATTATCAATACACGATCTCCAATAATTTATTGGGATCTGGCGCGAGATCCCGATTTCTCAGATCTCCAATTGAGCATTGCATACGAGATCGAATTGTCCAGAGATGCTCTGTTTTCCAAAGATAGTACCTATTTATTCACAACACCGATTTCTGTAAATCAATATCAGATTCCTGTTCAACTCGATGAAAACAAAAAATGGTTTTACCGGATTAAATCCGTCGATTCGCATGGCGCAACATCGGATTGGTCTTCCTTAAACTCCTTTATCACTAATGAAATTTTAGAATCCCCAACTGTCATCTCAAGCGGTTTTTTCCCAAAAGATTCTGTAATCGTTAATACTCCTTCCCCAATTTTAAGCTGGTTGCCGCCCAATGATCCCGATCCTGATCAAACAGCCAGAGAATTTATCTACCAGGTTCGGTATTTCCTGACCGATAAACCTGACAGTTACTATTATGCCAGCAGCGAAAAAGGAGTTACCAGTGTTCATCTGAGCTTTCTAAATGAAGATTGTTATTACGGCTATCAGATATCAGCCAGTGATAAAGATGGTATTACATCCAGCTGGTCTCAAACCCAATATTTTGGAGTGAATACTGTCGATAATCCGCCAAATTATTTTCAATTAATTTCGCCCTATTTTAATGAAGATTCCATACAAACAGATGTGTCATTTCAATGGCAACAGAGCACAGATCAGGACCTGTCAAGCACAATAAAATACATTCTCTATTACGGCACCGACAGTCTATTTTTGGCAAACACTTATAAAATACCCATAGCTGCCAAAGATAGCTCGCTGGTTATCTATTCTCCCGTCACACCCTTGGAGCGACAACAAAAATATTTCTGGCGGGTTGTTGCTATTGATAATAATCGGAATGAAACCTGGGGATCCGAAAGTCAGTATCAACCCTTTGTGTTTACAACGGTCGGTTATCAAAAAAACGTCGATCAATCTGCTCCAACCAGCTTTGCCCTATATCAAAATTATCCCAATCCCTTCAACCGGATCACGACAATCCGTTATGAGGTCGCCGATTTTGGTCCTCTGGATGTGACCATTTACGATATTCTTGGTAAACGGATTCGCACGCTTGCAAATGGAAATCATTCACCCGGTATTTATGAGGTCATGTGGGACGGTACAGACAGCGCCGGCGCACCGGTTCCCGGTGGCATGTACCTCTGCCGCATGAATGCCCGGAATTTTATCCGGCACAAAAAAGTACTATTAATGAAGTAGATTTATGCGCAGTTAGCTTCCCGAATATTTTTCAGGAATTCGATATAATTGGTCGGAAGCGACCAGTACAGGGCTTGATCAATGATAAAATCCATCAGGGGCTGACTATAAGACGGTCGTCCCCCAACATCTGTAATGTATAAAAACACCTCCTCGTTTCTCCCATCAAGAAAATTAACGGTTCTGTTGAGTTTCTTAATAACACCCAGGGTCTCGACTTCCTTCTGATCAAGCAAATGGATATCTCTGGTCGATAAACACCAGACAACCCCCCATATCGAACAGTTATCATCATTCGTGATAGTGATCCTGCCCTGTGAATTAAACATGAAGCGGTGCCCCTTCAGTTCAGCGACACTTTCGAAAGAGACACCCGGGCAAATTTCCCGAATGACATCTTCATTCATGTTGTCTCCATAAGCAAAATACAAACGAGAGTTTGGCATGCGTCTTCTCCTGCTATTTCGTCACAATTTAAGCGCAACCAAAACTATTAACAATAAATACCTAAATGCAAGTTTATTGTAAAATATTTTTGTTTTTATGTGGTCATCAAGAGGATTATAGATAATGTCAGAATATTATTGAAAAATCGTGCTTAAATCAATCTGCAAGTTTAGAAAAATACAGAGCTCCTATTCAGTGTTATCTTTTATTTCTTTCTTAATTTTATCGAGTGCATCATTGGCTGATTTTTCGCTTTTTTTCAGGATTTTCTGCCCCTTTTTGACAAGGTCTGACTTTTGAGCTTCGTTATAGGACAAGCCGATAGCAATTGCCAGAATAACAAATGAGATCAAAGCCCATTTTATCAATTTGCGAAAAACCATAAATAAAAACAGAACAAACACCACGACCAGCGCCAGGGCAATGACGGGATTGGCAGAAAGATAGTCCATCCAGTTTTCCATATTACACCTCTATTTTTTTATAATAGTGCCAGAAGTTCTCGAATCCACTTGCGTTCCGCCTGCCATAAAGATAATGGACGGGACAACAGGGCTCTCTCAAGGGCATCGGGATTATCGAACCGGGTGATCTCTTTCACCTTTGCCTGAATCATCCGTCCCAGCTCCGAATCATAAAGAGACAGCGCTTCTTTCAAATCGCTTTTTCCTAAAAATTGACCAAAGCTGATTCCGGTCTCAAACAGAGACGGCTCGCGCTGTGGTTGAGACAGTGCTTTGACGATCTCTTCGTTTAACAGCTGGGTTCCTTTAAAGGTAATCGAATAAATTCTTCTGCCGGGCAAATTTTCCTGGGGCTTGAACTGGCTTCCCAGCAATCCAGTTTTTTCCATCTTTTTCAGAGTCGAATAGATCGTGGAAAAACCGATATTTAAACGGTCGCGAATACCTCTCTCGACGATTACTTTTTCAACATGATAGGCATGACATGGTTTTTCCCGAATAATTCCCAATATCGTTAGTTCCAGCTGTGTCATTTGACCTTCTTTATCGTTTCACTTATTATTGCCAATAAGAAAGTTTAAGAATATGGTAGCTCAAATGCAAAATATCCCGCCACATTAATTATCAAATACCGAATCGTCAATTCCCTGGTTCACTTTATAGCCATGAAAACTAATCGTTACTTTCCCGGTTATATCTTTCGGTTTATTATCATAGGGCATAAACCCGACAGGGTACTCAACCGATGGTCGTTGCATGTCCGGAATGCCCCGCTTCATATTCAGAAATACCGTCGTTGTATCGGGCAGCCAAAATCCATTGATCTTGACGTAGTTGAAATTGATTACCGATTCACCGAAATCTTTGGCGCTAATCAACACCTTTTCCAGTGTCCAGCGGTTGGCATTGATCCACAGGGTTGTCGCGATATTGAATTTTTCTTCACGGGGTGTTATTTCCAGAACATAAATTGTTTGTTTATTCTCAATGAGGGTATTTCGCAGAGTAATATCAACATTATCCTTTATCAAATCAGTGACTGATGGCATGAAACCAACTTTTGGAACAATCGCAAAACCACTGGTTTTAACAGAAAATTTGTCCGGTCGTTTGTAAAAAACGGTGATTGTTTTATTCGGCATGCGCAAATTTGGAATATCCACTACAGTTTTGGCGATAACCGCATAATCCGTTATTTTTCCCAGCTGGGATTGCATTTTATCGATGATTGCCCGGGGCTCCAGCGGTTGACCGGTCAAAGTATTTTCGAACAGTAATAAGCAGATAATTAGGGCGTCTGCCAATTTTATTTTTGAACGAAGCCGATGTATTAAGATCATGTCGTAATATCTCGCCGTAAAAATATAATTGTACTGATCGTGTAAAATCCCAGGATATAGCAGCATAAGTAGCCCAGCTTCCGTAGAATTTCACCCCATGGAATCGGATCGCTGAAAGGGGCAAAAAACACGTCGAAATAGGTGGTGAACAAATAGGGTCTAATGACTTCAAGTGCATCAATCTGCAAAACTGAAAGAATGTAGAAGACCACAATAATTGCATAGGTTCCAATAATAGGACCAATCCCGTTACTGGTGATTGTAGAGAAGAAAAATGTCAATGAAGCTACAACCATTTGAACGATAACCGCCAGGGAATAAGCAATTAAAAACCGATAGAGGGCTTCGTTTTGTGACAAAATCAGAATACCCTTATCAAGCACAAACAGATCACCGCCACCGACAATCAATATTCCCACGCCAATGCTAATCCCCCCCAGAAAAAAAACAATGATAAATGTATAAAAGAATGTTGCAAGAAATTTTGCCGTGACAATCTGAAAGCGAGAAACGGGGCGGGTCATCAGAATTCTGAATGTGCCCGCTGCTCCTTCTCCTGCCATTATATCACCGGCGACCAGCACAATAAAAAACGGAAAGTGAACCCACAGAACATTCATCAGATAATACGAAACCAGCAGCCCGTTTACAAGAGAACCAACAAACATGATTGAACTACTCATTGCCCGCAGAGCCTGATCCTGAACATCAAAACCAAATTTGTATGTCAGGTACATAATAATTGGAACCAGAATGATGACTGTTGCAAAACCAATATAGGTCCGCAAGCGGTTAAAGATCTTTACAAGTTCAAAATATGTCGCTTTCAGTAACAGGTGCATTTTTTATCCATGACGAATTTTTAAAAGAGACAAATAATAATCTTCGAGCGATGTTCTGGGTACAATCGAAAATACAGCATGATGATTACGGACAAGATACTCCGTCAGCATGGGACGTTTTTCAGCCACAATATGTACTTTTAAAACTTTATCTTCAAGCTCCACTTTCTGTATCCACTCCTCGGTCTTCAAATGCTCGAACGCTCTTTCCGGATTATCAACCACCACTTCAGTGACATAGAAATCTGTTGCATGCAAGAGCTCTTTCACTGCCCCCTGTACGACGAGTGTTCCATTATCGATAATTCCCATATGCGTACAGGTCTGTTCTATTTCGTGAAGTAAATGCGAAGATAATAAGACCGTGATGCCCTGCTCTTTTGCCAGCGCTACAATCAGTTCCCGGATTTCGTGAATACCCTCTGGATCAAGTCCCGACGTTGGCTCGTCTAAAATAATAAGCTCGGGATACGAAAGCAGTGCCTGGGCAATTCCAAGCCTTTGTTTCATGCCATGTGAGTAATTTCTTACCATCTCTTTTGCCCGATTTTCGAGCTTGACTATTTCGAGCACTTCATAAATCCGCTTGCGACTGACGCCGCCACTTAATTCCCCCAATATTTTCAGGTTTTTTTCGGCGGTGATATACAGGTAGAAATCCGGCTTTTCAACCAGTGCGCCAATCTTTGCATATATTTTTTGACGATTCCGCTTTAAACTTTTTGATAATAGTTCAAACGTACCATTGCTGGGTCGGATCAGATTTAACAGCATTCGAATGGTGGTGCTTTTCCCGGCGCCATTCGGACCGAGAAAGCCAAATATTTGACCTTTTTGGACGGACAGGTTTAAATCCCTGACAGCCCAGCGGTTTCCAAATCGCTTGCTTAAATTAAATGTCTGTAGAATCATCATTGTCCCTTGAACCGGCTATCAATTTAATGCGGAATTGAAAAGAATTCAATGATATGTTTTTACAAAAACCGTATAAAGGATGTGAATAACCACAAATGTGTGGATTTATATATAAACGGCTAGGCTACAACCATAATTGCCGATCAAGGCTCCGATATTGAATTGCTTCCGCCAGATGCTGCGGTAGAATTTCTTCAGCTCCAGAAAGGTCCGCTATTGTTCGCGAAACTTTCAGAATACGATCATAGGCGCGGGCACTTAATCCCAGCCGGTTTATCGCATTATTCAGAAGAGCTTCGCCGGTTTTATCAATTTTACAATAACGGCGGATAAGTTTCGTGTCCATATCGGCATTTGAATAAATGCCCCGCAGGTCATTAAAGCGCCGTATCTGAATTTTTCGAGCACTTTGAACGCGATTCCGAATATTTTCAGACCGTTCTCCCGGATCCTTACGGGCTAATTCTGAAATTTTCACTGCGGGTACTTCAATATGAATATCAATTCTATCAAGCAGGGGACCCGATATTCGTGACATATATTTTTGGATCTGCATTGACGAGCAGCTGCATTCATTATTCGGATCGGTACTATAACCACAGGGGCAGGGATTCATTGCCCCAACCAGAATAAAATTAGCCGGATAGGACAACGCCATTTGGGCGCGGCTGATCGTTACGGTACCATTCTCCATTGGCTGTCGTAAAACTTCAAGTACATTCTTCTTGAACTCCGGCAACTCATCTAAAAATAAAACGCCATGGTGGCTCAGGCTGACCTCGCCCGGACGGGGTACTTTTCCGCCTCCCACCAAGGCTGCATCCGAAATTGTGTGATGGGGCGAACGAAATGGTCGCGTCGCAATAATTCCTTTTCCTGGCGGAACCAGCCCTGCTACTGAATGAATCTTGGTTGTTTCGAGGGCTTCTTCAAGAGTCAGGTTCGGTAATATCGAGGGAAATCTTTTCGCCAGCATTGTTTTTCCGGAACCCGGCGGACCGATCATGATTATATTGTGTGAACCCGCCGCGGCAACTTCCAGTGCCCGTTTAGCATGTTCCTGCCCCTTGACATCGCTGAAATCCTGTTGATATTTCCGGCTTTCTTCGAACAGATCGGTGACATTTACCCGAACCGGCTCCGGTAAAATTCTACCATCCAAGAAGTCCATTGCTTCTTGCAGGGACTTCACGCCAATTACAGAGAGCCCCCCGGTGATTGCAGCTTCTCGGGCATTTTCCTCGGGTAATATGATACCCTTTATATCACTTTCACTAATAGATACCGCAATTGGCAGAGCTCCGCGAATACCTCTCAGGTTACCATCAAGAGAAAGTTCCCCGAGAAATACATAATCTTGCAGGCGTTCGTTCGATACTGCGCCTGCCGCACTAAGAATACCAAGGGCTATCGGAAGATCAAAGGCACTGCCTTCTTTACGAATATCCGCCGGTGCCAGATTAATCACAATTTTTTTATTAGGGATAAAATGTCCGACACTCCTTATCGCTGACATAACCCGTTCTTTACTCTCTTTAACAGCTCCTTCCGGTAAACCGACCGTAATAAACCGGGGGATATTCGCATTGATCAGGTTACATTCTACATTTACAATATAGGCATCAATGCCCAACACTGCGGCGCTTCTCACAAGAGAAAATTTTGACATTGGTATTTTCCCTTCTATTAAAATATTTGAAAGAATTTATAGGTTTTTCCATCTTCATCCAAACATTTATCCCAAATCCAACATATTATCAGCCAATATATCAAATTGATATACGCGCCATATAAAAGTGATATTATCTGCCCGATTTAAAAAACTCAGATTTTCAATTTGTCGTCGTGATACTCATAGGAAAACACTTTGGCACTCAAATTGAAATAATATCAGCAAAATTAGAAGGAGCACTAAAATGACACAAAAACTAATTCAGAATTTAATACACTTCCTGGTGGCGCTGCTTTCCCTGTTCATGATCTCTTTTTTGCGCCCTGCTTTTGCCGGGATTGATGCGGATAAAAAACACAGTGACAATCCAAATCTTGGAGAGCAATATAAAAGCGCCGCAAAAGAGTTAGCCCTCTGGTTTAAAAAAGAAGAATCTGAAAAAAAATATTCTGCTGAGAGCGCCGAACCGGATCTCGGTTTTTACATAGAAAATATCAGTTTTAAGGACGCATATGACCTGAACTATACAGCGAATTATGGTATCCTTGTTGGAAGTAGTCGCGACTGGAATATAGACGGACAGCTGAATAAGGACGATATCATTTTTGAGATCAACGGGATACGGGTAAAACATCGTTCCCATTTTGAAAATATGCTCCGGGAAAAAGCCATTGGCGATACAATCAACGTGAAATATTTTAGAGACGGTCAAATCTTCCAAAAACCACTATATATTCAATCCAAACAGAGTTCCTGGGATTTCCCGAAGCGTTCATTAAGCGAAATAAAATCTCAGAGGGGCTGTGGATTAGGTGGCGCCGCATATAAACCCATGTACCTGAGTGTAGATCAAACTACCCTTAACAATACGCTAAACTCTCTCGGTTTTAATGATCTAAATAACATGAGTGCAGTATATCATGGTTTCGATTTTCAGGGATTGGTCGGCAACGGTTATTTCGTTGGCGGATTCGGTG
This sequence comes from uncultured bacterium, assembly GCA_964605705.1. GTDB lineage: Bacteria > Fidelibacterota > UBA2242 > UBA2242 > UBA2242 > CAZSDW01. The sequence continues at coordinate 44,926 of CAZSDW010000001.1, forward strand.
GATGGTCCAAAGAACGTCAGAACACTCAGATCAATATTGATCAGGATCATTTAGTCTCCCGAAACATGAAGTATCGATCCGGACTCGGAGGCGTCAATTTTGATAAACGCTACCGCCTTGCGGATCGTTGGATTTTATCATCCGGGCTGATGATCGGTGGTGGCGGTACACAATTCGAGATAGATCAGCTTGACGGGGATATCAAATGGAATCAGATGGATGTTGATTCTGTCGGTTCATACAATGATTATTTGAAATTGAAAAAGAACTTTTTTCTGGTTCAGCCGCGCGTTGCCTTGATGTATCGGGTTCTGCCCGTGTTCTGGATCAAGCTCGAGGCGGGATACATGCTAAGTTATTCAAAAAACGGCTGGCAAACTATTGTGAATGACCAGAAATATGATATCACCGATCCGGCAAAAGACACCTCTTTGAATGGCTTGACAATTAGTATCTCTCCCTGGTTTGGATTTTAATTATCAAATAAATAAGTGAAAGGAATTTACCATGAACATCAATAAAAAATCCTTTGATTACAAAATCCCAAAAACCATTGAATACCTGGTCCTGATACTTTTGTTCTCCTGGATTCTGTTTGTTTCCCGGTTATTGGTCGCCCAGCCAGTGGTTTTAGACAGTCTGGATAATGAACCGATTCTAGTCGATCCACTATCAGAAGTTCAAACAGACCTTGTTGATTTGGACACACTTTTGATCAATACTAATTACTCCCAGAACCCCTATGTTGGCATCATCTTTGGGCGAGACATGGACTTCGAAAAGGCATTCGATATGCATTATCCCTATCGATACGGCGCCTATATTGACGAGGTTGAAACCGGTAGTCCGGCGGAACGTGCCGGAATACAGGCTGGAGACATAATTACTCAATTTGGCGGGAATAATGTAAAGCATAATGATCATTTTATCAGTCTGGTTGATAAATATCATGTGGGCGATTCAGTCTCGGTTTACCTTTTTCGGGATGAAAATATCATGAAAACGTGCATTGTCCTCGACGTTTCCAAAAAAACCGGGGAAATTGAAATTGATGAGCCTGGCACATTTACGGATTTCTCTTTCAAAGAAGAAAAAAAGGTTCGACCGGTGCGAGACAATAACGATGGAATCCTAGCGTGGAATTTTACATTTTATGTACCAGACAACCGGGAATTATATGACAATTTTTTGCTCGGTGAATTGGGGTATCCTTCCCTTTTAGATGACAGAACGATCAATGATCAAATTTACACCGGTCTGAATATGACAGGATTTCAACTCTCTCCCGGAGATCAGGATGGTTCATTACGGTGGGGGTTTTTCTGGGCAAATAATCACTGGAACCGAAGCAAAACCGTTGTCATCAACGCTCAGAATACCCAACGTAATATGACCCACAGTATCGACTATTATGGGATAACTCTGGAAAAGCAGGCAATTTTATTCGATTGGCTGATTCTTTCAACCGGTGTGCTGGCGGGCGGTATGACTACCGGATTGGATTTTTATCAAGTCGATCCAATTGCTGCCTGGGATCAGATCGGCAATGAATTATCCAATCAGGAGCACTATTATCTGAGCATTGAAAAAAAGTACTATCTTTGCCAGCCAAACATAGCTCTTACAATCCCTATTCTTGGTGAAATCGGTTTACAATTTAAACTCGGCTACTTTATCGGAATCCCCCGGTCAAACAGCTGGAGAGTATCATCGTTAGACGGAAAAAAGGACGTTCTTGATTCTCCGGATTCATCTATTGGTGGATATACTTTCTCATTTGGTCCGGCAATAATCTTAAGGTAGTATAAAAACAGAAACCAAAGGAGATGTAAAACAATACCAATAAACACACCATTCTCACAATCAATTCAACGCTCTTTCTTCATCAGAAAGAGCGTTGATTATTAGGGCGATTGCCCGATAAATTTTTCAAAAGAATTGGATAATAATTCGCATTACAGTATCTTGTAGTAGCAAAAATGTTTAATGCCCTCACAGATCGTTTAATTGCAACCATTATTTCTATCGGCTCTCTTTTTTTTCCATTTTTGGAAAGTATCGAGCCTAATTTCAGTAACATCCAATTCAATACTGTCGGAAGCGCCGTTGTTCTTTCCATGCACCTTGATAATTGTTACACAGATCAGCTGAACCAGGTGATTTCGTCGGGAAAAACCGTAAAAATCTTTTTTCAATCGGAGCTTTTCCGTACAAAGGCAAAGAATCCCGATCACACACAAAATTTTTACCACACCGTGCGCTACAACCTGTTGGAAAACCAGTATGAAGTGTATTTTTCCGAGACCGATAGACGGAGACTTTTCTCTGATATAAGCCTTGTCCACAAATATTTCACATCGGTTTCAAATTATCAGGTGTTGAAATCAGAAGATTTGAAAAGTGGGCAGGATTACTATATTCGGCTTACCGCTTATCTTGAAAATATAACATTCATCGGCGAAGATTCGGATTTAGATTTGATGCTCTTCTGGAACAATAAAAAGCCCTCGGTTGATACGGAAGTTTTTAATTCATCTATTTTTCTACATTAACTTATTGAATATGCCAAAACGAAAATATATACCATCCTTCCGAATTCAAATTTTTCTCGTGTTTATTCTGCTTCTTTTTTCAGCAGTTCTTTTTACACGCAGTTTTTTTATAAAAAGCTTTGAGCCCTTTTTACATCGGGTGACACAACAAAATGAGGATCAACAGTTAATTGATATTCATAAGAATTATTCCTTCTGGATACCTTCAGAAAAAAAAGATGAATTTGACCGGGATATTGAATCTCTGATGATCGGACAAAAACAGCTCGATCTGGCAGTAACTCTTTATCAGCAGAGAATTGCTGCATATTCTATGTACATTACTACGTTTATCGTTCTTTCAGTGCTCTTGATTTTTCTGCTGACTATTAGTCTAATCACCCGTCCCCTGCGGCGTTTACAGACAGCTACCCAGGAATTAAAGTCCGGAAATATCAGGATCCAGATTAAAGAGAATCGTTTTTCCCCAATTAATGATCTGATCATTTCCTTTAATACCATGGTACGCGAATTGGAAATTCAGCGCAAACGGGCAATCGAAGCCGAAAAACAGGTGGTTTGGAGGGAAATTGCCCGCGTGATGGCACATGAAATAAAAAATCCGCTAACCCCAATCAAATTGACCGTTGAACGATTGGAAATGAAACACGCGACTGACCCAGGTCGCACATCGGAAATTCTGAGTGACAGTATTAAAATTATCAAAGAAGAGATCGAAAATTTACAGCAGTTGGTCAATCGCTTTCGCAATTTCGCAACCCTCCCACAAGCAGCGCCCGAATACTATCAACTGGAGACACAACTTGCCGACATTATCGGCGCTTACGATACCGATTTCAACATCCGGTTTGCCCTCGCTGAACCTTTGCCTCCTGTCTATGCCGACAAAATCCAGTTAAAGCAGGTTTTTGTCAATTTAATCCAAAACGCGATTCAATCTTTCGAGCTGGGTAATGAAGAAATCAACATTTCTCTTCATAAAGACCACGATGCTATCATAATCATTATTCAGGATAATGGTCCGGGGATCAGTCCTGAGAATCTCGAAAAAATATTTGAGCCCTACTTTACTACCAAACGCAAAGGAACCGGGCTTGGGCTTCCGATCGTGAAAAGAATTATTGAAAATCACCACGGTACGATTACGGTGAAAAGCAATTTGGGTGGTGGCACCAATATTCAAATTACTTTACCCATTAATCAAACTATAGAAAGCTAAGCCATGCATATTCTTGTAATTGATGATGAAAAAAACATTCGGCAAACATTATTTAATATTTTAGCAGACGAGGGACATGCAGTAAATCTGGCGGAAAGTGGTGAGATGGGTCTGGAACAAATAAAAAAGATATCTTTCGACCTCGTCTTTCTGGACGTGAAACTGCCCAATATGAACGGGATCGAAGTGCTAAAAAACATAAAAATCGATTGCCCCGAGACAGATGTTCTGATGATCTCAGGTAACAGCGACATACACACTGCCGTAAACGCCGTAAAATCGGGGGCATATGACTTTATGGAAAAGCCGTTATCGTTACCAAAAATTCTGATTGCCGTTCAGAATATAGCCGAAAAACAACGACTTTATCAGAAATGCACAATTGGCAAACAGGTCGAAGATATAAGATACCGGATCATTGGACAATCACCACAGATTAATAAGATACGCGAAATGATTCAACGGGTCGCCAAGACCGACGCAAAAGTTTTGATCACCGGAGAAAGCGGTACCGGCAAGGAACTCGTGGCGTTCGCCATTCACAAAATCAGCGAGCGTTCAGAGAATCCTTTCATTACTTTTAACAGTGCCGCAATTCCTAAAGATCTCGTTGAAAGCGAATTATTTGGACACGAAAGGGGCGCATTTACCGGGGCAGATCGACAAAAACCCGGAAAACTTGAAATTGCAAGCGGGGGCACAATTTTTCTGGATGAAATTGGTGATATGGGAATTGATGCCCAATCCAAGATTCTGCGGGTTCTGGAAGAGGGGCGCTTCGAGCGGGTAGGTGGAAATAGGACCATCGAGGTCGATGTTCGCGTGCTTGCCGCGACTAATCGCAAAATAGAACAAATGGTTCACGAGGGAGCCTTTCGTGAAGATCTTTATTTTCGACTGAATGTTGTCCCCTTTTATTTACCGCCACTTAGAGAGCGAACCGGCGACATACCGGTACTGCTAAACCATTATCTAAAACATTTCTCTCAAGAACTCACGACCAGGGAAAAGCACTTTTCTGATGATGCCTTAGACGAGATAAAGAAATATCATTTCCCTGGAAATATACGTGAATTAAAAAATTTGGTCGAACGGCTCTATATTCTCAGTGATAACCAGGAAATCAATTTGGGTGAGGTTCTCCAGAACATGGTTGTTCGCCGTCGTTCTGAAAAAACAGACGCCACGGATTTTTTAAAAGAGAAAAATTTCAGCAACGCCCGTAATGCATTCGAGAAATACTATTTGACCGAGAAATTGAAAGCAGCCCACTGGAATATCAGTCGCGCTGCGATTGAAATCGGTCTTCAGCAACCCAATCTTTCAAGAAAGCTGAAATCTCTCGGCATTGAGCTGCCATAAAAATTTGCGTTCTGCTTCAAGAATTTTTTGAAATTCCCTATCCGATACTTTCCATATAATTATGGGATTCAAAATCTGATATCTCTTTCTCTATCCGCCCACAAACATTATCGCGATGGGATTTTGCTGCCAGTTTAATGGCATTCGTGATTGCTTTCGCTTTTGAGCGCCCATGGGCTTTGATCACAATATCTTTAAATCCCAGGAGCGGCGCGCCACCATATTCAGAATAGTCGGTAAGACTTTTCAGCTGCTTTATCCCGCTGGACAGAGCGATCAAACCAATCCGCCATGAAAAACGGCGTTTAAAGGCATAGCGCCCCAGATGAGACATCATTTCAGCAATTCCCTCAAGGGTTTTGGTTACTATATTTCCCACATAACCTTCCGTTACAACTACATCCGCAAGTCCCAACATCACTTCATTGCCTTCAATATTTCCAACAAAATTAACACCCGCCAGTTCATCGAGAATTTTATAGACTCTTGAGAGTAGTTCTCCCCCCTTATAAGCCTCTTTGCCAACGTTTAAAAGCGCAACGGTCGGATCTTGAATACCTTTAATATCAGAGGCATAGATTTTTCCCATCAGTGCAAACTGAACCATGTCCTCGACAGAACAATGAATATTCGCTCCTATATCGAGCAGTAGCGCAAAATGATCTCTTCGTTTCTGCGCGTTTCGGGTAGGATAAACAGTTGCAATAGCTGTTTTTCTCACACCGACAATTCTCTGAATATTCAAAGACGAAGCCAGCACGTATGCGCCGGTATTACCAGCGGAAACGAGACCCTGCGCTCTGCCTTCAGCACAGAGCTTTGCCGCTAAAATCATTGAGGCGTTCGGTTTTCTACGAATAGCTTCACGGGGCATATCTTCCATAGTTATAGCTTCGTCGGTATGCACAATTTCGATTTGAGTTGGATTGTATTCTTCTTTTTCAAGAACTTCCTTTATTCTTGACTCGTCACCGACTAAAATTACGCGACAGGGAGATTCCCGTGTTGCCGTTGCAGCTCCTCTGACAATTTCATCGGGGGCATTATCGCCACCCATTGCATCAACTGCAATCGCTGTATTATTTCTTAATTCATCCATAGCTTATTTTAGTTCCTTATATTATTGTTATAGGTTTTATCCAACGCATTGATATTTCGCTGTAACCGTTTATATTTCAGGCGTTTAATTGGGGTTTTTTCAAACAGTTCGTCAAATTTTTCCAGATCAACATTTTTCCATTCCCGTAAAGATAAATCAAACTGATCAATATCTTGATATCTTTCTTCGTCGGTTATAACCGCCCACATTTGGTTATAGGGACAAACCTCCTGGCACATGTCACACCCAAAAAGCCAATTATTCAGAGAATGACTTTCTTTCTCAGAAAATTCCCCCTTTTTTTCGATGGTCAAATAGGATATACACTTTCGGACATCAATCAATCCCGGGCTGACAATTGCTCCATTTGGACAATTATCCACACACAATTTACAATCTCCACATTTTTCGACACCATTCACCGACGGTTGGATATCCTGGTTCAGTAGTAACACCCCAATAAAACAAAAAGACCCAATATCTTCCCCGATCAGCAGCCCATTTTTTCCAATCCAGCCTAATCCTGCCTGTTCGGCATATGCTTTCTCTAAAACAGCACCGCAATCGACAAATATTTTACCTTTTATTTTTTTTTCAATATTAATTAAAACAGACAAGACTTTCTGAAGTTTTTCCGCTACAACGATATGGTAATCTTCGCCTCTCGCATAGCACGAGATTTTTGGATTATTGCCAAGATTGTTTTCTTTAAAATAGTTATCTAAAACGACCAATACAGATCTTACCCACGGAAAACGCTTCCTTATATTCATTCTTTCTGCATGGTTTTTCTCTGTCCAGATCATATCAGCATTGAATTTCCGCCCCAACCACTCTTTATATCGTGATATATATTTTTCTTCGAGCGCGGGTTGTGAAATTCCAAAAGCTGATAAACCGCTCTGTTTTATGATTTGTGTTAATATTTTCCGTGAAATCATATTTAAATATACAATTTGTTAACGTTGAACAAAATCTGTTTATATAAAATATCTGTTTGTAATAGTTCCGGGGAAAGGGTTATATTTCGATACAGAAAAGGAGCATCTATGGGCAGTTTAAGTGACCTGTTTAAAAGTGAAGAAGAAGATATAAAATCTGCAAAAGCAGAATCGACTGACCAACCGGAAGAAACGACCAGCCCCCAGGAACGTAAATTACGGGTATTATTTATCTGTACCGGCAACTCTGTTCGAAGTCAGATGGCAGATGCTTTTTTACGGACCCTCGGGGGCGACAAATTTGATGTTTTTAGCGCGGGAATTACGCCAGCCGGTGTTCACCGTCTGACCAAACAGGTAATGGGTGAAATAGGGATTTCCATGGATGGTCATCAAAGCAATCATATAGATGAATTTCTAAATATCGAATTTGACTATGTTATTCCCTTATGTGAAGTTGCCGCGCTTAGTTGTCCCGATTACCCGGGAAAAAACCAGCGAATCAACTGGTACATTGATGATCCTATCCGGGTGCTCGGAGATGATGAAAGAAAGTTGACCGCCTTCCGGATCACGCGTAATATACTTAAAAAGAAGGTCACGGAATTTATTCAGAACGTGACATAAAAAAAGCCCCGAAATGGGGCTTTTTATAGTGTTTATCGATTTTTAATTTTCCATAATTTCCCAAACAGTTCCTCCAGCACTTTACCCAGATTTTCATCCCGTGCCGTGGTAATATCTGCTTCGTTCTGCAGAACAACATAAGGAACCTTGATGTCTTTAATTTTTATATATTCGGGGTCTTTCCCACGAAATTCCTCCCAATCGACTTTTCCGTACAATCGCTCCAGTTTCCAGTCCGGCAATCCATGCTCAAGAATACTGTCCGGGCGATCGGGGTTGAAGCGTTTTTTATTTTTCCGCAGGGATTCTTTATAGGAGACATCAATATAAAAAATCGCGGATTTCTTTAAAATATCATCGGATAGGTGGAGGTAAGCATCGATATACCCACCATGTTCAGAGCCTCTTGAAAATTCAATCAGAGACGTGTGTTCCTTGTGGTAATCGGTGATATCCCGAAGTCGTTTACCGTAATCCATTGAAATTCTTTCAATCAAAAGATGCCACTGATACTCGTGTAAAAACAGTCCGTCTTTAGTGGATTGCATTCTGGGTTTTTTCATAATTTTTTCAAGTATGGCATCCTGTTCAAACCAGACCCACAACATTGGAAAATCGTCTATTTCGTCCATCTTACCAATGTGGAACCGTTTAATTCGTTCGTCGAGCGGTGTCTTTTTTAAATAGTCAATTACCTCTGATTTTCCCGAAGCCGGGCGACCATTAAGAATAATGATTTCAAACAGATCTTGTCCCATATATTACTCCTTTTCTGATGGGTTAGATTTACCTGTAGGTACAACGTTCCACAGGCGAGACATCACAATTGCCCCGATTATTGCAAAGGGAACCGGCCATAATTTCCAAACCTGCCAACCATAATTAGTTGTAATAGTTCCAACCACCACGCCCACAACAGATCCTGCCAGATATTGCATGCCGTCGATCAATCCAACTGCCGTTCCGGCTGCTTTACGGCCACCAAAGTCCATCGTCGCGGCGCCGGCTATCATTCCATGTGATCCGTTTACAAAAAACGATAGCAGTGGCAACATAATTGCGGGTGCAAAAGCACCCAGATGTAAAGCATCTGCAAAATAAAACAATATCAACATGACCGTCATTCCGGCAAAACCAAAAACAATTACCGGCGCACGGCGCCCGCGATAAATTCTATCAGAGGTAATTCCAAAGGCAAAACCGCCGAGAATCCCCAATATCGCTATCCCCCAGGCGGTAACCTGATAAGGAAGATTGGTTCCCAGCACATTATGCATTTCTTTGAAATACATTGGCCACCAGGCGTCAACCACACTTCGTCGGACAAACCCGATCATCATAGAGCCAATCGCAATCATCCACATGACCTTGCTGCTAAAAACTTTTTTCAAAACTTCCATTATCCGGACTTTCTCGGTGATTTTTCCAGATCCGTCACCGGTATCAAACTCTGTATATCCGGCTTCTTCCGGCGTGTCTTTAACAAAAAACAACATCAGAATAAAAAGTCCAAAAATGACAATTGCCGGTACCCAGAATGCCCAATACCACGCTATATATTTTACAATCAGGGGAGTTCCGGAAAAAGCCAGGATCAGCCCAAATCTTATCAAAACACCAAAAATTGCCGAAAAGGTTCCCCGTTCACGAATGTGAAACCATTGGGCGTTAATTTTAACAATGGAAAGGGCGCCAAAGGATTGAAAGTATCCGTTCAGAGACCAGGCAATTGCCAACAGCCAGAGTAATCCCATCTTGCTAATACCATGGTTCAGTATAGATTCCTGAACCAGTTGGTCACCGGACCACACAGACGGGGCTTGAATAAAAATAAAAGAAAGCCCAAAAATGCCATTCATGACTATGACGCCAGCGGCACCAATGAGAAAAGCTTTTCTACCGCCAATTTTATCGGCAATTGGCCCGTTTATTACTACGGATAATCCATAAACCAGTGGCATCAGTGTTTCAAATATTCCAAGGTTATTTTTAGTCCAGCCAAAAACCGATTCCAATGTCGGCGCAATTGCTGAAAAATTATATCTGGACATATAGAAAAAAGAGTACAGAAAACCGATAATGAGCCAGTTTTGAACCCGGCGGTACTTGAAATCCGTTGAATATTCCGGAATACCCAGCGCTGATTCTGCCATTTACTTTCCTCCTAAAATAAATATTAATTTGAACATAAACCTAAATCGTATTCAGAGAAGTTAAAAAACCCCATCAAAAAACAAAACCCTATTTTATTATTGGGCTTTTATATATATTTTTACTTATGAGTAAAATCAAAGTTACAATCAATCAGGGCGCCCCCATTAAAATCGACGCGGGTTTGTCAATTCGTCAAATTCTAAATCAATACAATGATATTCATCAAAATCTGGAATATATAGCAATCAAGAACAATCTTTTTGTTTCCCTTAATGAAACCATTGACAGAGATGCTTCAATTGGTACACTCCCCCATTTCTTCGAATCGTCACGCCGGGCATACGAAAACGCATCTGTAGCTATGCTCCAGTATGTTGTCGAAAAATTACTACCCGGTCAAAAACTATATGTACTGCATAGTATGTGTGACGGCATTTATTGTGAAATCAATCAGAATAACCATGTATCAGAAAAGACCATATCTATAATAAAAAAAGGAGTTGCCGACCTTATTACGGCTGATATTTCGATCGAACCGGAGCTGTTTTCTCGGGGCGATGCTGAAAGCTATTTTCAAATCAATGATCGTCCAGATACCGCCGAGCTGATAAAATACTGTTCATTAAATTATATCATGCTCTATTCAATTAATGGTTCTCGTTACTGGCTTCCCAGCCAGCCCGCTCCGTCAACCGGATTAATTAATACATATGATATCATAAAATATAAACGGGGATTTGTTTTTCGATATCCCATAGAAAATGCACCAAACAAAATCCAGCCATTTTATAATCAGGAACGGCTTTATGAAATCTTTGAAGAGACTGTACGCTGGGGACACATTCTTGAGATTACAAATATTGGTCAATTAAATACCCTCGTTGCTACGGAAAGAATCTCAGAAATGATAAAAATTTCAGAGGCATTACATGAAAAAAAGATTGCTGCAATCGCTGACATGATAGAAAAATTCTGCGATGAAAAGCGCTTAATATTCGTCGCGGGACCGTCCTCTTCCGGCAAAACTACATTTATGAAGCGGCTTTATATTCAACTGCGGGTTTTGGGTCACCGGGTTGTGAGCTTATCGCTTGATAATTATTTCAAAGACCGCGATGAACTCTTGCGGGAACAGGGAGAAAAAGTAAATTTTGAGGTGCTTGAGGCACTTGATCTTGAACTTTTAAATTTTCAATTAAACAACTTGTTAAACGGTAAAGAGGTTGCTCCGCCAGTCTATGATTTTGTCAGCGGAAAAAAAATCCCGGGAACACAAAAACTTCAGGCAAATAAAAACACATTGTTTATTATAGAGGGAATTCACGGTATCAATCCGGGATTGACCAGTAATATTGATGATAAATATAAATTTAAAATATATTTGAGTGCATTGACGCATCTTAACTTTGAAAACGACAACCGAATTCCAACTCACGATTTGAGATTAATCAGAAGAATTGTCCGAGACTCCAAATACCGGGGATACACCGCCGCACAAACGATTAAAATGTGGAAAAGTGTTGTAGAAGGAGAGAAAAAATACATATTCAAACATCAGGGCGAGGCAGATATTATGTTTAATTCTTCCCTGGCGTATGAGATTGGTGCTTTAAAACAGCCGGCAGAACTTGCTTTACGGGTAGTTGACGAAAACGACACTAGCCATCCAGAAGCGGGACGTCTCTTAAATATGCTGTCCTATTTTCTTCCAATAAATGATAAAGAGATTCCTTCCACATCAATATTGAGAGAATTTATTGGGGATAGCTCTTTTAATTATCACTAATGATCAGAAGGGGATTTCCTCGTCAGCCCCTTCGTCTTTCCCCGCGTCTTTATCGGGAGCCACTTTTTCCTTGTTTTTACCTCCAGCAAATCCACCCAGGGGGGTTACCTGGTCAACTTGAACATCCGTTTTGCTGCGCTTTTGTCCTTCTTTATCTTCCCACGATCTCGTTTGAAGGCGCCCCTCAATATACACCAGTTGACCTTTTTTCAACCACTCTTTTGCAAACTCTGCCTGCGTACGCCATAAGACAAGGTTGTGCCATTCGGTTTTTTCGTTGCGCTCGCCATCCTTTGTTTTATAAAATTCTGTCGTTGCCAACGATACATCGGCAACAGCATCACCACTTGGGGTATAGCGCACTTCTGGATCTTTGCCCAAATGTCCAACCAGTATAACCTTGTTAATGCTTCCTTTTGGTATTGACATCACAATTCCTCCTTTAATATACTGTTAATACGATACGGCATTAATTAAAAATTAATGACTTTCATAGAAATTATATGAACTATTAACCAATATGTCAAATGTTTTTATGCAATTATTTTATTATATATCACTATAATAAGTTGTTTATTTTTTCCTTGATCAGGTTTATAAGTGTACAAAACGGCTTCTCTGTATTGTATCGCTCTTCGATACACTTGCATGCATGCACGACAGTTGAATGGTCACGTCCCCCGAAATATATACCAATTGTTTTTAATGAAAGATTGGTGTGCTCTCGTGCAAGATACATTGCCATCATTCTTGCCTCTGCCACCTCTTTCGTTCTCGATTTACCCACTAATGAGTTGAGATTAATAGTATACTCTGCGCTGACAATTTTTTGAATATCTTCTATTGATACCACCACTCTCTTTTCTATTGTTCCCGCCTCCCTTAGGACTCTTCTTGCCAAGTTAATGTCGATATCCACTTGCATCAATGAAGAATACGCCAATAATCGGATTAATAATCCTTCAAGCTCGCGTATGTTCGATTTCACATTTTGAGCAATGTATTCTATAACCTCATAGGGTAAATCCAGATTATCATCAGATGCTTTTTTACTGAGAATTGCAATTCTTGTTTCCAGGTTCGGGGGCTGAATATCCACCGTCAAACTAGATTGAAACCGAGATAACAATCTATCCTGGAGCCCCTTGAGTTCCATTGGCGGACGATCTGTGGTTAGCACAATCTGTTTTTGATGCTGGTACAAATCATTAAAAATATGAAAAAATTGTTCCTGAGTCTGTTCCTTGTTTTGAAAAAACTGAATATCGTCAAGCAACAGCATGTCAACACCTCGGTAGTAACGAGCAAAATCAGTCGTTTTATTTTTTTGAATCGCCGCAATAAAATCCAGTGTAAATGTATCGCTCGATACATAAACCACCTTTTTTGCGTTTCCTTGTGCTAGCGCTGAATTTCCAATTGCCTGTAGAAGGTGTGTTTTTCCCAGTCCCGTCCCCCCATAAATTACGAGCGGATTAAATGTTGTTTTCCCCGGTGTGTTTGCAACAGCCATAGATGCTGCTTTAGCAAACTGATTTCCACTTCCCTCTACAAAATTTTCAAAAATATAGTTCTCATTAATTTTCGTGCCGCGTTCCAGCATACCTGTTTGGGCATACTTTGGCTCAAAATCATTTGCGAGACCTACAAGATGATTTTCTCTCCGGCTTTCAATAACATTTTGGGCTTCATTTGTTAACAGAACCGTATATTTTACATTAATTCCATTTCCCGTTATTTCCCTTAAAGAACTTTGTATTGTATCTTGGTAGTGGCTCTCTATCCAGTCATAGAAAAATTTGCTTGGAACCTGTAGAAAAATCGAGTTTTCTGACACCGAAATCGCCTCAATTGGCTGAAACCAAGTATTAAATGTTTGCTGGGGAACTCGCTCCCTAATTAGATCAAGACACCTGTCCCAGATATGCTTACAATCACTCACAGGATACATATATATAGATGAATATTTTCTCAGTTATCAACATTTTCTCTCAATAAAACTCTCAACAAGAAAGAATCAAAACGCCCCAAAAAACATCTCAGCAGGAGATATCACGACACAAAAACCTAACGCGCCCCACCCAAAGAAGGAGCAAACATTAAAGTTATTAACAAAATATCAACGGTCGCCAGGCGCAATCAATTATAAAGTAAATATCTTGCGCGCAATGTCAAGAAAAAGCTTTATTATTGGCTTACAAATTTTCTGTTTCGTTTGATTGCTAATAATAAAAATTGTTTTAAATTACGGAGCTTTTCAAAATAACGTGAATTATTGTATAAGGGATATATATGAAAAGAACATTTCAACCAAGCAACCGCAAGCGCAAAAATAAGCATGGATTTAGAGAAAGAATGAGTAGCAATGGTGGAAAAAAGATTGTCGCCAGAAGACGCGCAAAAGGAAGATCAATGTTGTCGGCGTAAGCTAACAAAAAAGGAAATCATCACCGACAAAAATACGATTCGCTCTCTTTACGATAACAACATGCAAATCCGTGTTAAAATTGGAATCATTACGGCAATCATAGTACCCCAAGAACATTGGGGTTTTACGATTATAATAAAAAAAGCCGTTGGTAATGCAGTGCTCAGAAATAGAATTAAACGTGTTACTCGGGCTGTTTATCGATTAATTAAAACAAAAATTAATACCCCTTATAATATCATATTTTCTGTTCGAGAAAACCCCTCTGATAATAATCTCATTCCCAATTTTAATCAATTATTTGATACTCTAACCACAGCGCTAAAATAATGAAACGATTTTTAAACACGATTGTCATAATTATCTTAAAAACATACAAAATGTTTTTATCTCCTATGCTACCAAAAACATGCCGGTTTTACCCTTCTTGTTCCAGTTATGGGATCGAAGCGTACAGGAAGTATGGCTTTTTCAGGGCGTCTCTCCTAACTATAAAACGTGTTGGCAAATGTCACCCGTTCCACCCCGGTGGTTTTGATCCGGTTCCACCCGTAAAGGATATTAACAATGGATAAAAAATCTTTACTAGCCTTTGCCATTATATTTATTATTATTTTGGTGATGCCAAGCTATTTGAAATTGGTTAATAAAACAGATGGCACCAACACACAACCAAACAACCAAGAAACTATCTTAGAGACCGCGCAGCCTGCCGAACAACAAAAATTTTCACAAATAGATACATCCTCAACTGGTGCTTCTCTTGCGACATTTACACGTTATGAAAAATCCGAAGCGGTTACAATTAACACCGACTTATTCACAGCGGTTCTCTCCTCTCGGGGCGGGGGCAGCTTTTCAGATTTTATACTGAAAAATTATAACATGTTCATGCAAAATGACACATCGCTTGTTCAGCTTATTAATAAAAATTTTGCATCACCTTTAACAATTCAATTTGTCTCAATTAATGGTGATCCCATAGAATTAACCCAAGATTTTAAATTAAGCGTTATTGATCATGCACATTTGTACAACGGTGTTATAAACCTGACCGGTAACGATTCGGCTCGTGTTTCGTTTACTCTCACAAACAATGATAACAAAACAATTATCGAAAAAAATATGACTTTTTATGGAAATCGGTATACAATAGATATAAACACCGACCTGCGAAACTTAATTCCCGAAATGGCAACAAAACAATATAGCCTTTCCTGGAAGGGCGGTATTAATTATACCGAGCCAACTCTTATCGATGAAATCCGATATTCTAAGGCATATGCCTATAGCGGCGGTGAAACCGATGCTCTTGATGTTAAAATGAATAAAAAAGAGCAATCCCGTTTTACCGGACAAACCGACTGGACAGCAATTCGCACAAAATATTTTGCAGTGTCCCTAATCACCGGCGGGGACGGAATCGGATATTATCTGGGTGCCTCTGGAGAACCGCTGGGTGGTAAAAACTATTATAAAAACTACTCTATGCAAATTTCTTTGCCCGCAGATCAAAAAAATCACACGGTATTATACATTGGTCCACTTGAGTATTCAATTATTAAGGGACTTGATGTTGATCTTGAGAACATAATGAGTCTTGGCAAATTACTGCGCCCAATCAGCAAGGGAGTGCTGTGGATTTTCATTCGCCTCAGGATGATTCTGCCAAATTACGGATGGGTATTAATTGTATTCGCATTTTTAGTAAAAATAGTGCTTTATCCTTTGACCGACAAATCCATGCAGTCAATGAAAGAAATGCAGAAGCTCCAACCAAAAATCGAAGAGTTGAAAGTAAAATATAAAAGTGATCCACAAAAAATGAGCTCCGAGCAGATGAAGCTATATAAGGAACATCACGTTAACCCGATGGGGGGCTGTCTTCCGCTTCTTCTTCAAATGCCGATTTTAATTGCTTTGTTTACAGTTTTTCGCACAACAATCGAGCTTCGGCACGCTCCTTTTATTTGGTGGATCACAGACTTGTCTGCACCCGATACAATTTTCACACTTCCTTTTTCGATTCCAATTTATGGTAAATATGTAAATGTTCTTCCAATTATTATGGCACTATCAACCATTTTGCAACAGAAAATGAGTTCAACGTCAAGTACAAATCCGCAACAAAAAATGATGACCTATATGATGCCAATCATGTTCTTTTTCATGTTCAACCAGTTTCCCTCCGGATTAAACCTTTATTATACCCTTTTTAATTTACTGACCGTCTTTCAACAGAAATTTATCCCCACAAGAGTAAAACCTAAAAAACAGCGCCCGTCAACTATCGATACCATTCGTAAATTGCAATCAAGGACAAAATTCAAATAACATAGCTTGATATGGTAAAAAGTAATGTTCCGACAATTGTTGCCCTGTCCACACCACGCGGGCACAGCGGTATTGCTGTTATAAGGCTGTCCGGAAATAAATCCCTTTCGATTATTCAAAAATTTTTTAAATCCAATCACAAAATCCTTCCGGGTAAAGCGATCTATGGACAATTATATGATAAAAAGGATTTTATTGATTCGGCGGTTATCACTTTTTTCCAATCTCCACATTCCTATACCGGTGAAGACCTGATCGAAATCAGTCTTCATGGAAACCCATATATATGCGACCTTGTCATCGACATCTGTAAAAAATTGGGCGCCGTTAATGCCGAACCTGGTGAATTTACCAGGCGTGCTTTTCTAAATGGAAAAATGGACTTGAGCCAAGCAGAGGGAGTTGCGGACATTATTTTTTCAGATTCTCGTTCCGCGCTCGTTGCATCGACAAATTTACTGAGGGGAAAAACAGGGGCAGAATTCAATAAAATCAAATCTGACATTATTGATATAATTACTGTGACAGAACACGAACTTGATTTTCAAGAAGACGAAATCTTTCATACTTCCAAAACAGAAATTATATCCCGGATTACTTCTATAATCAACAGCATTGACTCCCTGTTAAATTCGTATGAGTATGGCAGATTAAGCCGCGACGGGATTTTGTGCCCTATAGTTGGTCCTCCCAATAGTGGGAAATCCAGTCTCTTTAATGCCTTTTTACATGAAGAGCGGGTTATTATTTCTCCGCATCCCGGGACAACCAGAGATTTTATCGAGGAATCTGTTAATGTGGGTGACTATCAGATCCGATTTACCGACACTGCCGGAATCAGAGAGACGAAAAATAAGGTTGAGCATTTTGGTGTTAAAAAATCAATTGATTTATTGGACGAGGGTGATGTTCTGCTATATGTTATTGATTCTAGTAATCCAAGAATGAAAATCGAGATGCTGCCCCCAGCTATTCACAATAAGACGTTATATGTCTTTAATAAGTCCGATAAAACCACAAAACAACAAATAAATAAATTAATAACAACCATTAAAAACAGACCCTGTTATGTTTGTTCCGCTAAATATCATCATGGAATTCATGAACTCGCCTTTGGAATTCTTAATCAAATCTTATCTTTAAAACCAAAATCAGAAGATGTGATTTTAACGAGGCGGCGCCATAAAGACATTCTATTATCAGTAAAATCTTTTCTAGAAAAAACAATCTGTGGCATATCAGATAATCTGCCACCAGAAATATATGTCATCGATTTGCGTGAATCATTGGAACATTTTGACACCATCTTAGGAAAAACAACAAACGAGGATATATTAAACAATATATTTTCCCATTTTTGTATCGGAAAGTAGGGTGTTTCACGTGAAACGGGATTTCGATATTATTATAGTTGGTGGGGGTCATGCGGGCATAGAAGCATCTCTTGCATCAGCAAGAATGTGTGCGAACACCCTGCTGATTACCATGGAAGTTGCTGCCATTGCCAGGATGTCCTGTAATCCGGCAATTGGTGGCTTAGCTAAAGGACATTTGGTTTCAGAAATCGATGCCCTGGGCGGCGAAATGGCTCGTACCATTGATAAGACCGGAATTCAGTTTAAAATGTTAAACAGATCAAAGGGGCGCGCTGTTTGGTCGCCTCGTGCCCAAGCAGATAAGATTCAATATTCACTGGAAATGCAAAAAAGTGTTCTTGGGCAGAAAAATCTTACCATATTAGAAGATATCGCCAATGATGTCCTTATAGAAAATTCTAAAATTGTCGGAGTTGTCACCGAAAATAATGGTGATATTTCATGTAATTCCCTTATAATCACTGCGGGTACATTCCTCAATGGAATCATTCATATCGGACTTGATCAATATACCGGTGGGCGCCTTGATGAAAGAAGTGCTATAGGATTAACGGAATCTTTGAACGGCATGGGAATTGTTTCGGGGCGGCTTAAAACCGGAACACCCCCACGAATAGAAAAAGATTCTATCAACTTCGACAATATTGAACCACAATATGGCGACATCAAACCCATTCCTTTTTCTTTTCAAACAATAGACTTTTCGCCAAAAAATATCCCTTGCTATATCACACACACCAATAAAAACACCCACGCTATTCTTTTTAGCGGTTTAGACAGATCTCCGCTCTATACTGGCATTATTAAAGGGGTTGGTCCTCGCTATTGCCCCAGCATTGAAGATAAAATTGTTCGATTTAACGATCGCCCCTCTCATCAAATCTTTTTAGAGCCCGAATGGGAAAGTTCAAATCAATATTATGTCAACGGCTTTGCAACCAGCCTTCCTGTTGACATTCAGCTCGATGGATTACATTCTATTGTCGGTCTAGAAAAAGCAGAAATTATAAAACCTGGTTACGCTATTGAATATGATTATTTTCCTTCATATCAGCTTAAAAGAACATTAGAGACCAAAAAAATTAATGGTCTTTTTCTGGCTGGACAGGTCAATGGAACCTCGGGATATGAAGAAGCCGCAGCTCTCGGTTTGATCGCCGGAATAAATGCCGTATTAAAAATTCACAGAGAACCACCTTTTCATCTGCATCGATCTGAGGCATATATTGGTGTACTAATTGACGACTTGATTACCAAAAGTCCCGATGAGCCCTACCGAATGTTTACATCCAGCGCGGAATATCGCCTTCTCCTGCGCTTCGACAATGCAGACCTGCGTCTATCTCATTACGGTCACTCGCTAGGTTTAATAAATGACTATTACAATAATATATCTCAAAACAAAAAAGCAATTATAGATCAGACCATTAAATTTTTACAATCAACCATTGCTTCTCCCGCTGAAATTAATCCATTATTATTAAACTTAAACGAAAATCCCGTTCGATCCGGGCAATGCCTCTTCAAGGCGCTTTGCAGACCGGAAATTCATCTTTCTGACATAAAACAATTTATAAACCCTGATTTGCTCAATCTCATTGATAATTTTGATGGTCTCATGGACCAGATCGAAATTGACGTCAAGTATAGTGGATACATTCAAAGACAGTATAACCGTATAAGCGCCCTAAAACGGCAGGAAAGCACTAAAATTCCCCAGAACATTCACTATCCATCAATCAACTCTATCACAAAAGAGGCACGTGAAAAATTAGACAAAATCCGACCCGAAACCCTAGGGCAAGCATCGAGAATCTCCGGTGTGTCTCCGGCAGACATTACCTCTTTAATGATTCTGTTGAAAAAATAGAGCGTTTCACGTGAAACATTTTTTTCAAGACACAAATCGAATTTCTAGCATCTTCTCTTCTTACAAACCTTTTATCGCTGTTCAAAAAAGATTAAAATTAAACCCGGATAGGATTAGCATTTCTGGTATTAATTCAACCGCCCAGCTAGGTGTGTTTGTCGCTTCCTTAAGAAAAAACTCTTCATCTTCTTATCTAATTGTCTTCCACAAACCTGAAGAACTTGAAACTTTTCTGGGCGATCTTGAAGCATTTACTTCTTCGGATTCTATTGCGATCATTCCGGAAATTAACATTACTACCGAGGATCATTCGTCTCAAAAGATCAACGAATTTTTATTAAACGATGCCATTCATAAAATTGTCAATAAAAACGCAAAAATTATTATAACAACTATCAATGCTTTAAATGCAACATTTCCAGACTACGATGAATACAAAGAATCTGTATTTCGGATTAAAACCGGTTCTTGTTTGTCCCGTGAACAATTGCTGGAGAAACTCGAATCCCTTCAGTATTCTAGGGAGTTTATCGTAGAGTATCCCGGTGAGTATTCCGTGCGAGGGGATATCGTCGATATATATCCGACAGGAAATCAACAGCCTTACCGGATTGAATTTTTTGATGATATTGTCGAATCGATTAGAATCTTTAATGTTTCATCTCAAGAAACAATTCTAAAAAGCAAAACCATGGATCTGTTTCCTAACATTATAAGCAATGTTGATTATTGTGGTTCACTGGTTGATTATTTACCTGAAAATAGTATCATTGTTCTCACACATTCTGATACACATACAGAGGACATTCGAACCGCTTTTCAAGATAATGTTCTATCCACATTTTACACAACAATATACTTAAATGACTTTGTGTCTTCTGATATTAATTTCGTTTTTAATTCACCTGTTTTAAAGATAAAAGGTCTCGAATCTTTGCACAAACATATTAATTCATTAAATATTAATGACATGGGGAGAAACATTTTTCTTTTTTGTTCAGACGAAGGACAGAAAGATCGATTGTCTTTATTGGTAAAAGAAAAGGGGGTTATATATATTGGCGCCCATCTCTCTACGAGTTTTGAAATTCCGGAAATCGGGTTGTTTATATATTCTGATTTGGAGATTTTTTCTAAAAGACAAAAGCCCCGGTCTTTTTCATTTCTTCCCGCCGGAATCGAGCATACCAAAATAAACCCATCAGAAATACAATATAATGATCTGGTTGTTCATCTTGACTATGGTATTGGTAGTTATATTGGTCTAAAAAAGGTTTCTGCGTTTGGCGCCACCCGCGAATGTCTGGTTCTTGCCTTCCAGGGTGGAGACAATGTCCTTGTTCCCCTTGAAAAAATGTCGCTGGTTCATAAGTATCATGCTACCGGCGGGTTCGTCCCAAAAATCTCAAAATTGGGTGGAGGTGAGTGGGATCGCATTAAGCTTCGCACCAGACGGTCAATAGAAGAACTTTCAGATGAAATTATTGATCTTTATTCTAGGCGAATGCAGACAAGCGGATTTTCTTATTCAAAAGACAGTGAATTTCAGATGAACATGGAAGCAGAGTTTGCCTTCGAGGAGACCGTTGATCAGTCCCATGTTATTGATGAGATCAAAGCTGATATGGAAACATCGACCCCCATGGACCGTTTATTATGTGGTGATGTCGGTTTTGGTAAAACCGAGGTTGCAATCAGGGCAGCTTTTAAAGCTGTAAGCGATTCAAAGCAGGTGGCAATTTTAACACCCACTACAATTTTGGCGGATCAACATTATATTTCCTTTAAAAAACGTCTTGAAAAATATCCTATCTCTATTGGTCTTTTATCTCGTTTCGTTAAAAAACCCCAACAAAAACAAACAATTAAAAAGTTATCAGATGGTACAATAGATATTGTCATTGGTACACATCGGCTTTTATCAAGCGATATACAATTTTCAGACTTAGGCTTACTTATTATTGACGAAGAACACCGCTTTGGCGTAAAGGATAAGGATAAAATCAAAAAATATCGAACAGATATTGATGTGCTCTCGTTATCTGCGACGCCAATACCAAGATCGCTTCATTTTTCCCTTATCGGCGCTCGCGACTTTTCATTAATAAACACACCGCCAAAAGAGCGCTTGCCGGTTTTAACCGAGATAATATCCTTTGATAAGAATATAATCAAAAACAGTGTGTATCATGAGATTAATCGTAGCGGACAAGTATTTTTCGTTCATAATGAAGTTAAAACAATTGCATCGATTACATTGACTCTTCAAAAAATGTTTCCAGATCTAATTATTCGTTTTATACATGGACAAATGTCCGAAACCTTAATTGAACCTATTATGCTAGATTTTATGAATAACAAGATAAATATTCTCGTAACTACAGCTATCATTGAATCCGGGATTGATATTCCAAATGCTAACACAATTTTTATCAATAAAGCCCAAAATTTGGGCTTGTCTCAACTGTATCAACTTCGTGGTCGCGTGGGGCGCCTTAATCGGCAGGCTTATGCCTATTTAATTGTATCAAGCCTGACACATTTAAATCCATCGGCGGTTAAAAGGCTCCAGACAATTAAAAGACATACCGCACTTGGATCCGGATACTCTATTGCCCTCGAAGACCTTGAAATTCGAGGTGCGGGCAACGTGTTCGGATTAGAACAAAGCGGAAATATTCATGCGATCGGCTATGATCTTTATGTAAAAATATTACAAGACGCTCTTTCAGAAAAGAAGGAAAAATTTGATACTGATGTCGTTGTTGCCAAAACAGCTCCTGTTGAAGATGTAAATATTACCTTCCCTTTCCCCGCCTTTTTTCCAGAGGATTATATTTCATCCGAGTCTCTCCGTTTGAAATATTATAAGAGTCTTGTGTCTTTGAAAACATTTGAAGAAGTTGTCAGCCTTCAGGCAAATATCATTGATATTTTTGGCAGATTACCAGAAGAGGTCAATAACTTGTTTGATTTGATAACTATCAAATTATACTGTTCGCATATTGGCATAAAGAAACTGATTTTAAAAAATGATCGGTATCATCTCATTTTTTCGGAAAATCATGCTTTTCAGGATTCTTTTACACTTATCTCTGCTTTAAAAACTCTTTCTTCGAATCTTTCTCTCTCTTACAAATTTGTTCCAAGCGATAGCCTTCTGTTTGTCCTTTATTTACGAAAGGGTAAAAATATTGATTTGATAAAACAATTCTTGTATCATCTCGGGGGTAAACTTAATTTACAAGGCAATCTTTGAGGTTATGTTGAAAAAAT
Source organism: uncultured bacterium (assembly GCA_964605705.1). Lineage (GTDB taxonomy): Bacteria > Fidelibacterota > UBA2242 > UBA2242 > UBA2242 > CAZSDW01. The sequence continues at coordinate 67,950 of CAZSDW010000001.1, forward strand.
TCTTTTTATATTCCACGATCTTATCGATAATATTCTTATCCTTCTGTGATCAAAATAACCAGAAAAAACTATTAAAAATTGGTTCGAAATGGATCTATACAGAAGATTTTTTTTCGATCAATCCACGTCATACGTATAAATTTTTACCCGCCAGCGAGCAAGAACAGACGGTCAATGATTTTATCGATAGACAACTGATTATTTATGATGCGCTAAAAAAGGGTTGTTTAAAAAACGATGATCTGAAAGCAGAATTGTACAATCTAAAGACAAAGATGCTGATCGGTGCATATTTTGAAAAATTCATTACCGATTCGATTATCACAAAAGATATGTTACTTTCTGCTTATGAAACTCTCGATCCTATGAAAAAAGAACTCTTTACCTATGATGAATATAAACCCATCATTAAAGATCAGTTTATAAGCAAATATAATCAACAAATCGAAGCTGCTTATTTTAAGACTATTGAAAATATAAAAACAAAAAACAACCTGGTAGTTTTCACGGCAAATATTGATAGTCTTTCCAAACAATATTCTATCGTCTATAGAAAATTCATGACTGAAAGTTCAACCATTCCATCGCCACGAGATATTCTCAATAATATTCGCTTTGATCAACCTGTTTATTCGATTAATGACAAATCTTACAATTTCTCAGATTTTAAGGCAGCGCTAAAAACTTATCCTTACAGTATTCCTGACAGACTATCTAATTCAAAAATTTTTGAAAATGCTATTGAAAACATAATCTTAAATGACATTGTAATAACTATATCAAAAAGACATAAATATTTTAAAAACAATGATTTTAGACAAAATTTAAAAATAAAAACTGATGCACTCCTTTACAAATACTATATAAATAATGAGATAAAAAACAAAATTACCAAAAACGATGATAGTTTATTTGTCTTTTTTCAAGCAAATAAAGATTCTTTATATATGACAAATTCATTATATGAGGTTCATGAGATTTATATCAAAGACAAAAATATCGCCGAACAAATCCTTTTTCAGGCACAAACAACAGATAATTTTAAAAATCTTTCTGATAAATATACCGAAAGATACATTGATCGCCCGGAAAAAGGTTATCTGGGCTTTATATCATCAGACAAATATTCCATTATTGGGAAAACCGCTGCGGTTACAAAAGCGGGTACTGTTTATCCTGAATTGATTAAATCCGGTAACGGATACTCAATTATTAAAGTATTATCTGTAAAAGAACCCGAATTAATAAATTTTGAAGAAAATAAAGATCGAATTTATTCAGATTATTACCGCTATAAATTTTCATTTTTGAAATTGGAACTTCTTAAACGTTTAAAAGATAAATATCCATATAAGATTGATGCATCAAAATTAAAATAATAAAGGGTCGCTATCTGCATGAAAATAAAAGTATTATTCATTTTTTTATTCACATTCTTGGCTTTTTGTGGTCGCAAAAATGAACCTGTTGACTATATTGCCCATGTTAATGATATCTATTTGACAAAAGATGATTTGCTTAAGAACATTCCGGATATTGACGATAAAAACCTGACAGATATCAATTATATTAAATCATTAATTACTACCTGGGTAAAAAACGAAATTTTATATCAACAGGCAAAAAAGTATCACTTTGACAAAGATGAAACAATTGTATATAAAGTTAATAACTTTCAAAAACAGCTGACTATTGATTCATACATCCACTTTCTTCTCCAATCAAATATCAGTGTTAGTGATAAAGAGATCAGAACTTTTTATTTAGAAAATAGAAATAGTTTTATAAGAGATGTTGACGAGGCAAAGGTTTCTCATATAGTTATTAGTGATTTTGACGAAGCAAATAGAATAAAGAATGTTTTACGCTCTCGAAACCGGAGAGATATAGATTTATTGTTTACAAAATATAAATTTGAAACTAAAGTCGTCCGTAGAAATGAATCCATAAAAGAAATAGATAAAACCATTTTTGAATCACCACGTCGTAATGTACTGGGTCCGATTCCATCTGATTATGGATATCATATAATAGAGGTAATTTCCCGTGCGAATGCCGGTTCTATTCGCCCAATTGATGATGTACGAGACGAAATTCTTCAGAAATTGACACAATCAAAAATTCAGGATTATTACAACAGTTATGTTGATAGTATCATTTCTATCACTGACTATGAAATTAAAAATGAAAATATTTTAAACTGGAAAATTACTCCATGAAAAAATCTTTTTTTATAATTTTTACACTTATCTTATCAATTATATATGCCCAGGAACTAATTGATGGAATTGCCGCGATTGTAGGTGATAATATAATTCTAAAAAGTGATATTGATCAATTTGCTCGAATGAGTGCCTCACAAATGGGAATTGATCCGACACGGGATATTAAAGCTTATAACCAAATCGTTGGTCAATCACTCCAAGCTCTGATTGATGAGAATATTTTACTTGAGCAGGCAAAAATAGAAACAATTGAAGTTAAAGACCGTGAAGTTGAATCCATGCTAAATCAGCAAATAGAAAATATGATTTACCAAGCTGGTTCAAAAGAAAATGCTGAAAAAATATTGGGTAATCCAATTAATCAAGTAAAACGTGACTATAGACCAATTATCAAAAATCGACTAATTGTTGAAAAATTAAAGAGTGAAAAGTTTTCTCAAATAAATATTACAAGACGTGAAATTGAAGATTTTTATAAAACATATAAAGACAGTATTCCAGAAATACCTCTAACTGTAGATTTTAGTCAGATTTTATTTCAGATTAAACCAGGGGTTTATGAGGAAAATAAGGCAAAACATCTCGCAGATTCATTATTAATACTTTTAAAAAATGGGGAGGATTTTGGAAATCTCGCAAAGAATTTTTCTGATGATCCTGCCAGTGCAGCTTACAGTGGAGATCTTGGTTATATTGCGAGGGGCGGATTTATCAAAGAATTCGAAGAAGTTGCTTTTGCTCTGTCAACCAACGAAATAAGTGACGTCGTAAAAACAAAATTTGGATATCATATTATTCAATTACTGGATAAAAAGGGAGAAAATATCAATGTTCGCCACATTTTAATAAAACCTGAAATATCCAACAATAATATTACCGCCATTAAAAGTAAATCAGACTCTGTTAGAAACTTGTTAATAACCAACAAACTTCCATTTGATTCTGCTGCAGTGTTATTCAGTGACGATCCCGACGTAAAATCAAATAGGGGAAAAATTCAACGTATTTCGTTAACCCAAATTCAACAACCAGAATTTGTTGCTATTTTAGACACAATCTCCATTGGAAAAATAAGTCCCTTATTTAAAACAGATTTAGGATATCATATTCTTAAATTGGATAATAAATATGACGATTCATGGACAATAATTAAGCAGTGGGCACTGGAATATAAAAAATCAAATCTTTATAAAAAATGGGTTAACGACTTACGCTTAAAATTTAACATTGAGATTAAAAATTAATCATTAATTCGTTATTGATTTGTTAATAATCCTATAACTTTTTCAAAATATTTTTTCACATTCAAATTATCATTTTTTATTAACAAATTCCAAACAGATATTTTATAATAAAAATTTATTTTTCAAGAAGATAAATAATCGTTATTAACAAATCAACATTTGTATAATTCTAAAAATATCTATTTATCTTTATGATACTATATTTTATGTATTTTATTGATATTTAAATATCTTGTAAATATTGCGATATTTTGGTAAAATTACCTGTTGTGATAGCAAAATAAAAGGAGTATAAAAATGCAATTTAGTATCGATAAAAACATTCTCCTTTCACATATTCAAAAAGTTTCAAAAGTATCTCCAACACGTTCTACAATGCCAATTTTAAACAGCATTCTTTTTGAAGTTAGTGATGAAAAATTAACTCTTCGTTCTTCGGATATTGAAATAACAATGAATACAACACTGGATATCCAAAATTCAGAGGACGGTTCAGTTGCATTACCTACCAGAATTATATATGATATTATCAACGAAGCAGAAGATGGTGAAATTAATTTTTCATCCGGTGAAGAAGGAAATACAATCCTGAAATCAGGACAGGGTATTTTTGAAATTATGGGTCGTCCCGGTGAGGAATTTCCATCATTACCACAAATTTCAAACTTTAATAATGTCGAAATTGATAATTCAATTTTAAAAAGAATGATTCAGAAAACACTGATTGCAGTCAGTCGCGATGAACTGAAACCGGCGTTAATGGGAGTACTTTTTCAAGTAAAACATAATGAAATTCGTACAGTTGCAACTGATGGACATCGTCTTGTATGTCTGGTAAGACATGATTTTGTAAATGAGGATTATGAAGGTGAGGTAATTATTCCGGTGAAGTTTTTAAATCTTTTACTGGGATATCTTGATAGTGAAGGAAAAACCTTATTATCAATCAGTGAAAATCACGTAAAAGTTGAATTAGATTCGACAGTTATTTTTTCAAGAATAATTGATGAACATTTTCCGGATTATCAAAGTGTGATTCCAAAAGATAATAATAAAATTGTTGTTACTAATGTGGATAGTATTCTATCAACATTGAGACGCGTTGTTATTTTTTCCAATAAAACCACTCACCAAATATCTTTATCTCTAAGCAAGGAATTATCAAAAATAACTACGGTTAATCAGGAATCGCGAACATCTGCTGACGAAGAAATTAATATTGATTATGATGGTGATGAGATGGTGGTTGGCTATAATGCTGAATATTTTAAAGAAATATTAAGGAATATTGATACGGAAAAAGTATTACTGAAATTTAAGTCTTCGATTAATGCCTGTTTAATTTTACCGGAGCATCAAATAGAGGATGAAGATTTTACAATGCTCCTAATGCCAATACGATTAAATGAATAAAAATCTTAATTATTATATTTTTGTTATATCTCTGAATTTGTTTCTAAAATTTTGTACTTTTAATGAAACTCACGAAGCTCACACTGAATCATTTCAGAAACTATAATCACTGCGTTTTTGAATTCAATGACAATCTGAATATTATTATAGGAAATAATGGTACAGGTAAAACGACATTACTTGAAGCCATTCATTTTCTATCGCTTACAAAAAGTTTTCGTACGCATAATGACACCGATGCGATAAGTTTTAATAACGATTATTTTCAAATATTTGGAACCTTTAGGGATAATAATAAGAAAGAGAATTTAGTTAATCTCAATTATTCAAAAGGTGCAGAAAAAAAACTGTTTTTAAACAATTCCGAACTTAAGAAAAAAACGGATATTATTGGTAAGATACCTGTCATTATTTTATCACCCGGAATTCAGAAAATCACCGATGGAGGTCCATCTATCAGAAGGAATTTTATTGATAGAATATTATCACAGGTCGATCGTGATTATCTTTGTTCGCTTATTGAGTACAGAAAAATGTTAAGCCAAAGAAATATTTTATTAGTGGATTTTAAAAAAAGAAATGTCAGAAAATATGATAAGTATATGGAAACAATTGATGATATTTTAATTAATCATGCTTTTTATATTCAAACAAATAGACAGATTTTTTTTGAATTATATAATCCAATTTTTAAAAAGAGTTTTGACACTCTTGCATATATTAAAAAGCCAGTCGATCTGAAAATAAATCCAAATATTTCTGCTGATAAAGAAGATTTTAAACAGCAATTTAAAGATAAACTTGTTGATCGCTTTGAGAGAGATATTATTTTAGGTAGAACAAGCGCCGGTCCTCATTTGGACCAAATTTCCTTTCTGTTCGGAGATAGAGACATTCGCTTTGTTGGATCTCAGGGAGAACAAAAAATATATTTAGTTGCTTTAAAACTCGCTGAAAGTATTTTTATTGAAAACAGAACAAAAGATAAAATCATCTTTTTACTCGATGATCTTTTTGCTTTTCTTGATGTCAAACACTGTATGAATATTATTAAAAAGATCGGAAAAAGGAACCAGACCTTTATTACCGCTACCGATATAATGATATTTAAAAAAAATAAATTTAATTTTGAAAATTACAATTCAACGATTTTCGACTTACCTAAAGGAATGTCCTAATGGCGATCTCTCTTGGAAACGCATTAGAAAAAATGCTCAGGAAGATGAAAATCGTTACCCCCGTAAGACAATGGGAAGCCGTAACGATGTGGGAGAGTACGGTTGGAGAGACAATTGCCAATCATACAAAAGCTGAAAAAGTAGCCTATGGAAAACTATATATTTTGGTGGATTCTCCTTCATGGAGAAACGAATTATTATTTCATAAAAATGAGTTATTAGAAAAAATAAATAGTAAATTACGGGGTGTAAAAATTAAGGAGATTGTGTTACGGTAGGGAAAATTAAATTTGCGGAATCAGCTGAATATAGTGCTGAGAAAATTACTGTATTAAAAGGACTGGAAGCAGTTCGAAAAAGACCGGCAATGTATATTGGCGATACTGGCAAAAGAGGTCTTCATCATCTGGTCTTTGAGGTGGTTGATAATTCTATTGACGAATCCCTGGCAGGTTTTTGTGATAAAATTGTCGTTACAATTCATAAAGATGATTCCGTTAGTGTTTTAGATAATGGACGCGGAATTCCAATTGATATTCATAAAATTGAGAAGAAACCGGCACTTGAGGTCGTAATGACAGTTTTACATGCCGGTGGAAAATTTGATAAAGGGACCTATAAGGTTTCCGGTGGCTTGCACGGTGTTGGCGTTTCGGTGGTAAATGCCTTGTCAGAGTGGACCGTCGCCGAAATTTACCGGGAAGGCAAAATTCATGAGCAAATTTATGAACGGGGTATTCCAAAATCGGGAGTGACAGTAAAGGGCAATACCCGCAAACAAGGTACGCTGATCCGATTTAAAGCCGATGAAGATATTTTTAAGAAGATCCAGTGGGAATTTGATATTTTAGAACACCGCATGCGCGAACTGGCATTTTTAAATAAAAATCTGGAAGTGATTTTAAAAGACGAGCGCGATGGCAATGAGCAGAAATTTTTATACAAAGGCGGTCTTGCAGAATTTGTCAGGTATCTGGACGAAACCAGACCAACTATCATTGGGAAACCGATTACCTTCGAAAAAGAACAGGATGGCGTCCCGATCGAAATAGCGCTTCAGTATAACACATCCTATTCTGAAAACATCTTTACGTTTGTGAATAATATAAACACCGTTGAAGGCGGAACCCATCTGGTTGGTTTTAAAACCGCGGTTACCCGAACATTAAATAATTATGCACAAAAGAATAAACTGTTTAAAAAGGAAAATTATACTCTTTCCGGCGAAGATGTCAGAGAAGGGCTTACTGCCGTTATCAGCCTAAAGGTTTCCGAACCTCAATTTGAAGGGCAGACCAAAACCAAACTGGGCAACTCGGAAATAAAAGGTATTGTTGATTCAATTGTCACTGAGGGACTTTCCGAATACCTGGAGCAGCACCCAACCGAAGGCAAACGGATTATTGAGAAAAGTTTAAATGCTGCAAGATCGCGGGAAGCAGCCAAAAAAGCCCGCGAGCTGACACGCCGAAAAAGCGCCCTGGAAATCGGTAATCTTCCCGGCAAACTGGCAGACTGCTCGACGAAAGACCCGAGTCTTTGCGAATTGTATATTGTTGAGGGTGATTCGGCGGGCGGTAGCGCCAAGCAAGGACGGGACAGAAAATTTCAGGCAATTCTGCCGATTCGTGGAAAAATCATTAATGTTGAAAAGTCAAGAATCGATAAAGTATTAAATAACACCGAAGTTGGTACAATTATAACCGCGGTTGGTACTGGTTTTGGCGAAGAAGAATTTAATATTGATAAATTGCGCTATAATAAAATCATCATCATGACAGACGCAGATGTCGATGGCGCTCATATTCGAACACTGCTTTTGACGTTCTTTTATAGGTTTTTACCACAGCTAGTAGAAGACGGTCACATCTATATTGCACAACCGCCGCTTTATAAGCTGTCAATCGGTAAAAAAGAGTTTTATGCCTATGATGATGATGAGCGCGACGTCTTGATAAAACGGTTTTTAAAAGAAGGTAAAACAAAAATTGATACACAGCGCTATAAAGGTTTGGGTGAAATGAATCCCGAACAGCTGTGGTCAACGACAATGAACCCGGAAACCCGAACCCTGGTTAAAATCACCATTGAAGACGCCTCTCAGGCAGATAAAACGTTTTCAACCCTGATGGGCGGAGATGTTGAACCGCGACGGAATTTTATTCAGAAAAACGCAAAATATGTAAGAAACTTGGACGTATAGAAAATGAGCAAACAGGTAAATATAGAATTTCAACGCAATAAAATTATCGCAGTAAATATTGATGAAGAAATGCGGGACGCTTATCTGGACTATTCAATGTCAGTGATTGTCGCGCGCGCGCTTCCGGATGTCCGGGACGGACTGAAACCGGTTCATCGTCGGATTCTTTTCGGGATGTCGGAGCTGGGTTTGTCATTCAACCGACCGACAAAAAAATGTGCCCGAATTGTTGGTGAAGTCATGGGCAAATATCACCCCCATGGCGATTCTGCCGTATATGATTCGCTTGTCAGAATGGCACAGGAATTCTCATTGCGCTACCCTCTTGTCGAAGGTCAGGGAAATTTTGGCTCTATTGATGGTGATAATGCTGCGGCGATGCGTTATACTGAAGCCCGAATGTCAAAAATATCAAGCGAACTGTTAAAAGATATTGAAAAAGACACCGTCCGTTTCACCCCAAATTTTGATGATTCGCTTAAAGAACCGACAATTCTTCCAACAGGAATTCCATTAATTCTCGTTAATGGATCGAGCGGTATCGCTGTCGGTATGGCAACCAACATCCCGCCCCACAACCTGACTGAAGTGACAAATGCCATTATTCATCTGGTTGATAATCCCGATGCAAGTGTTCAGGATCTGATGCAATTCGTGACCGGACCCGATTTTCCGACAGGTGCATATATTTTAGGTCGCCAGGGCATAAAGAGCGCCTATGAAACCGGCAGGGGAATCATAAAAATCCGTGCGCTTGCTTTTATTGAAACGAATAAAAGTGGTAAAGACAGTATTATTGTTACAGAAGTGCCCTACCAGGTCAATAAAGCCAACCTTATTGAAAAAATTGCGAACCTAGTTCGTGATAAAGTCGTTGAGGGAATCTCAGACATCCGCGACGAGTCCGATAAAGAAGGAATCCGAATTGTCATTGAAATAAAACGAGATGCAATTCCCGAAGTGGTCCTGAATCAATTATACAGTCATACCCAGCTTCAGGACAGTTTTGGCATTAATATGCTTGCGCTGGTGGACGGAATCCCGTGCCAGCTATCGCTGAAAGAAATTCTCAGTCACTATATTGAATTCAGACATGAAATAATTGTCAAGAGAAACCAATATGATCTGAATGCGGCCGAAGAGAAAGCCCATATTCTGGAGGGCTTGAAAATTGCCCTCGATAATATTGATGAAGTTATTGCAATTATAAAAGCATCACCGTCGCCCGCTGATGCAAAAATAAACCTGATGGAAAGATTCGGTTTTTCCGATCGGCAAACCCAGGCAATTCTCGATATGCGGCTCCAGAAACTCACCGGACTTGAAGTTGAAAAGATAGTAGAAGAGTATAAAGAGACCCTGAAATTAATTTCAAGACTGAAAGAAATTCTTGAAAGCAAACCGTTGCGATTGGAAATTCTGAAAAGTGAAATTTCCGAAGTTCGTGAAAAATATGGCGATGCGCGACGCACTGAAATCATTGAAGACGACGGTGAGTTTTCAATTGAAGATATGATCGCCGAAGAGGACATGGTTATTACCATTACCCACAATGGATATATCAAGCGGTTTCCGGTGGACATATCCCGTCGTCAAAACCGTGGTGGACGCGGCTCAACGGGCGCCCAGACAAAGGACGAAGATTTTGTGCGAAACCTGTTTATTGCAAGCACCCATAATTATATGATGTTTTTCACCAATCGCGGGAAGTGCTATTGGCTGAAGGTTCACGAAATTCCACGGGGTAGCAAAGCCTCACGCGGTCGGGCAATTGTCAATCTGATCCAGACAGAGAAGGACGAGTCCGTCCGCGCAGTCCTGAGTGTAAAAGAATTTGACGATGATCATTATGTTGTGATGGTTACCAAGCAGGGGACCATAAAAAAGACAACTCTTTCAGCTTTCGGAAATCCCCGAAAAACCGGAATACGCGCCATTAATGTCGGTGAAGATGACGACTTGATCGATGTGCGATTGACCGATGGAAACCAGGATGTTATTTTGGGAACCTCCTATGGAAAATCCATTCGTTTTAAAGAATCCGATGTCAGACCGATGGGCAGAACCGCCGCCGGCGTGAAAGGAATTAAATTACCGGGCAAAGATAATTTTGTTGTCGGAATGGTGATTGTAAAACGTGAAGGTGGTACCTTACTGGCAGTTTCAGAAAACGGTTACGGAAAACGGACCGATATTTTCGATTATCCGATTATAAAACGTGGTGGCGTTGGTGTAATTACGTTGAAAACAACTGCGAGAAACGGATTAATGGTCGCCTTACGGGAAGTCGTGGACACAGATGACCTGATGATCATTACGGAAAAAGGTGTATTGATACGTCTGCCGGTAACGACAATAAGAACGATAAGCCGTAATACTCAGGGCGTGAGATTGATCAAGCTTGATGAGGGCGACTCTATATCAGCAGTTACCAGGGTGCTGGAATCGACTGAGGACAAAAATAACGACATAGATCAGGCAGACCTTCTTTCCCCGGAAACAGAAGGTGAATAGATAGCTGCCAGATCCGATTATTATAATGTCGGTAAACAGAATAAAAAGAATCTCACAAAATCTTTTAAGGGTCAGTCAAAATATCCGTGATGCGGCTCTACGTTCAAATCGCGATCCCGACGAAATAACCCTGGTTGTCGTTACAAAAACCTGGTCATCTGAAATAATTCGTGTTGCCGCCGATCTTGGTCTCAGTCATTTTGGTGAAAATAGAATTCAGGAAGCTGCCCCTAAAATTGAGCAGATCAGGCAGGATTATGACAATTTAAGCTGGCATATGATAGGACACCTGCAGTCCAATAAAGCGCGATCTGCGGTCGAATATTTTGATTTTGTCCAATCCATTGATTCGTTAAAAATTGCCCAGAAAATATCTAATCATGCTACCGAATTGCAAAAGAACATTGACGTTTTATTAGAAATAAATATATCTGGTGAAAGCACAAAATTTGGAATCGATCCCGAGGACGTTTTCAAATTGGCGAAAGAGGTAAAAGGTTTACCATACTTAGATTTAAAGGGGCTGATGACAATCGGTCCAATGACTGATGATATCCGAGAGGTCAGAAAATCGTTTCGCCGGATGAAAAAAATTTTTGATATACTGAGACAGCAGCATTCCGAGCAAGAAATCAACGTATTATCGATGGGAATGAGCGACGATTACGAAATCGCTATTGAAGAAGGTTCGACAATGGTACGCTTGGGGCGAGCGATTTTTGGCTCCCGAGAACATTAAATTGGGCGGTGAAAATGATCCACAAAAAAGATATTTTAGACCGAAAATTTAACAAGGCTTTCCGCGGTTATGATCCGGTTGAGGTGAACTACTTTTTAGAAATGGTTGCCGAGGAATTTGAAAAACTGGAGCATAGAATTCTCGAACTGGAACCAATCGAAAAACAATTTTCAGAAACGAATTTGAAAACCCCAAACGATATTATTGCGGATGCAGAAAGAACGGCAAAGAAGTTAATTGCCGATGCCGAAAAAATTTCATCAGATGTTCTGGATATGGCAAAGAGACAGAAAGAATCTGAGAAAGAAGAAATAATTCGTCTGACAAATAAAAAAAGCAAATTGATTAAAACACTAAAAGATACCATATCTCAGCAGAGACAACTGATTAATTTTCTGGGCAATATTGAGGATACCCAGGAGGATTCTGATACGATAGAATAAACGACGCCATGCCCGTAATGACCTATCAATCAATATTGAAGGATTTTAAAAATCTCGGTTTTCCAGCCCCATCGATGGCAGTCATAACGACAATTTCATTGACAAAGGAAAAAGAGAAACGATATTCATGTCGGCAATTCGATTATTATGATTTTCAGGGCAGGGATAACCGGATTGGCGCCTGGATTCTGGCTGATCATTCTCCGGAAGTTATCAGGGAAATCACTCGCGCCGCGGCTCTATTGGGTGTAAAAAACATGATTTTTATCGGAGCAGGTAATTTTCCAGAAAACGAAAGTGATGCTACGATTCATCTGATCACAGACCATATTAATGTTTCCGGGAACAATCCGTTGATTGGTCCCAATGATGATAGCTGTGGCACTCGCTTTCCCGATATGACCGGTCTCTATGATGTTGAACTTGGCAAGAAAATCGAAAAGCTTCTGGTAAATGCCGGTTTAAATTATAGAAAATCTGTATGCCTTATTCCAAAGAAAAGTTCAAAGCTAAGTGTTTTGGAGAAAAAGATAATAGATACGCAGAAAGCGACAGTTATTTCTACGGAAATGGGTGCAGGATCGATAACCGCAAAACACCTGTCGGTTAAGTCCACTGGGCTTATATTAAGCGGGCTCACAAAAGAACAGAAAAAGATGTTTTTTGATGAGATTCTTTTGAAAATATAGTTTGTAAAGGTTTACAACTTTTTCTGGCGGCATAGCGAATAATAGGTATCATTTTCCGCATCGTACCACCGCGAGACAATTATAGCGCCCTCTATATTTTCGTCATAGGACTGTTGCAATATTTTGGATTCAATAATGTATTTATTATCCCGCTCTATGGCGTGAATCGAATGAGCGTCGATCTTTATATTCTTTCCAAGATCAAACCGGGCATATTCATCAGCGTCATTCCACGCCCGAACCCAGGATGAATAATTGGATACGATTCCAACACCGTAATTAAAATTTTTGGATTTGGGTAGAGAAGTAGTCCATTTGGGTTTATTCTCATCCCAACCAGTATCGTCACTTGGGACGCGCGGGGCGCGCTGCAAGGAATTCAAAGAGATAAGAATGAAATACCCATCATAAGTAATAGAGGAGTCTATCGTAGCGTATGTTGCCTCTATTCTGTTCAAGATTGACTCGTCATAAGAAAGCTCCAAGGACGGGTCCAGTAACCGCAGGCGACCATCGGAATATTCCTCAATTTCGAAAACAAGCCGGGTGCGTTGTTGCTTAACCATGTTGTGCAGCGCTTTCTTTATCGCCGCCTGCCGAGCAATGGACTGGTTGATATATTTTCCGGAATAGCCAACCGCGTACATGTTTCCGGCAGGCGCATCCGGTAAGTTTTCGAACCAGCCCGGAATAATAGTCTGAGCGTCTAAGCTGCCCCATGAAAAGGCAAGAAAGACCAATATTTTTAACCCAATTTTCATAAAGGAAAATAAAGCCCGCTACCCTATTAAAGAATGGCGGGCTTTTTGGTTTTAGTTACCGACAGCTTCGAGCTTTTGAATTTCGCCTTCTAAATCATCGAAACTGAGGTTGGCTTTTGCCTCGTTGTAGAGCGCCTTCTGCTTTTTGGCTTCATTGACGGTTTCCTGAATCAAACTATTCAGATTGTACTCTGCCAGTGAATAAGCATGATATTGGGAACCTTCGGTTTTCATTTCGCGCTTTACAATTTGAACACCACGCAGAACCGTGTTTGCCACCTGTTTACTTACCGATGAGGTAAATTCCAGCGCTTCGGCGTCATCACCCATGCCGCTCTGCTGCATGAAGTTCTTCAGCATGTTTGATACTTTAACTTCCAGTGTTCGGGCAATCGCGTCGCGGGCGCGGGCGTCGGCAGATTCTTTTGCCAGGCTCATGCTCTGTTTGGCGGCGTCACCAGCTTCATAAAAGGCATCCTCTGCTTTCGGTGGATTCAGATACCATTCGGGAATGTCATTCATTTTCGCCTTTGGTTTTCCGCCACAGTTGACAAGCATTAGTGCCAGTGGAATCATTAATGCGATAATAATCAGTTTTTTCATGGTTGTCTCCTTTCGCGTTTAATTTAATTGGATTTTATGGTTGAATTGCTGTCTGCAAAAACGCAGCAAATTTTGATTTTGTAACACTGATATTTTCACATGCTTTCTGAACGGCATTTTCACGTGAACCCAATGCCATCCCGTTTCCTTTTGCCACGACGGAAGCAAGCTGTGTATTGGCGTTGGTGTCATTCAGCGACAGGGGCAATTCCAATTCAATAAAATATTGTCTTCCGGCAGGAGAATCGATGATTCTTTCGCTTTTTAGTATCGCTGTTCCCTGAATCTTTAGATTGGATGTCGGATCATTTCGATATCCATTATTGTTTACCCAGCCGCCGACAAGCGCCCCCATGTTTTTGTTCGTGTTATCATTTATATCTTTAATCTCAATGGAAAATGACAGATCCGCTGTTACGATAGAGTAATTTACCGTTGCCTGAATCTTTGAAAGGTCATTTCGGAAAATATCCGGTAGGTTGCTAAGACCGAGCGTAAAGTTGACAGCTCCGGAGCCAGTTGCGCCACCGGTCGGGGTTGCAATAATATTTACAGAAAGCGTACCCTTATCGGATGATCCGAGCTTGTTGATAGTTTCGCCGTTGGCGTATTTTACGATAACCGGATACCATTTGAGCCCGATATCATTACCGAAACTATCTTTATAAAAAACCCTTGCAACCACCGGTTCCTTAAGCGGAACTCCCAGCGAAGAAGTTTGATTATTGCCGCTGATGATTTTTACATCAATTGCCGCCAGGATCGTTCGAATTTCCGACAGAATACTTGCCACCGATGCGGTATTTTGATCGCCATAAACAGTTCCGGTGAGTGCGGTATAAAGTCCGCGCTTGATATAGAAATCGGGAACGATTTTTTGAGCAGATATATAATTGTCGAGCGCGTTGAACAAATTACCTTTCTGGACGAGATCCCGGGCGCTTTGCAGATACTGGTTTGACTCGGCGATTATTTTATCCATTTCCTGCTGCAATCCAGCCAGGTAATTCTGTTTATTTAATACCGCCAGGACGTAATGCTTACCCTTAATGTTTTCGGATTCAACGATCTCGATTCCGGCGACAGTTTCCGATACAATGGACTTGGTTTTTGAGGTAACCTCGGAGTGAATGGTGCTGCGATCGCCAGAACCGATCTCCTGTTCCATGGTTTCCAGTTCGGATTCAATTTTGACCTGAATCTGTTTTGCCACATCAGCGCGCGCCAGCTCAACCGCTTTGGTTTTATCTTCGGCGATCCCAACACCGAGCAGATAATCCGAATTGGGATATTTTTTATGACTATTACTTTGTGCCCATTTGGGAATTTGAGCGAGAACAAAACCGCTGATTATAAGTAAGACGCAGAAAATATATGGGGCTTTTTTAAACACGGGTCCTCCCTATTCTTCTTCAACGGAGAGTAGTAGTAGTTTGCGAGAGATCGAAACGCGCTTGACGACGCCACTGCCCGGATAGGATTTTTTGATGGCGCGGTAAATATCACTGGCCGCCGCAAATTCGGCTGGATTTACCCAGATAGATACATCATATGTATAATCGGCAACCACGTGTTCTTTTACTAGGCAGGGCAGCGCTTTCAGGGCATCTCCCATAGAAAAAATGATTGCTTCGGCTTGTTCGGCATCGAAGGAATTGTCAACACTGAGAATAATTTTATATTGAATCCCCTGTTTTGTATCCGATTTCCAGTAATTTGTAATTCGGCTGATTACCTTGTCAACGGCGTCGTTCATTGCCTCTTCTATTAATACGGCGTTTGCTCCAATCCGTTCCTGGCTGTACCCGGTATCGGTTCCCAACAATCTTCCGGTTGTTGTCTCATAGGCTCGGCAACCAACCACCGCTTTTTTGACGGTGGAGCTGCCCAGCGTGCGGGATTCAATGGTGACATTATAAGAAACGTAAACATCGCTTCCAATTGAAAGTGCCAATAAATAACTATAGTCATCGCCGGTGCCGCTGAGCGCGTATTGAGTTGCGCTGAGTTCCTGGAGGACTTGCTGTTGTTCGGGGACAATAACCGAATATTTTTTCGCTGTCAGATATGACTCAATGACTTCCGCGGCTTTTTTAATGTCAGCATTCTGCCGAAGCAGATCGAGCGGTGCAATATCACCGCTAGATTCCGGTATCACCATTATAGTCGGCATACCAACCGATAGAGAAATTTTTGCGGCGGCAGTAATCACCGATTTTTTGACCAGATATTCTTCCAGCAGGGTCTTGTTAATTTTGAAAGTTTTTTCAATTTTCAGAGTTTTTCCGCCGTCGGTTTTCAGGCGCTTATCATAATAATCTGCCTCCCATGCTATGAACTGCCGGATATTTTCGATTGTGTAAAAATCATTTTCCATTTTCTGAAAGGCGATTTTCTCTTCATCGGTTTGAATTAGGGGATCGCTGCCACCGAGCAGAACATACCAGACAGCTGTCTTCGCAGCATCTTCATTGGCGCTTTTATCAAGAACGCTGGCATTGGGCTTGCGGTGTTTTTCATCAATTCCCATTCCGGTGGCTCGTATCAGCAGCTCTGACGGCGAACTACTTTCAATCAGGGTTGCTTCACGAGCCCGTGGAAGATTGGACGCAAGCACAACAGCTGAGAATAAAAACATAAGGACAAGAATGTATTTCAACGGTTTCATTTGGGGACCTCTATGTTTTTCATCTGGTTCTGAACAATCGCCACGGGATTAAACGGCAGAGATGGCGGCGAAAAATGAATATAAATTCCAATTGTTGGACTGTAACTGTAAAACTTGGGTGCAACCCAGCCGGTTTCATTTTCAATATCGATTTCGTCGTCATCATATTTTACAGTCCAGATATCGAGGGGTGGAAACGCCTGAACCCCCGCGAAAACACCGACGTTCCAGTCGATATTTACGGCGTATTCAAGCCCAACATCCAGCTTGACACCAAAGGTGTAATTTGAAATTGTGACCTTTTCACCATTGTAATAATCATTCCCGCGATTTTTTGAAATATATGTAATTTGTGTTCCAAGCGATGCTTCGCCATGAATTGCAAAGGGACCGAGATAGTACCGTTTGAGATATCCAATATATCCATAATAAAGACCGGCGACCCAATTTTGGGTTGGTATAAGATCGCGCCAATGCCAATTTTCATCCCAATAAGCAAAATCAAAGATGGTACTTTTCACCGGCACGGCACTCGCGGTACCACCAAAGACCAGGAAGCTTTGGCGCTTTTTTGTCAGGTTTGCAATGTTCCACTGGAAGTTCATGTCAAGTCCGAGGGAACCTCCTTCGTAATTATCAAAATAAACAACAAAACCCTCGTCGGAGTTCATCATAAATCCTTCTTCGACATTGATGTTAAACCAGCGCGGTCTGAAAGCAATATCGATTCCTAATCTGGGGTGTTCAATGACCATCATTCCTCGTGACCAATCGCCTTTTTTGATGGCGACAGCCTGCGATAGTTGTCCACCGGAATTGAGATTATCTGAGACTGTGCTTACGCGCACAAAACCGGATTTTTCAAACCGGATTTTGCCATGAACGTTTTCTGTCCATTCACCGACGAAAAACGGATCGTCCAGCCGTATCCCCTCCGCATTACCCAGTGGAAAACCAATTCTTCGGCGTTGAATTTCAGCAATCGGTGCGCTCAATTTGAACATGTCCAGCTCGCGGGTCTTGATCTCAAGGTTCATCGCCAGTGTATTAGCAGCGCCCCAGAAAGCATATTCTTTCGGGGAGGCTTTTTGTCCATCAATCTGATAATTTTCCTCGGTGTCGGCACTGGAATAGGCGTCGGACGTCAATTTTGTAATTTTTTCAACGATCGGTTCATCTCCCGGTATAATATGGTACCAGAGCAGACCACCCGAAAGATTGACGGTGATTTCTTTACTGTCCTTTTCTTTCTTCGCGCTGAGGTTGCTGATAAATGGGATATACAGAAACGAGGAATTCATCACCTGTTCAAGCTGCTCGGCTGTGATGCCGGCGTCTTTTGCTTTAAGGGCGATAAAAGAATTTTTCTGTGTTTCGGTAACCAATTGCTGGGCACGCATTTCCTTTTGAATATCAAGGATCTTGATGATTTCCGGGACAATCGTTGAATTGATCAGTGATGTCAATTCGTCGTCGGAAATATTCCCGCTTTTCGCCAGGCGATTGGTGAAAGATGATTGGATCCGATCGGGCAGCGGATTATAGTCGAAGCGGGCGATTTGAATGCCCTGATTAATAGCGCCGGTGTATAATTGCTGTTCTCTTGGGCTAGTTTTAAAATCACCGGTTGCCAGGAGGGCGGTTGTGTAAGAGATGGATTTGCGCGTGTATCCCTGAGTGCTTTGGGCGTGTCCGCTGATTGCGAAGAAACAGACCGGAAAAGCAATCAGTGCGAGATAGGATGTCTGCTTATACTTCATATCACCTTTTGTACAATTTTTCCTATATCCGTTATCGGTTATGTGTAGTCCAAATTTCGATATGCAGGTTTTAGATGTCAACCCTTTTCTTTTTGATGTCTCGACTGAATATAAATATTGACATTATGTGATTTGGCGCATAATATTCTATGGAAATATTATAGGTTTATATTGTTGAAGTTTCTTAATCCCGACAAGCTCCTTCCTTTTTTCATTTTATTCGTCGCCAACGGTGTTATGTTCGCCCAATCCGTCACTATAAATGAGGTTATGTTTGATGCCATTGGAATTGATGATTATGATGAGTTTATCGAGATAGTCAATATCGGAGATGCATCAATAGACCTGCAAGGTTTTTATCTGGAGATAAATGGTTATGTCGATTCGATTGATTTTAAAGATGATAGCACAAGCCTGGAATCCGGCGCCTATGCTTTGATCTTTGACCAGGGCTATCAACAATCAGGCACCTATGAGGGTCTCATACCCGCAACAGCATTGCGTTGTACAATTCATGATAACTATTTTGGGACAAGTGGTTTGAAGAATTCTGTCCCCAATATAGTCCTGCTTTTAAATTCTGATGGTGATACGCTATCGGCTGCTACAACGAGTCCCGACCAGGACGCGGGTTATTCAGATGAAAAGATCGATGTTTTTGGCGATAACGATCAAACAAACTGGGGAAATGCAATTTCTTTATATGGTACACCGGGATATGAAAACAGTATCGCAATGAAAGATTCTGACCTGGCAATTACCGATTTTCGAAGGCTCAATGAGGATATTTTCCCAATCCCCGGAACACCGGTTGAATTTATATTAAAGATTCAAAACCTGGGGCGAAACATCATTGAAAACGCCGATGTCGTTTTTGGCATTGATCAGAACCAGGACTCAATGCTTCATTATAGCGAAATCCTATATAATGATATCTTGACAATCAGCCCGCTGGATTCGGTTGTGTTGTACCCGACCCTTCCGATGATTAGATCAGGCAGCCACGAAATAATGTCGGCAATTCTTTTAGAAGATGAAATGCCGGAAAATAATGATTTACGATATACTTTGTGGGTGCCGTATGAAAAGGGCGCGGTTCTAATCAATGAGTTTATGTATGCACCAAAATCTGACCATGGCGGCGAATGGATCGAACTTCTGAATATTTCACCAGATACAATAGACCTTGCCCACTGGAAAATTTGTGATGAGGCATCAGGAATCGCCGGAGCCGTAATTACTTCGTCCAGAAGCCTGGTTGCCCCGAATTCGTTGGTTGTTTTGTCGTCGGACGCGACCTTGGAAAATTTCTGGGAAATAGAGGACGTGCACATCGTTTGTGAAAAAAAACTCCCGTCGCTGAATGATACTGGAGATTCGATTATTGTACGGGACTTATGTGGAGTAGCAATAGATTCTTTAAAGTATTCGAGCGCTTGGGGCAAGCAGACGGGCGTGGCGTTGGAGCGAATTGACCCCCATGGGGACAGCAATCTTTCTGATAACTGGGCGCTTTCGGCTGACACTTCCGGCGGAACTCCGGGACGACAAAATAGCTGTAAGGTAAAAAGTTATGATATTTCTCTTGATGAACTGGAAATTTTGTCGGAAAACATTTTCAATGGCGATTACTTTGAAACATCTTTTAGATTAATGAATAAAGGCATTGAAAATGTAAGCACCTATTCTATCCGCTTCCGGATAGAAAATCAGGATTCGATAGAAAACAGCCCGGCAGTTTTGGATTCTGTGGTTAATTATTCCATAACTCTAATGCCGGGAGAATTTTCTATAAGGACGGTTGATTTTCATTCTGTCTCCGGTGGGGCTTATACCCTGTTTGCAACGGTTGTATTTGAGGAAGATGAAAACCTACAAAATAACAGTGATAGTTGTGATCTCGTAATTGGATACCCCGTCCACTCAATTATTATAAATGAAGTTATGAACATACCCGAGACAGGTGAATCCGAGTGGTTTGAGATATATAATCCGGTGGATTTCCCGGTTGACCTGAATCGATGGCGGTTTCGGGACGCGAATGGGACTTGGAAGTATCTGATAACACAACCGAAAATTTTGGAACCCAATGATTTTTGTATCATTGCCGCCAGCCGGGATTTTCTACAGGCGTATCCGGCATTTGATGGTCCTATGATAATACCACAGAAATTTCCAATTTTGAATAACAGCTCCGATTCCCTGTTTTTAGTCGATGCAACCGGGCACTCGATTGAAACGGTGTATTTTCGACAGGACTGGGGCGGGGGAACCGGCATTAGTATTGAGCGCAGAGATCCCAATGCTCCAGCACAGACGGAGAATAACTGGGGCAGCTCGACAGATCCGGCGGGTGCAACTCCGGGAGCAATAAATTCCATTCTGAAATATCAGCGCGACCTTTCGATTATTCCCACCAGCTTCAGGTTTGTCGATTCAACAGTGTCGTTAATTCGTCCGGTAAAGTTTATGATTGAGGTCAAAAATAATGGCAGCATCAAATCCGGAAAATTTTCGCTGGAAATATACTATGATCGTGATCGAAGCGAAAGCGTTACTCCGGATGAAATTGTCTGGAGCCTGCACAGTATTCCGGCACTTTTACCCGATTCTGTCATTTTTCTTGATGGCGAATTCTATTCGGAGACATCGGGTCGATGTAGATATATCGCCATGGTGGCGATGACTGAAGATGAGAATATTTTTGATAATACCGCGTGCCGGGATTTACTGGTTGCGTATCCGAAAGGCTCGTTACTTTTCAATGAATTTCTGGCATATCCCAGGGCGGAACAGACGGAATTTTGTGAAATTGTCAATGTCAGCAGCGGAAATATCAATTTCGGCGAATGGCGATTTTCCAATAGCCGCAGCACAGCAATGATTTTACAAACTCGCGATTTGAATATTTCCCCGGGAGAATATATTGTTTTGGCAAAAGACAGCAGTTTTTTCGAGAAATTTCCCACGGTGACGGGCAAAACAATCATACCGGAAAAATGTCCCGGATTAAATAATTCTATCGACAAAATTATTCTTAAAGATTTGACCGGTACGGTAATAGATTCTCTGGCTTTTGATGACAGCTGGAATGTAATGTCCGGAGTATCTCTCGAGAAAAAGCTGCCGGTTTACCAGAGCCATAATGTTTTTAACTGGTTTTTATCGACCGACCCGACTGGTGCAACACCGGGACGTAAAAACTCAGTAATGCCGCTCGCATATGATATTCAGCTGGATTCAGTGGTGGTATTTCCCGAAACCGGATCGTCCGCCACGGAATTTCAAGCCCGATGCTGGTTTACGAATGTCGGATTAAATAAAAGTTCACCCGCAGAACTGGCGATTATTCAAAAAAGTCTAAGCGGGTCCCAAACAATCAAATCTGTAGCAATAAAGTCTTTGGAAGTTGGTGAAAGCGATTCTATTCTAATTAATTTTGGCAAATTCAATTCTGGTTATTACCACCTGGCGCTTGTCGCTCTTTGGGAATATGATTCAAATAGAATGAATGACACTCTTAATTTTTCAATTAGAGTTGCTTTTGAAAAAGGAGCCCTGCTCTTATCTGAGTTTATGGCGAGTCCATTGATCGTTAAAACAACGGGAGGTTCTATCGCGGAGTATATCGAGATATACAATCCCAACGACGAAACATTACTGGAAGCCTGGTCGATCTGCGATGAAAACACCGGCGCTCCGGTGAAGATATTCACAGAGAAAGCCGTCGGTCAGGGCGGGTTTTTCGTGATTGCAAACGATTCCACAATATTTCAATATGATCAGGTTTTACCCGAAAATACAATTGTATTACCACACTTTCCTTCGTTGGGCAATACTGAGGACGGCATCTATTTAATCGGTCCCGCGGGCACCATTGTTGATAGTTTGAAATATGATTCCGGCTGGTCGATAACGCAGAATAAATCAATGGAAAGGGTATATTATACGAATCCCAACCTGATGAATAATTGGCGACTGTCAACCGCGGCGGCGGGAGGAACGCCGGGATATAAGAACAGCGTTGCCATTACAGATGAATCTGTGAAACCCGGTATAAAAGTAACGCCCAATCCATTTTCGCCGAATGGTGATGGAATTGATGAACAGGTGGCAATCCAGTTCCTTTTGCCCTTTCCCAGTGCAAATGTCAATATGCAGATTTACGATATGATGGGACGATTGATTTTTGAGCCAGCCAAAAACCTTCCGTCATCTTCCGAAGGAGCAGTCTATTGGGACGGATCGAGTATTCATGGCAACCGCGCCCGGATCGGGATGTATGTGGTACGTTGTTCGGCAACCGATGCGACAAGTGATAAAACTGTTGGCTATATCACAACCGTTGTTCTGGCACGATGAATATGCTAAAATGACTTGATTTTATTATTCTGCATGTGTAACATATTCGAAATGTTGTAATCTTAAAGAAAAACATCTTTTAAGGGAGGATAAAATGACAAAGAAATTTACGGTTTTTGGGATCATTCTGCTGATTGCTTTCAATGGATTTTCGCAGGATATGTCGGAATTTTCGATGGATCAGGTTAAGCAATTGGTTGAATCCAACGGAAAAAGCTATTTGCAACCACTGGTTACGGGCTACGGTTCAGCCATGAACGCGGGTCTGTATAATACCGCCAAAACCCACAAAATACTGGGATTTGACATCGGGCTAAAAATGGGATTTGGAATTGTGCCCACCGGTGAGAAATCGACATACGATTTCGATCTTACGGCACTGGATAATATACCTGTTACAGTTGGGGATTATACTCTTGATTTAAATCCATCTGAGCTATTTTCAAATACAGAAACGCCTACGATTTTAGGTGGCGCGGCAGAGCCATTTGAGGTTGATGAGACTTATATTACGGGTCTTGTATATAGTCAGGCGAGAGAAAACATAGTAACAACATTTCCTGGTCAAACAGATGAGTGGTATGATAACCAGGCACAAACAGCGGTTGACGCTTTAAGCAGTGATATTTCCGATGCCGCAGATGAAGTGGCAATTTCTTCAATTCCAGGTATTAAATCTATTTCAGGGCTTGAGGACATGGAAAATTTAATTTTCCCATTTCCGATTTTACAGGCAAGCGTAGGACTTCCAATGGGTATTGAGCCTTCCATTCGGATGATCCCGGCAATCTCTATTCCCGGCGATGTTGGTGATGCGCTTGGTGAAATATCTTCGTTTGGTGTTGGTCTGAAAGTTGACGTTGATCAGTTTATTCCCATTCCACTGTTTCCGGTTGATATTGCCGCCCAGGCATTCTATCAGAATTTTTCGATTGGGGATATTCTTTCTGCCAATAATATGAATTTCAACGTTCACGTCAGTAAAAAGCTTCTGATGCTTACCCCCTATATTGGAATGGGCGTTGACAATACGACCTTTACCGCCAGCTATGAAATGGGCGATGGTGTGAAACAGGATTTTACCATTAAGGGTGATAATAAATTAAGAACCACTTTCGGACTGAATATTAAACTGCTTATTTTGCAGGTCAATGCCGAATATTCCATGGGTGAATATAACTCTGCTGCCGTGGGACTTGCATTTACACTGCGCTAAAATATTTTTAAAATCGCTTTAAAAGGGGGCATTCGCCCCCTTTTTCATTATAGATATTGTTTCTAAATTAGATCACAGATTATCAGTTATTGAAAAGGTTAAAATATATGGGAAAATGGACAGGGACAATCATTGGTAGCGGCATCGGATGGGCGCTGTTTGGACCGCTGGGCGCGATCTTTGGTGCCTATATCGGAAGTATGTTCAGTGATCCGCAAAAGCAGGACGGATATTATCAAAGGACAATTCACAGTAGCGGCGGATCTCCCTATGGTGACACCCGGGCGGGCGATTTTGCCGTGGCGATGCTATCCCTGTTTGCGTATGTCAGCAAGTCAGACCGAACCGTACGATCTTCAGAAGTGCAATATGTAAAAAAATATCTCATCAGTAAGTTTGGTCAAAGCAACGCCCAGGATCTTTTGTATTTATACAGGGAGATTCTGAAAAAGGACTTTAACATTCATGATATTGCCAGACAAATCAGTCAGCATATGGACTACTATTCGCGCCTGGAACTGGTGCATGTTTTGTATGGGATTGCCGGTGCCGACAATGTGTTTCAAAAATCCGAATTACAGGCAATTCAGGATATTTGCAGCGGGCTGGGAATTTCTGCCAAGGACCACGATTCAATAAAGTCTATTTTCATTGGAACAAGTAATCAGTCCTATGGAATTCTGAATGTCAGACCGGAGGATGATACGGATACCATCAAAAAGGCGTATCGGGAGCTTGCGGTAAAGTATCACCCGGACAAGGTTGCAAGCCTGGGGCCTGAAATTCAGAAACTTGCCGAGGAAAAATTTAAATCAATCAATGATGCCTACCAGACGATCCGCAAGGAAAGAGGATTTTAATCCATTTGTCAGTATATGAAATCTGTCATATTTGAGCGTTTTACGATACCGGGGGAAATGAAAATTCTTCGGTCGGAGATCCTATATATAAAAACAATAGATTCTACAAACGCTTGCCTGTTGGGTGAAGAATTTACTGAAAACGGGACGATATTGTTGGCAGATTATCAGACTGCGGGACGGGGACGTTTTAGCCGGACATGGAAAAGCCCGGCGGCGGAGTCGCTGTTGTTTTCAGTGCTGTTGACCAACTTTATGTCAAACAAAAAGATTTATATTTATACTTTTCTGGCGGCGGTTGCCGCATTTTCTGCATTAAAGAAACATATTTCTGAAGATCACCACTTGTCTCTGAAATGGCCAAATGATGTCTTGCTGGATGGGTACAAACTGTGCGGGATCCTGGTTCAGGGCAGAATGTCCGGTGCGGTCCAGGCGCGACTTGTTATCGGGATTGGCATCAATGTTAATCAGCCCCGGGAGTATTTTTCTGGAGATTTATCCAATGGGACCTCTCTGTTTGCCGCTACGGGACAGCGCTATAATCGGGAACTCATTCTCTCGACGGTTTTAAAACAATTGGACAGACAATTGATTTTATTGCAGGATAATGGAGAATCGCTTATTTTAAGTCAATGGAGAATGGCTTGTGACTCAATCGGGAAAATGATAGCCGTGGATGATGGACAAAAGATATACGGTGGTGTCTTTAAAGATATCAGCAGGGACGGCAGCCTGATCCTGGACACCGGTTCAAAAGAACTGTTTTTTCGTGCTGGTGACGTCACCATTTTAAAAGGAAAATAGTATGATTCTGGTTATCGATATTGGCAATACGAACACGGTGGTTGGTTTTTATAAAAATGGGAAAATACTGAAAAACTGGCGGCTCGTCAGCTCGCATACAAGGACAGTTGACGAATACTGGATAATGGTCAAACTTCTCTGCGATTCGGTCAATATTCACGCCGGCGATGTTCGTGGAATTATTATCAGCTCGGTAGTTCCCGAGCTGACCAATAGTTTCATTAAAATGAGTAAGGTTCACTTCAATATTGAGCCGATGGTGGTTACAAATGATCTGAATTTAGGGCTGAAACTTTTAGTCCGGGAACCGAAACAGATTGGTGCGGACAGAATTTGCAACATTGTTGCCGCAAAAAAATTGTATTCCTTGCCCTTGATTGTTGTCGATCTGGGCACGGCGACAACATTTGATGTATTGAATAGCGCGGGAAATTATATCGGCGGTTCGATTTCACCGGGACTGGTGACCGGCGCATTGGAACTGATTCGCAAAGCCGCTCAGTTGCACGACATTGAACCCGTATATCCCCAGAATATTATTGGCAAAACCACCAAAGAGCACCTCCAGGGAGGAATCTTTGTTGGGCATATTGCGATGATCGAAGGTATGGTAGAGAGAATCAAAACGGAATTATCGACACAATCGGTTTATGTCATCGCCACCGGTGGTTTTTCAGAGGAACTTGCTGCCCATACGGATAAGATTGATACGACAAATATAAACCTGACCCTGGAAGGCTTACAGATTATTTATCATTTGAATAAATAACCAATAGCGGGAATATTTTCAAAAAGATGTTATTTTTGATTCAGAGGGAAAATGGAATTTTCAAGGAATATCTATTTCTTCTTATATCGTAACCGGCGATTTATAATTACCTGGTTGATTATTATTTTCGCGATAATCATGGGGCTTTATCTGGGAGTTGATAAAGAGGCGATTGCCGTTGGCGTGGTTATTTTTGGAATACTTGCCAATGCCTTCGCAGGACTTGCCGGGCTGATTGCCATGGTTCCCTTTGTTGGACCGATCCTTATAAAAATCCTGTCGTTGCCGATTTTCTGGCTGCTTAATGCCATGGGATACTATGTGTCTGTCATTGCAATAAAAAGGGGCTACGGGCGCGACGTAGTCAGCTACCGGATGATTACAGTGATTTTTCTGGTCGGTTTTGCGGTCGGTTTTATAATTGCCAAATTAATTTGATGATACAAGAACATCTGCTGTAATTATTTTATCACCTTTTTTAATTTTCAAAACAACATCCATTCCTTCAATTACTTCACCGAATCGCGAATAATTATAATCAAGGTGATATTGAGGGGAAGTCGTGATAAAAAATTGTGATCCCTCAGTATCCGGACCGGCATTTGCCATCCCAACCGATCCCGTGTCATATCCCAGCGGTGATTTTTCGGTTAAAAGATGATAACCGGGTCCACTCCAGCCATCGCCTCGCGGATCACCACCCTGAACAACAAAATTTGGAATTACCCGGTGAAATATCAAACCATTGTAAAATCCAGAATCCACCCGATTCAGAAAAGCATCGACAGTGAAAGGGGTAAAATATCCGTCACAGCGAATACTAAACGCCCCGCGATTTGTCATTATTCGGACAACCGGCTTGAGACCGTATTGTCTGATTTTTGAAAGATTGGAATATAAATACGGATCATCGACATCAGTTGGTTTGGGAATATTCAGAGAATATGTTTCGGTCAAAATTCGGTATGCTTCGTCGCGCAACAGCTTCTGGTGGGATTTTAAAAGTGGATACAATTGAGTTGGTGCATCGGGCGGTGTCAATTTTTCTATTGCCCGAAGCACCATTGCGGTCGATTCCTGAAAACGGAACTCACGATTGTTGTCCAGGCATGAGTAGAGATGTGTTTTTAAAACGGATCCTTTTTGGGGAGATTCGAAAATGTGGTCAGCCGCTATATATATTTGCACGGGATCATGACTATTTAATCCATGAATAAGTACATTGATGTACTCGTTATCAGTAATCGTATTTGAAGAAATCAGGGAATCAAGCATTGATACTAATCCGATATATGCCGCCGATGACACTGTCGGCAAACGATGATTAGACAGAAAAAGTAATTCTGAGAAGCTGTCTCTGCTTATCTGTGCAGATAATCCGGTCGCTTTAAAAGGCAATAGGAGATCGTCAATTGTAAGTGAATCACGCAGATCATTGAGAATTGAGTCCGGGCGTGAAAAAACTATCTGGACCATTGTGCTTCGCACCGAGACAGACCCGGAATTGAACAGCGAATCCAGCAGAGCAATAGTCTGCTCATTAAATTGCATAATCTGAGGCGTGTTTTGTAATGCCGCCGCAACCACGTGGGGATTGACATCACGTAGCGCATCGAGCCAGAGCGCATTACTTTCCGGTAAAGATTCCAGAATCAGGGCTGCTTCATAGCGAACGCGCCACTCGGTATCATTCATCAGCTGCCGATAGAGATCATCTTTTTCCGGGAAATCCACCTGCCGTAAAATTCTGGCTATTGATTGACGCACAAAAGGATCGGGATTACCAGCAAAATGTAGAAGCTTGTCAATATAAGGGACTAAGTTTTCATGAGATGGAATACGTTGCAATGCGATTGCAGCCATTTGGCGAGCAGTAGAATTTTTTGAGTCAAGGAAACCGATACAGTCTTTTACCAGCTTATCGGAAACCACTCCTCTCGAGAAAAAATAAATATAGGAGTGAATCAGAGTTATGTCTAAAGATGTCGATTGAAAATGATCGTATAGAAATAATGCTGTCTTCAAATCTCCGATTTTTCCGAGCGACAAAATCATTTGGCATTGAACTTCTTTATCATGTTCAACAAGCACCTGCCCGGAGAGAATTCCAATGGCGGAAGAACTTTGCAGCTGTCCCAGGGCAAATGCAGCGCCCTGCCGGACCAGCGGAGAAGGGTCATTTAAATAGCTTTTTAATTGTGGGACTAGAGTAGTGTCCCGGCTATTTGCCACAGCCAGACAAAGACGGTAACGCTCTTTGGGTAATTGGTGTGGACCGGTATTTTCAAGGAGCGATTGGATTTGGTGACTATTTTGAAATTTGAGGATTGACCGCTCATTTGCGGGAAAGGGACTTTCAGTGCAAGAATTAAAAAGGGGAAACAGTGCTATCCAGAGAATAGCTACCAGAGAAAAATTTTTAATTATTTATTCTCCCCAAAATGAAGATATATACATACCGGCACCAAGTCCGCATAACGGGACTGTTCCTGAATAATCAGAGCCGGACGAGTAATATTCCGGTATTAGCCCATAGTTGTTTAACGCTTGCCCGACGATCCAGTTTTGAAGATTTTTGGCTTTGTTAAAATTGGTCATATGTTGATTAAGCGAAGTGATGAGAATGTTTCCAAACAGCCATTCGCGGGCGGGTTTATTTTTGTTTTTGGGAAAGCGGCTGAAACCATTACCGGCAGCCAGATTTTTTTCAAATATAGCAAGCGTTCCCTTACTGATATAGTCCTGGGGTGTATATACCCATAATAAGCCAAGGGCGGTCACCGCATCTATGGCGATTTCATTGCCTTCAAGAAAGGATTTGATAGCGTTCAGATCCTCGTCGGAGAAACATGTTTCGATGTGCTGTCGTAAGGTAATGGCAATATTTTCATATGTTGATGCTCGCGCTTCGTCGTTGACCATACGAGCGAGCCAAACTGCATCAACCAAGCCCCGACAGGCACAAACCGAACTATAAAAATAATGTTTCGGAACCCCGGCATTAAAAAAACCATTATCAGCTCGGATTAATCCGGTTTTATCAATATTACCCACCAGAACATCTGCAATTTCTGTGGATATTTTAGGCCAGTAATATTCCAGAAACCGGACATCGCCGGTTGTTTCAATATACTGTTTCAGATTCCAGAGCGTGATACCGAAATTACCGAAGTAAATTACGGGACCAAATTCGTTTGTTTCGGTGGCTTCGGTTCCATCACCAAAATAGTAGTTACTGGTCACAGAATAATCTTGTCCGATTCCCTGTGCCTCGCCCGCACCGCTGTAGTGTTTTAAATAACCGCACCGTCCGTTAAAGATAAACTGAAGCGCGGCGAGGGCTTCTTCTTCGTGCCCGGATTTTAAAAAGGCGTCTATGGAAAATCCCATTCCCGCCAGTGTGGTTACCGCCATTTTATTGGGCGGGAAACTGTGAACGATTTGTCCGCGGGCAGGAAATCGCTCGCGACACTGCGCCATTTTTAATATAGCTAGAGACTGGATATAAATGGTAGCTTCTGCGGTTGAGATATTGGGCGGAAGCACCGTGGTTTTCTGCCAGTTTTTCCACCATTCAATTTCGCTGATTAATGCCGAAAAACCGGGATTTTCATTTTTGTATTTAAGGATACTATTAAAGGATTTAGTTGGCGCTATTTCATCGTAGCTACATACGACTAGGAGCCATTTTCGATTGCCCTCCTGAAATGACCACTTGCCGACACTTAAAGAGGGATCGACATCATTAATGACAAAATTGAGCGAGTAATTTTCGAGAGAATTTCCACTGAGAACGGCATAAAATATCCAGAACGGCTTGTCCAGCGTGAACGGCGCAAAGGCATACTGATCCAGGATAAAATCTTTCCCTGCCATGGAATGATGAACGATACCGGTTCCCTCGATATATCCGGCGGATTTTGTTTGCAGATTTGTAAGATCGATTTCGCGGCGGTTTTTAAACAGGATTGTGCGGGCGGAAGAAGCAATAATCGGGACACTCTCCCGTGCACTTATCTGGGAATAGATATGAGGCGAGAAGCCGGAAAACTCGCGAATCTTTGTATCATAAGTGGCAACCACCAAACCGTTACTGAACGGTAATCTGGACCAGGATTGCTTGGGAGAATAATCATGTTTTTCGCTCTTTGGCAAAGGCGCGGTTGTTGATATTTTTACCGGTCCGCTTAATATGCCTCCCGGTCCATCGTGATTATTGAACTGAATTGCCAGAATATTGTTCGCCAGTAGAATATTTTTGGGAAATTTATAAAATACGGTTTTTGTTGAGTCAAAAGCACGGGGGCTTGGACATAGCGCCATGCCGTTAATAAAAGGCAAGATGGCATCATTTGTTTTTCCAAGATACAGAAACAGGGAATCGCCTGCGAGTTTGTTTATATTGATTTTAAACTTGTGGCGATACCAGGCAATTCCGTCATAATTTGCAAATCCCTGATTTTCCCATGCCGCCGGAACAGTTATCGGATACCAGGCGGAATCGTTGAATTCAATGGACGCCCAGCTGCTGTCATCGCCGATATTAAACAACCAGGTGCCGTTAAGCAGGACATCGGCAAATCCAACGGTGAAAAGCGAGATAATAACAATTGTCACGCGTAAATATTTCATTAGCATAAAATTACATTAATTTAGCGAAAACATCAAAAGTGTAATTTGGTTTTTTCATGTTTATTTTCTGTTGTCAAAACACCTTGATATTAGCACTGTTTCGTGATTAAACCAATCTACCTCAAGTTAGAAATATTTAGATTTCAATAGTAAAATACCAGACAGGTATCAAGATACAAAAAGAATTATTTTAAGGGAATGGTTTTTATTGCCAAATTTGTTTTAATATTCTACTTTGCCAATTGCAATGATGATGAGGTTTCAATAGATTTAAAGGTGAATTATCGGAGCGCATGTGTCTGTTAGTATATTGGTAAAATTCGATCAGACCATTCTGGAGCTGGTCAATGCCGGGAATTATGAACAGGCACTTTGGGTGGCAGAGGAATCTTATGCGTATTCGAGAGACGCATTTGGAGAGATTCATCTGGAAACCGCCAAAACCCTGAATAATCTTGCCTGGCTATATGATCTGAATCAGCGGTACGATGTGGCGGAAGCGTTTTATCTGCGGTCAATCGGTTTAAAAAAAGCGATTTGTGGAAAACAAAGCGTTGAATTGGTTCCCTCGCTGGAAAACCTGTATGCGCTTTATGTGTCACAGGGTAATTATAAAAAAGCCCGGTTTTTGTTAGAGGATCTGATTGAAATCGTTCAGGTCCAGCCGGAACCGTGGCTGTTTCGTAAAGCGGTGTATTTGTCACAGTTGGCGGATATAAAAATATATCAGGGCGAAATGAGCGCGGCTGAAATTTTATATCATAAGTGCGCAGCGTTTATCGAATCAACGATGCCGCTTGATCACCCCAATCTTGGAAGAATTTTTGTGAATATTGCCGATTTCTATGCGAGTGTCGAAAATTATCGACGGGCACAAATTTATTATCAACGGGCATATGCGATTTTAACGAAAAAATTATCAAAGAAACACTCTGACATCCGATATGTCATCGAAAAAATGGCTGAGATTCGGACGCTGGCACCGGAGCTGCTCATTAAAACAAAAGGAAAGAACTAACCGGATTTTCTGGGTACAATGTATTTACTTTATTTTGTCGCCGGGTTTATACTTCTCTATTATGGGGCGGATTTTCTTGTTCGGGGCAGCGCTTCAATCGCAGTATCGCTGGGTGTAAAAAAGATCGTGGTTGGCTTGACACTGGTGGCATTGGGTACTTCAATGCCGGAATTTGTAGTAAGTTTTTTCGCAGCTCTTGAAAAGGCAGATGGCGTCAGTATTGGCAATATCGTCGGCAGCAACCTGGCAAATATTCTGCTGGTACTGGGACTGTCTTCGGTGATTCGACCCATTCAGGTAAAAAGAAGGGTGTTTCTGCTGGAACTTCCGGTGCTGTTGCTGATTACGGGTATGTTTGTTGTTTTTTGCATAGATGGTGCGCTTAATGGGTTGGAAGGTATCGTAATGATGGCCGTATTTGTGGTCTATATGACTTTTATCATTATCAATCGCAAAGTGCGCGAAGGGTCTGATGTTGAACTTATACCAATGGAAAAAGGACATATGGTCAAAAATGTATTTCTGTCGGCAATCGGTTTGGTCGGGCTTGTGGTCGGCGGACAATTGACCGTGCGCGGCGCAATTGGTCTTGCTCAGGCATTCGGAATTTCAGAAGTGATTATCGGGCTGACCGTTGTCGCATTAGGAACATCTCTGCCGGAATTGTTTACCAGTGTTGTGGCAGTCATTAAAAACGAGGACGAAATTTCGATTGGTAACATTATCGGGAGTAATCTTTTCAATGTAGCGTTTGTTTTGGGAATTATCCCCATGATCCATACTTTGAAAGTTGATGCGGGGATTGTTCGTTTTGAAAACATATTTTTGTTTTTCGTGACTGTTTTACTGTCGGTGTTTTTATTTATCGGGCGCAGTTTATCGAGAATTGAAGGAATAATCCTTCTGGTCCTCTATGTTCTGTTTATTTTGAACCTTATCTACAATTTTATATAAATTTCGATGAAGATTGCAATTTATCAATTTGCTCCGTTGCGGGGAAATGTTGCGGGCAATATCGGAAAAATTGAGGCAGTATTAAGACAATATTCGGATATTGACCTGTGGGTTTTACCGGAACTGTCAACAACGGGATATTTGTTTGAAAACCGGACGGAGCTGTTGCCTCAGGCGGAGCAATTTCCAGGCGGCAGAACCGGGCAATGGCTTAGCAAAATTACCGACCAGCTGAAAACGTCGATTGTTATCGGGGTTGCGGAAAAATACAACGCTCATCTTTTCAACAGTGCTGTTGTTTTTTCCAATGGCGAACAGATTGGACGGTATCGAAAAATTCATTTGTTTAGTGATGAGAAAGTGCTGTTTAGCGCCGGTGACGAACCACCACCGGTTGTTGAAATTGCCGGCGCTAAAGTAGGAATTATGATCTGTTTCGACTGGATTTACCCGGAGATATCTCGCACACTCGCCTTGAAAGGCGCCCAGCTAATCGCGCACCCGGCGAACCTGGTACTGCCCTATTGTCCCGATGCCATGATTACACGCAGTATTGAAAACCGAGTGTTTACAGCGACGGCAAACCGGATCGGCTCGGAACAATTGCCGGGTGGGCAGGAAATGAATTTTATTGGAAACAGCCAGATTACGGACATTCAGGGAAATCGTCTAGGGCGGCTTTCCGGGTCAGAAGAAGCCGTGCTGGTTGTTGAAATTGATACAGAGCAGGCAAATAATAAGCAAATAACTAATAGGAACGATCTGTTCGGAGATCGAAAACCGCATTTATACTTTAAGAATTAGGGGAGAAAACTTGAAAAAAATAGTCGTTTTTGGTTCCGGAATGGTAGGTAGCGCGATAGCTATCGATTTGAATAAGCAATATGATGTTACGGTAGCGGATATTTGTGAAACAAATTTTGAAAAACTCCAGCGCCAGCAGGGAATACAGCTTGTAAAAGCAGATGTGACAAATTCGACGGCTCTTTCGGCGGTCATCAAAGCTGCCGATCTGGTTATTTCGGCGGTCCCCGGCTCCATCGGTTTTAACACGTTGAAAAATGTGATCGAAAACAAAAAGAATGTTGTTGATATTGCCTTCTTTCCGGAAGACGCATTCAAACTCGACAAACTGGCAAAAAAGATGGGAGTAACGGCAATTGTCGATTGCGGCGTCGCGCCGGGTATGAGTAATTTACTGCTGGGGTATCACAATAAGCAGATGTCTGTGGAAACCTTTGAGTGTCTGGTGGGCGGATTGCCGGTGAAGAGAAGCTTGCCCTATGAATATAAAGCGCCCTTTTCACCATCTGATGTGATTGAGGAGTATATTCGCCCAGCTCGTTTTGTTGAAAACGGAAAAATTGTGACAAGAGCGGCGCTGTCTGATCCGGAACTGGTGGAGTTTGAATCGATCGGCACTCTTGAGGCATTTAATACTGATGGATTGAGAAGTTTGATAAAGACAATAAAAGTTCCGAACATGAAAGAAAAAACGCTCCGGTACCCGGGACATATTGATATTATTCAGGTGCTCCGGGAAACGGGATTTTTCAATAGTAATGCCATTGATGTCAATGGTCAAAAAGTCGTTCCGCGCGATTTGAGTTCACAGTTGCTGTTCAAGTTATGGCGGCTGGAACCCGATGATGAGGAGTTCACGGTAATGCGGATCAGGATCAGTGGTATGGAAAATGGAAAACCCAAATCCTATATCTATAGCATGCTGGATCGGTTTGATATGGAAACCCGGACTTCTTCGATGGCACGCACCACCGGCTATACCTGTACGGCTGCCGCGAATCTGTTTTTAGAAGGCAAATATCAACGCAAGGGAATTAATCCACCGGAATTTATAGGCGAAGATTCTGATTGTGTCGATTATGTTCTTCAATATTTAGCGCACCGCAATATTTTTTATAAACGTATTGAAAAAAATGACTGATTGTATGGAAGAACAACAGGCAATGAGTTGGCTGCGCCGATATACCGATGGGGTCTGTACAATCCTTCGTTATGTTGATTTAAATGAAAGTGATGCCGTTGAACTACTGCATGAAGCCAGAAATGCAGTGCTTCAACAATTCCCGGGAACCGAAAATCAGTATGCCATAATTTATGAGAGAAGGTATCGGAGAATTCTGGCGCGGCGGGGCATTTATCTGCCATTAAACGGTGAAGACACGCAGAGGAATTAATATGATAAACAACAGAGAAAAAGCCTGGCGATTGCTAACGTCTTATACTAAAACGGACTCTCTAATCAGACACGCCTTGGCAGTTGAGGCGGCGATGCGGTACTACGCGGGATATTTTCATGAAGATGTGGAGTACTGGGGAATTGTCGGACTGTTGCATGATTTTGATTATGAGCGTTTCCCGAATGAAGAAAATCATCCTTTCCGCGGCAGTGAAATTCTGGAAAAAGAGGGTTATCCTGAAGAGATGCGGAGAGCAATCATGGGACACGCCAGCTATACCGGCGTTCCCCGGGATACACTTCTGGCAAAGACACTCTTCGCAGTGGATGAACTTGCGGGATTCATTATGGCGGTTGCCCTGGTTCGTCCCTCAAAGAGTATTCTTGATGTCAGCCCAAAATCGGTGAAGAAAAAATTCAAAACCAGAGCCTTTGCCGCCAAAGTCAATCGGGAAGAAATTCAGCTGGGCATCCAGGAATTGGAGGTTGATGAAACGGAGCACATCCAACGGGTAATCGATGCCCTTAAGCCGATAGCAAAAGAGATTGGGCTAGAAGGAATTGATATTTCATAGTCTCTGGATTTGTTAAACCCATTTATTTTGGTTAATATAGCACCGGAAATTACCCTGTTCAGATAAATTTAGAGAACGGTGAACAGGTTAATATAAATTTTTTCTCTAGTTAGGAGAGAAACTGAAATTTCAAGAGCAGGCTGTGGACTGCTACTCATTTATTGAGCGGGAAATATTACCCGTTGTTGAAAAGCCGGGTCGCTATACGGGTAACGAGATCAATGTTCATAACAAAGATTTCGACGGTGCCGATGCCAGGATTGCATTAATATATCCCGATTTATATGATGTTGGCATGTCCTATTACGGTTTTCAGATTTTATATCATCTGTTAAACCGGGAACATGAGATTGTCGCCGATCGGGCTTATGCGCCCTGGACGGATTTTGAACAACAACTTCGTAAAAATTCGATACCGCTTTACGGCTTAGAAACCAAAACCCCGCTGAATAAATATGATGTTCTGGGGTTCACGCTGCCCTATGAACTGACCTATACTAATATCCTTAATATACTCGATCTTTCGCATGTGCCGGTTTTCTCAAAAGATCGCAGCGAGGCGGACCCAATCGTGATAGCCGGGGGCAGTAACGCCTACAATCCCGAACCGTTGGCAGATTTCATCGATATTTTTCTGGCGGGAGATGGCGAAGAAATCATTGCACCGCTGGTTAGGTATATCGGAAAACTGAAAAGAGAAAACTGTCAGAGGGACGATCTACTTAAAAAATTGATTGCTGAATTTGAAGGATTGTACATACCCCGATTTTACAAGCACAAACCGCAGTCAGCCGATGGAATGATGGTGGCAATACCAACCGAGGATGGAATACCGAAAAAAATAAAAGCCTTGCGTATTTCAAGCCTGAAGCCCGAATATTTTCCGGAAAAACCAATTATTCCGCTGATTGAAATTACCCAGGATCGGCTGGTGGCAGAAGTCATGCGTGGTTGCACCCAGGGCTGCCGTTTTTGTCAGGCGGGTATGATTTATCGCCCGGTTCGGGAGCGATTGCCTCAGGACCTATGCGAACAAATTGAAAAATCGCTTGAGGTGACGGGCTACGAAAATGTCTCCTTACTGTCATTGTCATCTTCGGATTATTGTGGAATAGGAGAATTGATTGCCGGGATTTCACAATTCCTGGATGATAATAGTATTGGGCTGTCACTTCCCTCCATGCGCTTGGATAGTTTTTCAGAGTCAATTGCCTATATCGCTCAAAGAACCAGAAAGTCAGGACTGACGTTTGCCCCGGAAGCCGGATCTGAACGTCTGCGTCGGTCAATTAATAAAAATATTACTGATGAAGACCTGATGAAATCCGTCGATATTGCCCTGAAATACGGCTGGCGCTCTATAAAGCTTTATTTTATGCTGGGACTGCCGACCGAAACCGATGAGGATATTGAAGGAATTGCCCGTCTCACAAAGGCTGTTTTAGAGAGAAGCAAGAAACGGTTGTCGATCAATATTACTTTGTCCACGTTTGTGCCGAAGCCCTTTACACCGTTTCAGTGGGAAGCCCAGAATCAGCCACAAGATATCCAGCGAAAACTGGATTTAATCAAGAGTGAATTGCGCAAGTTTAAGCAGGTAAAGATTATGGCACGGGACCCGTATTATTCGCAATTTGAAGGGTTCATTTCAAGGGGTGATCGGGCTGTGTCGCAGGTGATTTATGATGCATGGAAAAACGGGGCTAAATTTGATTCATGGCGGGAACTGCTTAACCGCGATGCTTGGGATCGGGCATTTGAGAAAAATGGCTTGAATGTCGAACATTATACGGGAAAAAGAGATGTTGAAACGGCGTTAGCCTGGGAGCACATTGATGCGCGGATTACAAAAAAATTTTTATTGAGTGAACGGGAAAAAGCCTATCGAGATCAAAGCACGATAGATTGCCGGGCTTATTGTATTGCTTGTGGCGTGTGTGGTCCGGATGATCTGTTTATGAATCTGGTAGAGATAAAGGAGCCCGTTTTTCCTAATCCTGTTGAAAAGCAGGACGGGACAAATGTTCCGGAAATAAAATATCGGCTCAGATACAGCAAATTGAATGGGACCCGGTTTATATCCCATTTGGATACGCTGCATGTATTCCGGCAGGCAATGCGGCGAGCCAAACTGAGCTTATCCTTTACGCGGGGATTTAATCGTCGTCCGAAAATATCTGCCGGCTACCCGCTTCCTCTCGGATATAGCTCTCTTGATGAATATATCGACATTGTATTGAACGCTGAGGCGGAAAACATTGTTGAGCGCCTGAACAGTGAATTGCCCAAGGGTATTCAAATAATCAGTGCCGAAACCGTACCCCTGAAATCACAATCCCTGTTTTCACAGGCAACCGGATTTGATTATGAAGTCCAGTTTTCGCAAATATTGCCGGACACGATTGCGCCACGGATTGATGCGATTTTAGCACAGGAAGAGTTGCCAGTTGAATGTAATCGAAAAGGTCACTCGAAATTGGTGAATATTCGGGAATTCATCCGGAACATTAAAAAAACAGGCGATCATACGCTTCTTCTGTCATTGAGCGTGCTGGCGGGACAAACCGCTCGTCCCGGTGAAGTATTATCGCATTTGAAATTAGATACTGCGTGGACTATTTGTCGCAGTAAGACATATTTAAAACCAATGAATTAGATTGGAAAGATTTCATGGAAAAACAGATTTTAATTAGTGAAACAGCTAAAGAGACCCGCATTGCCATTCTTGAAGATGGCGACCTGGTTGAGTTCTTTGTTGAAAAGCCCGAACGCAATCGCATGATGGGGAGTATTTATAAAGGAAAAGTAGAAAACGTCATTGATGCGATCCAAGCTGCTTTTGTGGATATTGGATTCCAGCAGAATGCGTTTTTGCCTTTTTCGGAAATGGATAATCACGCTGGTGTCGCTTCAATGATCGAGAGTATGGTCAGGGAGAGCGACACCCAAAGTGAGTCCCGGGGTCGGCGCGAAAAATCGCGTGTAAGTTCTCCCGCGGGCTTAAAAACAGGGCAGGATATTCTGGTTCAGGTCATCAAGGAGCCCTTTGCCCAGAAGGGTCCGAGAGTCACAACGGATCTTTCGATTCCGGGCAGATTTCTGGTGCTGGTTCCGAATGTTGATTATGTCGGAATATCGAAAAAGATAACGACCAGAAGTGAAAAAAGCCGCCTGCGTAAAATCGCGTATGATTTAAAGCCCAAGAACTTTGGTTTAATCATTCGAACGGTTGCCGAGGGACAGGACGAAAAGGTTCTGAAAAATGATTTAAATAATCTGATTCAGAGTTGGTCTGACCTGGAAGCTTCCGTCAAAATTAATCCGGCACCGGTTTGTGTGTATAAAGATATGGAGATTACTGCAACAGTCATCCGTGATCTGTTATCCCCGGATATTGATAGGATTATCGTTGATTCGAAGTCATTATATCGGGTCTTACACGCCTATATTAAAAGTGTCTCTCCACAGTTTGTTAAAAAAATTAGTTATCACAGTGCCCGGAATCCCCTCTTTAATGAATATAATGTGGAAAAAGAGTTTGAAAAATCGTTGAATAAAAAGATCTGGCTGAAAAGCGGCGGCTTTATTGTCATTGAACATACCGAGGCAATGGCGACAATTGATGTGAATAGTGGAAAGTTTATTGGAAAAAAGGATCACGAGAAAAATTCCCTGAAAATAAATTTACAGGCAGCCAAAGAAATTGCCCGGCAGCTGAGATTAAGAGATATCGGTGGGCTGATCGTGATTGATTTTATCGACATGGAAGAACAGGAAAACAAAAAGAAAGTTTTCCAGGATTTGAAACGCGCCCTGTATGCCGATCGGGCAAAAGTGGCGCTTTCTCCGATTTCAGATTTTGGACTGCTTGAAATGACCCGCCAAAGAACTCGTGTAAATCTCTTACATAGTGTCAGCGAAGAATGTCCCCTTTGTCATGGTTCCGGTAGAATATCATCCAAAGAATCGGTAGTAACCAAGATTGAAGGATGGATTAGGCGCTTCAAAGTCAATTCGCGATCCAAGCGCCTGACAATTCACCTGCACCCCGATATGATCGAATATCTGCGGGTATCGACCAATAACCTGATGCGTAAAATCCAGTGGAAGAATTTTCTGCGAATAAAAATTGTCGAAGATAATTCTATACCAGTTGATGATTTTAAGGTGTTTCTGGCGAAGACCGAGAAAGAAATCACGGACCAATATTAAACTTGACAAATCTTATGGGATTATCTAAATTTGCAAGCCATATTGAAATTCAACTTTAGAGAGATATATGAACACTGAAATGTATGCAATCGCCGATGTTGCCGGCGATCAGGTGGTTCTGGAAACAGGAAAAAAAGTAGCAGTACCCAAATTGGATATTGAAGCGGGCAAGAAATTTATGGTTGATTCCGTGCTTTATCTTAGAACCGGAGACACTGTAAAAATTGGCAATCCGACTGTCAAAGACATTCAGATTGAGACAGTTGTCGTTGAGCAAAAACGTCTGCCAAAGGTTATTGTATTCAAAAAGAAACGCCGCAAGGGTTATAAGGTTAAAAAGGGTCATCGCCAACCATATACGCTGCTGGAAGTAAAGGGCATTCAGACAACCAAGAAAGCTAAATCCAAGACCAAAACAGCGATAAAAACAGCCGAGCCGGAAGCAGCAGAGAAAGAATAGGAGCGACTAACAATGGCACATAAAAAAGGTGTAGGTAGTTCTAAAAACGGGCGCGATAGCAACGCAAAGCGTCTGGGGGTGAAACGTTATGGTGGAGAACAGGTAACCGCAGGATCGATTATTGTTCGTCAGCGCGGAACCCGTATTCATCCCGGCAGCAATGTTGGTAAAGGCAACGATGATACGTTGTTTGCGCTGGTTGATGGCGTTGTCTCTTTTGAGAGAAAAGGTCGCGACAAAAAAATAGTCAGCATATTGAATTAAGCAAATCCCGCAATTTTTATATAGGGGAAACCCACTTTCCCCCTTTCGGTTGCGGGATTTTTATCTTCTGACAAATATATTCTCCAATAAGTTCCGAAATAATCCTGTCAATAAACAGGAACGGTTTAGCCGGTAAGGAAATCTAGTGAAGCAAATATTGGGGAATTACCTGATATCAATTGAGTCATAAAGAATTAAGCCAAATCAAAGTTTTATTCAATTCGTTTGCGTTTCTCAGGTAATATTGAGCGGCAGTCTTTCTGCCGATGTTTTCTCTCAGTAAAATGGAATAGCCATGCAGATTTGCCTCACGGAATGCCGGCTCATCACTAAGCTCTGCTCCAAAGTAACATACAACCGGTGCCTGACCACTAACTCCGGGCAGCAGTTCAATAATTTTGTGAACTGCCATTTGTTTGTTGAATTGGGTTTTCGGATAGACACAAATGCTGTTCTGGTGCCAGGTGGCGCGCAGCAGGGTTTCTTGCAATGCCTGTCGTAGCAGTTGTTGTATTTGACGGGATATTAAAAGATTTTCCGGATTGACGGTAATGTTTAATTCAACCCCCAATAATTCGGCATTTTTTTGAGTCCAGGCTGGTCCGATTTCCATTTTAATTAATTGGAAGATATTTTCAATATGCTGTTGAATCGTACTGATCTGGGGGAGTGTCCAGGAAAATTGCAAACTGTCAATTTCACAGCCACCACTGCCGGCTAAAATCAGTAAGCGCTGTGTAAATAATTTTTTTAATTGATTGAGCGGACGGCGGCTGATAATACCGGCATATGCGCCAGCCACTTTGGATAAACCGGAAATTTTGTCGATCATGTTCATATAATTGTCGCCGGAGCCGTGAACAATATCGTCAAAATTAAAAAGAAAACAGTGTTGTCTTTTCTTGGAAATTGTTTTTGTGAGTTGGGGGATTAATTTGAGGAATGGTAACAAAATGTTTTTATACGATGGATAATTTTATGTAAAGCACATTTTAAGACAATAATTGTGACAAATATAATAAATGTGGATTACAGGCTTGTCTCTAAAAGCGGAAGCCCGACCAGCGAACTGATCGGGCATTCGAATTCGTTATTCCTGTGTAATTGCCTCGGTCGGGCAGACATCTACGCAGGTACCACAGTCGGTGCAAAGCTCGGGATCAATTATATAAATATCGCCTTCACTGATAGCGCCTTCCGGACATTCGGGCAGACATGCTCCACAAGCAATACATTCATCGTTAATTACATGAGTCATCGATATTGTCTCCTTGTTGCTTATTTGACAAAAACCGCCAGAATTTAATCATAAACTTGAGGATAGACAACAGTCCCGAGACATTACTTTTTATAAATTAACTTGAATTCCGTAGATTACAGACGATTTTTTAAACTAAACTAATTTGGAACAGGAATTGAGATGACAGACAAGATCAATGAAACACTGAGAGACAAAAAGGGTGCTCGATGGGGCGCTTTGGCGATTGTTGCTTTTACCATGTTCGCGGGCTACTTCTTAGCGGATGTGATGGCACCGCTTCAGGGAATGCTTGAAAAGCAGTTACACTGGAGCAGCACTGATTATGGTTGGTATACAGGCGCATATGGCTGGTTTAATGTTTTCCTGTTTTTTCTGATCTTTGGGGGGATTATTCTTGATAAAATGGGCGTCCGTTTTACGGGACTGACGGCTGCATGTGTTATGGTGGGAGGTACGGCAGTTAAATTCTGGGCGATCAGCACTCATGCTCTCGACGGTATTAGCTGGCGCATTCTCTTCTGGACTTTTCCGGCACAGGTTTGGTTTGCTGCTCTGGGATTTGCTATCTTTGGAGTTGGCGTTGAGGTAGCGGGCATTACGGTATCTAAAATAATTGTAAAATGGTTTAAAGGTCATGAATTGGCGTTGGCAATGGGCTTACAACTGGCAATTGCCCGGCTTGGCACCGCCCTAGCACTTTCAACATCTTTGCCGGTTGCCAAGGCTTTTAATAATGTGTCGGCGCCAGTGTTAATTTGCTTAATTATGTTATGTATCGGAGTGCTGGCATTCTTTGTCTATACTGTTAATGATAAAAAGCTTGATAAATCTGTTGCTATTTTCAATGAGCAAAATCAGTCACATGCCGAAGATGAATTCCATCTCAAAGATATTGTCAGTATCGTTAAAAATAAGGGATGGTGGTATATTACTATTCTTTGTGCGTTGTTTTACTCAGCTGTCTTTCCGTTTCTGAAGTATGCAACCTATTTTATGGTCAATAAATTTGGGGTGGCAGAAAGCTGGGCTGGAGTCATTCCCGGATTATTACCTTTCGGGACGATTTTATTGACGCCCTTTTTTGGAAATCTGTACGACCGCAAGGGCAAAGGCGCAACAATTATGATTATCGGTTCCCTTTTAATTATTTTGGTTCATTTTCTTTTCGCTGTTCCAATCCTGAATCACTGGCTGATTGCGATTTTTCTGATGATTGTTTTGGGAATTGGTTTTTCGCTGGTCCCGTCAGCAATGTGGCCTTCGGTTCCTAAAATTATTCCGGAACGCCAATTGGGATCCGCTTATGCCCTTATTTTCTGGGTTCAGAATGCTTGGGCGCTGATGTTTGTTCCGGCATTAATTGGCTGGGTACTTGATAAATACTGTGTAACCGGCACGATAGTGTTAGATGGTCAGTCGCTTACGACGTATAATTATACGTTGCCGATGATTCTTTTCATGACCTTTGGAATAACAGCCCTGATTTTTGCTTTTTTACTCAGAATTGAAGACAAGAAAAAAGGTTACGGTCT
The DNA here is from genome assembly GCA_964605705.1 of uncultured bacterium. Taxonomy (GTDB): domain Bacteria; phylum Fidelibacterota; class UBA2242; order UBA2242; family UBA2242; genus CAZSDW01. The sequence goes on from CAZSDW010000001.1 coordinate 111,512, forward strand.
GGAACAGCCGAATATCGCCAAATAGACCATTTTTCTCAATATATAAACACCTTCCGATGGCAAATAATTGGGTGCGTTTTTATGTGGGTGTACTGAGGATTTGGAAAAATTCCCGGGCATCATTTGCCGGTTGAAATTCTACATCCGCATCCCGCCAGGCACCCAAAACAATTTCCATATGTTGTCGGGCATTATCGAGATCTTTTTCGGCAAAGTAAATCCGTGCTAATTCGAAATGAGCTTCCGGACACATCGGTAAGATAGCGATGGTCTTTTCAAGCAGTTTTTTGGATTTGGAATATTCATCCAGCATCCGATAGCAGCGGGCTATTCTGGTCAGGACGGTTGCGTCGGTGGGGAGAAGGCAGGATTCCTTTTGATATTCTATAATAGCGTTGAGGTAGTCTTCCTGCATCTCGAACAGGCGCCCCCGGGCATTATAGACAATGTTCTGTTTTGCGCCTTCATCAAAAATCCGGAGAGCTTCTGCTACCTTATCAATTGTCATTATAATGTTATCAACATCTTTCGTCTCGAGAAATATCTGTAAATACCCCAGAGAAAGCATCCGTGACCACGGGGTTGGGATTTTTTTCTCACAGGTTTGCAGATGTCGCAGCCCTTCGTTCTTTTTACCCAGGATTGGGTAGAGGTCAAAAATCTGTTCGTTCATCTGATGAATAATAACATCCATTGGTTGCATGAATTTCCGGTTTTCAGCATTTTCCTTGTTCATGTATTCAAAAGCTTTTTTAATCATTCCCCGCTCGCGAAAATATTCTTGAAAGGCAATGAAAACCAATTGTTTTTCTTCAGGAGTTTTCGCCAGGAGTTCAGTATCCCGCAGTTGCCCAAGTGCCTGTGAGTAATTACCGGTTCTGAGCTTGATTTCTGCCAATACGACATGAATATAAATGTCATTGGGCTCCAACATGAGAGCGTCTGTATAATAATCCTGGGCTTTATCATATTGTCCCATTGTCAGATAAAGATCGCCAAAGGAAACAAATGCCCGGTAGTCCTTCGGAAAAGCTTTCTGGTACTGGTTAAAATAGTTGAGGGCATTTCTAAAATCACCTTTTACCAGATAGGCGTTACCAATATAGCGCAGATAGTACTGTCGGGCAGGATCGATTTTCAGGATTTTATTATATTCGGAAATGGCTTTATCAATTTCAAACGATTTGAAATATTCGTCTGCCAGTCGAAAGCGACCGCGAATGTCATCAGGGTAGAGTTTTACCCACATGTCAATAACCGCCAGTCGTTTTTCCGGCTCTTCAGAAATCAGGTAATACTCTTCTTTCAAGGCGAATTGTACAGATTCGGGTAATTTATAGATATACTGCATGGCGGTATTAATTGCGCTGACAGCCTGTTCATACTTATTCAGATTGATGTAAAGATGATATAGAGAAAGATAAGCCATTGCGAACGCAGGATCAATGGAGATAGCCTTTTCGAGATATTCTTGTGCAGCGAGATAATCGTTTTTCAGGTTGATAAGATTGGACGCGGTGATATAATATTGATAGGCTGCCTGAGAATTGGTCAGGATTTCGCTTGCGGGGAGGTCCTGAACACTTTCAATGTGCCACCCGGGAACATCGAGATCGGTTTTTAGCTGAAGATTGATTTCATCTATTATGTTGAAAATATTCAGATTTTGAAACTCATGTTTTGCGATCAATCGACCCCGGTTTGTCTCATACAGCCAGGTATTGACAATTAATGTATCGTTTGATATCGTGAAGCTGCCATCGAGAAAATATTCGCGCTCTATCTCCCGTGCGATTTTCTGTTCGAGAGACATGGGCATACCGGCATTGTCGCCTAAATCTGCTCTTGAAATCTGCTGGTAAATAATATTATCATAGCCTGAATAAACAGAGAAGATAGGGTCCTGGTTCAGGTCGTAATGACAACCCGCCATCAATCCGTACTGCAACCAGTCAAGGGTTTTATCGGCGGATTCGTTCTCGAAAAAGAATATCGCCAGGCGTTTCATCTGTGAAGTGTTGGGGATTTGGCGGCTGATATTTTTTCCGGATTCATTGACAATATTTATTTCAGTAGTTGCGGAGCCCAATTCCTTTCCACCAAGAAAGTAAAAGATAATGATAACCGTTAAAATAATATTGATCGGGATGCCGATCTTTTCGGTTTTGGTCCATTGATCCCGCCCGGGTCTGCCATGAAAAAACGCCAGCATTCCGACGGTCGGTAGCATTGAGATCAGGGTAATAAAACTGAGATCTGTTACATATGGTGAAATTGTGTAGTGCTCAACGATCCAGCTGACAAATTCGAGGATTGTCCAGCAAACCCCCATGTAGATGAAGACGATTTGAGGAAATCGGCGGTCCAGAAGATCGCGTAAAAAACCGGGTCTTTTTATCTGATCGGAATTATCACCCATCTGTCTTTTTTCTCCAACCGTAGAGACTATCAAAAGCCGTTATTCGTTGTCGAAAAATATATGAATTGCCCTTTTTCTCAAATATCCTCAGTAGCTCCGGATTATTGATCTTCAAGAATCATGAGGTAGTGATCGATATCCGCTTCCTGGAAAAGATCACCGGCGATTTTAAAGCCGTGTTTTGCGTAATAATCGCTGAGATGTGCCTGTGCGTGCATTTTAAATTTGTGAAAGCCTCTTTCTCTGGCAGTTTTTATCATATACTCGACAATATCATGCCCATAACCTCGGTTGCGATATTTCTTGCGAACAGCGATCCGTTCAAGTTTTGCCCAATTTCCGATAAAACGCAAACGCCCGGCGGCGATCGGCTCACCGTCAATTTCGCCTAAAATATGCATTGCACTGTATTCGTGTTCGTCCATTTCAATATTATAGGGAACTTTCTGTTCATCCACAAACACGATTCCCCGAACGATAAAGACCTTTATTAATTCATCCAGGCTTGTGACAATTTTAAACACGGCGGGCAGCTCCGTTAGCTTTCATCGTGATAATGATTATAATTGGGTAGCTTTGATTTCATTGCTTCAATTAGTTCTTCAACTTCATTGATCCGGGATCGGATTTTATTGACAATGTCTTCATCTCTGTTTTTATCAGGGGCATTCTCAGAAAAGTCCATGTAGGTAGGGTTCCTTCTACTGTATAGGCGTTTATCGGTTTGGGGCAAATTAAATGTATTTTCATCACCGATAATCTAAACAATTTTAAATTGAGAAAACAGATCGAAGCACATTTGAACTGCGGCGGCGATCGGATTTCATTCCATTTATGAATGCTGTTTTGTAAATTGATATCAGCCAAGTTGTACAGAGGTATAGATGAAACGTAATGAGCTGTCAGATTTTTTGAATCAAGTCCTGAATGTGGCATCCTTTTCGGATTATGGCCCCAATGGATTACAGGTCGAAGGTCGTGCAGAAATTAACAAAATTGTTACGGCTGTCAGCGCGTCAGTCGAGCTGTTTGAAAAGGCAATAGAGTGTCACGCCGATGCGATTATTGTCCATCATGGTATTATCTGGAATTTCGAGCGACCGGTATATAAAGGGGGCTATAAACAACGTGTCAAAAGACTGCTTGAGAATGATCTGAATCTGTTTGCCTACCACCTGCCGTTGGATGCGCATATTGAATTGGGAAATGCGGCTCAGCTTGCCAGGGTGCTGGGTTTTAAAAATACCGAACCTTTTGGTGAATATAAGGGCAGTAACATTGGAGTCAAAGGGACAAGATCACCGATAACGATGGATAAATTTTTCAGCCTGGTAAAAGAAACCATCAATCCGGAAGCACTGTGTTTTCCTTATGGGCCGGAGAAAATCCGGACGGTCGGTATTATCACCGGTGGCGCCCAGAAAGAGGTTCGTCAGGCAATTGACAGCGGACTGGATTTATACCTGACCGGAGAGGCGTCAGAGTATATTCTTCATTTTGTCAAAGAAGAACACATTCACTATATTGCTGCCGGTCATTATGCCACCGAAAAATTTGGTATCATTGCCCTTGGAAAATATATCCACAAGCAATTTGGTATAGAGGTCGATTTTATTGATATCCCCAATCCGGTTTAGGGTTGTACTGCGATGAGTTTAATAAAAAATCGAAATATTAAGAAAAGGAAAAGCAATGCAATTAATTTCTAAAAACCTGATCAGAAACGTTTTTTGGATTGGTGTTTTTGGATTAGCAATGGGATTCCTGGAGGCAATCGTGGTGGTTTACCTGCGGGATATTTATTATCCCCATGGATTTGGCTTTCCACTCAGTCCGGTGTCGCCACAGATGTATTATGCCGAGCTGGTTCGGGAATTTTCCACCCTACTAATGTTAATCGCTCTCGCCTGTTTAGTTGGCAGAACCGATGTTCAGAAACTTGCCTGTTTTCTGATTAGCTTCGCTATCTGGGATATTTTTTATTATATCGCACTCAAGCTGTTCTTGAATTGGCCCAGATCTTTATTGACGTGGGATGTATTGTTTTTAATTCCCCTGCCCTGGTTGGGACCGGTCATTGCGCCGGTGCTTGTATCTTTGACGATGATCTGGGTTGGTGGCTGGTTGCTGTTGTTTCAGGATTGGAAGCCGCAAATTACTCTAAAGACCGGAGAGATACTGTTCTTGATTTTAGGATCAGTTTTGATTTTTCTAAGTTTTATATGGAATTATTCCACCTTAATTGTCAATAGTGGCTTTCTGTCAAATTTCTGGACCTTGGCTCATAACAAAGACTTTCTGAATATGATTTATGAATATGCACCGAAGAAATTCAACTGGTTTTTATTTACTGTCGGAGAGTTGGCGATATTCGCGACAACCGTCAATATACTGATTCGATACCAGCAGTTTTTCCATCAAAAGACAAATGAGTTTCAGCATTTTTTTAATGACGTTCGAAAACAGATATTTAAGACCTACATACATTAAAATACGGGAGCCTGTATGAAACGATTTACACGGTTTGTCTTCGCGATATCGGTCATTATCAAAGTATCAAATGTTTTCATAATTGCTCAGCCCGCAGAAAATATCCAATTATTGGCACCGCAGTTTGAAAAAGGAAGCACCCTGTTTGATGCTCTGAAAAACCGGAAAACAGATCGAGCTTTTTCTGACAGAGAACTCAGTCTGCAGCAGCTGTCAGATTTGCTCTGGGCTGCTGCCGGGATCAACCGCCAGGAGAGCGGGAAGCGAACAGCTCCGACCGCCCACAATGATCAGGAGATCGACGTGTATGTCGCCATGCAATCAGGATTGTACCTGTATAATGCTAAAGATCATATTCTGGATCTGGTTCTGAATGAGGATATCCGTTCGGCTACCGGAAGTCAGAAATTTGTCAGTAAAGCGGCACTGAATTTGGTCTATGTTGCCGACTACAGCAAAGCTAAAGGTGATGACGATTCAAAAAAGTTTTATTCGGCGACCGATACCGGCTTTATCAGCCAGAATGTCTATTTATACTGTGCAGCGGAAGGCTTGGCGACGGTAGTACGTGGCTGGGTTGACAGGGAGGCTCTGGCAGAAAAAATGCGATTGCGCCCGGAACAACACGTGGTACTGGCTCAAACCGTTGGACTTCCCGAGTAAGCTCAATGGACAAGCCAGATAAGCGCATCCTGGATCTGAGCCATGAAGTAAAAACCGGAATGCCGATTTATCCCGGTGATAAACCCAGCCCTGCGATAGAACAAACCGGCAGCGATTTAAGTGAAGATATTACCCTTTCCTCTTTTCATCTGGGCTCACATTTTGGGACTCACATGGATGCACCGCGACACTTTTTCCGGGACGGGAAAACACTGCTGGATTTTTCTGTTGAGCAATTTGTAGGTTCGGCACTCTGCATTCAAAAACAGAGGGATTCAATAAAACCGATCAGTCTTTTGAAATCCGAAGAGCAATCAATCATCCAAAGAAAACCGGACTGGTTGCTGATTTGTACCGGCTTTGATCAATACTGGGAAAAGGAAAGATATTTCGCTAACCATCCCAATTTATCGATGTCTTTGATAGAGTTTTTACTGGTGAATAATATTGTTGGGATTGGCTGTGATTTTCCGAGTATTGATGTGGCGGATGCAGAGAAGAATAACTTTCCGATACACCATCGATGGCTTGGAGCCGATCGACTGGTGATTGAAAACCTGTGTAATTTAATCCAATTACCAACAGCGGAGATTTTTCAATTATGTGCCCTCCCGCTTAAAATGGCAACAGATGGTTCGCCAGCCCGAGTGGTGGCAATCGTATAATTACCTCCGTAGAATATTGACTATTTTGCTGCGCATTTCTAACAGGAACCGGCGGTTTTTTTCATCATAATAATCATCATAAGTCCATGGCAGGCGGATATAATCTCCGTGTGCAAATGACATGGTTACTTCGGCAAATATTCCCGATCCGCAATAGATCCGATGCGAGAAATTTTTTGTGGAAAACAGAATCAGTTTGGATGGTTTGAGGTAGCCCGGGTCGATATTTACCGTTCGGGATTCGGTACCGGAAGGTTCAAGTTCGGTTTCGAGTAAATTTGACCAGATTTTAATTTTGTAAAATTCTTCCAGATCGACTGGTTCCTGAAACACGAAGAATTGTTTTTTCAGGTCACGCCCAAATTCCTTGACGTAATAATCCGTAAAATTCGTCACGCGATACGGAATTCCTTTTCCTATTAATTTGCCCAGCTTGTTGATGAGCTGTTTTTCGATCATTTGCAGCTGCGCCGGATTATTATACATGACTGCGCAAAAAGGAAAACCTTTCGGATGGTTTTTGATAATTCCCATAATCTATCTCTCCGGAGAAGCGTTGCGTAGTTTGTCGTTCATAATATTGGAAATCTGGCGTAATTCAATAAATTTTTCAACAGGAAAATCAGGATTAGCACAGGGACAAAGAGTATTATTAGTCAGCAAGGGATCGATAGAGTCGTGAATATATCCCATCTCTTTTGATATTTCCCAAAAGCGGGTGTGTGGTATGGGCGTATAAGACGCTAACCGGGAAACGGCTCCTTGTTCGGCGATATATTTTAGCGTCTGTTCCACGTCGATAAATCGTTGTTCCGGTAGCCCCATAAGGAGATAGACTTCGATATTATTCCGTTGAAAACCGGCAGCATCTAAACAGAACAAAGCCTTTTCGAAATTGATCACGGATACTTTATTGCTGGACGACTTTTGAAATTTGGGAATAATGGACTCGAGGCTCAGGCGAATGGTTTTGAACCCGGATGCGAACATCAGTTCAGCCAGCTCGGCATTAATATCCCGGGCAAATAGCCCATTCGGTGTGTGAAACCGCATAGAGATATTTTTCGAGACAATATTTTTCAGGATCGGAATAATGTGCTTTTCTTTATTGGTCAGCAGGGCATCATCGTAAAAAGCGACATTTTTCACTTTAAAATCATCATACAGAACAGATATTTCTGATACAATGTCAGAAACAGATCGCTGGCAGAATTGAGCGTTTAGAAATTTTGTGGCGCAGTAATCACAATTCAGGGGACACCCCCGGGATGTCAAAATACCGGCAGTCTGAAGTTCGGGATACAGGTCCCAGGGTAGCATGCCAACGTCATCGAAATCCGGAATCTTCTGATAATCCCGTCGAATACTGGCGATTTTGTCTAACAATACCAATGCCTGTTTCTCGCCATAACCGACGATCAGATGGTCTGGTTTTATAACAGATTTTGCATGTTCTGGGAAAAGGGTTGCGTAGATACCCCCCAGTATAATTTTGCTTTGCGGGAAATATGTTTTGAGAATTTTAACTGTTTCAACGATTCCGGGGTACCAGTAGCTCATATGGGAGGTCATTAAAATCACGGCAGGTTGGCGGGCTTTTTCCAGTGACACTTTCAACTGTTGCGGTGTTGCCCCATAGAGTCCAAAGCGCCTTGGAACGTGGGCAAGGATCTCGGGTTTTGGAATAATGGTTTTATGATATTTGCCTCGTCCCGTGAGATTATTTTTTGAGTCAAACGGTCCCCATCTCAGCCGGTCGGTCAAATCCAGCAGCTCAATATCGTATCCGTATTTACGTAGAAATTTACCGATATATAATAAGCCAAGCGGTTTTGTCCAGAGGTCATAAGCGGCAAAATCAGCGATCCAGGGATTAACAAGTAAAATGTGACGTTTTTCCATTGACGAAAGCTACAACTCATCATGGGTTCTTCCAATGCCATAGTTATTAAATCGGTTTGTGAAGAAGCCTAAATAATGCTAACTTTGCCGGTCAAGCTGGCTGATGAAAAAAAGCAAAAGAAATAATTTGTGAACAAAAATCTAAAAGCTCTGAAAAATAAACGTATTCTTTATACCGTTTTAAACTGGGGTTTGGGGCACGCCTGCGAATCGGTTCCACAGATCAGATTATTGAAAACCAACAACACTGTTTTTCTAGCGGCGGCTGGGCGAGCAGCGGTGTTTCTAAAGTCTGAATTCCCGGCTTTGCCATTTTATAATCTGCCGGATCATACCGTTAATTATGCCCGCAATCGTATCCTGGTGATTCCGAAATTAATCGTACATGTTCCGGGATTACTGCTTGGTCTGTGGCGGGAGCACCGTCGGGTTGAACAACTGGTTGAAGAGTTGAAGATCGATGCTGTGATATCAGCCAACCGGTATGGCGCCTATTCAATCCGGGTTCCGAGCTATTTTGTGACCCATCAATTGCGGTTTAAACTACCCGGGATTTTTTCTGTTTTTGAAATCATTTCGGAATGGTTTAACCGCTGGTATTTTAGAAAGTACACCCGGATTCTTATTCTGGATGAAAAAGGTTCCGAAAATCTTTCCGGAGACCTGAGCCATTCGGGGAGAATCATCCGGCATCCAAAATTACATTATATCGGTATCTGGACATCGATTGAAAAACAGGCGATTCTGGAAGATATTGATATATTGGCAATCATTTCCGGACCCGAACCACAGCGGGAATTTTTTGCCGAGAAAATAATCGAACAATTAAGAACAATTCCGGGTAAAAGAATTGTTGTATTGGGTAAACCGGAAGCAGGGCAAGCAGAATATGTTGTGGACGGTATCGAAGTGTCGAACTTTAGAAGCAGGTCAGAAATCAATGAATTGTTAAATCGGGCAAAATTGGTTATTTGCCGTTCGGGTTATGCGTCACTGGCGGAATTTGTTGCGCTTAGAAAACCGGCGCTGATTATCCCGACTCCGGGTCAGACCGAACAGGAATATTTAGCAAGTTACCTCATGAAGAAGGGCTATTTTTATTCGACAAAGCAGAGCAAGTTGAATTTGTCGGATAGCATCCCGATTGTCTGGGAATTCTGCCGGATACACGACATTGATTTTACGGTTAATCAGGAACGTTTGTTCTGGAATGCGTTGGAGGTTGATGCTAATGATTGATTTTTTAAACATCCTGTTTTTAGCAACTGCCGCGATATATGCCGGTTTCATCGTCTATTTTTTTGCAGGACTGAAGAAACTGGAAAATGATCCGCACACCGACTCACATAAAAGCCCGGGCTTTTCCGTTATTATTGCTGCGCGAAATGAAGAGGCGCATATCGAAAAAACGGTTCTGTCATTAGGCTCACAGAATTATCCTAAAAGCAGTTATGAAATTATTGTTGTTAACGATCGTTCGACGGATAAGACAGCCGAGATATTAGAGAAGTTATCGATAAGAATTGAAAATCTACGTGTTTTGACAGTTGACCGTGTTCCGGATGGAATTTCTCCAAAGAAACACGCCTTGCGGTTAGCGGTGAAATACAGTCAATTTGATTGGATAATAACCACGGACGCCGACTGTCTCCTGATGTCCGACTTCCTGAAAAGCTACAGCTCTTTAGTAACCGACAATCTCGGTGTCGCCAGCGGATTGACTCTTTTCCATCTGGATCAGTATCGCAACGGTTTTGAGGAACGCTGGCAGAAAATGCAAAATATCGAATTCATTTCCGAGCAGCTGGTATCTGCCGGAGCGATAGGGCACAATGTGGGATTTTCGGCGAATGGCGCCAATCTGATGTTTCGCAAAGGGCTGTATCACCGGCGCGAGGAAGATTCCCTGAAATCGAATGTTGTTTCCGGAGATGATTTTTTTCTGATTCAAACAGCTCATCGCCTGGGATATCAGTTAAAATTCAATTTTCACCCTGCATCGGTAGTTAAAACACTGCCGGTCAGGACCTTACGGGAATTGATAAATCAGCGGGCGCGTTGGGGATCGAAAGTTGGAATGGCATCCCGACCAGTGCTGATGTTTTCAATTAATACATTCGTTTATTATCTCGCCCTGAGCATTTATGGCGCCTTGATGTTTTTTATCCCACGACTGGTCCCGGTGTTTCTTGTTTTATTGGGAGTAAAATTAATCTCAGATACCATCTATCTGATCCATGGGTACAAAAAACTAAACCTGAAATTATCACCAACCTCCTATGTTTTAATGGCAATTTTACACGCGCCGTTTATTGTATTTTGTGTGTTGGTTGGAAATCTGTTTGGGTTTAGCTGGAAAGGGGAGCGGTACAAGTCCGCTTCCTGACGCTCAACAATCGTTGGAAAAAATTAGTGCCGTTCTTTGGTTGACTTAATTTCCTGCGGGAAATCAGGCAGTTGCTTTTATAGAAGTATGATTGTTGCAATTGAAAAGTAAACAAGCATTCCGGTAATATCCAGTGAGGTTGTCACAATAGGACTGGTTGCAACTGCCGGATCGACATTCAACCGTTGTAAAAGCATCGGCACCAGCGTTCCGAGAGTCGCGGCAACGAATAGCTCACAACATAAAGATACTCCGATGACCATTCCAATTAACAGGATGTTATGGGTGGCAGAATAAAAGACATTTGAAAATAGCGCCAGCAGCAGACCGAATGTGATCCCGAGAATAATACCGATCAGCATCTGCCTGAAAAGCACCCGAAATATTTGTTGAAAATTGACTCTGCCGGTTGCGAGCCCCCGTACAATGATGGTAGAAGATTGTGATCCCACATTTCCACCCATACCAGCCACAATCGGCATGAATGCCGCCAGGATTACAAATTTATCTAGAAGACCGTGAAAACTGACGACAATTGCCGAGACGATTAAACCCCCTACAAAGGTGGCAAAGAGCCAGGGGAACCTGATTCTGGCAGCTTGAATCGGAGTTTTCAGTAAAATATCGCGATCTTTACCAACGCCTGCCATCTGGAGAAAGTCTTCGGTGGCTTCTTCCCGGATGACATCGATAATATCATCCACGGTAACGATTCCCAGCAATTGGCGATCCCGATCGATGACCGGAATGGCGAGAAAATTGTAACGACTGATAATCCGCGCGACTTCTTCCTGATCCGTATCCGGCTGAACCGTGATCAGCTTTGTAATCATGACATTTTTAAGAATGGTTTCCGGAGGCACCATTAAAAGCTGTCGAAGAGAAATAACGCCGGACAGTTTATCATTTTCATCGACCACATAGATATAGAATACCATCTCTACATCTTTTTGTTCATGAATGGCGTCAATGGCTTCCTGAACCGTATCCTGTTCATTCATCTTATATGGCAAGGGAACCATGATACCACCTGCGGTATCAGGCTGATACTTCAGCAGCTCTTCGATATCTTCTGAATCGGCACTGCTCATTAGATTGAGTACCTCTTTGCCGAGCGCTTCGGGGAGTTGCGCCAGGAGATCTGCCTGATCATCGGGCGCCATTTCGCTGAGCAGCTCCGCGATATGTTTCGGGGTCATTCCTTCAAGTAATCCGATCAGGATGGATGGATCCAATTCCGGCAGGAATTCGGCTTTATAAGCTCGATCGGAGATGAGATCAAATACGGTCTCTCGCTCAATTTCCGTGAAAGATCTGAAAAGGGCAGCCAAGTCTGCCGGGTGAGTTTTCACGATCATTTTTAATGTGTTTGAGCGGGCATTTCGGCGTATTAATCGCCGGAATGCGTCCAGCAGGATAATAAATTCGCGATCCATCATAAACACCTCCGGATCAAAGAATTAGCTATCTGAGTTCGGTGGACTGCCGTATAAATCTTCGATAAATACAGCGTCCCTATTATTCACAATCGGGGTTATGCGAATAAACCAGCGTAACCCCCAAATGAGTAAGACAAGCCCAAGTATCAGAACGATTGGGGAAACGTGTCCTTTGAATTCATACCATTGCAAGCTGCCCTCCGGCTGGTGTGTAAACCAGACGGCGACGCCGTTATTAATCGCATGGATGACAAATGAAATCCAGATAGAATTGGTGCGCCAGGCAACATATCCCATGAAAACACCGATGATGTAAATCTGTACGACCCACCACGGATTAAAGTGAATAATGGCAAAAGTCAAAGCCGAATAGAGAACCGATTTTGTTATATCATTAAGCCGATATTCGAGAATACGCTGGAAAAATCCGCGGAATATCAGTTCTTCCACAAAGGGTGCGACCAGCACGACGACACCAATAATAAAGATAGCTGATAGTGGTCCGGTAATGGTCATCATTTCCTGGATTTTTGTAAATTGATCCGGGGTGCTAATGATCATCTGGGCAATTCGATCCATTTCATCGGTCAGGATTGTCAAACCCAGCGCGATTGGAATAGCGGCTAAAATAGTATGGATCGAAACCGGGCGGATTCTGAACATTTCTCGCAAATCGTTTTGAGCCCGGCGCGCCCAGAGGAAAATGGGGATTGGCAAAAAGAGCTCGCCAATGAGCAACCCAATTTGCGCAATGGTCAGTTCATTGACAGTTGGAAACGATATTATTATGAAAACGGTAGCAATAGAGGCTAATAAAAGTCCATAAACCATTAATACTATAGCGGTTTTAATTTGTGGAATTATATTAAACATTATAAGGTTTTATCGTGTTAAAAGGCGAGAGAATTTAGAGAGATGGCTCGCTAAAGTCAAGGTATTCGGAAGCTAAATAGCGCGCGTTATTCCGGATTATTGGTCTTATTTCCCCGATAATTTTTTGAAGATATTTCGGATGATTTCGTTGTCGGTTTCTTTATAACCACTCTTATAAAGTTCTACGTTGCCGTCGGGATTTATGGCAACCAGTGTAGGGGTCACACGGGCAAAATAATTTTCAGAAATTTTTCCATAGCGATCCAGCAGCACCGGGAGCGTGTATCCCTTGGCTTCCACGAATTTTTTGACGGTTTCATTGTCCTCCCCGACATCTACGAGGAATATACTCAGGTCAGGATATTCTTTGCTAAGAGAATGTAAAAAGGGGATTTCTTTACGGCACGGGATACAGGAAGTGGAGAAAAACGATAAAATGACCGGGCCCTTCAGCTGGGAACGTGCCCGGTTGCCAGTGTAGCGACTCAGGAAAAAATCGTCTCCGTCCAGGGTTTTGGCATAGCAGCCCGGTGCCGCTGAGCCGACCTCTAAACCCGGCATATCTACTGAAGTGGAATCTGCAAACAGAATAACCGATGACAGCATTAAAAAAAGACAAAGTTTACGCATTCTAATGACTCCTTTTTATACGATGTAATTCATGAATTAAAATTCCTGCCGATACAGCGAGGTTCAGTGATTCACCGGATCCAATCCGTGGAATTCCGACCGTGAAATTTGATTTATTGAGAATAGAATTCGAAAGCCCGTGACTTTCGCTGCCTAAAACGAGCAGCCAGCGTGTCGTGGCGATTTTATCTGGCGGCTCGCCGCGGGTATCCGCCGTTATCAGATCGATGTGATTATTTGCCGCAATTGTCTGAATAAAATCAAATGGTATTTCTTGCCAGATTGCCATTCGAAACAGAGCGCCCATTGATCCCCGAACGACTTTAGGAGAAAACGGATCGACACAGCCGGGTGATAAAAAGATGTTTTGAATTCCAAACCAATCGGCGGTTCTGAGAATTGTACCCAGGTTTCCCGGATCATTGATTTCCCAGAGATATATCGCTGAAGAAAAATCTGTGATAATTTCTGTGGATTGCATTTCCGGTATAATCCCGGTGGCAATTATACCTTCCGGATTTTTAAGTGATGAAACAAAGTTAATATCCGACGGTGAAACGGATTTTAATACGCATTCCGGTCTCAAGGCAGATTGGACATATGACAAGGTATGGTCAGAAATAGTATCGCTGTAGAAGATGCTTTCGAGGGGGAATTGGCTGTCGACAGCTTCTTTGACGAGTTTTTCGCCCTCAAGCAGGAAGCGTTTGTGCGAATAACGGTACTTTTTCTGATGAAGGGATTTTAGAAACTGGCGTTCTGCTTTTGTCATTGTCCGGAGCATTGATTGCGTCATATCTTCAAAATAATTACAGTGGATCATTTACCCAGTGGTTAAGTTATTCAACCACGGCAAATGTTACAAGGATCGACTTTATACTCTTGGAAAAAATTGGCGGAATATTTGAAAAAGCGATAGGCTGATATAAAAACGCCCCCGTTTGAAAGGAGCGTTTTGTCGATAATTGGTAATTGAAAAAATTTAAAGCTGTCAGTCCGGTTTATTTTGCTTTTTCCAGTTTCTTCAGCAATTTCAAGGCGCGACTTTCACCCTTGGTTCCCGGAAAATTATTGATGATCAGATTAAGTGTTTCTATGGTTTTATCCTGATCACTCAATTGGTCGTTATAAATTTTTACGGTTTGTTCAAGTGCCGCAAGAGCGTTTTCGGCATCAGGGTATTTTTCGAAAATGCTCATGTATTGCGTAATTGCAGCAGTGTACTGTTTCTGGCGGTAGTATAAATCACCGGCTGACATGATTGCTTTGTGGGCTCCGGGATTGCCGGGAAAATGTTCATCGATCGACAGGTATGTTTCGACAGCAGGATCGGTTTGATTCATTTGGTCTGCGAGGATCTCTGCCCGGCGCACTAAAGCGGAAATACATAACTTCGATTTGCCATTCGCGCGGAAAAGATCGGCACATACCTGATATTCTGCGCTGGCTTTCTCCCAGTTTTTCAGCTTTTCATCAGCAATTTTTGCAATATGCATATGAGCGTAGGCGGTCAGGGTATCTTCAGGAAATTTTTCAATGAATTTGTAGAATGTCTCAATTGCCAGGTTGTGTTCAACAAACTCCTGCTCCTGTAACAGGGCGGTTCTGTATAAAGCGGTTACCATTTCGGGGCTTTTGGGATAGAAGATCATGAGCCGGTGATAGGTGATGTAGGCGCTTTGGGGACGGCCTTGTTCTGTGTATGTTTCGGCGATCCACTGGCATACTTTGGATGCCTGGCTTGAAAATGGATAAAGTTCCAAATATTTATCGGCTTCCAGAGTAAACTTAGCCTTGATGGCGGGATCGGGAAATTCTTTGATAAGTTCGATAAATTTGAAATATCGGACGTCAATTTTGGGATATGCCGGGGTAGTATTGACTATATTTAATAAAAATTCCGAATAATTTTTATAGGCTTTTTCCGTCTCAAAAATCTTGGCGCGGATGGTCCGAATCTCTTCGAGCATTGGTGAATCTTGATATAAGAAGATGAATTTTATTATGGATAACTCAGCATTTGTCCAATCCTTTTGACGAAGATAAAGCTGGGTCAAATAATCCTGGATGGAATCACAACGCGCTTCCGGGTAAAAACGATCAAGATACTTTTCCAGTTTCTTTACCTGGAACGGATGAATGTCCTCAATTTCAGAAGATAAGAGGAATCCTTCTTTGGTTTTGGCTTCCTGGCGTTTCAGAAATTTTTCATAGTTAAAGTACTTTGCCTCCAGAATAAGATCGTAACCATGTCCGATATCCTCCAGGATTGGTGAGCGTACACTCAGCTCGTCAAGACGGACATTTAAAATCCGGAGACTGTCTTCCAGCGCCTGCTTTTCAACGGCACTTTGATTCAGTATGTCGACGATTTGATTGTTAAAGAGAGTCGCAAGGGAA
Source organism: uncultured bacterium (assembly GCA_964605705.1). Lineage (GTDB taxonomy): Bacteria > Fidelibacterota > UBA2242 > UBA2242 > UBA2242 > CAZSDW01. Next base: position 127,379 of record CAZSDW010000001.1, read on the forward strand.
TCTTTCTGCTCCATAAAAGATTCTTCATAGATCAATTGGAGAGAATCGATGATAAACTGACGAAGCGTTGGTGTGTCACCCAGCGCTTGCTTTTCAACCGATTGCTGAAGTTCAATGTCGGGTTTTCCCGCGAGCGTGTCGATCATGCTGTCAAGACTATCCGTTTGTCCGCCGGCAGATATTATAAAAAGAAAAATTAAAAGCGACAGAAAGAATGATCTGATTGGTACATGTTTATCTTTGAGCATTTTCATAAACAACCTCTTTTTATGTGTCTATATATTATATAAAATTCCCATTTTAAAAAGCAGTTAAAAACTCGGACGAAACCTCTAAACCGAAACCTAAGTTAAAAAAAATAATAAAAAAAAACACTATTTGTTGTACGGTTCATGCAAATAAACAACCTAAAAATTGGATAATCGGTGAAATCAGATAGTTGTTTGATAAAAACCTTTAATTTTTTAAATAGTATCTGCAACTTAAGCATTGATGATTTTAAGGAATTGCTATGCCTCAATTTCCTGAGCCGCTGGTTCCGGGTGCCACGATCGGCGTTATTGCGCCCTCCAGTGCCGCCGGGCGTAATCCGGTGAAAAAGGGAATCGCCTACCTTGAACAACAGGGGTATCGTGTGGTCGTCGCGCCCAACCTGACCCGCGGTAAATATTATTTGGCTGGTGATGATTCGCTGCGGCTTCACTGGCTTGAATGCTTTCTTCAGGACAGGGAAATTGATGGAATCATAGCGGTCCGAGGTGGCTATGGGCTTTTGCGGATAATTGATAAAATCGACTTTAGAAAACTTGAGGGAAAAGCGCCAAAAGTGATTATCGGCTATTCAGATCTAACAGCACTCCAACTGGCATTACTAAAGAAACTTGACTGGATTAGCTATTCAGGTCCTATGCTGGCTGCTGATATGGGGCAGGATTTTTCCGGTTTTTCGGAGCAATGGTTGTGGAAGGTGATCAAAGAGCACCCATATCCGCTGGTCCTTAAAAACCCGCCGAATGAAAAAATGATTGTTTATCGACATGGGACTGCCTCGGGTCCTTTAATTGGCGCTTGTCTGTCTCTGCTGGCGCCTCTTCTGGGCACTGACTACATGCCGGTGCTTGATGGTGCGATCCTGGTTCTTGAAGATATAGGCGAAAAGACCTATCGCCTGGACCGGCTTTTTCAAACGCTGAAATTACATGGCGTTTTTGAAAAAATATCGGGACTGATTCTCGGACATTTTGTGAAATGCTTTCCGAAAAATCCGGCGTGGTCCTTCATGCTTCCGGATCTGTTGGATGATTTAATCGGTGCTTACAGATTTCCGGTGATTATGAATTTTGCCTATGGGCATATTACCCACCGGCTGACGCTGCCAATTGGTGCCCCGGTTCAAATGACAACCACTCCCCCGAAGGTCACGATTTTAAAACCCGTATAATTGTTGGCATAATACTTGATAAAACTTAGCATGATTTTTCATAAATAGTTAACTATCAAAAGAGCACCGTCTTATTGTCTAAAACATTTGGCTGATATTTCTCATTAAATAAAAAATGGTATTCAGTTATGGTAAAAATTTCTGAAATAACAATAAATGAGCAGTGGTGTAAGAGCTGTGAAATCTGTGTCAATTTTTGTCCCAAAAAAGTCTATGACATGGGGCGATTTTACCCGGTTGTTGCCAGACCGGATGACTGTATAGCATGTAAACTCTGCGAGAAGCTGTGTCCGGATTTTGCCATTAAAGTCGAGCTACTGGAACAACCCGGTGATAAGAAATAGAATTGGGAGTATAGGTGAAAGAGGCTAATTCAACCGTTCGAATGTTACAGGGGAATGTTGCCTGTGCCGAAGGTGCGATTGCAGCGGGGTGTCGTTTTTTTGCCGGATATCCCATTACACCATCATCAGAAATAGCCGAAGTACTGGCGCAACGGCTGCCCGCAGAGGATGGCGCATTCATCCAGATGGAGGATGAGATTTCCGCGATGGGTGCGATCATTGGTGCTTCCCTGGCAGGAGCAAAAAGTATGACCGCCACCAGTGGTCCCGGGTTTTCGCTTAAACAGGAAAACATCGGTTTTGCGGCAATGGCGGAAGTGCCCTGTGTGATTGTGGATGTTCAACGCGGCGGTCCCAGTACCGGGTTACCGACGAACTCTGCCCAGGGCGATATTATGCAGGCGCGCTGGGGCACCCATGGTGACCACCCCATTATTGCGCTGACCCCAAGTTCAGTCCGGGAAACCTACGATATGACTATCCGGGCGTTTAACCTGGCGGAGAAATTACGAACGCCGGTGATTCTTTTAACTGATGAAATCATTGGGCACCTGACAGAAAAGGTTGAAATCCCGGATCATTCCTCGATTGAGATTATAAACCGGAAAAAACCGGATGTTGCTCCGGAAAAGTACCTGCCCTATGAAATTAATGCAACGAAAATACCCGCTATGGCAAATTTTGGTGACGGGTACCGTTATCATGTGACCGGGCTGGTGCATGATGAAACCGGTTTTCCGACGAATAATCCCGATAAGATTCAGATGCAGCTGGAACGACTGAACCAGAAGATAGACTTTTATCGGGACGAGATTGTGGATATTGAAACGGTATTTACTGATGAAATGGATATTCTGGTTATTTCTTTTGGCTCGACAGCCCGCTCGGCAAGACGCGCGGTTATTAATGCTCGGGAAAATGGAATTAAAGCCGGATTGATGCGATTGAAAACGATCTGGCCATTTCCCGATAAGGAAATCGAGGCTATCTATAAAACCGCAAAGAAAATTATTGTTGCGGAAATGAATCTTGGACAACTGGCACATGAGGTTGAATGGGCGACCAGACGAGAAAAGCCGGTGATCCGGGTGAATAAAATTAATGGGGAAGCCATTACGCCAAGCGATATTTATAAAGCAATTCTCGCAGAGGATTAATAATGGATTATTTGGATTATCTTCGCCAGGATAAAATGCCTCACATCTGGTGTGACGGCTGTGGTAACGGAATTATTTTAAAATCGATACTAAGAGTAATTGATAAACTTGGCTGGAAAAAGGATGATATTGCCCTGGTTTCCGGGATAGGCTGCTCCAGCCGCACGCCGGGTTATGTGGATTTTAATACATTACACACCACGCATGGCAGGGCGCTAGCATTTGCGACGGGTATAAAAATAGCGAAGCCGAAACTGCATGTAATAGTTGTCAGTGGCGATGGGGATGCAACTGCCATTGGGGGCAATCATTTTATTCATGCCGCCCGAAGGAATATTGATATAACCATGATCATATTTAATAATTTTATTTATGGCATGACCGGGGGACAGGTGTCCCCCACAACACCGACAGAAAAGATGGCGTCCACAACCCCCTATGGGAATCCCGATGCGCCTTTTGATATCAGCCGTCTGGCGCAATCCGCCGGTGCTGTTTATGTCGCGCGCACGACCGTCTATCATGTCGGCAAGATGGACAGATATATTGAGCAGGCGATGTGTAAGACCGGATTTTCTGTCGTCGAGGTTTTGACACCGTGCCCGACATCCTACGGGCGTCGCAATAAAGAGGGACGCGGTGTTGATATGCTGATGTACCAAAAACACAATGCAGTTGATCTGGAACGTGCGCGAAAGATGACGCCTGCCGATTTATCCGGAAAATTGATTACGGGAGTATTTGTAGATAAGGAGCAAGATAGTTATCTTCAGCGGTATGGTGACGTCATTATTAAAGCTAAAAATTAGTAAGTAATAAGGATTGGAGATAAGATGGCATTTCGATATGAGATACGATTAAGCGGTTCCGGTGGTCAGGGATTGATCCTGATTGGTAAGGTTCTGGCGGAAGCGGCGGCGATATATGACGGTTTGAATGCCACCCAAAGCCAATCTTATGGACCGGAAGCCCGTGGCGGCGCCAGTCGCTCGGAGGTCATTATTTCCGATGGGGATATTGATTATCCCAAAGCTGAAAACATTGATATTCTACTGGCATTAACCCAGGAAGCCTGTGATAAATACCTCGCTGATCTTAAAGCCGGCGGAATCCTGTTAATCGATTCACAGATGGTTACGAATATTCCGAAAGGTAATTATCAGATAGTCTCAATTCCGATCATTCAATCGGCGGTTGAGCGGTTGGGAAAATTTCTTGTTTCGAATATTATTGCTCTAGGGATTATAACAATTCTGACTGGAGTCGTTTCGGAGGATTCTGTCAAGCACGCCATCCGGGCGCGGGTTCCCAAAGGCACCGAAGAGATCAATATCAAAGCTTTTTATACCGGCATCGAGCTGGCGCGTAACTGGCAAAAAGAAAATGCTTCGGTGAATAAATAATCAAATGTTCAAATAATTTTGATCCACAACATCGACTTTTCGACGATTGATCTTTTCGGGCGCGTTGACGCTCTGGGGAATCATCACAAAAAGCATCTCTATAATATTGAAAAAAATTTTGATGCACTGGTTTCGTTAATTGACGAAAAACATCTGTTTGATCAATTTCGTCTGTTGCGTTTTTCCTCTCAGCCGGTGAAGGAAATGAAGCTGATCACGGACTTTATCAAAGATCGTGAGACCTTATTGGAAATGCTGGGCTGCTACTACTCACTGCAATTTTTGCTGATGAATATCAAAGCCCTCGATGTTTTGCGGATGAATCTCTCGACACCCACCGATCGCTATGAAAATTTCCACCGGTTTTTGCTAAGAACGGGATCTGATTTCAGGCTTTTAAGCGGCGCTTATATGTCAGTGTTATTGGACATTTTCATGTCTAAAGTCAATCGTCCGGAATTTGTTGTTTGCTGTGTCGGGACGAGAGTTGACCAGGATGATATTGATCTGGGGGTGATTGATCGGGGACAGAAAGACCGCGACATTATTACGAAAGCTTTTGGCTTGCTGAATAATGAGATGCTGAAAAATGCGAGCGCGCTGCATTTTCATCTGTCCGAACACGTGGGCAAAAGTGGCTATTCAGCCTCAATCCGGGAATATCATGAACTGCTGGATGACGAGATCCAGGATTTTGTGATTCTCAGCGAAATGTTGAACGCTGTTCCGATGATTGGGCGACTGAAGCTCTTTCAGCATTTTAAAGAAGATGTTATGAATCGCTACTACTACCATCCCGTTCAGGACAATCGTTATCATGAGGGATGCTTACGGGGGCTGCTGGGTGAAATTCGTGACCTGGTCATGAATGAACCCGCCGAGAATATTCTGATTCCCAAACGAGATGCACTGCGGATGCTGAAAGCGACGGTTTTTGCATTGAAAACATGGAAAGGGATTGACCGTAATACAACCCTGGAAGTGCTGGAGGTGTTGATAAAAACTGATCTGGCGAACCGGGAGGACTATCTTCGGATTCATAGTGCGCATACATTTTTTGAGACATTCCGCTTCTTGTATCATCTGTTTGTCGTGCAGGAAGAGGAGATTTATCTGGATAATGATTTTGTGTCGGACAGTCTTCAGCAGGTCGCTTTGGCAATGGGCTATGAAGATAAAAATTATGCCCCGGCATATACCCAATTACTGATTCAGTATCAGGACATGCAGAAGACGGCAAAACAGGGCGCCGAGCGACTGATTCAGCAGATCAATAAGCATCTCAGTAATATCACGATGTTTAGCTCTATTACCCAATCCTCTGTCCAGGACGAACAATCCTTGGATACGCGGATAAATATTGCCACGGAGTTTATTAAGAAATCTGTCTTTTTCCGGGGAACCCGGTTTTGGGACGATGTGTTTACCATACTTGATCGGGACGACGAGGTTTTGCTAACCCGTTTCCTGGATGATTTCCTGTCGCTGCCGGATCAACAGATGAGATCACTTGTCAAAACCTATATACGCTGGGGACGTCAGTCGCCGTATTCATTAATATGTCTGATTACGATTATTGTAAAGCATCGCCCGGCTCTGGCAGAATCCGGTTTCATTCGGCAGTTTCTTGATGAATTTATCAACAATATTGAAGGGACTCATGAAAATATCAGCCGCCTGTGCTATGTCCTGAATTTTGCCCCGCGGATGATGAACAATTTTCTGGCGCTCCTGACCGAGAACCACCTGCGGCAGCTGATTAAAATCCTCGATTATCCTATCTGGCGCCCGGATATAGAAATTGTTTTGAATAATCTGATCAGGCTTTGCAAGCTGTATAAAAACAGCAGCTATTATTTTCAGCGTTTTGTACAGCGGGTTTTCAATTCCTATGCCGCCTATATTTCATCGCTGAATAATGAACCAAAGTTTGCCCAGATAGCTGATGGATTACTGCGAAATCTTGACAATTTTGAAACGCTTCAGACCAAGATAGAAAAACTTGGTGATTATTACGATTTTGAATTTTTACGGCTCGGAATCAGGGCGGTTAATGGCGGTAATTTTGAAAGTATCAATAAGCAATTCACGATATTTTCTGACAATTATATCCAGATTCTTTTTGACCTGTGTCGCGAGGAAGTGTCAAAGGAAAGAGAGTATGGCATACCTGAAACCAAAGATTTACTGGCGGTTTTCGCCGCGGGCGGTCATGCCAGAAGCCAGTCTTTTGATGATGACTATGATCTGATTATTTTACTGAATTCCGATGATGAGAATATGCTGGGATTTTCCAACCGGGTGATTCTTAAAATGAACCGCCACATCGCCCAACGATCCATTATGACCCATTATCGTTTTGCCGATCGTTTTAAAAATTATGTGACGACATTCGGGAATCTGAAGAAATTTTTTCAGAATCCCGTTGAAGATGCCTTTATTGATATGTCCCAGCTGTTGGGAGCCCGGATGGTAGTCGGGAGTGCTCACTTCAAAGATGCTTTTATAAAAGAGATTGTCGAACCATTTATCTTTGAAAAGAAAACGGACTTTATCACCTCATTAAAACGGGAAATTTTCTCCCGCCACGAATATCATAATGAATTGGGTATTTTTGATATAAAGGAATGCCCCGGAGGACTGAGGGATCTTGAGAATTTCCTCTTTATACTGAAGGCGAAATTTTCAAGTGTAAAACCTATTTCAATCAAACTGTTTCAGCAAATGGTGGAAAAACTGCCTGAGCAGGGCCCGGCATTTTTACGATTGAGTGAAAATTATTATTTTCTGAAACATGTTCGGGATTTGTATCGCTTGATCATTTCCGATAATGACGATTTGCAGCAGGATTATTTGCATGAGATTATTCCGCCATTGAACAAATCCTATGGCTTAGAACTGAAATCAGCCGAAGACCTGATAAGTATAATTGAGACCGACCTGAAAGAGAATGTTAAATTGATAAAAGAGATACTCGGGTTAATTTAGGTGACTATATTTGATTGCCGGCTAAGAATCAGGAATTTGTGAAAGTTACTGTAATTCACTGATATATTCCGAAATCGCCAGGGCACCGACAGTTGCATCACCGACCGCTTCGGCAATCTGGCGGAATTTTTTCGAGCGAATATCCCCTACTGCATATATTCCCTGAACACTGGTATTCATATAGCCATCAGTAATGATGTGTCCGTCCTGATCGAGTTCCACCAGATTTTTGACAAATGCAGAATTAGGATTCCAGCCGATAAAGATAAAAACACCGTCGGTCTTTAGATGGCTGATTTGCTTTGTTTTCACATTCGTTACCTCGACACCTTCGACCAGATTTTTACCGGTGATTTTGGTGACAAGCGAGTCCCAGATGAAATCGATTTTGGGATGATCAAACGCCCGCTGCTGAAGGATGGGGCTGGCGCGGAGTTCGTCCCGACGGTGGATTAGCGTAACTTTACTGGCAAATTTTGTCAGATACAAAGCTTCCTGGACTGCGGCGTCCCCACCACCAACGACAATAATATCAGCATCTTTGTAAAAAGGACCATCGCACGTGGCGCAGTATGACACGCCCCTGCCGGTAAATTCTTTTTCTCCGGGGGCATTGAGCATGCGGGGCAGCCCACCTGTCGCAATAATGACAGTTTTACTTAAATACACTTTTTTTTCCGTTTTAATGGTATGGACTTTTTCACCGGGAATGATCTCTTGGACTTCATCAAATTCCTTGATCACCACATCGAATCGTTCTGCCTGGCGGCGAAATTTCTGCATGAGTTCCGGTCCGGAGACACCCTCGGGGAAACCGGGGTAGTTTTCAATTAAATCAGTCACATTCGGTATTCCGCCAGTCATTGACTTTTCCAGTAATACGGTATCCAGTTTTTCTCTGGCGGTGTATATCGCGGAAGTAAATCCGGCAGGACCCCCGCCAATAATGACAACATCGTAAATCTTATCGCTCAAATTATCCTCCATATGAAATTACTTGTCCAGATTCTATCCGATTATGTTGATTCCGAATCATGATAAAAGTTACTTCAGTTTTCGATAAAAGTTCTAGAAAAATTGGTACCAGAGAACCATAATAGGTTTTTGTTTTGAAATTGATATTTCAGATTAAATGAATAATGAATAAATTCAATCATGATAAACGGAGATAAAGAAATTATTCTGGTGGGAGACCGGGTGCTGATTGATCCCGATTCCGATCATACGAGAACGCCTTCCGGGCTGTATCTGCCACCGGGTGTCAAGGAAAAGGAAAATGTCCAGGGGGGCTATATCATTAAAGTCGGTCCCGGATTTCCAATCCCCTATTTCGAAGAATCATCCGATGAACCCTGGGCACCAGAATATAAAGAACCACAGTACCTGCCCCTTCAGGCGGAAGAGGGCGATTACGCCATATTTTTACGAAAATATGCCATCGAGATTGAGATTGAGAACAAAAAATATATCATCGTTCCCCATTCCTACATACTGGTATTGTTTCGAGAAGATTTTAAGGTGGAATAAAAAACGCGGTCGATTAAATCAGACCGCGTTGGTATATAATCTGAATGTGCAGATCAATCAATCCAGTCAATATCGACACTGCCGAGACCAATCTCGACAGTAATATATATCCGCCGTTCGGCGTTTTTCCAGTTTTTGCTATGATAAATATCTTCTTCGACTTCCCGGAAGCCGTCAAAATTTAAAGATGATAGAAATGAGCTTTCCGCTTCAATCTGAACGGCGTACTTTTTCGGTATTTCAACTGTGACCGATCCCAGTCCGATGGTGATGTTTCCTTTGATATCATGGCGCAGGTCACCGTCAAAGCGCAGTTTTGTCGAACCCAGTCCACATTCAACATCAAAACGATCCATATTGGTGTTGCTTAAACCAATTGCCTCAACATTTCCAAGACCGGTTTGAATGACCATAGTCCGAATCCGCTCTTTATTGGCTTCGTTGAATTCGACGACGACATCGCTCAGACCGCACTCGAGATTCAAATCGCTGATTTTGATATTGCTGAAGTCTAAGATGCCCTTGCCAAGCCCCAACTCGATATCGTATGTGCTGGGGATCTGTTCGGTCATCGCAATGCGCCAATGATTATTCTTGATATCGGTTTCGGAATTTTTGGAACGACCCCATAACCGGTTGTTTTCAGATTGTTGAGAAACCAGCCGCAGTTTGCCCCGTTTTCCAACGGTTTTATATTCAATTTTCGGTTTGTAAAGTTCTTTGGTGTAAGTGATTTCTGACTGCATGATGAATTTTTGGTTACTGCTGCTGCGCAGCTCCAGTTTACCCAAACCAAATTCTATGCTCACATCGAGTTCTTCTTCCCCTTTGTATGGAATATCGTGTTGCTCGGTGACTTGCTCTTCTGCGAGCGACAGAATGGTGAAAAAACACAAACACATTACTAAAACTCTCTTCATGAAATACCTCTTTGTACTGCTACTGATCATTAATAATTCAGATCATCGAATTTATTGCATCAGCCGACTGATTTTAATATCCCCACCGCTGGTTTTCAAGGTAATATCGTCACCACCGCCATTAACAGAACCTTTACCGGTGATGATCAGCTTTGATCCGCGTTGTTCCTGGGTGATGTCCAGCGGAAAATCAGAACGAATCTCATTTTTGTCCCATTTGTTATAGACAATTATTTGGGCAAAGATATCGGCTTTTATATTGTCCGGGATGGACAGGTAAATATCCCCGCCGGAGCTGCCCAAATCAATCGTGTTGTCCTTACTGGATTTATGGAGTTCTTTATGGAGTTCAATATCACCACCGGAGGTATGGGCAAATACAGCACCATAGACGTTTGACATATAAATATCACCTCCGGAAGTCGTTGCCCGAACATTGTCCATCGCCAATCCCAGATCAATATCACCACCGGAGGTGTTCACTGTGCAGGTTCCCTTGACCTTTTCAACAGTGATATCACCACCCGAGGTACTGGCATCGAGATTGCCCCCAACTTCTTCAACGTCGATGTCGCCACCCGAGGTATGCAGACGGACATGAGATGCTGTTTTGCCAATGACAATATCACCGCCGGAGGTGTTAAGTTTTAAATCGGCATCAATATAATCAGCACCAATATCGCCACCGGAGGTGCTTCCGTCAAAGCGCTTGCCCTTGATATGAGAAATATAGATATCGCCACCGGAAGTCCGAATTTCGCCGTCTCCCTGCAGATCCTCGACAGTAATGTCCCCGCCGGACGTTTTGGCGTAGAGCTTACCAACAATTCCATCACAGACGACATCACCACCGGAAGTCCCCGCGTTAATATCTTCCCCGGATTTGCGGATATTGATATCACCACCGGAGGTATTAATATTCAAATTTCCCTGGATTTCCAGGATATCAATATCGCCGCCGGAAGTGTGCATTTCAACAGTCCCACTGATTTTTTCTGCCACAAGGTCACCACCACTGGCGTTTATATCGAGATTGAAATTGGCAGGCACCTGAACAAGAAAGTCGCTGTGATATCGTTTTGAGTCTTCCTGACCTTCAACGATCAGGGTGTTTCCTTTCAGAATATATTTTGCACGATATTCCTGATAAATTTTTTCAGCACTGGATTCAGAATAGGCATTAATACTATAACGTTCAGTGACGAGAATGTTGTTGCGAGCTTCCCCAATTATTTTGATGTCACCGTGAATTTCCTTCATCAACAGAGTGCCCTTTTCGGAAATAGCGTACTCTTTAACCGTTTCTCCCCGATAGCGCATTCCATCATAGTCAAATTTCTCGGCATACAGCTGAAGACTGATCAGAAAAATTATTGCGGTATAGAAATGTTTTAACTTCATAATAAATCCTATTGGTTACTATTTTTCATTATATCATCGAGGTATTTTTGCGCGGTGTCACGAATGTCGCCGTTCTCGTCATTGGAAGCGATGAGCGCCAATATCGGGATGACAGTCGCATCGGCATTTGTATATAAATTTTCAAGTACGATAGAGCGGATTAATGAGCTGCTGTCCCGCAGCGCTAATGTTTTGTACGTATCAAGAATCTGCTCGTCGATAGTGTAAGAGCGCAAAGTTTCCAGCGCCAGCATTCGGACATCCTGTTCGGTATCATTCAACAGCACTGAAATGAATGTTGATTCGTTGTTGGGATTTTGATGCGTTTTTGCCAGAAGCTTCAGGGCGTGCAACCGCCGGGCTTTGTCTTTTTCATTTAACGCAGAATACTGGAGCATATTTATAATAGTCGGGTCATCCAAGCCGCCCTTGAGTGCGAAATCCTTCTCAACTTTAACATTCACTTCGACAATTCCGTCGCCATCGGTATCAGGATCGCCCTGTACCAGTTCGGCAACTTCAATGCCGCCGGACTGCAGCAGATAATTCGCCAGGGCTTTCTGGAGGTTCTCCTTTTCGGAATCGGTCAGTGCCGCCTGATAATTAACAAAATTAGCGAGCATGCCGGGATCATGACGAAGCCCACTGCTCAGCCACAATTTACCAATGAACATACCGATAATGAGCGTTACTCCAAGAGAGACAAGTTGATAACGCGGTTGTGTAAAAATGCCGGTCAGAGCCTCCTGCAAATCATCAAAAATATTCATGATTCGGTCTTTCAGCGGAAACCGTTTGTATGCTCTAATCTTTTCAAGAACTTTTGCGTTTGCCCGTTCAATAAGGACAGTGCTGGGGCGCGGCAGTTGAATAGCATTTAAGGAGTTTTTCATTGTGGTCAGTTGCGCTAATTTTTTGGTACAGACGGGACAACTGCTGAGATGGCTCTCAAATATTTTCCGGTTTCCATTGCTTAATTCATCATAGAAGTAAAGCAGTAGCATGTCTTCAAATGGTTGATGTGCTTTCATGGAATTATTCCTTTATGCTTTCACAATAATTGTTTGAAGTTTACGTGTTGCCCGGAACAGGTATCGTTTGACCGTTCCTTCGGTACAGTCGAGAATAGCGGCAATGTCCTTAATCTTTTTACCTTCATAGTGTTTTAAAATAAATACAACCCGTTGCTGGGAGGACAATTGCATTAATGCCCGGTCAATTTCCTGGCGCAGTGACAGATTCAAGGTTGCCTGGTCCGCTTCATTCGATTCATCCGAGGGAATCGTCTCCCAGAGATAATCATCTTCACCGGGATCAACGATGGTCATCCGTTTTGCCTTGCGGTAATAGTTGAACGCCTGATTAGCCAGAATCCGATAAACCCAGGTAAAAAACTCACTTTCAAACCGAAACGAATCAATGTTTCGATAGACTTTTATAAAGGTCTCCTGGTAAAGGTCTTCGGCGTCCTGGTAATTCTTGGTAAAATGGAAAGCCAGCCCCATCACCCGTTCTCCGTATCTGGTCATGATTTGCTGGAAAGCCATTTGGTCACCCTTTTTAATTCGTTCAATGATATCAATTTCCTGCTGGTCCATTCAATTTTCTCCTTTTTTAGACCGTGGCAAGTTTAGATGGTTGTCATATTTTTCTGGGATCATATCGACCGCTATTTATTGATAAGGCATTTGCCACTAATTCTGGTGTGCCCATCGGTTATTGCTACAATATAAACTCCGGAAGGAACAATTTCGCCTTTATAATTTTTTAAATTCCATGGAACCGCTTCTTTGATTCCCGCGATTTGCGGAAGCAGATCGAAACTCCAGACCAGTTCACCAAGCAGGTTGTACACTTTTAGAGATGTGTGATTTTGTGACGGGCTAATTTGGGACCACTGAAACAGAAACGAAACAGCGCTTTTCGAGGGATTTGGAAGCGAATATAATCTGTTCCTTTCGATAGCGATGTTATGAGATATGATAGAATCCCCCGCAGTGATAGCGCTATAGACATCGGGTATTCCCCAACCATAGCGGTAACTGGGCGAGTTTGTAAGGGAGGCGTGAGTCTTTAAAAGTTGAATGACATAGATCGGTGTGAGGTTGGGGTATTTTTCCATTAAGAGGGCTGAGGCGCCCGCGATCAAAGGTGCGGAATAAGATGTGCCACTCCCATTGATGTAAGAATCGATAGAATTGGCACTAGCAACATAATTATTGACTCCCAGGGCACAGAGATCTGGTTTCGTTCGATTATCGATTGTGGGACCGTGTGAGCTGAAGCCAGCCAGCTGACCATTGATGTCAACAGCTCCGACGGTCAATGCTCCGATTGCGTCAGAGGGGGTAAGAATCCCTCCGTCCTGTGGAAATATTTGAGCGTCATTTCCCGCAGAAATAACCGGCAGGACTCCTCGTTCAAAAGCCCAGTTGATTGCCCGGGCTGCCCGGGTGGTTTTGCCATCCAATTCCTCATAACTGTGATCATCTTCCGGATTGTCGAAGTTCCGATACGATACCGATGTACTGATGATATCGGCTCCCTTGGCTTCCGCCCATTCAACAGCTTCGACGTACCAGTTCTCTTCAACGATAGTTTCAGAGCCAATATATTCACTCTTTGCCAGTAAGAACTCGGCATTATAAGCTGCTCCGATATAGATATCGGGCTCGTATCCACCAATGAGACTCCAGACTGATGTTCCGTGACTTTGTTGGGCGCCTTTTTTGGTGGTATCACTGGATGTTTCGTCCTGGACGTTATAGTCTTTAAAGATAAAGTCCCGCTCGGCGATCAGTCGGCTATCATTCAAGATATGCTGAAAGGTGTTATGATTTTTATAGAATCCAGCGTCTATGATGGCGATTCTGACCCCTGAACCGGTGTAACCAAGGGCATGAACAGCCGGAATATTCAACTGCTCCAGCTGATCAAAAGAATTGCCATAATCACCGGTGTTACCCAGAGCTTTAAGAAGAGGTGTTGTTGTTTTGGTTGGGATAGTTGGTCTTTTGAAAATCCCAACCGGCTCAATGTTTTTTACACAAGATAATTTCTCAATTTCGGATATTTGTGATGGTTTAACCAGCGCAGAGTAAGCCCTCAAAGAGCGTGAATAGGTCAGAATCTTCTGAACCCGGCTTTCTATCTGGCGGTGAATTTCCGCGCCGGGGACGAGATTATCGATTGGATTATAATGATTCCGCGCTTTGTTTTGGAGCCGCAGCAATGCTTTTTCATCCAAGTGAATCGGTGTCATGTCACTGATATTAAAACAGGACTCATCCAGATTGATCCATACTTTGACCGGAACATCGTTGGGAATTTGAGCATAGGTGACAGAGATATTATTGGCAAATATCAGGAAGAGAGATATCCATGAAAGAGGAAATCTTAAGGATTTATTGTGTTTCTTTATTGTCACCCGTCAGTACTTTTTCCGTTATAAGCTTTGATGATTTCTTTGACAAGCCGATGCCTGACCACATCGCCTGGTTCGAAGTAGATAAAATCAATCCCGTCAATCTTGTTTAAAATGTTCCGGGCTTCAATCAGACCGGATCCCACCTTATCAGGTATATCAATCTGGGTGATGTCGCCGGTAATGATGGCTTTTGAATTTGCACCCAGCCGGGTCAGGAACATTTTCATCTGCATGCTGGTGGTGTTCTGGGCTTCATCCAGAATGACATAGGCATTATTCAAAGTACGTCCCCGCATATAAGCAAGCGGTAAAATTTCGATTAAATGCTGATCTGTAAATCCTTTCAGTTTATCAGCGGGAAGCATATCGTGTAGCGCATCATAAAGCGGCGCCAGATATGGCTCGATTTTTTCTTTCAAGTCACCGGGAAGATAGCCGAGACTTTCCCCGGCTTCAACAGCGGGACGGGTCAGAATGATGCGCTTCACTTCATGGTTTCGCAGGGCAGCGACAGCAATTGCGACCGCCAGATAAGTTTTCCCGGTGCCGGCAGGACCGATGCCAAAAACAATATCATTGCGCAGGGTTGACTTATAATATCGCTCCTGGTTGACGGAGCGTGGTCTGATTGCCCCGCTTTTTTTGAAAAGGATAACGGTGTCTGCTGTGACTTCCTGATCGTGTTTTTCGCCGGCGATTTCGACATTAATGAGAATCTGTAAATCGGATTCTTCAATGTATCCCTTTCGATTAATCGTCAGAAGCATTTCGCCAATGACTCGATTGACCTGCTGGATGATTGTTTCCTCTCCATTCAGGTGGATTGTGTTACCGCGCGCCATGATATCGATGTGGAATCTCTCTGACAGCAGTTTCAGCAGAATGTCATTGACCCCAAATACCAGAAAGGGATCGATGCCTTTTATTTCTATTTCTTTCTTGATCATCAGTTCTCGAATAATTAAAGACAATTTGTAGTTTTAATATTTTTCAGGTCAAATACAAGGGATTCTTACAAAACCATCCCGTTTGAAGGAGACAGTGTTTTGGCATTAATTTGGACATAGAAATTATTTATACCGGTATCGAGAAGGTCTGATTCAGGTGATTTTTAGCCCCAGATCCTTCAGCTGTTTGTCACTGACACTTGTCGGGCAGCCGTCCATCAGGGAGGAAGCACTGGTGGTTTTCGGAAACGCGATGACGTCGCGGATATTATCAACTCCGGCAAGAATCGATACCAGACGATCAAATCCCAGGGCAATTCCACCATGGGGCGGTGCTCCAAAAGACAGCGCGTCCAGCAGAAATCCGAATTTCGCCTCGGCTTCCGCTTTGTTTATACCGAGCAGTTCAAAGGTTTCTGACTGTAATTCGGGTGTATGGTTACGGATGCTGCCACCACCAATCTCCTGTCCGTTGATGACAATATCGTAAGCGCGGGCGTGAACCTTTTCCGGGGCATTTTTTATAAAATCGCGTTCTTCGGGAATCGCCGATGTAAAGGGGTGATGCACGGCAATATAACGCTGATCCTCCGGGCTCCACTCTACCAGTGGAAAACGGGTTACCCAAAGGGCTTTGTAGCTGTCTTTTGGAATGAGATCCAGCTGCCGGGCAACGGCAATCCGCAGATTGCCGAGCGTTGGATAAACAACAGTTTCCTGATCGGCGACGAAAAGCATGAGATTGTCAGGCTTCGCTTCAAATTTTCGGATCAGTTCGTTTTCAATATCGGATAAAAATTTAGCGATGCCGCCCTCAAGCCCGTTATCAGTTACTTTTGTAAACGCCAGTCCTTTGGCGCCCCAGCTCCGGACTTTTTCCGTCAATTCATCGATCTGTTTTCGGGAAAACCGTGCTCCGCCCGGTACACAGATAGCGGCGACTACACCGTTGGTCTCGATTGCCGATTGAAATACCGTAAAAGGTGTATCTTTAAGTAAATCGTTCAGGGTGTGTATTTTCAGGTCGAAGCGCAGGTCGGGTTTGTCCGATCCATAAATTTTCATTGCCTCATCGTAGGTAAAGCGGGGAAAAGAATCCTCCAGTTGAATGTTGCAGACATCACTGAATACGTTTCTCAGCATCGCTTCGGTATTTTCCATGATGTCGTTTTCCTCAACAAAGGACATTTCAACGTCAATCTGGGTAAATTCAGGCTGACGATCTGACCGCAAATCCTCATCCCGGAAACATTTCACAATTTGGAAATAGCGGTCAAAACCAGCAATCATCAGGAGCTGTTTATAGGTTTGAGGAGATTGCGGCAAGGCGTAAAAATAGCCCTTGTGAATCCGGCTTGGTACCAGGTAATCCCGGGCACCTTCAGGGGTGCTTTTCATCAGAAAAGGGGTCTCGATTTCGTAAAAATTATTGTCGGTGTAGAATTTACGAACACACTGTGCTGCCCTGTGCCGAAGCGCAATCGCCTGTTGCAGCTCTTTTGTGCGAAGCTCCAGATAGCGATATTTTAAACGCAAATCTTCCAGACCGGTAGATCGGTCAGTGACCAGAAAAGGCAATGGTTGGGCAGTATTCAGAATCTCGATGTTCGTTGCCAAAACCTCAATCCCGCCGGTTAGCATGTCTGAATTGACAGCATCTTCAGGACGATTACGGACCAATCCCCGGATAGCAATCACATCCTCGGCGCTCAGTTTGTGAGCAGCGGCAAATAATTCAGGATCCTGAATTGGATCGAAAACAACCTGGGTCATCCCGTATCGATCCCGCAGATCAATAAAGATCAGTCCGCCCAAATCTCTGCGGCGGTTCACCCAGCCATTAAGGACAACCGTTTTTCCCGAGTCTTTTACGGTTAATTCGCCACAGGTTATTGTTCGTTTTAGCATAATCTTTATCCAAAATAATAGGTTAAAAATAAAATACAATGATATAAATATAAGAAATAAGCAAACTCAAAATGGTCACCGGTATGCTGTATTTCAGAAAAGACATGAAATTCAGGGCAATTTTATTGCGGCGGGCGAAATCCAACATGATTACATTGGCAGATGCACCAACTATTGTACCGTTTCCGCCCAGGCACGCTCCGAGTGAAAGGCTCCACCAAATCGGTGCTGAATTAGCCGATCCCAAGTTTATTGTCATAAATTTAATAATGGGAATAAATGTTGCGACTAGTGGAATATTATCCAAAATACCCGATGCAATCCCGGTAAACCATAAAATGTATCCACAGGTCAGTTTGATGTTGCCGGCAGTGTGTTTGATTATCCCGTCGGCAATATCTTTTACCAAGCCGGTGTAAACCAGACCCCCAACAATCATAAATAAGAAAATAAAAAAGAGGATGGTTGCCCATTCGACTGTTTTTAATACATTCTCCACATCGGTACGTGTCCAGATCGTTAAAATAGCGGCGCCACACAACGCAATGATGCTGGCTTCAATTTCCAGAATTTCATGGAATAAAAAGGCGATTATTACACCGGACATGACAATCAGAGATTTGCGCAGGATATTTTTATTTTTAATTAATTTTTTTTCATCAATGTCCATGATCCGGGCGCGGGCAATGTTAGATACCCTCAATTTTTTTCTGAAAATTAAAATGAATATGACGATAAAGATAAGTATCTGGATAATAATTAATGGAGCGAGATTGGATAAAAAATCCACAAATGATAAACCGGCAGCAGACCCGATCATGATATTGGGAGGATCACCAATCAGGGTGGCGGTACCGCCAATATTCGAGGCAAATATTTCGGTAATCAGAAAGGGTAAAGGATCAACTTTTAATTGTGAAGCAATTAACAGAGACACCGGACCGATCAGTAATACCGTGGTAACATTATCGAGAAATGCGGAAAAAACCGCGGTGATCACGAACATTACGCCTAATAATAACTTTGGATCTGCTTTGACTTTTTTGGCAGACCAGATTGCGACATATTCAAATACGCCACTCTTTTCGGTAATATTTACTAAAATCATCATACCGATTAGCAACAGGATGACATTCATGTCAATGTGGCTGATCGCCTCTTCATAGGGAACAAGGTGAAAAACCATAAAGGCACAAACGCCCAATAGCGCAATTAGGGTTTTGTGGACTTTTTCAGAAATGATATATCCGTAAACAATAATAAATATCAGGGCAGCCAGAATCATATGACTCGTCATAAAAGAGGATCCTTAGGGTCTCAATAGTTTATTAAGAACGTCGTTATGGGTAATTACGCCGACCACATGCTCATCAGTATCAACGACGACAATATATCGCTGACGATACTTTGCCATTAGAAAAAGGACCTCAATATAGCTCGTACTTTCATGTACGATTAGATAAAGCGGTTTGCGCATATGATCGATCACTTTGAAAGAATACTCACCTTTCCAGATCGTCTGTAATGGCTCGAATTCATCCAGAAAAGAGAAATCGTCAAACCGCAACGCATATTCCGGAAAACAATTTACCAGTATATCGGAAATTTCCAGGGTGCCCGATAGCTTTTGGTTTTTATCAATAACCGGCAGGAAGGCGGTCTGGTGTTCTTTCATCATATCCATGGCGTCTGACAGAAGCTGCTCTTCATTGATAACCGGATGTTTATGAGTAAAAAAACCGGCATTCAGGAAATCACCAATATAAAAGTTCAGCTGATCGATTTTTTTAAAAAACTCATCCCTGTTTTGTGATTCTTCCAGAATTTCATAATTATTTAAAATGAGTGAACTGATGGTCTGTAATACGATTAAATAGAGCTGCGGATTATCGCGGGTTGCCAAAACCGAAAAGACATATTTTAATATCTGAGGAGTGTCATTTACGGTGATTGTGATCGGGTCAGCTAATTTGATAAAGGCGATAATGATATTGTCAAAATCATCAAATTTTTCATGGGGTAATGCCGTATTTTTTCCTAGAAATGTTGAAGATAGTTTTTCACGATTCACGAGTTTTTCTAGAATGAAATTATGGTCAAGTTTGACAATCCCGGCAAATTTTTCCGATAAAAATTTTAATACCTGATCGTAATCAGTTAAAGTTTCATTAATAAAAACGAGATCGGGATTCAAGATGCTTTTTAATTTCATTTTGCCCCCATTGTGGAATTGAGCTTGTCATGGCGTTCAACAAACGGCGTAATTTAACAGTTCGTTTATCTAAAAACGATAAATAATAGAGATAAAACTGATTTTATTGTGGGGAGAAATTCTATTTCGATTTTTCTTTTGCACGTTCCATAACACAGGAACCATCAAAAAAAGCGCCGTCTTCGATAACGATTTGGGCGGCTTTAATGTCACCTTTCAGAATGGCTTTATTGCCGAGAGTAATTTTACTCCGGCTGGTAACGTTTCCCTCGACCTCGCCGCCGATATTCAGGTCTTCACCGTTCAGCTGCCCCTGGATTTTGGCGGTTGTTGATAAGGTGATGGCACCGTCGGTGGTAACATCGCCGTTGATTTGACCATATATAATAATGTTTCCGTTGAGCTGGATATTACCGGTTATGATGGCATCTTCCCCAATGATCGTATTGATGGTCGTATCTTTTTTCTTTGTCATAGTGGTTTTATCCTCCGTAATTATTGACAGATATATCGGAGCGTCTATATGAATAGATCATATTTTGCGGATCGATGGGCTTTCCTTCCCGCCAGATTTCAAAATGCAGATGCGGTCCCTGGCTGATTCCGGTATTTCCCAGATATCCGATAATATCACCGCGGTTAATATATTGATGCGCTTCGACGATATTTCTCAAATTGTGTCCGTAAATTGTGAAGTACCCGTTCGGATGATATAAAATAATTGTATAACCCAGATCGTAGGTCCAGTTTGAAAAAACGACAACCCCCGAGGCTGAAGCACGAATCGGTTCGCCCACGGGAGCCGCGATGTCAACCCCGTAGTGATTATTCTGAGTCAGCACATTATCATCAATGAATCCCTGGGTGATATATCCTTCGACAGGCGGGTAAATCGGGACATTATCCAGATAACTGATTTCAATGGCTTTTTCATCGGAATGGTTGATCGTGCCCGGTGGTATGAACAGTGAATCCAGGTTCAAGGAATCAAAGGATGCGACATTCAAATCCGCGCCCAGCACCGACCGGATGTATTGATCCATCTGCCGGATTTTATTATAGTCGCTTAAAATCTGCATTACTTTCAGGCGGTCAACGATCAATTGCTCGTTTTCTGTGACCAGGGATTTGTATTTAATGGCTCGAGGTAATAGAATAATAGTACCGGCGCCGATACCGACGATCAGCAGAATCAATAGAGTCAGCACAATACGGGTGACGATATTGTTAAAAGTCAGTTTAAAAGGGGTATTTTGACTGTCGCTGATGATATGCAGAGTGTAATTTTGTTTTTTCATTGGATTTGATCCTCGATGTACTCAAACAATTCAACCAGACGGCTGAGATCTTCTTTTGAGTAAAACTCGATTTCGATATAGCCCTTGTCTTTCCCTTTTATTTTTACCCGTGATCCGGTGATGTGCATCAAGCGATCTTCAACGGGCTTGTAAAATTTTGCGGGCAATTCCTTTTTGATCAATGTTGTGCTATTTTTCGCGGTGTTGCCGGTCTTTTTGACCAGGGCTTCAACGTCGCGCACACTCAGCGCATCTCTTTTGATCTTACGCCAGAGATTTAGCTGCTGTTCCTTATCCGTGATGGCAATTAAGGGGCGGGCATGTCCGGCGCTCAGGTTCTGGTCTTTCAGGTCGCGCAAGATTTCCTCGGGCAGGTTCAGCAGGCGCAGAGAGTTGGTAATTGTCGAGCGATCCTTTCCGACTTTCGTGGCAATATCTTCATGGGACATATCGAAAGTATGGGTCAGCATATGATATGCCCGTGCTTCATCGACGGGGTTCAGGTTTTCACGTTGCAGATTTTCAATAAGTGCCAGTTCCATCATTTCGACTTCACTGGAGACCGGCAATATATAGGCGGGCAGACTGGTTTTTCCCAGCTCGGCACAGGCTCTCAGGCGCCGCTCCCCTGCGATTAATTCGAAGCCATTCTCTATTTGTCGAACCGTTATTGGTTGGATAATGCCGTTTTCACGGATACTCTGCTTCAGCTCTTCCATCGACTGGGGGTTGAAATCTTTACGCGGCTGACGCGGATTAACGCGTATCTTTTCAATTTCTATCTCGGCTATCTGTTGGGTCAGATCAATTCCCACGGGAAATTCGGGAATGATAGCGCCGATACCTTTACCGAGTCGTTTGACCGTCATTATGTAATAGTTCTCCCACCAAATCCATATAGTCTTGAGCGCCTGCGGATGAGGCATCATAGAGGATAATCGGCTTCCCGAAACTGGGGGATTCTCCCAGGCGGACATTCCGACGGACAATGGTTTGGTAAACTTTATCTTTAAAGTGACTGCGGACCTGATCGGCGACTTCATTGGAAAGTCGCAGCCGCGAGTCATACATAGTAATTAATACGCCCTCAATCTGGAGATTGCGGTTCAGGCTTCTCTGAACAAGCCGGATTGTATTTAATAATTGTCCCAGTCCTTCCATGGCGTAATATTCGCACTGGATGGGGATAATAATTGAATTGGAGGCGGTCAGGCTGTTTATCGTCAGCAGCCCAAGGGAGGGGGGACAATCGATGATAATATATTCATATTCTTTCTCTAACTGCTCCAGGGCTTTTTTCAGCACAATTTCACGACCGATCATGGAAACCATCTCAATTTCTGCGCCGACCAACTGCGGAGTTGAGGGCAGGACATCCAGATAGGGAATTTCTGTTGGGTGGGTGATTGAGTTGATATCGATTCCATCCACAAGGACATTATAAATACTTTGATCGATGTTTTTATAGTCAATGCCACACCCGATACTCGCATTTGCCTGCGGGTCCATATCAATCAGCACCGTGCTGACCTCCGAAACCGCCAGACCGGCGGCTAAGTTGACAGATGTAGTGGTTTTACCGACCCCGCCCTTTTGGTTGGCGATCGTAATGATTTTTGTCACTTGATTTCTCTAAACACAATATTTACAAACAGTTTCAGTTTCTCACGCCCATCAATTTTAGCAATGCAAATTTAATTCCAGCTCCCTCTAAAAACAAGGTAAAAGGCGACAACAATTTGGGCTCGATCTCATCTATAAAAGGACACAGTCAGTTTACTTATTTTTTTAAATCTTTACAAATAATTGTCCGGGACAATTTCTAATCGTTAAAAAGCACTTGATGCTCAATTGTGAATTATTATATTTAACTCTGCCTATGAGAAACCTGACTAGCGAAAAAAAATAGCGTGAAATATATAGTTTTTATTTACAGGTGGATTGTCGCAGTGGTGATTTTTTCACTCATTGCGGCGCTGGTTTTTATCGGGATGATCTTCTATCGTCCCCAGCAATTGATAATTTTAATTCGACCCCTCGCACGCCTGTTGCTGCGCAGTATCTCTGTTCGGGTTAAAGTCACCGGTTTGGATAATTTTGACCATCACAGATCCTATTTGATTATCTGTAACCATGAATCGCTTCTGGACGCCTTTATCTGTCCCGGATATATTCCGCTTTTCTTCAGTGTTCTGGAGTTGACGGATCATTTTTCCTGGCCGGTCTGGGGGCGGATGACGACAAAGTGGGGTAATATTCCTGTTCGAAAGGGAAATTTGAAGGAGGCAATTGAAAGCCTGAACAGAGCCCGGGATATTTTAAAGAGCGGT
Source organism: uncultured bacterium (assembly GCA_964605705.1). Classification (GTDB taxonomy): domain Bacteria; phylum Fidelibacterota; class UBA2242; order UBA2242; family UBA2242; genus CAZSDW01. The sequence continues at coordinate 150,682 of CAZSDW010000001.1, forward strand.
ACATCGATTTTAATGTTTCCGGAAGGCGAGCGCACAATTACCGGTAAAATGAAACAATTTCGCAAAGGTGCATTTCATCTTGCTATAAATGCCAGGGTGGATATTCTGCCGATCGGAATGAGAAATCTGTACCGGGCAAAAACAAAAGGTGTCTGGCATGTGCGCTCGAGTAACGTTAATTTTAATTTTGGAAAACCGCTCTACTATCAGGATTATAAAAACTGGAGCATTGACCAATTACGTGGTTGGGCGGAGCAAGAAGTCAGGCGCCTGAAATATTTGCACAAATAATTTTGTCATCTTTATTTTTATACTGCATTGAGAAAACCAAAATATTTAGTAAATTTGGACTATGAAAAAGACCAACTTTTTACATTTACCAGAAAAAAAACGTCTCGTATATGAACAGATGGCTCGCTCATACCGTATTCGCGAACGCCAGAAAAATACAGCGTGGACGCCGTTTGAACAAAAACTGATAGACAGTAAAATTGCCCTGGTGTCGATATGTGGCGCCTATTTGAATAGCGGCTATCCTTTTACAGCAGAAGACACCAAGCTGAATCACACATACCAGACGATTGATATTAATTTTGATCGAAACGATCTGAATTTCTTTGCCCTTGACTGGGAAACGTCCGAGGTCGCCCTCGACATTAATGTTGTTTTACCAATCGACAGGTTAGTCCTCTTGCAAAAGGAGGGCTTGATTGGTAAAATCAACGACAACATGTTCAGTTTTTCCGGAGTAAAAACAAATCCCGAACTGCTGCAGGCGTCCGTCAAAAAACTTGTCAAACAGTTGAAAGACGAAGAATGTAATGGTGTGTTGATTATTCCCTGCTCTGCAAAAACAGCGGAGGTAGCGTGCCTCGTTGCCAGCCAGATGGAAGCCGCGAAGCTGTCAACAGTGCTACTGACGCCATTTTATGAACAGGCGCTTATTTTATCACCGCCACGTTGTGCATTTATTAATTTTCCATTTGGAAGGGTACTGGGGAAAGCAAAACATGTGACCCTGCATACCGCAATACTGCGTGATACATTGCGACTGTTTGAAAAGGCAAAAATACCGGGCGAGATCCAACATCTGAACTTCATCTGGTCTTACGACGTAATTCCCAGCTGGTAAAGCTTTAAATCTGAAAAAACAAATCTTCTGACACTGCAATCATTTACAGGATTCAATAAAAAAGCCGCCGGAATCCCAGCGGCTTTGAGCATTTTGAATGATTGGATTAATTTGTAGCAATCCTCTTCAGTGTTTCTGTCAGCAATTGCCAGAACTTCCCGACTGTCTTAATTTCTACGACTTCATCCGGAGAGTGGGGATTTTTAATGGTTGGTCCAAAGGAGATCATATCGATATCGGGAACAGCTTCCCCGATAATACCACATTCAAGACCGGCATGAATCGCTTTGACTGCCGGTACATTACCATAGAGGTCTTGGTAAGCGGTTTTCATTATTTTCAGAATTTTTGAATCCATATTCGGGTTCCAGCCGGGATATCCGCCGCCCTGATGGATTTTTCCGCCAGCCAGCATTCCGGTTGCTTTAACCTTATCGGCGATATCATCTTTGGCTGATTCGACAGAACTGCGCTGGCTAGTCAGAATATTGACTTCGTCACCTTCGGTACGAATAATCGCCAGACTGGTCGATGTCTCCACAAGATCCGGAATAGCATGACTCATGGAAACAACTCCGTGAGGCAACGCGTAAATTAAATTCAATACTTTCCCCTGGAATTCTTTTGTAAAAACTTTTGCCGGTTGCGTGATAGTTTCAACAGCCAGTACGATTCCATCTTCGATGCCATGATATTCATTTTTGATAATAGTCTCGTACTCGGCAACCAAGGCTTTTAATGGAATCATATCTTTTGCGTCAACGACAAGTGTTGCCTCGGCTTCCCGGGGAATTGCATTGTGTTTGCTGCCCCCGGAAAACGATGCGAGATTAAAACTCACTTTTTCACTGGTACTCCAGAGCAGCCGGTTCAGCAGTTTATTGGCATTTCCTCGCCCCAACGGTATATCCAGTCCGGAGTGACCGCCTTTTAAACCGGTGAGTTTTATGCTTAAAGGTATGGAATTCTGTGGAGGATTCTGCCATTCAATATTCAGTGAAATCTTGGTATCCTTGCCACCGGCGCAGCCGACATAAAGGGCACCATCTTCTTCGGAATCACCATTGATCAGGATGTTTGCGGTGACGAAACCCGGTTTCAGGGCATTCGCGCCGGTCAAGCCGGTCTCTTCATCAATTGTGAATAAAAACTCCATTGGCGGATGAACGAGGTCTTTTGCCGCCATTACCGCCAGTGCCGACGAAACGCCGATTCCATTGTCAGCGCCGAGGGTTGTTCCCTCAGCTCGAACATAATCACCATCAATTTTCATCGTGATCGGGTCTTTCAGAAAATCGTGAATGGTACCACTGTTTTTTTCACAGACCATATCCAGATGTCCCTGAATACAAACCTTGGGTTTGTTTTCATTGCCGGGTGTTGCCGGTTTTGTAACAAGAACGTTGCCCGTCTCATCCTGTTTACAGGGTAAGCCCAGTTCTCGGGCAACTTTTATGATATACTGAGCTGCAGCGGCTTCGTTTTTTGATTCCCTGGGGATCTGGTTCAGTTCGAAAAAATATCGCCAGAGAGTTACCGGTTTCAAACCTTCAAATACGTATTTCATTTAACGCCTCCGTATATTGGATACTGTTATTGAGTTAAAACATCTTGAATGATTACCAGCGCACGGTCTATTTCATCTTTTGTAATGATGAGTGGCGGTGCAATGCGTATGACATTTTCGTGGGTCTCTTTTGCCAGAACGCCTTTTTTCTGGAGGGCTACACAGAAGTGGCGTGCTCCACCGGCGGTATGCTTCAGAACAATGCCAATCCAGAGTCCCTTGCCACGATAAAAATCGACGTGGGGGCTGTCTATTTTCCGTAATTGTTCAAGAAAATATTTTCCCAGCTCAGCCGAACGCTCGACCAGTTTTTCATCAATAATAATTTTCAGTGCTTCCCGTGCAATTGCGCAACCCAGGGGATTACCGCCGTAGGTGGACCCATGATCTCCGGGATTAAATACGCCGAGCACCTCTTTGGAGGCAACTACTGCTGAAACCGGATACATTCCGCCAGACAGTGCTTTTCCAATGATAACCATGTCCGGTCGGACCTTCTCATGTTCATAGGCAAACAGAGTGCCGGTACGCCCCAAACCGCTTTGAATTTCGTCGGTCAAGATCAGGACGTTATTGGCTTTACATATTTCGGAAGCTTCACGGAGGAAACCTTCCGGGGGTACAACCACTCCGCTTTCGCCCTGAATGGGTTCTACCAGGAATGCAACAGTGTTTTTGTTTATCGCTTTTTTTAGCGCATCACTGTCGCCATAGGGAATCGTTACAAATCCCGGAGTCAGCGGACCATAGCCGTCTTTATATTGTTCATCGCTGGAAAATGAAATAATCGTGATGGTGCGACCGTGAAAATTTCCGTCGCAAACAATAATTTCTGCCTTATCCGGTTCCACACCTTTGACCTGATATCCCCATTTTCGCGCTGCTTTGATGGCGGTTTCAACGGCTTCCGCGCCGGAATTCATTGGTAGCATCATTTCAAAACCGGTCAGCTCACACAATTCCTTGGCGAGCAGCGGTAATTGATCGTTGCGAAACGCCCGTGATGTTAATGCCAGACGGGCAGCTTGCTCCTGAACGACTTTTACCAATCTTGGGTGACAGTGCCCCTGGTTGACCGCTGAATAGGCAGCTAAGAAGTCCATGTATTTTTTACCGTCAACGTCTTCAACCCAAATCCCGGCACCCTTCGTAAGGACAACATCGAGAGGCATATAATTACGTGCGCCGTATTGGTTTTCCAGATTGATAAGTTCGTTGCTTTTTGTCATTTCGGTTATCCTGTAAATTGCTTTAAACACTGTCTATGAAGATCATCGCAGAGAAAATTTAATTAGTTATCGCAAAATCCCTATAGTTTTCTTTATAAAATAAAGTTTAATAGGGTCTGGTGAAGATCAGAAATAATATTCAATTCCCAACTGATGTATCTGCCCGCCCCGCTCCCGAATTTCCTTGCCCGGCACTTTCTTGGTGAATTTTATGGGACTGTCATCAAGACGATTTATAATCGGAAGCAGCTGTTGGATAGAATAAATAACGTGAAGCTGGTTGAATCTTTTTCTTATAAGGAGCTTAGTGTCGAAGATATTGGCGTCGATTTTTATCGGATAATCGATCGAGGTTGACAATAAGCCTAATTCCAATTGGGCTTCCCCGTCAATCCGGAGCTTGTATCTTGAGTGCAGGTAATTGATTGAAAATTGAGCCTCTATTTGTCCGAACCGGAAATTGGTCAAATATCGAAGATTCTGAGAGAGGGCTCTCCCGTTGCGGATTTTGCCACAGGCTTTGTGGGCAATTGGAACCGGGATGAACAACAGAGTCGTATATCCAAGAACCGGTGTCTGGATTTCAAAATCTCCATGAAAACTGGCTCCAGATACACCGGTCTCAAACCGATGCTGACGGACAGTGTAGTTTGTAGAGAATGCCAGACTGTGAAACTCTAAGGAGCCATCGCCAAGACTGCTGTAATCAGCCCCCGGTGGAGGGTGATTATCGGAATGATAGGTAAATTGAGCGCCCATATATTTCAAGGTGACCGATGATAAATTCTTTCCGGGACGAATCCAGCTGACAGCCACCTGATTCTGGTTCAGATCCAGGGGAATATCCAGTTGTCGTATTCCGTTGAGCGTATCTTTATTGGTTGTGTTTAAATAGTTGAATTTTAAGAGATCTGTAGAAATCGTTCTGGATAACTGGAGATGTAACCGGGCATTTCCCGTAATTGGCAGAGAATACCAACCGCCGATTTTAGTGAGCCGGGTACTTATATCGGTACTAATCGGACTGCCGAAAGTGAGCGGTAGCCAGTTCAGAAAATATTTGTTCAATTTTGAATCGTCAGATTTGGGGTAGGTATCAATATTCAGATCGGTTAAGCCGCTCGACTTACTGAAACGTCCCTGCAATCCCATCAGATACTTTCCGTTACTTGTCGTCCAGATAGCGGACTGGTCAAAGCCCGATCCGGCAAATGATCCGTTAACGCTTGTCAGGTCGGGCTGATTGTCAGCAGAAATTTTTGAAAAACCGGTGCTGGTTTGGAAAAGATGGATATACTTGATTTTATGAAAAGGTAAAGAAATTTGTACTTTACAGCGGTTCTGCCGGATGGAGATTGCCGGATCGTCGATGAGAAATTTCCGATAAATGTCTTCGTAATGATAATCGATGGTCAGTTTTTTTTGAGCAGTCTTCAGGGCATCTAAATTGATGACCGTGGTATTGTGAAGATTCGCCAGCCCGAAAAAAAACGCCTGCCATTGGGCTTGCAGAGAAACGCACAGGATGAAAAAGAAAAGGGGGAAAAGAAAAATTCTTTTCCCCCGATTATTTTGTGATTGAATATTCAACCGGAGCCTTATTTCATTAATGTCATTTTCCGGGTATGAATCTTTCCATTGATGGATAATCGACAGAAATATATTCCCGATGGAAAGTCGGAAGCATTCCATACCGCCATGGCTTTTCCGGCTTTATAATGATGGTTCACAAGTTCTGCAACTATTTCGCCATTAAGGTTTACGATTGACAGGCGAACATCCGCTTCCTCTGGCAGATCAAATTGGATAGTGGCAACTGGATTAAAAGGATTCGGGTAAACCGGGTAAAGCTTAAATTGTGTTGGAAATACCAGTGTTTCACGAGTTTCATTGGCTTTAAAGCGGTCGGGAAATAATCCGCCCATGGTGCTGTCGATGCCCATAAAATAATTTTTCATCATTATCAGAAAACTTGCCGGCGGATTATCGAACCAGGCAGACAGATTAATATGTTCGTTACCGTCCCAGAAAGCGGAATCGGGATAGGCGAAATCTTCCCATATTTCCCAGGAGTAGTCTGCCACCATTTGCATTATATCGGTCATCTCTGCGGCATCTATATCAAAATCAGTCTCATAGGGCTGGACAGCAATCATCAAGTCCGCAAGATTGTCATAGAAAGTTCCTATATCGTGAGCAGCTTCCTCCAGCCAATCGCCCATTTCGTGAAATTTATCGATACCGTAAGGAGTGATTGACATAAAGTTGGGATTGGATTGTTCAAGAACGAGGATAAAGTCCAGTTCACTATCGACGTCGGAAAAATCCAAAAAGTTGGGATCCAGATCCATAATAAACATCTGATCGAGTTCACTATACAGACCCGTCAAAGCATCTGCCATCATCGACATAGCGTCAATCGCCATTTCAATCGATTCTGTGACCATGACGACCTGTGGAACAGTCAGAGGATAAATTGAAAATATGGAGTTTGGACCCAGAGTATAGGGACCCAGTCCGTCGTCATTTTTTTTAATGAGAACCACAAAATTCGTCAGTTCATCACTTTCGATGTATTGGTCAATGTGGTAGCGAATCTCGGAAATTTTATCCTGAAGATCAAAATCGCTCCAGTCAAAAGTATTGATCAGGCTGTCGATACGTCCTTCTGAGATGAATTGGATAGCATCTTCGATGTTTCCGAAAAATTCTTCATCATTTAACAAATCGTAAACAAGTGTGAACGCGAGACCAAAATGCTCGTCAGGTGTCAGGAATGCTTTCAGGTTTAAAAGTGCCTGATAGGTATGGATTCTTAATTCAAACGCCGCGCGTGAATCATTGTTATTCAGAATGATATCGGACGCAATCATGGCATACATATCAGCAGTTAACCCATTAGGGAATGTGTTGCTGAAGGTGTAGGAGGCTGATTCGCCATATCGGTAATAATCCTGATAGACGCCATATGGACCATCGTGATGGGCAAGACTCTCAATCAGACCCCTTGGTCGGATTACCTTGTTTTCAGCATCGGGTCCAATAGGATATTCTTTTCCACCCAACAGAGTGTCAATTTCTGCGATGCCTTCCTGCAGCGAATCCATCCAGGCAAGCTTGAATTCAAACGGGGCAAACGGCTGGCTCCAGAGCAATACCTGAATACTGTCGATTAGGCTGCTTAATGAATCGAGTCCAGCCTGAACGATGACAACTCCCGGATCGATATTGGGGCTATTATTGTTCAGTGAATCGAGGATCTGGGTAAATCCATTGCCCAGAGTTTCTCCCATTATATCGCCCAATTCACCAATCATATCCAGTCGATCGAAAAACTTTCTGGAAAATATAAACAGGGTGTCTTCGTATTGTGAGCCCATCAACTGTATTTTAAATTCAAAATCCGCGTTGCCTTCAGCGACGGCATCCCAGTGTTCGCCAAATGCATCCATCAGCGGTTCTGTTTTTTCTCCGAAATGATCGATAGCCTCTCCGATATCATCGGCAAGCATACTATTATTTGTCAACCAGGCGTCAATTGAATCACGGTAAGCGGGATAGGTGCCCGATTCAAAAAAACCGATCAGATTCAATACGAAGTCATTGGGATTACCGGCATCGAAGAGAGGGAAAATATCCTCAAAGGTCTGATCTATAACCAGGCTAATATTTTCACCCATTTCTTCCAGTAAGTCTTCAAGATCTTCGGATAATGTATCGCCATTAATGTAGGTCTGAGCGGCTTGCACAACGGCGAGTCCCATATGGGCTTTCATTGTCGGGGTATCATCGGCTCCCGGCAATAATTTAAGATATTCAGCCTCCATGCTGTCCAGATAGGCAACATAATCGGATGATATTTCTGTCTGTAATACCAGATCGGGAGTCTGGGCTGCAGCAGGAATTAAGAAAAAGAGTATCAAAAGGGAAGCGAAAGCTATTTTGGTAAGATGTTTCATATTCTCCTCCAGAGAAAAAGTTGCAGTTAATATATGATTAAAAGAAAATCCATAGTGTAATTTAACTCACAAATACCTTCCACTAACATAAAAATAATTATATTATGAAGATTTCTTTCTGTGGACGAGATAACCATTCGCAACCCTTTTCGGTAACGACGATCATTTCTTCTACAGTGGCAACTCCATAGTTTTCAATGGGCAATCGTGGTTCGATGGTGAAAACCTGTCCTGCCTCGATTGGTAGATAAGGAGTATTTCCGTAACGTTCCCAGCGTGGACCAAGCATGCCGGCACCATCGTGGGTCGAACGTCCTACCTGGTGACCTAAACCGTGGGGATATTCAGGGTATCCTTGTGCGACAATATAATCGCGGGCAATGGTGTCGATTTGCCAGCCCTGCTTTCCCGGGCGGATGGCATCTTTAGCCATTTGGACAGATTCGATAATCGTATTGAAGCCGCGCAGAACTTCTGCTGGCGCTGTGGTTTCCCCGTCCCGTAGAAAATACCAGGTGCGCTGAATGTCGGAACAGTATTCGTCTTTTTTGACACCGAAATCGATATTCAGGACATGTCCCTTTTTAATTTTTCGCTCGGTCGGATCGGCGTGCGCACCGGCGGTATCAGGTCCCGAAAAAACGGCTGGACAGGAATTTTCCTCCCAGGCGGAAGTGACCTTATTTTTTTTGACAAGGTCAAGGATAAACCGGGCAACATCTTTTTCAGATTGCCCCGGCTGCATAAAGGTTGAGACCTGGGTATAGATGTCTTCGGTAAGTTGAATGGCGGCTTTGATCCGGTCGATTTCGGTTTGGCTTTTTCGCCCGCGTAAAGCACTGACAATTTCTTCTGAAGATACAAAGCGCTGTTGGAAATCTGTGTTATTTGTGAAATCTTGGAGCAACCCGTACATACCGTGGCTGAGCCCATCGGACATATAATCGTTTTTGGATGTGTTTATCGCAATGGAGCGAGGATTAAGTTCATTCAAAACCCGGATAAATTCTTCACTGAAACTCCCGACGTATTTTCGGATAACGCTAAATAATCCGGTCAGCTTTACCCGCTCATGGTCCAGACTGCCGACAATTGCAATGGTTTTCCCACAGCGAGTGATGATGAACGCCGATTGCCAGGTGACATTGGCTCCTAATATTAAATCCAGGCAGGGATCGTAGCAAACGTCTGTCTCTCTGACAAATGTCAACCACATATCGATGTTTTTCTCTTCAAGAATTGCGATTGCCTGGGCTATTTTTTCCTGTAACATAGGTCTGTTATCCTCCTGCTAAATTTTTATCGGTGGTAATTTACACTATTGTCGCTATAAAATAAATGTCGGAAGGAAATTCCGGGCGGTATTTCCTTCCGACGGTGGGGGCAATGTTCTATTAAGTGCGGCTATGAGGTAGGCGTGGTTTTATCAAAAATCGCTTATTAAAAGGCAATCTATATGCCAGTGATTCAAGTGATTTATTAACAGATTATTAGGTATATTTATCGCGGAGAAATTGTTGTTGGATTGCCACGTGGAATGTAGCGATAACGCCACAATAGCCGGAGATTAATTAGAACATCAGGATAGCTGATACAGGACTTTTTTTAGGAATTGTCCGGTATAAGATTTTGGCGTTTCGGCGATATCTTCCGGGGAACCGGCGGCAACGATAGCGCCGCCCCGGTCACCACCTTCGGGACCAAGATCGACAATATAATCCGCAGTTTTAATGACATCCAGGTTATGTTCGATAACAATGATTGTATTGCCTTGATCAACCAGACGATTCAGAACATGAAGCAATATTTTAATATCTTCAAAGTGCAGACCGGTCGTTGGTTCATCAAGGATATACATCGTTTTACCGGTTCCGATCTTGCTCAGTTCGGTTGCCAATTTAATTCGCTGGGCTTCTCCACCGGATAATGTAGTCGCCTGCTGTCCAAGTTTTATGTAGCCCAGACCAACGTCTTTGAGCGTCTGAAGTTTTCGGTGAATCCGGGGAATTTTCAGAAAGAATTCAAACGCCTCATCAACTGACATGTCCAGCACATCGGCGATGCTTTTTCCCCGGTATTTTATTTCCAATGTTTCCCGGTTATAACGTTTGCCCTTACAAACTTCACAGGGAACATAGACATCCGGCAGGAAGTGCATCTCGATTTTTTTTATACCATCGCCATTGCATGCTTCACATCGTCCGCCTTTTACATTAAATGAAAATCTGCCTGGTTTATATCCCCGGATTTTGGATTCTTTTAATGAACTGAAAAGATCGCGAATAATACCAAAAGTCCCGGTATAAGTTGCCGGATTTGAGCGGGGCGTACGTCCGATTGGATTTTGATTGATGTCGATGACTTTATCGATGTATTCGACTCCCCGGATCGTTTCATATTTAAGGGGTGTATGGGTGGTACCGTAAAATTGACGATGGAGAATCGGGTACAGAGTCTCGTTAATAAGGGTGCTTTTACCGGATCCGGAAACGCCGGTTATACAGATAAATTTTCCAAGCGGGAAATATACCGTAATATTTTTCAAGTTATTTCCCTGAGCGCCGCATAAACAGATCTGTTTGCCATTACCGCCGCGGCGAAAAGAAGAATATTCGATCCGTTTTTTACCCGACAGATATTGACCGGTCAGAGATTTTTCGTTTTGGCGGATTTCATCCAGAGTGCCCTGGGCAACAATATAACCACCCGTTTCTCCCGCGCCCGGTCCAAGATCCAGGATCCAATCACCGTGTTCAATGGTTTCCTGATCATGTTCAACAATCAAGACAGTATTCCCGATATTTCGCAGATGGGTCAATGTTTGGATCAGGCGATTGTTGTCCCGCTGATGCAGACCGATACTGGGTTCGTCGAGAATGTAAAGCACTCCGACCAGCTGAGATCCGATTTGGGTTGCCAGGCGGATACGCTGGGCTTCTCCGCCGGATAGTGTTTGGGCGGGTCGATCAAGTGTCAGATAGTCAACTCCAACGTTGATCAGAAAGGTGATACGCTCTTTGATTTCTTTGAGAATCTGATGGGCGATTTGTTCCTGGGTTGGATTTAAGACGAGAGTATCAAAAAATTTATCCAGCTGGGAAACGGAGCAGGAAGTCAGTTCACTGATTGATAAATTCCCGACCTTGACCGACAAGCTCTCTTTTTTTAAGCGGGCGCCGTTGCAGCTTTGGCATTTTTTTACACTCATAAACTGATTGATCCAGCTGCGAATGCCGGCAGAATTTGTCTGGGTGTAACGTCGTTTCAGATTATTAATGACTCCTTCGAAAGGAGCGTTATATTCACCTTTCATGCGTTCGGAGCGGTAATTTATGGATACAAGCGAACCAGCCGTTCCGTAAAGCAGTGCCTCTTTGGCTTCATCGGAGAGTTTATAGTATGGCGTAATGAAATCGAATTTATACTGTTTGGCTAATGCTTTCAGAATTGCTGAATACCAGCCGCCCCGGGGCTGTTCTCCCAACGGCAGGATTGCGCCCTCGGAAAGACTTTTCCTGTCATTGGGCACAACCAGATCGGGATCGATTTCAATCTGAGTTCCAAGACCGTCACACTGTGGGCAGGCGCCATAAGGACTATTGAATGAAAACATTCGGGGCGACAGTTCCTCATAACTGATTCCACAATCAGGGCAGGCAAAATTTTCGCTGAAAATATGCTCTTCATTGCTGTTTATCCAGACGATGATAAGTCCCGACCCGATATTTAATGCCAGTTCGACGGATTCTGTCAAACGATCTTTGATGGAAGATCGGATAATCAGACGATCGACGACAACCTCGATGTTGTGCTTTTTATTTTTATCCAGTTTTATGGGTTGATCGATATCGAATATTTTGCCATCAATGCGCACTCTCACAAAACCTTCCCGCCGAACCTCTTTGAATATTTCGCGATATTCACCTTTGCGTCCCCGGATAAGCGGAGCCATGATAATAATGTGGGTGTCCTCGGGAAATTCCAATATTGCATCGACAATTTGCTGAGGTGTCTGCTTCTGAATCTGTTTTCCGCATTCGTAGCAGTACGGGATTCCGATCCGGGCATATAGCAGCCGGAGATAATCGTATATCTCCGTGACAGTTCCAACAGTACTGCGTGGATTACGGGAGCTGGCTTTTTGCTCGATGGAGATTGCCGGGCTTAATCCTTCAATAAAATCCACATCCGGTTTTTCCATCAAGCCTAAAAATTGGCGGGCGTAGGCAGAGAGTGATTCTACATAGCGGCGCTGTCCCTCGGCGTAAATCGTATCAAACGCCAGGGACGATTTACCGGACCCGGAAAGCCCGGTAATCACCACCAGCTTCTCCCGGGGAATTTGCACATCGATATTTTTCAGGTTGTGCTCCCGGGCGCCTTTTATTATAAGAAAATCACTGCTCATTCAATCACAAAATTATCCTGTAAATTTACAAATATCAGGGCTGAACAAAAAGACATATTCTGTGTTGTTATAGTATATATTTTCAAAGATAGTGATTATATTTACAGGGTTATTTTTCGTATTTGTATCCGAAGGGTTGATTTACGAATCTAACTGTACAGACATATCTAAAACAGAAAGGCATATCAATGAGACCGGTTGCAATAATTATCAGAGATGGTTGGGGATATAACAAAAATCCCAAAGGAAATGCCGTCATGGCAGCGAAAACCCCGAATATTAATTTCTACAAAGAGAAATATCCATGGACGCTTCTCAAATGCTCCGGTGAAGCGGTTGGTTTGCCCGAGGGTTACCAGGGCTCCAGTGAGGTTGGTCATCTGAATATGGGTGCCGGGCGCATTGTCATTCAGGAATTGAAACGAATCGATGATGGACTATCGAACGGCAGCCTGTTTGAATCACCCAAGTGGAAAAAACTGATGGATAACTGGCTAAAGAATGGTTCCGGATTGCACCTCTTTGGATTACTTCAGGATGAGGGTGTTCATGCTCATCAGGAACATCTATTCAAGATAATGCGTCGGGCGCGCAGTGAATTTCCGGATGGCGAGATCACTATTCATCCATTTTTGGATGGACGGGATACACCACCGCGCAGCACCCTCGAATATATCGCTAAACTTAAAACTGTTATGGAAGAGATTGGAAATTGTCGTATTGGAACGGTCATGGGACGATATTATGGAATGGATCGTTCCCGGAACTGGAAACTGACGGATATTGCCTATCACTGTATTATTAATGCCGAAGGACGGAGAGCAGCGACAGCTGAAGATGCGGTCAATGAGTCCTATGCCAACGATAAAACTCCCGACAATGTCGATATGTTTGATGAATATATCCCGCCCTACATTATTGGTGATTATCGTGGTGTCCGGGATGGTGATTCGATTTTACATACCAATTACCGCCAGGATCGGGCGATTCAGCTGACCATGGCATTTGTTGATCCGAATTATCCGGGTACACGCAAAAGAATTCCCCGGGTTGTATATATCGGATTTACTCAATACTATGATGAGTTTGAAGATTTTTTGCTGGGCTCAATGAGTGCCGGCGGCAGTATGAACAAGCTCCTGGGAGAGGTTATTTCCAGGGCGGGATTGAAGCAATTAAGAATTGCAGAAACTCAAAAATTCCGCCATGTTACCAGTTTTTTTAACGGTAAATCCACGACCCCTTATCCAGATGAAGATCAGGTGGAAGTTCCCAGCCGCTTTGATCCGGCGACTTTTGCCAGTCATCCAGAAATGGATGCTTATAACGTGACCAAAGAAATAATAAAACGACTTGAGAATAGTCCGTATCAGGTTATTGTCGTTAATTTTGCCAATGGCGATATGGTCGGACATACCGGTGATTTTGAGGCGGCTCGGAAAGCGATTGAAATTGTGGATGAAAATGTCGGCAAAGTTGTCAATAGACTACTCGAACTTGATGCTCATGTTCTCATCACAGCCGATCATGGAAATTCCGAGCAGATGATAGATTATGAAACAGGGATGGTGAAAACCAGCCACACAACATTCCCGGTTGAGCTGATCTATGTCGCCAGTGATTCTCCGGGCAAGCAGCTGCTCAATGGCGGGAAGCTTTCCGATATTGCTCCGACAGTTTTAAAATTGTTGGGGCTTGAAATACCCAGGGAAATGACTTCTGACATTCTGATCCGATAAAGCAAAAACAGCTCCCGCGGATATACCACGGCAACTGTTTTTAACCCTATTTTTTAGAATATTAGCTCTTCGATTCCTCTTTAGTCAGAAACATTACGGCGCCGACAATGACCACAAAAATCATCCCCGCTACCAGAAATACTTTTATTATTTTGAAGAGCCCTTTCGCTATTTTCATGAAAATTTCCTGTCTATAAATCCTCTAATAAGGCTTTGGCTTCTTTGATCTGGTTTTTGTCAGATTCGGTTTCAGGCGGAATTGCCAGTGCCTCTTTCAGCGCTTTTTTCGCATTTTCCGTCTGACCGAGTTTTTCATAAGATTTACCCAGCCACAACAAGTGGCGAATATCATCGGGTTCAATCTCGTGAGCCTTATTGAAAAAATACACGGCTTTTTCAAAGTAAGCGTCCGGTGGAGTCGCGTAAATGATGCTGGCAATTTTCCGTTCAAACCAGCTGAGATCCGCTAAAGCGTAATGCCAGCGTCCCATGACATGGTAGTTCGAGGCATTGCCGGGATCCAGTTCAATGGCTTTCATGGTGTGTTCGCGCACGGCGTAGGAATTTTCGATTTTCTGTTTGGTGCCTTCTACCTCGCCAATTCGACCAATCAGAATAGCGTAGTATTGATGACCTCCTGCCATATTGGGCGCGATTTCAACGCAGCGCCTGGCGTATTCAAAACCAGGATACAGGTTTTTCTTTTGCACATCAATATCATCGGGTTTCTGGTCCGCGAAATCGAAATAAGCGCGGGCAATTTTCCACAAAATTTCAGGATTGTTTGGATCCAGCTTTTCGGCTTCTCTCAATTTTGTCATGGTGCCCTGATAGTCTTTGGCGTCGTGCAACTCTTCGGCAGCGACGAGGATTTTCTGAACATCAGCATTTTGTGCGAATAGCAGGATACCCGCCAGCAGGATTACGGAAATTATTAAAACATTTCGAACTTTCATCTCTCCCCCATTTAATATCATTATCTGTTAACGGTCCGTATATGGAATTTGTTTAGAAGAATTCAACAAAGGTGAACTTGAGTTCCCGGTTGAAGTAGTCGATTTGATTGCGGTTCAGAAGAATGTTATTGAAATCGATTTCGAGGTGGAAACGCTGAACCAGGGTCCAGCGAATACCGGCATTCAGGTAACCCAAACCTTCTCCAAGACCCAGTTTGTTGGTATCGTTATCGTTCAGCGCGGCGTCGTATTCAAGAACTACGGAAAATTCCGGGTTGATATCTTTATCCAGCCCAACATAAAATGATGGGTCGTTATCACCGTCCTTGTCTTCAATAGGATTATAATTGATACCGGCATGAAGACCGAGATTTCCCAACAGCCGGTAATTTTTACTGGCGACCAGGTAAAATCCTTTTGCCTTGGTTTCGTACCGATTCAGGGAGTCAAGGAAAGCACCCTGCCCCTGAGAATTAAATCCAATCAGAAAGGCTGGAAATTTCGTGGTTTCTTCGATAATCCGGTATTTGATTTCCACTCCCGGCTGTTTGTGCCAGTTAATTTGTTGATCCCCGATAATATTGGCGCCACCATATGAGACACCGAACATGAACCGGGATGATATTCCAACGGACATTCCAGCGAGAACACCACCACCGGAGAAGAGACGGAAATCGGTAAGATAAGCACCCCTGGGAATGATTCCCGCAGTTGGGACGGTGACTAAATTCGTTGGCTGAGGATAGACAGATTCTTCCTGTGCCCATGACAGTGTTTGAAAAATTATGCTGAGAATTAGTAATAAAATTGGGAATTTCTTCATGGAAAATCCTTTAGTTTTGATGAATATACATCGCTATTGAAATAAAAGCAACCATGTTTCATGTGAGTTTTAACACAAATATTACTGATCAAATAATTGACAGTGATTGATAGGGGTTCTATATTTATTAGAGAAATTTTTAGGAGAGGTGTTTATCGAATCAAAAAAGCCAAAAAAGCGACCGAAGAGGAAATTTTCCATTCCCCATGATGTAGCCTTACTTGTATTTTTTGGATTCCTGATATTTTTATTAATTTTAATGATGAACTGGTCGCGAAAAGTCAAAGAACGTATGCACGAAAACAATCAAGCAATTGAATTAAAAATAGACAGACAATATATAACAGAAGGGCTTGAATTATGAGAAATCTCGGAATATTTGTTTTTGTTATTGGCTTGCTTCTGCTTGTTTTGGATCCGACAATTATCCGGATAATAGGAATAATTGGCGCAGCTTTCGGTTTATTTGCTTTATTGGTTCCCGATAAAGCAGCTGAAATAATCGATAAGTTTAAATCCAAAAAAGGCAACAGCGAATAAGATTTGGAATAGGATTTCGGATCGGTCAATAGACTGGTCGAGATATTCCCGATACCCGGATTATTTTTAGAAATATCTGCGGGTTGAGAATTGCATCTATTGGCACTCTAACCTATATTTCCACCTTGGATTATTTTGAGGATTAAAAGAAAAAATGGTAAAAACGGGATTTGGTTGGCTGATCTGTGCGTGAGATTATTGGGATGTCTGATGATTCGATAAGGGTAAAAGTTCTTTCAAGACATGAGAAAGAGATGGGAATCCAGATCGCTGAGATGGAAAAGTATAAATATATCTGCAGCGAGCAGGAAGGTTGTGATGTCGGAAAGCGGGCATATTTTGAATGGACTCAGAAATATGGTAAGAAGGTTCGGGAATGGCTGGAATCCCTTTCCAATGACGAAATCGATCATCTTTATGAAACGGTTTCCGAACGGATTAAAAATTATATTATTGAAAAAGCGCACTGATTCGATGGCTTGAATTATCATAAACATGACACTATTTTCAGATAAATCTAAAATGCTTCCGATCTAAAATTGACTCGAACCCATTAAAGAGAACCGGAATGAAAATAAGCCGAACAGTATTTTTGATTGCCGGAATAATGGCGACAGCTATTTTGATATCCGCCTGTCTTGAAAATGTTTATTTTGTCGAAGATGAAGAATTGAATCAGGACCTGATGGGGGTCTGGTATCGTTATTATATTCAAACGGACACCCTTCGCCAGGGATTGTCCTCACTCACAATGTTTAAGGAAGATGGCAGCGGAACAAGTGTCAGTATCGATGATACCGGGCAGGTCGAATTGTGCCGGATCAATTTTTTATGGATCACAAGCGAAAACACGATAACAATCAGTACTGAAAATGACAGCACTCTCTGGGAGGGTTTCTTTAGTCTTTATGAGAATAATGGAGCGCTTTTGTTTAGCTATTCTAAAAACAGTCATTCCTATAATGAGGCTTTTGTAAAATACACCGGTGGTAAAAATCCTGAGCTGATTGGTAACTGGATTATGGTGAAATTTGATCATGGCGGAGAGCGTCATTTGAGCCAAAAACGGCTGGTTTTTTCGGATGACAAGACGGGAACCAATTACATCGTTCCCAACCTCGAAGCCAGTGATTCCGTTGAGACAAAAATTTATTACTGGAATACCAACGGAAATTATCTCATCACAATTCCCGAGGGACAGCAAACCGCAACGGTGGCTAAAAATAGTCTCAAAAACTACCGGCTGACCAGCCTGTCCTATGATGAAACTGGTGTGAAGGATAGCGTTATCTATGTGAAAGACCTGGGCAATAACGATGCTGTCAGTTTGGGTTCATGGCTATTGAGATCATGGAAAATAGATGGCACCTCCTACCCGATGGGCGCTCAGGAAAGAACATTAATTCTGAACGATGATGGTCGGGGTTTATGGAAAACCGTCAATTTTCAGGGTACTTCAACAGAGGATTTCGACTGGACAACAAATCGGGGTTATCTGTTTATCTATCGGGACAGTAATCCTGATATTGCCTGGGTTCAAACCTACCTTGTCGCTGACAGTACAATGGTTTTAAAAACAGAGACCGAATATATTCAGGGATATGGATGGGCTTCTGTGGAGTACAACCTGAAAAAAACGGAGTAAAAAAGGAACGATTATATAAAAAAGGGCAGGTCTAAAAACTTGCCCTTTTCTTTTTTTTAAATTTTGAGCTAATTGTCCTTGGCACCTTCGTTGATCCAATCTTCGAATAGCTGAATTTGAGAGGCGTTCAGGTAGGGCCCCCCTTGTGGCATGCGCGGTATCGAAGTTTCATCTTCATCGACCGATTTGTAGAGGAGGCTCTGTTCGGCAAAACCGGGAACGATCAGATTTTCGCCGGAATTACTGTTACCGGAAGTCATGGTTGCGTAATTGGTTAAATCCAGATTGCCAAAAGCACCCTCTCCCTGGTGACAGGTGATACATTTTGTACTGAAAATCGGCATAATGTCATTTGCGAAACTGACACTGGGAGTACCGGTACCCTCACAGAAAGAAAACATCAACATAAATGCTCCAATGATGAGAACAATCGGCAGCAGCTGTAAATTGTTTTTCATTGTTTATCTCCTTTTAAAAATTGTTGCGTAATGCTTATTGATGAAATATACCCGGCATCACTGAGACCGGCAAAGGCGAAATCAAAAATATATGATCCGATTTTAATACCTGCTCCGGCAGAAGTTGCGGCGAAAAAGTTATTAAAGCTTTCCTGACCGCCGATTTGGAAGCGGCGGGTGGAGGTGCCCCACCGGAGAAACAGCTGATTACCAAAAATAAATTCCCCGCCGATTTTCGCGACATATTCGCCGGGATATGCCTGGTATCCATCCACAGAAATGATCATTGGCAGATGATCCAGTTTTTTAGATATTCCAATCATGAAGGTGGACAACAGGTTCTCATTATTGTTAATATAACCGTCAATCAGAGCGCCAAAATTATGGTAACTGATGCCAATTGATAATGTAGATATCTCGTTGTAGTATTGCAGTCCAATGGTACCGAGCAGCGCCCGGGCAGTCAGTGAATTTAAGTGTGATTGTGAATAATTGGTTGAAATTCCCAGACTCAGCCGACGAGTAACTTGCCGCCCGTATATTGTCGTAAAGGAAATATCGTTGACGTTGAAATTGCCGGTTTCAGTACCGTCCCAATCGCGCTCGGTAAATGAACCATAATCGAGATAATTCACAAGGGTGGCAAATTTTCCTTTTATTGGAGTACTGAAAACGGCATAAGCAGAACCGGAAACGATATCGATTGGAAAGGCGGTATAATTCAATTGCCAGAGCGTTGGAGTATGGGCAATGACAGCGGGATTATAAAGCATCCCGGAACCGTCTTTAAACTGACTGCTGGCGGCAGCGCTCATGCCCCAGCCCCGTGCATTGACCGGATGGTTCTGTGCCTGAAAAAGGGCTTGACCGTGAGAGCCAGTTATAGTGGAAAAAACAAGGGCTATTAAGAAAAATGGGCTGAGTTTTTTCATTTGGTTAAGACGGTATTTTCTTCGGTTTCTTCCATATTCCACTGTTGAATAATTCTTTTGTTCCGGTGTTTTTTGACAAAAAAGACAACGATCACCAGTAAAGGTATAATTAACCAAATTATATAGTGAATGTCCAACAGAAATATCCAGCGATAGCGACTGCTGATGTATTTCTTCCAGTGAAATTCCAATGTGCCTGGTTCGATATTGCTGAGCCGGTAAAAACTCTTATTAAAATCTCGGGTTGATTTTATATCAGTCGTCAGGTTTTTTATAAATGATTCGCCAAAAACGATGACCAGAAATTCAAGTAGCGAGGCACTTTCGGCATAGGCGAGTTCAGCCTGAAGGTGGTTGTATTTCAGGAAATCCGAAAGTTTATTGAGCGGAATAAGAGTGTCCTGAAATAGCGCATGGGACAGGACAATTCGACTTTGGATATCATAAGGATCGGTGAGATAAACTGCTAATCCTTCATTGTACCAGGTCGGTGTCATATACAGCGGTGTGTGGAAGCTCTGATACAGATGGATAAATTCGTGGCGGACCGTGGTCTGATATTGGCGCAGAGAAGCATTGGTCAAATTTGGGGCTTTCAGAACAATGATTCTGTGAGGAAAAACCGTAACGGCAGCGGTCCAGTAGGGCAGATGAGCACCGGCATTCTGCTCGAAAGCATGTTGTGAATCAACGATGATTATCTGAATGGATTGTTCGCTGGCGCCAAAGACATTGATTAGTTGCGGCAGCATAGCCTGGATGGTATTCAGGGTGAACGTCGCCAGTTGTTCCCGTTTTTCAGGGTAGCAGATCTGGATATTGCCGACCGATAAAATCCGTTCTTTTGCTATCAGTAATACTGAAAAGGTCAGTAATATTATCAGCAGCCACTTGCGCATCAAAGCAGATCCAACGGGTCAATATCTATACTCACACGAACCTGGCGACTGATGGCATGATAAGCTTGTGAATGAAGAAAGTTACGCAGAGTGCGTCTCAAATTTGTTCCGTTTGGATCAGTGTCTTTCCTGGATTTAAGGATCGATACATAGCGATACCGATTTTTAATTTTACTGATTGGTGCCGGAGTGGGTCCTAATACTTCTATTTTTTTTGCGATTTGTTTAAGTGCTGTGGTTGCCTGGTCAGCGGCGCTATGGGTTTGTCGATCATTTAATCCGGAAACCAGCACTGAGGCAATGCGACTGAAGGGTGGATAATTTATTGGATTGCGCTCACTTAGTTCGAGGGCGCTAAACTTTGCCAGGTTTTGCTGCATCGCGAAGCGGATAGTGACATCCTGGGAATTGAAGGTCTGGATCAAGACTTCACCCTGAATCTTGCCCCTGCCGGCACGACCAGCGACCTGGTACAGCAACTGGAACACCCGTTCCCGGGCACGAAAATCCGGCATGAACAGTCCAATGTCGGCGTTCAAAACACCCACCAGGGTCACATTGGGAAAATCGAGTCCCTTCGCGATCATCTGTGTGCCTATAATTATGTCGATTTTCCCATGCTCAAAATCGCGCATGACTCTTTGGGAAAAACCCCGTTTCCGGGTCGAATCCATATCCATCCGGACGCAGCGCGATTCGGGGAAAGTTTTCTGAAGATAAGCTTCGATTCGCTGGGTGCCAAAACCGGGATAGAGAAATTTATCCGAATTGCATTGGGGGCAGACAGATGGCGGTCTCATCGTCATGTTGCAGTAATGACAGAGCATATAGGCTGCGTTTTTATGGTAGGTCAGCGAGATGTCACAGTTGCGGCATTTGGGCACCCAGCCACAGTCGGGACATAAAATAATATTGGAGTAACCGCGTCGGTTTTGCAGCAGTAGAACCTGCTCCTTTTGTTCCAGCTTTTCGGCGATTTTATTCTTCAATTGGCGGGATAAAGGTATATTATAATCACCGGTCGCTTTCCACTCCGCAGTCATGTCGATTATTTCGATAATAGCTGCCGGTGCTTCGGAATAACGTTTTATCAGTTCCACCTTCTGGAATTTACCGGAGGCGGCATTGTAGAGGCTTTCCAGGCTCGGTGTGGCTGAGCCCATGACGACGGTAGCCTGACAATCGACAGCCCGCATCAGGGCAGCATCCCGGGCGTTATATTTGGGTTCCTGGTCCCGCTGCTTGAATGATCCGTCCTGTTCCTCGTCGATAATGATCAGACCGAGTGCCGGCAACGGCAGCAGAATTGCACTGCGGGCACCGATGACAACCGGATATTTACCGGTGTGGATCTTTTCCCACAAAACACTCCGCTGGGAGCTACTGAGATGGCTGTGCCAGATAGCGATCTGATCTTTAAACTCGCCCCTGAAGCGACTGGCGAGATGGGTCGTCAAGGTGATTTCAGGAACCAGCACCAGGGCTGTTTTTTCCACCGAGATTGCTTTTTTAATTAATTGTAAATATACTTCGGTCTTTCCGCTGCCGGTTATTCCCTGAAGCAGAAAGGGTGCAAATTCGGTTCTGCCGATAGACTTGGCAATAATATTATAGGCAGCGGTTTGTTCTTCAGTCAGCTGCACATCTTTTTCTTTCAGGTGTAAATCATCCCAGAAGTAATCTTCAGATTGTTCCGTTTCTTCGATAGTGATAAAGGCTTTTTTCAAAAGTGTTTTTATGGAGCTGGCGGGGAACCGGTCGAAGTCGTTTTGTCGGATTATTCCATGTTTTTGTAACTCTTCAATGATTTCGAACTGTCTGGGTGCCTGCTTTTGGAGTTTTGTCAAGTCTGGTTCGAGAGAATCTAAGTGATCGGCAAGTCGCAGATTTTTCCGGGTGTGCTGACGGTGTTGCGGAAGGCTGAATACCGGTGTCTCACTAATATTACCCCGCTTTTTTAAACTTTCTATGCCTGCGACTAAAACGTCTTTGTCAAACAGGCGTTTCAATTCGGATAAAAGCATTGATTCATTATCGGCTATTTTTTGTAAGATTGCCTGATATTGTTCGGAAATAGTCGCCGGATTTTTATTGACAATAAAAACACGACGGTTTTTCTGAACCTGGTATTCTGAAGGAATCGCTGCGGATAGTGTCTTGCCGATGGGCGCCAGATAATAATTGGACAATTTGACCAGAAATTGAAACAGTTCGGTGGGAATCAGGGGCTGGATATCGATAATCTCAATGATGTTTTTTAATTTGATATTCTCCGGAGCAGGAACTCCGATTTGAACAATGAAGCCAATTGTTGGCACATTTTTTAATGGAGCTACGACGCGCTGCCCCGGAAAAAGAGTCTTTATTTTATCGACAAGTATCTGGTAAGTAAATAATTGTCTCAGTGCCGATGAAGGAAAAGCGATATTTGTATTGACAATAGGCATAACGAAAAAAATTTACCGCTAATAATACCTTTTCACAAGACCTTAACCGGAGTAATTCTGAAAAATAAAAGGCGAGACCAAGAAGGTTTCGCCTTTTAAATTCATTGGGGGATATTTTTATCAGGCTTTAATAACCCAGAGTTTGACGGTAGCGGTAATTTCTGAATGTAACTTGATAGGAATTTCGAAAATTCCCAGAGCCTTAATCGGCTGCTCGAGCATGATTTGGCGCTTGTCAATATCGTAGCCCTTATCTTTCAATTGCTGGGCGATCTCCTGAGAAGTAACCGCCCCAAAGACACGATCCTCTTCACCAACCTGTACGGGAACTGTCAGTGACAGCGCCTGCAGTTTTTCAGCGAGTTCGCGGGATTGTTTCAAGGCTTTGTCTTTTTTCAGATTTTTCAGGCGAGCCATTTCCTGAAACCGTTTTACGTTGTTTTTATCGGCTTTCAGAGCAAGACCCCGGGGAATCAGAAAATTGCGGGCGTAGCCGTTCTTCACCTCCAGCTGTTCACCTGTGTTGCCCAATCCTTCATGGTCCTGAAGTAATATAATACGCACGAGTACCTCCTGTGTATCGAATATTTTTAGTTTTGTGTAACGTCATATGCATAGGGCAGCAACGCGATATTGCGAGCGCGTTTGATTGCCTTGGTCAGCTCGCGCTGATGCTTTGCACATGTTCCGGTGATTCGGCTGGGAATGATTTTTCCCTGTTCCGTGACAAACCGCCGGAGAACTTTATAATTCTTATAATCGATTTGTTCTTTGTGGTTTTCACAGAACTTGCAAATCTTTTTCTTGCTTAACATTGCCATAGATTTTCCTTTCCAAATATCTTTTGAACAGAGTCAGTCAATTTTGTTAATGTTGACAGTTCTCTATTGTTATCAGCCATTTTCCATGTTGGAATCCTCATGTGCCATCGGTTGCGGTTTTTCATCCAGCGCAACAGTGATACAGGAGAGAATTTCCGGTCTTAATTTCATCCAGGCTTCTAATTCGCGGTTGATTTTCTGGTTTTCAGATTCGTACTGTGCCAAGACATAGCTGCCATATTTTTGCTTTTCAATGGGGTATGCCAGACGGCGCTTGCCCCAATCTTCAACAATCAGGACATTGCCCGCTAAATTAGCGATTTCTTTTTTGACGGCTTCGATCGTATGGGTCAGTTTTTCCTGCTCATAGTTTGGATGAACAATGAATAGATTTTCGTAATACCTCACAGATTATACTCCTTATATTAATAATCTAACAGATGTTTACCTTAGCAGTGGCGCAATGACAAGCGAGACCACTGACATTAATTTGATCAGGATATTTAACGATGGTCCGGCAGTATCTTTGAAGGGATCCCCGACTGTATCACCGATGACAGCAGCTTTGTGGGGATCACTGCCTTTTCCGCCCAAATTTCCTGCTTCGATATATTTTTTGGCATTATCCCAGGCGCCCCCGGAATTTGCCATAAAAATTGCCATTAATACGCCCGTAACGGTTACGCCCGCCAGCAAACCACCGAGCATTTCCTTGTTTAAAAATCCCAGGATGGGCGGTATCACCACCGCCATTGTTCCCGGCAAGATCATTTTTTGGATTGCAGCGGTGGTTGAAATATCGACACATTTGGAATAATCCGCTGTTGCCGTTCCTTCCATCAAACCTTTGATTTCCCGGAACTGGCGACGCACCTCTTTGATCATTTTATTTGCGGCGTCACCAACCGCACGCATTGCCAAACTGCTGAAAAGAAACGGCAGCATGCCGCCCATCAGTAATCCGGCGACGACAAAGGGATTGGTCAGGTTTATTGATTGAATCCCGGCTGCCGTCTGAAATGCTGCAAACAGTGCCAAAGCCGTAAGCGCAGCGGAACCAATCGCAAATCCTTTTCCAATGGCAGCGGTTGTATTGCCGACGGCATCCAGTCGGTCGGTTCGCTTCCGGATTTCTTTGCCCAGCAGAGCCATTTCAGCGATACCACCGGCATTATCCGCGACAGGTCCATAGGCGTCGATTGCCAGCTGAATACCGGTTGTAGAAAGCATCCCTAGGGCAGCGATGGCAATCCCGTATAGTCCGGCGACACTATAGGCGATCATAATTGCCCCGGCAATGAATAGAATTGGCAGAAGTGTGGACAGCATACCAAGACTGAGTCCGGCGATAATATTGGTGGCTGGTCCGGTCAGCGACTGGTCTGCCAGCCAGCGAACCGGTTTTTTCGATTCGGCAGTATAATATTCGGTTATCATTCCAATGGCGAAACCGGCAAAAAGCCCTGCCAGCGTTGCCAGCCAAATATTGAACGCTCCAACTGAGATTTTCCCGATTGCGACACCATCAGGAATAAAAAGTTTGCTTAGCGGGTAAATCAGGATCAGCATGAGTCCATCGGCAACCAGGGTTCCCCGGTTGAGGGCTTTCTGGGGATCACCGCCTTCGCGTGTTTTAACCAGGAGCGTCCCGATTAAAGAACAAATAATGCCCAGTCCAGCCAGAGCCAGAGGCAGGACGACCATGTTTAAGCCATACAGGGCGCCCAGAACCATTGTTCCGATAATAGACCCGACATAACTTTCAAAAAGGTCAGCCCCCATACCGGCAACATCGCCCACATTATCCCCCACATTATCGGCAATGGTGGCGGGATTTCGGGGGTCGTCTTCAGGGATACCGGCTTCAACCTTACCGACCAGATCAGCGCCGACGTCAGCTGCTTTTGTATAGATACCGCCGCCGACCCGGGCAAAAAGCGCGACCGAGCTGGCGCCGAAACTGAATCCACTGATAATCGGCAAAACCTGTGTTGAAAGATCGGTGCTGGATGTGCCATATATTTTTGCAAAAACCGCGAACAGCGTCGCTAAACCTATCAGTCCCAGACCGACAACACTCAAACCCATTACCGATCCGCTGGAAAATGCCACTTTCAAAGCATTATTCAGACTGGTCCGGGCAGCCTGTGTCGTCCTGACATTTGCCAGTGTTGCGGTTCTCATTCCAATGAAACCCGCCAGTCCTGAACATATCGCGCCGACGATAAATGAGATTGCCACCAGACGATTGGCACCCTGATTGGCAATAAATAGCAAAACGGCTACGGTTATCAGAAAAATGACCAGGACTTTATATTCCCGGGAAAGAAACGCCATCGCGCCATCCCGGATAGATTTTGCGATAGACTGCATCGTGGCATTACCCGCATTCTGTCTGGAAACCCAGACAGATTTTACAAAGGCAAAGACCAGAGCGATGATCCCCGTCAGAATACTGATATATACCCAGTTAATTGATGATTCCGGCATGTTTATGCCGCTCCGGTTAGGGGTTTATATAAATCAGTGCTATTATAACGATTCATAACACTGTCAAAGTCGTTCGATAGGTAGTCGTGAATGAGTTTCAGGCTGAGGCTCAGAACCGACTCAACCGTTTGCCGGTCAGATTTCCGAAAGTCGTCGAGGACGAATTCTTCGGCGGGTACCCCGTCGTCCTGAGGTCCGATGCCGAGCCGCAGGCGTGGAAAATCCTGACTGTTCAAAGAGTCAGAGATCGATTGGATTCCTTTATGTCCACCGGGAGAACCCTGTTTTCTCAGCCGGATTTTGCCAAGTGGAAGATCAATGTCGTCATAAATAACGAGCAAATCACTGATTTCGAGACCGAATTGTTTCAGAGATCGCCGGGCAGCGATGCCACTTTTATTCATGTAGGTCAG
Source organism: uncultured bacterium (assembly GCA_964605705.1). GTDB lineage: Bacteria > Fidelibacterota > UBA2242 > UBA2242 > UBA2242 > CAZSDW01. The sequence goes on from CAZSDW010000001.1 coordinate 177,140, forward strand.
CGGCAGACAAAGACAGATAGCCGTATTTCCCTGAGCTGTTCTGACGGTGTCCTCAGCCCAGAGATAAGGCTTTCCGCCGGAGCGGAAGCTGAGCCCTTTTGATTCGGCGTACTTTTCTAAAACCATAAATCCGAAGTTGTGGCGATTATTCTGATATTGTACTCCCGGGTTTCCGAGTCCCATAATAAGCTTCTTAATATCGGCTGATTGATGTCGTTTGAGTTTCGAAAAAAGACTGACCATCAGTAAATATTCTGGTGTTATTCTTCTTCCTGCTCTTCAACGCCCTCTTCACCTTCTTCACCTTCTTCAACGGCTTCTTCGTCAACCTTCATACCGGTTGCTTTTACAACAGACACGATCGAAGACGAGGCAGGTGTCAGGATCTCGACTTTTTCTGCAACGGTGATGTCAGCAACAGATATAGAATCACCAATATTCAGGTTACTGACGTTTACCGTGTAACTGTCGGGGATATCAGTCGCCTTACATTTAACTTCGATATCCCAGAGTTGCTGAGCCAAAACACCACCGAAATCTTTAACGCCGATTGCAGTGCCTTCAATAATGATCGGAACATCTACGGTGATATCTTCTTTAAGCGTGATACCCATAAAATCCGCATGGGTAATCTCTTCGGTGACCGGATTATGCTGCAGGGTTCTTAAAATGCAGATATGGGTTTTGTTACCCATCTGGAGCTCAATGATATGTGCACCGGAGTGAATTGCACCTTTCAGCTCTTTTAAATCGACAGACAACGGGATAGGTGATTCCCGGTGGAAGTAATAAACCGCGGGTATTTTTCCCTCTCGTCGTAAGCGCTTATTGACACTTTTATGAATTTCGGCGCGTAATTCAGTGTTCAGCTTATAATTAGCCATTCAATATCTCCTTATAGTTTTAAAAGTCAAAGAGTGAACTAATGGACTCTTCAAGATGAATACGTTTTATTGCTTCTGCCAGCAGGGGTGCCGCAGAGATGATTTCAAGTTTTGGGAAAGCACATTTTTCCGGTATAGACAGGCTGTTTGTCACGATTATTTTATCAATCGGTGATTCCGTCAGTCGCTGAATACAGTCCCCGGAAAACAGACCGTGAGAAGCCGCCACGACGATACTCTCGGTGCCATTCTTTTTCAACAGGCTGGCTGCCTGAACGATGGTACCGCCGGTGTCAATCATATCATCAATAATCAGGGCGTTTTTTAAATGAGTGTCGCCGATAACATTCATAACTTCCGCTTTATTGGGTTCCGGACGACGTTTGTCAATAATCGTCAGCGGCAGCCCCAGAATCTGGGCATATGAGCGGGCAAATTTTATCCCGCCCACATCGGGAACGACGATTGTATAATCTTTGCCGGTGATCAGTTTTTTCAGGGGATCGATGAAGACCGTTTTTGCGTAGAGATGGTCAAAGGGAATGTTGACGAAGCCCTGAATTTGAGAGGAATGCAAATCCATCGCCACGATCCGGTTGGCGCCGGCGTTGACTATTTCATCCATGATTAACCGGGAAGAAATTGGCACCCGCGGTTGGTCCTTGCGGTCCTGCCGGGCATAGCCATAATAGGGAATGACAGCGGTGATTCGGTTCGCTGAAGCCCGACGGGCGGCATCAATAATAAGCAACAGCTCGAGGATATTTTCGGAAGGTGAATTGGTTGGTTGGACGATAAAGACGTCGGCGCCCCGAATGTTTTCTTCAAAACGCAGCCAGATTTCGCCGTCACTGAAATTTCCAATGGAAATTTTACCCGGTGTAAGTCCCAGTATTTCGTTGATTTCCCGAGTAAGGTTAGGATTTGATCTTCCTGAAAATACTCTCGCTTTAATCATTTTTCATCCTTATTTAAAATAAATAAAGGTCGCTCGGGGACTTGGATTCGAACCAAGATTGACGGCTCCAAAGGCCGCAGTCCTGCCATTGGACGATCCCCGAATTTATAATGTTGTTTTTCTATTGAATAATGGGAGATGAGATGAATGTGCTGTGTTTTTTGAAATATTTTTGAGCATTCTCTGCTGCAAGTCTGTTCTTAAATGTTCCAAACACAGTCGAACCACTTCCCGACAAACCGGCATAAAGAGCCCCCGTATTTTGTAAGCGGGCTTTAATTTCACCGATTTCTGGATATGTTGGAAAAACAACAGATTCAAATTGGTTTTCAAACAGCGCCCACTGAATCTTGCCCGATTCGAAAAGGCAGCCAAATTTATAGCCTTCTTTCTTCTTTGTCAAGTCGAATTGTTGATATGCCCAGGGAGTGGAGATATGAATCTGCGGAGTGACCAGCAGAATTGTATAAAGTTCCGGAATTTCAATTGGTGTCAGGATATCGCCGATTCCTTCTGCTGCCTGGGTCTTTCCCCGGATATAAAATGCCACATCTGCCCCGACCTGGCTGGCGATGATAATGAGTTCGTTTTCCGGCAGATTGATTTTCCATTGTTTATTTAAAAATTTCATTACCGCGGCAGCGTTTGAACTGCCCCCGCCCAAGCCGGCGCCAACGGGAATGGTTTTTTGCAACTGAATGTGCCAGTCCGGAGAATCCGGCGCCAGCTGCTTCATCTTTCGATAGGCGACACTACAGAGATTTCGGTCGTCACAGGGAATTTTTTCATTATTACAACTGAGTGAAAATATTGAACCGGGCGTGAAGGTCAAAACATCATGCAAATCGATTTCCTGGAAGATTGAACTGAGAGTGTGATAGCCGGTCGCCAGCCGATCGGTAATTCGGAGACAGAGGTTTATTTTGGCAAAGGATCGAACGGTGAAAGATCGCTCATTCATGATCGCGGATTTTAGTTATGATTGGAATAAGGAACTTTATAATAATGAAAATAGTGAGCAGAAGGACAAACAGAATGTTTACGATTGTTGAATACTGAGATAAAATGGTTTTAATTATTTCCCAGTGTTCACCGAGCAGCATACCGGAACGAAAGATAATACTGTTCCAGATCACGACTCCGATCGTAGTCATTGTTACCGCTTTGACAAAAGGCATTTTCATCAATCCTGCGGTCAATGCCAGAATCAAACGACTGCCGGGGATTATTCTACCGACTGTTAATGACCAACTTCCATATTTTTGAAACTGCTGTTTGTATTTCACCTTTTTTTGTTGAGATACGATAGGAAACCGCAATTTTTGGTAAAATTCCTTACCCCAGGTTCTGCTGAGGTAGAAAATAAAACAAAATCCCAGAAGAGATCCCAAGACGGATAGAATAAAGGTAGGTATTGGAAGCGTGATGCCTCGTCCACTGAGATAGGCTGAAAAGATCAGTACGGTATCGCCGGGGACAAACGGAATGATATTTTCAAGAAATATTAATATAAAAAGAGCGGTATAAATTATATAGGCACTGTGATTTACCAAAGATTGAAGAGTGGTATCCATCAGATTCCAATCAATGCGGTGGCAATTGCCGCAATCCCCTCTTTACGTCCGGTGAATCCTAAATGTTCTGACGTCGTTGCTTTGATCGAAATGGCAGTATCGGGAATTTTCAGGACGCTTGAAAGTGCCTGGCGCATCTTCTCAACGTGAGGACTGATCTTTGGTGCCTGAGCAACCACGGTGACATCGATATTTCCAATGGAATAGTGATGCTTCCCGAGAAACTGAACCACCTTCTCGAGGAGCAAAAGGCTTGAAATATTGGTATATTGTGGATCGGTATCCGGAAACTGTTTACCGATATCGCCCAGCCCGGCAGCTCCAAGCAGAGCATCCATAATAGCGTGAATGACGACATCTGCATCGGAATGACCTGCCAGTCCGCGGTGATAGGGAATTTTGACTCCCCCAAGAATCAGGGGGCGTTCATCACAAAAAGCATGAACATCAATTCCCTGTCCTACTCGAACATTGCATGTTTTCACAACATTTCCTTTTCATGAATTGCCTGTGCGACCAGCAGATCTGTCGGACCGGTGATTTTAATATTCCAGTTGCTGCCCTCGACAATTGTGATTTTTCCGCCGATCTTTTCAACAAACCATGAGTCATCCGTTGCAGTAAGCTGCTCTTGAATGGCATGATCATATGCCTTGATAAGAATATCTTTACGGAAAGTCTGTGGTGTTTGAGCCTGCCAGATAACATTGCGATCGACGGTTTCAGTAATAATACCTTGATGACACTCTTTCAATGTGTTCAGAGATGGAGCGGCGACGATTGCTCCGTCATAATCATCGCAAAAATTAATGCTTTTCTGAATATGTTCCAGTTGCACAAAGGGTCTGACCCCATCATGGATGCAGACAATCGTACAATCCGAAGCGAGGGCATTAAGTCCATTATAGACAGAGTCCTGTCGTCGATTTCCACCGGCGATTACTTTTATCGGGATTTGTGACTCCGTAGGAATTGAATCCTGCATATATTGGGAATCCAGGAATTCCGGGGCAATGACAACGATGATTTCGGATATAGCGGGAATCTGCAGAAATCGCTGTATTGACTCATAAAGGACATTGTGTTTTCCAAGTCGCAGAAACTGTTTGGGCGTCGCCGCATTCATGCGTGTGCCGCTTCCTGCAGCAACAATTATGGCACTGACGGATTTCAATGGTTTGGCTCTTTTATATAATAATCATGGCGTCGCCGTAACTGAAAAATCGATATTTCTTTTTGATCGCCAATTTATATGCTTTCAATACCAGTTCCAGTCCGGCGAATGCTGCCACCTGCATTATTAAAGTGGACTTGGGCTGATGAAAGTTGGTTATCAGCACATCGACCATTTTAAAATCATAGGGCGGATGAATGAATTTATCAGTCCAGCCCTTACGGGGACTGACCTGAAATCCGGATACGGTAACGGTTTCGAGGGTTCGGACAACCGATGTTCCGACAGAAACAACCCGTTTCCCTTTTGCCTTGGCTTCATTGATAGCGATGGCTGTTTCGGCGGACACTTCATAATATTCCGAGTCCATCCGGTGTCGGGAAAGATCCTCGACCGTGACGGGTCGAAAAGTACCTAAGCCGATATGAAGAATAACCGGCATTATTTTAACACCTTTTTCACGGAGTTTGTCTAACAGTTCAGTCGTGAAATGCAGTCCGGCGGTTGGGGCAGCGACAGCCCCGCGCCGTTTGGCATATACGGTCTGGTACTTGACTTTGTCTTCGGGAGTGGGATCGCGGTCTATGTACGGCGGCAAGGGCGACTGCCCAATTTTATCAATTAAAGTATATAAATCCTGCTGGGAAATGTCATTGAAACGAACAACACGCCCACCGGAAACGGTATTGTCGATGACGTCACATTGAACTCCGTCCGCCACAGTCAGCTTGTTGCCAATTCTGACTTTCCGGGCGGGTTTAACCATCACTTCCCAGAGGTTGTTTTCCAGTTCGCGCAGCAGGAATACTTCGACCTTTGCCTCGGTACGGTCTTTGATTGCCCAGAGTCGGGCGGGATAGACCATGGTTTCGTTGACAATCAAAAGATCGCCATTGTTCAAATAGTCCGGTAAATCGTAAAAGTGCTTATGCTCAATACTCTCAGCTTTGCGGTTAATGACCATTAATTTGGATTCGTCACGCTTTTGAATCGGGTGTTTTGCAATGAGTTCCTCAGGTAATTCATACTCAAAGTCGGAAAGTCTCATGGATTTTCTCCTTTATTCAAATAAAGATTTTTGATTGGATGTCATTCTAATCCCGAAATAACTGTATGCTTCTGCGGTTACCTGTCTGCCCCGGGAAGTACGTTGCAGAAAACCGTTTTGGATCAGGAAGGGTTCATAGACATCTTCAATGGTTTCGGAATCTTCGGCAACCGCGACTGCCAGGCTGTTCAGCCCGACCGGTCCACCGGCAAATTTTTCAATGATTGTTGAAAGGATTGTACGGTCCATACTGTCCAGACCACGTTCATCGATATCCAGCAGCTTCAGCGATTGTTCCGCAACAGCTTTATCGATCACGCCTTTGGCTTTGATCTGGGCATAATCCCGGGCACGTCGCAGAATGCGATTGGCGATCCGGGGCGTTCCGCGGGCACGTTTGGCGATTTCCCGGGCACCTGCCGTGTTTAGTTCAATGTTCAGAATTTTAGCCGTCCGGTTTAAAATTTTAAACAGATCATCGTCGGTATAATAATCGAGACGAAGAACAACACCAAAGCGGTCGCGCATGGGGGATGTCAGATGTCCGAGCCGGGTTGTTGCCCCAATCAGAGTGAAATGTTCGATGTTCAGCTGAATGCTGCGGGCACTGGGTCCTTTATCAATGACGATATCAATGTTATAATCTTCCATGGCGGAGTAAAGGTACTCCTCCACGACGCTGTTTAAGCGATGGATCTCATCAATGAAAAATACATCGCCGTGCATCAGGTTGGTCAGCATGCCCGCCAGATCACCCGCCCGTTCGATGACCGGACCGGAAGTGGTTTTGATATTGACGTTCAGCTCCTTTGCGACGATATAGGCTAAAGTCGTTTTACCCAGTCCCGGAGGACCGAATAACAGCACATGATCCAGGGCTTCGCCACGTTCTCTGGCAGCTGCGATATAAAGTTTCAGATTTTCAACAACCTTCTGCTGCCCGATAAATTCTGAAAACGCCGAAGGTCGAACGCTCTGTTCGACTTCAACATCTTCGATTAATTTATGAGGATCGGTATATTCAGAGTGCAAGGTATTTCACAAAATTGAATGTTATTTGATTCGTTCCGATTGTTGGATAGTGGAATTGAAAATGCCGGGGATTAAAATTTGATCTTCAAATATATATCGGATACGGTTTATCGAGTTTTTCATTAATTGTTTGTATATCATAAAACCAAGCCGAAATCTACTAAAAATTGTGCCCTAAATCAATGATTTTCAGGCACATTTGCGATTTAATAATCACATACCGGTTTGGTTTTTGAAAATGTTGAAGCAAATAATCTCATTGAATCTGTTTTATAAACGGATAAGTTGTTCGCGTTCTTTTCCGACGGAAATGTATTCCAGGGGAGTTTGCAACAGATATTCGAGTTTTCGAACGTAAGCCCGGGCATTTATCGGAAGATCATCAAATTTTCGCGCGGCGCTGATGTCTTTCTGCCAGCCCGGCATTTCGATGTACTGTGGAACTGCTGCTGCAAGGTCAATTGCCGGAAAATCACCATTTTGATAATGGGTACATATTTTTATCGTTTCCAGACCGTCCAGCACATCCAGTTTGGTAATGGCAAAAGAGGTGAAGCCGTTTATGCGGGCAGCATAGGCGCCAATGGCAGCATCAAACCAGCCACAACGTCTTTTGCGTTTGGTGGTTGCTCCAAATTCACGACCGATCCGCTGCAGATAGTCACCGGTCTCGCTGCTCAGTTCTGTAGGAAATGGACCGGAGCCGACCCGGGTGGTGTAACTTTTATAAATCCCGATGATGTTATCAACAGATTTCGGACTGATTCCCAAACCGGTGGAAATATTACCGGCAATGGTGTTGGAAGATGTGACGAATGGATAAGAACCAAAATCAATATCCAGCATAGTGCCCTGAGCACCTTCAATGAGGATAAATTTATCCTTTTTGATGTAGTCGTACATTAACCGGGATGTGTCTGCTGCACAGCTATACACCTCAGGAATACAGCTGTAAAAGGTTTCCAGGTCATTCTGAAGGGAATCAATTTCTATCCGGGTTAGTAAACCTTTTTGTAAATTGGTGTCAATCTTGTCCTGAATTAGAGATTTAACGGTGTCAACGGATTTCAGGTCTTTGATCCGAATGCCGTTGCGATTGATTTTATCGGCATAACAGGGACCGATGCCACGCTTGGTTGTACCGATGGCGCTATTACCGAGTTCGACTTCGGATTTTGCATCGAGAAGTTTATGTAATGGGGTTACCACATGGGCTAAAATTGATATGTGGATGCGGTTGGCAATATTGATACCCTCACTTCGGAGATAATTCATTTCGTTGATCAGTCCAACCGGATCAATGACCATTCCGTTCCCCAGGATGCAATCAGCGCTCTCCCGCAGGATGCCGCTGGGCAGCTGGTGCAAAATCGTCTCTTTTCCCTTAACGAAAACAGTATGCCCGGCATTTGCGCCCCCCTGGAAGCGAGCCACCACGTCAATCAGCCCGCTTAGATTATCGACTACTTTTCCCTTTCCTTCATCACCCCACTGGGCTCCTAAAACGGCTGTTACAGGCATAAAATATCTCCAAAATATAAAATGCTCCCGTTACAGGAGCATTTTTATGGTTTATTTAATGAACATTTATTTCTTTTTCATAAGGAATTTATGCTGCCAGGCAATCACGACCGGACCCGCCACGTAGATAGAAGAGTAAGTGCCGACGACAACTCCGATAATCATGGCTATGGCAAAAATCCGCACCTCACCGGTGGCAAACACCAAGACCAGAACCACGAAAAATGTAGTCAGCGATGTGATAATGGTTCGGCTCAATGTTTCGTTAATGCTATTGTTGATGATCTTTTCGATCGGGTCGAACCGCATGAGCTTCATGTCTTCCCGAACCCGGTCATAAAGCACAATGGTATCGTTCAGTGAATATCCCACAATCGTCAAAAACGCGGCAATGGTTGATAGTGAAATTTCCAGATGTGCCAGCGAGAAAATTCCAAGAGTAAAAAGAACGTCATGAATCAATGCCACAACGGCGCCGATGGCAAAGCGGAACTGGAACCGGATTGAAATGTAAACGCCGATTACCAGGATTGCGAAGATAATGGCATAAACTGTATTGCGGCGCAGTTCCTGTCCGATTTTCGGTCCAACCTTTTCGGTTTTACGGATTTCAAAATTATTTTCTTTAATATTTTTCAGACCATTGGAAACGATAGACGGGATGTCCTCGGTTTCATTGCCCTGCGCAACGCGGATCATAAATTCATTGATACCGGCAGATTTCTGAATAATGCTGTTTTGTAAATTGACGGAAGTCAGCGCGGTTCTTATTTCCCCGATACTGATTTCATTGTCAAACTGGACCTGGATCAGGGTGCCGCCGGTGAAGTCAATTCCCAGGTTGAATCCTCTGAGAAAGACAATCGAAATAATACTGATCAGCAGGAAAATACCGGACATCGTTATGGCAGTCTTGCTGAATTTGACAAATTGAATATTGGTTTCTTTAAAAAATCTCATTTTTATAATTCCTGAAATTTATATACTTAATTTTTTTAGAATTTTACGATCGGTACGGAAGTTAAAAATCGTGCGAGTCACGAAAATTGCCGTAAACATACTGCAGAGAATACCCCAGAAGAGGGTTACACCAAATCCCTTAACCGGTCCGGTACCAAATTGCATCAGGATCAAAGCCGTCAGCATAGTGGTCACATTGGCATCCAGAATTGTACGGAATGCCCGGCTGTAACCGGCGTCGATCGCTGCTCGAACGGTTTTACCCTTTTCCAGTTCCTCCCGGATACGTTCAAATATCAGCACATTGGCATCGACGGCGATACCAATGGTCAGAATTATACCGGCGATACCCGGCAAGGTCAGAGTTGCGCCCAGGGTTGCCAGAATTGCCATGACGAAGATAAGGTTCAGGATAACCGCGAGATCGGCTAATAGTCCGGCGCCCTGGTAATAAATTGCCATAAAACCGATAACCAGCAGAAATCCCACCAGACCAACCTTGGTACTGGTACTAATCGAATCGCGTCCCAGTGATGGTCCGACGGTTCTTTCTTCGATGACATCTACCGGCGCAGGTAATGCACCTGCCCGGAGAACAATGGCGATATTTTTGGCTTCCTCCATGCTTTCGAGACCTTCAATATATGCAGATCCATTGGGAATTTTCACACTCAGGCGGGGCGCCATATATACATTGTCATCGAGGACGATAGCGAGGAATTTGCCAATATTGGATCCGGTCAGGCGCGAGAAAATTTTGGCACCTTCGTTATTCATATTAATGTTTACAATTGCCTGTCCCGCCGCTTTTGTCTGGGCACTGCCGATAGTGGCAGTGGCTTTGGTAATATATTTTCCCTGGATGCCGGCTTCCCGTTCAAGGTGGTAAAGCAGATAATAATTTTCAGTTTTACCCTCGGCGGTGGTAAACTTCTCCGGTTTGGCAGACCAGAGGAATTTTGAATCATAAGGCAGTAGCTTGACAACTTCCGGGTCTGCCAGAATTTTCTTGACGGCATAGACATTGCGTTCCGGAACACCAATGGAATTATGAACATTGCGCATCAGCGAAGAAAATGGTCGCTCGGCAAACAGTTGTTCATCGACAACCAGAGACGTGTCGCTGCCACTTTCCATATCGACATCGGCTTCAGTGATGCCGAGCAGTTCATCGACACTGACGGCTTTGTCTTTGGATTCTTTCATCGCGACGGTCGTATCTTCGGCGGATACTTCCGGCTGGGCAAGATCCTGTCGTCCGGTTTTCAGATAATTATCCACCGAGGTGATGAAGGATTGAGTTACCTGGGGATCTTTTAAAAGGGTGAATTCCAGCAGTGCGGTACTTTGAATTAAACTGCGGGCACGTTCGACGTCTTTGATACCTGCCAGCTCGACAATAATACGGTTCTGACCGGCGCGTTGAATCGTAGGTTCGGATACACCAAACTGATCGACACGGTTTCGGATGATCTGGAGCGCCCGCTGCATTGCGTCTTTGGATTCATCCTGGAGACTGGCAATGATCTCAGCGTTTTTGTAGCCCCGGTCGTTGAAATGGCGAACCAGTTTAAAATCTTCCGCTTCGACGATGCGCTTGAAAACGGGAAAGAAATCTTCACCGGTTTCTTTATATTCCCGGGTTGCCGTTTCAAGCAACTCGTCAAATTGGGGGGTTTTATTAAATGCCAGAGTTTCCACCAGTTTTGGCACATTCAGTTCCAGAACCACATGCATACCACCCTGGAGATCGAGCCCAAGTCGGATAATCCGGTTTTCGAATTTTTCAATTGAACCTTCGGTTCGCAGTGTTTCCAGTTTTTCATCAGAAAAACTGTTATAAGCAATCGTCCAGTACAGAGAATATCCTGCGAGCAGCAGGGCTATACCGATGATTATGAACCGAATATTTGTCTTTTTAAACATGTAATTTCACCTCTATATAAAAACAATTTCCAGTTTCGAAAAAAGCGGTTGAATTTAATTGAAGGACGGTCTCAATGTCAACGAAAAAGGACGAGGCACTGATAAATGTAAAAATGGTTCTATCTTGTCTGTGAATTATTTATTCGATGGATAAAAATAGTCGCGACAGCTCCTGCTGGTCTTTCATTACAACAATGGGATAGACATTGCCGGCGCCATCCAGCGAGTATTTTTTCCAACGGAGCGAATTGATATCAATTATATAATTGCGGTCTTCACCGGTATTATATTCATTGGGCGGAACATAGCCCTTGAGGTTTACTTTCAGCTGTTTCGTATCGATTTGATCATGCAGAACGTTCAATATTTTCAGTTGATCGCTTCTTTTAAGCTGGAGGGTCTGACCGTCCAGGAGCGCCTGCTTTTTCCCATTAACCTCGACGATATATGTAAACAGATGATTATCGAGGGGGCTGACATCCAGAATGACTTCACCAACAATCCGGTTGTCCTTGCGAATGATAATTCGGGTCGGTTTATCAATGATGAAACTTTTTTGATAATCCTGTTCATCACCTATTCCGAGAATATCACAGCTGAGTCCCCGGGAATAATTGGATTCAATATGGGTCACTTTGATTTTATCACCCCTGATCATTTTGAGGGTGTTTTGATTATCGATGACCATGGGAATATTATCATTAATTGAAACCAGCAGGTAGATCATTTTGGGAGGTTCATAAATGATCGCGGGATGCTCCGGTTCGACATTATATAATTTCATGAATTCATTGATTACATAATTATGGTAGCGGATTTTCAGTTCCAGGCTTTCCAGGTTCTTAGAAGATTCGATACCGAACGCCGGAATTCCGAAATGAGTCAGGGCAAAATATGTCGCGGATTTTTTCATTTCCGGAAAGCGGGTATCGGATGCCAGGGTTCGGGTATTCATAAAGTGTAATAAATGTTCCGGATTATTAATCCGGTTATTGACCTGGCAGAGAATCTTTTCAGCTATCTGTTCCAGATACAGAGTGTCGCCATTGGTGATATAGATATCGGTATCGGCGATCAGAGATTGCCCGAAGCGTTGGGGATTATGGTTTTCATCGACAAAGGTTTCTCTGAAAAAGCCCCATCCATCATGCAGGTTGAGAAAGAGGTTTGACTCTGCCATCAGTTCCTGAATAATGCCGACGATTTTATCGTCTATATCGGCGGGAGGATTATCGTCAAACCGACGGTTCATATCTCCGTTTACGCCCCGATCATTTTTAATGATTGAGTGAAAATTGGCGCGCGGAATAACAATTAAATTTCCCCGGTCAAGAACAAGATTCGGGTAAAGGTCCGCCGATAAAAATCCGCCCGGTTCATCGCCCTGAATACCGCCCAGAATAAAAATGGTATTGCCGTCAACTCTGCCGTAAAGCCGGTAAACATCCAATTGATTGGGCGTGTTTTCAAAATAGGTGACGCATTCCTGATAAGGTCGTTCCCCGGAAATTGCCTGAACGGTCAAGAATATTAACAGTAAATAAAAAAGATGATAGAGAAGTAATTTTTTTAATTTAATTGGACACCTCCCATTCTTCTGATAAAATTTTGAAATTCCCAGGTTTGGTCGGATGTCCTGTAACGATCAGAGTTTTTATGCCTTGATCATGGTACGAACTTGCCGTGTAATCCTGTCTGAAAGATACGATCCATTGACAAGGAATGGAACTGGAAACAGAAAGGTCTGATATTCCAATTTGAATATCCCTGGATTTCGCCAACACATCTTTTTTATAAGTCTGCCATGCGGTGAAAGAGTTGTACTTTGTGTTTGTAAAACTTGAATCATAGAAAGCGATATATTGATCGATATTGCCTGTTTCCCAGGCAGTTTTCCATGTCTTCAAAAAGGAATTGATCGAAGGTAAAACATAGCTGCGCGGTTCGGTGGCGGTGAAATCCTCAGCCACGATTTGCCAGACAGAATCTGCCCAGATCAGGTTGAGTTCTTTTTTACCGCGACTGAAAAATGTCGGGCAGAGGTAATTTTGCATAAATCGAATGCGGGTTTCGTAATCGGATTGAAGCATCTGAACATTGTCAACAGCCACCCTTTTCCAGTTGTATATATTTTCAAGATTCTTTTTATTCTGTAGATAGCTGTCGCGATTTCGCCAGCTCTTGGTCTTGAAATTTGGAGAAATCAATTTGGCGAATGTTTCCATATCGCCTGATTCCCAGGAATGGATCCAGTGGATAAACAGGCTGTCCGAGAGCGAAAATTTACTGCTTTGAGAATCGTGACCATTATGAACTAGGCTGTCTATAATGATCACCGGTGTATTGCGCAGCCGAATGTAATTGCTTAATTCCAGCAATCTGCCGTTTTCAAGAGAAATGCAGCCCTCGGTCTGACGGTCCACAATTTCCTCATCGCGTCCGTGAATCCAGATATTTGAGCCAATATGATTCTGAATCCTGTCAATAAAATTCGGGTAGTCCAAGACAAACGCCATGGGACCATATTTAGGAGGCAACTGGGTTCCGGGAATTAACGCGACGATTTCATAGATGCCCTCGGGAGTCTTCAGATCGCCCTCTTTTTCCTTGTTGCCATCCACTCTGCCGGTAGTAATGCGAAAAGTATCAATGACCTGAATAGTGCCGGGCGCGTTACTGCTCAATACCAGGAGAAATTGTTCGGCTTTATTCACCAGTAAAACATGTCCTACCGAATCGGCGGAGATATTTTTCAAATACTTGTTCAGTTCATCACCGGCAGTACTGAATGACAGTAATAGTGCCATTATCAATGGTATCAGCGGATGGATATTGATTTTTTTATTTAGCTCAGACATTCATTCATACTCTTTAAATCAACGGCGAAATTATATAAATATGCTAATATATAAAAGGAATAATAGCAGCTTATTTTTTTGAGCGGAATATCCCCTGCCATAATGATGAAGCCAGCAATATTCGGACGCATAAGTTTGTAAGCGGGTATGGGAAGAGGTGATACAAAAATTTAAAAAATATAAAAACGGTCTTGGAACTGATAATTCTTCCGATCATTTTTTTCAGGATGTTTTTTCCCAGAAAAATATAGGAGTAGCCGTAAAGTCGATCGAATTCAGGGATTTTTTCGATGAGGTATGGCACAACGTTTTTCCCGAAATCCGAGACCTTTTTCAAGACTGTTTTAAACGAACGATAATGGTGGTGATAGACCTCGATTTCCGGCGCATAATATAGTCCGTTTGGAAAGCGCTGTGAAATCCGGAAGGCATATTCGGTGTCCTCGCCACCGTAGCCGGTGATTTTTTCATCAAACAAACCGACATTGTCGATAACAGATTTTCTGATAGAACTGGCAGTAAATAGAAACGCCTGATAGGGCAATGGACTCCCAACGGGATATTTTTTAGCTCCCCGTTTTGATTCATAAAGATAACGCTGATATTTGTCATATTTAATGTCCGGAGCTGGTTTTAGTTGACTGAGAATCCCGATGACATTGGGATTCTCATAAGCTTGGACATGCCGGGAAATAAAATCCGGTAGGACCGTAATATCTGCATCAATGAACAGTATGATTTCCCCATTTGCCGCCCGAATTCCGGAATTGCGCGCCGCCGCCAGCGCCCGGTTTTTAGAATGATTGAGGAGGTGGATTTGTCTGTTTGTTTTGTAATCATCTAAAATCGTTTTTGTATTATCGGTGGAGGCATCATTGACTACGATGATTTCAAAAGCATCCTTTGAGTAATTTTGTGATAGAAGTGAATTGATACAGTTGGCGATGGTCGCCGCTGCATTGAATGCCGGAACGATAACTGTTACGTTTGGTTTAGCGGTTGTTTTCATTTTTCTGATATATCGCAAAGCAGGTTTTTTCAATTCTGATTATTTGTAGCTTCTGTGATAATTGATTCAGGTAGTCAGTAACGGGTTCACCCGGAACGCCAAAGTAATCATGCCAGATAATAATTCCATTTGGTTTCAGCATTTTGAGCGCATTTTCGGTGTCTTTTTGAATAAAGGGCATATTGTGATTACCATCGATAAAAACGAGATCCATTGTATTAAAATAGGGATCGAAGTCGAATTTTTGTGAATCGCAAAATAGTTGAGTGACCCCCTTTTCCACGTATTTCTCGATATAATAGCCGGGGCGCCGCAGCTCCAAAAAACCTTTATTGCCGGGGTCATGAGAATAATGCTGATCAGTATTATTGTCTGGTAAATCCAGTGTAAAGATGATACATTGGTCAGGAGATTGAGAATTCAATATCATGTGGGTAGCGGCACAGCCGTCGAACGTCCCGATTTCGAATATTGATTTTATCGGATAACACTTGACAATAGAGGAGAGATACTGCAATTCCAGCGCGGAAAGTCCGCCGGTTTTTTCTTCAGCAATGATACAAATGGATTCGCCGGCATCCTGGCACCTGGGAAATATCTTAAAAAATTTAACCACCGGCAATCCCAGTTGTTTTTGTGTGTAGTAACTAAAACGACTTTCCCCCAGATACTTTTTAAGGGAGCCTTTTTTCGAAAAGTACAGGGCGATGGTTGCCCAGTTCAGATATTTTAAAGCCGAAAAGATTTTTCCGAGTTTCATGATTCTTTCAAAATTTGTTCAAGTTTTTTAACACAATCTGTCCAAGAATATTGCAAGACGGTTTTAAAAGCTTCTTGAACGAAAGGTATTTTATTGTCCGGATTATTCAGCAATTGTTCTGTCAGTCGTTGCATCTGTTTTCGGTCGCCAATCTCAGTCAGCAAACCATTTTTTTGATGGATCACGAATTCGTTGATACCATAGTTCCGATAGGCGATGACAGCACAGCCGCAAGCCATCGCTTCCATTACTGGCAATCCCCAGCCCTCCCAGTGACTTGTATGCAGGAAAATTTTGGAAGAATTATACAGATGCCGCAATTCGTCCATTGACAGATGAATATACTGCTCAATCCATTCCGGAATCCGATGCACCGGTTTGCGGGCAGAAATCAGTATTGCCGTTAAATCGGGAAACCGTTTTTTTAAATTTTTTAGAACAGATAAAACCTCAACTGCACCTTTTATTTTTGCGGGGTGATAATGAAACATGATGTCAATGGGGCGTTCGGGATTATTTGATTCCAGGTAAAATTCGTTGCTGTTGATGGCGTTGCCCAATGGGCCAGCTGCTGTTTCGCCCAGGGCTTCTATTTCATTGATAATCCATTGGGAAATGGCGATTTTTTGCAGCGGTAAATGATAGGTACGCAACACCTGCTTTTTATTTTTGAAATAGGTTTCAAAACTTTGCAGAAAGTAAAATTTCTTTCCGCAACTTTCCGGCAATTGTGCCACAGCTTCGGCAGTTTGCCAGCCGACGGCGATCACGGTATCGCCAAATGGGATGTATTTATCTGTAATTTTTTTAACAACCAGAACCGTGACTTTCGGACCCGGTGTATAGTGTAATTTTTTTTCGGTGCCGGTGATTTGGTCATATCCTTTTATAATAAATTTTTTCAGTAAGTATTTAAAGTTGGTCTGTAACTGTAATGGATAAACGAGGGTGATGGTATGCCCACGGTCAGAAAGACGGTTTGCATATTCGTGAACGACCTTGATTCCTCCCATGGGAACAGATATAAAACCGGGCAGGATGAAGGTGATTTTCATCGGATTAAATTTTCACTCCGATACTGCGATAATAGTCATATA
>CAZSDW010000002.1:0-128152 GCA_964605705.1 uncultured bacterium
GAAAAGTCACCGGCAAATGAAGCGATGAGACCGCCGATAATCGCTACGATTCCCATTAGCCATGCCAGCACCAGGCGGCTTGACCATTTCCTGAAAAACAGCGCTGAAAAAGTTGCCGGAATGATCAGGAATGTGAAAACCACCAGCACGCCGCCCAGCCGCACTGAATAGGTAATTACAAAACCCAGGCTGACGTAGAAAAGAAAATCCCACAATTCGGTTTTAGTGTCACTCATGGATTGCTTATGATAGTTTTGTGAAATATTCTTAAAGCGGTAGCGAAAAACCCAGTGGAATAGTCCCACGATGCCATAGATCAGCAAACAGATAAACAGATCATGCCAGCCAGCCCAGAGAATATGACCGGTCAGCATCTCTTCCATGTGGACGTCGCCGCCGGAAGCCATACCGAGCATAAAAAGCGCCCCGGCGGCAGCAATGGCATAGGATACACCGATAATGGCTTCCTGCGGTATCTGAGTGATTCTCTTTCGTGTCAGGGCGTAGAAATAGGAAGCAAGAACGGTGAATCCGAAGGCAAATGTATAGGCTATCCAGCTGCTTTCCTCCACGTACCAAATGAAGAAGGCTAATGCCGAACCGATTGCCGCCATCTGCGCCAGGGCAATATCGATGAATATGATTTCCCGTTCCAGCACATGAATTCCAAAATAGCTGAAAATGACGATCATCGACAGACTCACGAAAAACGGGACAGTTATAAAATGAAAGATTTCGTGCATAATCTCCGATTCCTTAATTATGAGTTGTAGTTGCGGGCAGTATCAGCCGTATGATAATGGCGCCGAAGAAGAAGGCTCCCAATGCCAGTACGATGCTGGGACCATAGGGCAGGTTGAAGCAATAGGACGAAAATAAGCCCAGCATGGAGGCCAGGAATCCGGTAGTCCAGCCGATGATTAACGAGAGTTTCCAATCGTGGGTGAACAACAGCGCGATGGCTGCCGGAATCATCAGAAAACTGTAAGCCAGCAACACTCCGGCAATCGGCACTATCAGCACTGTTATAATTCCCTGTGTGATAAAGAAAAGCAGGTCCCAGCGGTTTTCATTTGTGGTGACAATTCCTTCGGTGATTGAAATAAAGCGTCGCCGAAAACGAAAATGAAACAGTCCCAGGAGTATGTAACAAATGGCAGTTATCCAAACGAGTGACCAGTTGATCCATAACATACAACCGGATAATGTCTGGGTAACGTAGGCAGCCCCGCCGGACATTTTATCAGCCGCCAACAGGGATACTACCAGTGCGAGACCATATAAAATCCCGATGATAGCCTCGTGAGGGATTGCATGGTTTTTTGGCTTGACATAGGCTAAGAGATACGAACCGAAAAGAACTGCCAGAAAGGAAATCAGGTAGGAGCCCATGGTTCCGCCTTCAATGCCGATCCCGATCCCGACGATCACACCAAATGCTGCCAATTGATCGAGCACTAAATCACAAAAAATGATTCCCCGCCGGATAATATGCAATCCCAGGTAAGTATGCACGGATGTGACAACAAATAACAGTATAATCTGAATTGCAATAAATGATAATGTCTGCAAAATAGTCTCTCCTGAATTAATTGCCCATGGCTTTGCTAATCTGATCGATCCAGAGATCAACCAGTTTGAAATTATCCTCGGTGTTCGGAGCGCCGCCAACGGAGAGTGGAAGGAACAATGGCGTTATTCCGGTTTTGGCAGCGATCGTGTTGGGTTTGCGCTTTTCAAAATAATTGGCTACCAGCATGACCCGAATATTGCGGTCTTTGATCATCCGAATCAGGTGTTCAACATGCTTGGGAGTGGGTGGAATTCCCGGTTTCTCCTCAATGTAACCAACGACGTTCAATCCAAAATCATGCGCGAAATACGCCCAGTTTTTGTGGTAAGCGATGACTTCCTTGCCGCGGAAGCTTTCCGCTTTTTGCAGCCAGCCGCCCAGCCGATTATGAAGAGGAGCACCTTGATAATCCCTGTCAAGAAAATCAAATAATGTTCCCGCATTTAACAGATCGGTCAGTTTTTCGCCACCAATCAGATCGACCAGTTCATCACCGAACATGGCGCAATCGACTTTATCGTTAAAGGCTTTTTGGTTGGCGGCGTATTCGTCGGCATGGTCGGGATCGACTTTTTGCAGACCGATCATGATGTTTTCGCTGATCTGTTTCCAGTTGAGGGGACTGGTATGGATGTGAGGATTTCCGTAAATATGAATATCACCCTCAGCCTGGCTCAGAGCTGTCGTTGGTTTTTGGAGCAATTCGATACCATAGGAAGCGGTTACATAACCGGTGGCGCCGTCCATGATATTCTTGTTACGGGCTTTGTCCTGCAGCGTCGTTGCCCACATTTCCAGGTCCAGTCCGGTTGTGACGAACATATCGGCGTCCCGTAATTTCATCGCCAGACTGGGTTTTGGCGGTACAAAATGAGGATCCTGGTCACCGTGAGACAGATAATCCACGGTGATATAAGTTCCGCCAATTTGCTTGGCAATAGCAGCATAATCAGAGAAGGAAGTAACAACCTTCAACGGATAGTGGTTTTCAGCCTGCATTGGGGCAGGAATTAGTAGCATAAGATTTATCAGGAACAGGCTTAAATATTTTATTGATCGCATATCGATTCCTTTCATTTCTATTAATAGGCTTCGTGTTTGTGTGGTCCCATCGACCAGACCGTTTGCAGCATAATGCTGTGATCATTTTCGGCATAACTGCGCTGGGTGTAGCTGTATTGCAGTCGCAGCATGACAAATTCGCTCTGCCAGAAATCAAGGGTGGGACTCAGGTCCCATTCGGTTTTTTTAGCAGCATCCCAGGGTAATTCCGAGTAGCTATAGCGCAGTCCGATCCAATACTGCATTCCAATTCGATTGCTGATATAGGAGTAGAAATTCAAACGGTCCCGGTTGCCCTGTGCGGTTTCCATCCGGCTGAATATGATTTCGTTGCGACATTCGAACGTCCGGTAATGTTCCCTGCCAATCGGTACCCATTTGTAAGCGAGATCCAAACCAGCCAGTTGCGTCTGGTATTTTAACGCATCATCATTAAATCCCTGGGCGCCGGACAATCCGATTTCCAGGTAGGTATTGCGATTGAGATCATAATAATTTTTCAGGTGACCGACTAACAGAACGTTATTGCCGGTATCGCTAAAACAGATGCCGTCCCCGCCGGTGCTGATTTCCAGATCAATGCTATTAACATGAGCCCAGAGTGGTGGCAGGAGAATATTGGCAGCGAGTCCGGTCCCCGCCAATCCATCCATACCAAAAAGATTGGTCAGCGCACTCGGTCGGTCGATCTGGGGTAAACCATGAGTGTGCCAGCGGTTGAGTATCCCGAATTGATGAAGAAATTTTCCTATCTTCAAATTTATGTTGGCCGGTAAATTAAGCCATTCCATATAGGCTTCTTCAATCTCAAGACTTCCATCGCCGGGAACGCCCATGAAAAACTTTCCGCGGGTAAATGGATCCAAAGGCGCGATGATGTGAAATTCAGCCTCCCGCATTGTAAAACGATTACGACCATCGGTAAATTCGCTCGGTTCGGTTATTAATGCGCTGTTTCCCGAAGTCATGCTGCCGACAAAATCACCGGTCAGGCTGATATTCGGATTCAATGCCTGGAGTTGCCGTTGCCCACCCCGAAAGACCCGGATTGTCAGGTTCTCGTCTTTCTTCTTTTCCTGAGCCATTGTCCCGGCATCCTGCAGGAGTTTTTCCAGTTCTGAAGCCGCGAGTTCTTTTTCTTTTTCAGCTTTCAGAATTTCAACCTGTTCCTTTAGTGACTGAATTTCGGCTTGAATATCGTCCGGCGAATTTTGCTGTGCCAGGAGCAGGCTGAAGGGTATGAGCACTTGCATACATAGTATATGCAGAAATTTATTATGCATATTTTCCCCCTTGTGGGTTTGAGTGTTCTAAAATTTTATAAGAGAATTTTTTTTATGCCTGGGCGGCAATTGGGGGAGCGCGGGAAAAGTGAGATTCCTGAACCGTATCGTGAATCCGGTGGATCTCAGTAAAATCAATAAAAATAGCAATCTGTTCAACCGGATTCAGGATATTATTGATGAAGCTGAGAACTTCAGAGAAATCAGATTGAGACTGAGATTCCCAGATACAGGCAGGACAATCATCGTGAAAGGAAAAATCTTCTTCATGATTGTGAAATGCCGAACTGAATGATGAGATTACGAAATATAAAAGCAGAAAAGGAAATAAGTACTTCTGCAGATTTCTTCGATTGTATTTGATCATCATTAAAGACTCAACAATAGGAAAAAATACCGTTTATTCTTGGACATGGCAAGAGTTTTTCTTTCGATTAAATCAATAAGCAGCTGTATGAACCTCTACTGCGCGACCGGAAGGATCAGCTTTGTCTTTCCAGGCTTTTTCCCATTCCAGGGCAATCGCAGTACTGCAGGCAATACTGGGTTCCACAAAAACCGCCTGAATCGAGGCTGGTTCCGGAAAGTGTTCTTCGAAGATCATGCGATACAGGTATGCTTCTCTGCTTGCCGGCGTATTTATTGGGAAACGGTATGCCCGGTTTTTGAACATTTCATCGCTGACTCTTGCTTCGGCATAATCTTTCAGACCATCGATCCAGCCATAGCCGACACCATCGGAGAATTGTTCTTTCTGGCGCCAGAGCACACTTTTTGGTAAATAGGGTTCTTGCTCAGTATCGAAAATAGAACGCATCAGGTATTTTTCCATGCGTCCATTGGCTTTGTCGATCATTTTGTACTTTGGATCAAGATTCATTGCCACATCGAGAAAGGCTTTATCCAGGAACGGTACCCGGGCTTCAATTCCCCAGGCTGCCATGGATTTGTTTGCCCGCAGGCAATCATAATAATGCAGTTTTTCGACTTTCCGAACGGTTTCCTTGTAAAATTCTTCCGGACTGGGTGCTTTATGAAAATAGAGATAACCGCCGAAAACCTCGTCAGCGCCTTCACCGGTAAAAACCATCTTGATGCCCATGGCTTTGATTTTTCGTGCCATCAGGTACATCGGCGTCGAGGCGCGTACCGTCGTGACATCAAAGGTTTCGATGTGATAAATGACATCGGATAATGCATCCAGACCTTCCTGAAGCGTATAGGTGAATTCATGATGAACGGTTCCCAGAAATTCAGCAACCTTCCGGGCATTTTCAAAATCAGGGGCGTTTTCCAGACCGATACAGAAGGAGTGCATCCGGGGCCACCAGGCGCGGCTTTTTTCGTGATCTTCCACGCGCATCTCAGCATGGCGATTTACGATTGATGATACCAGTGATGAATCGAGTCCGCCGGAAAGCAATACGCCGAACGGAACATCGCACATCATGCGCTTCACGACAGCTTCCTCAAAGGTTTTTTTTAATTTATCAATATCGAGCGGATTTTTCGGTATGGTTTCAGTATGCCGCCATGTCGGGTCGTAATACCGTTTCAATTCGCCGTTGGAATAGACATGACCTGGAGGGAAGGGTTCGAAGCGCTGGCAGACGTCCTTTAGGGCTTTCATTTCCGAGGCGAACCAGGTGCTGCCGTCAGCGCCCCAACCCCAGAAAAGCGGAACGACGCCAATCGGATCCCGGGCGGCAATAAAATTGCCGGTCTTTTCATCGGAAAGCACAAAGGCGAAAACGCCATCAAGGTCATTTGCCAGATCGGCGCCCTTTTCCTCATAAAGGTGAATGATGATCTCGCAGTCTGAATGAGTGGCAAATTTATGGGATTTTTTTAAAGTCGTTTGCAGTTGTTCATGATTATAGATTTCACCATTGACTGCCAGGGCGAGATTGCGATGTTCATTGAAAAGTGGTTGAGCACCGCCTTCAGGATCGACAATCGCCAAGCGTTCATGAGCCAGTACATGGTATTTCGGATTATTCTCATCCCTGGATATTTGCTGAACATGCAATCCACTCCAGTCGGGACCGCGATGTCTCAGACATTTAGCCTGTGCCACTAATCTCGGTCGGAGACTGCCGATATTTTCACTGCTGCCTAATACTGCAACTATTCCACACATTGCTTGACTCCGGTTCTACTTTTTCCCTGTACGAAAATAAAAATTTAAAAATTAAGCCATCCGGTTAAGGAAGGAACGAAGATATTAAATTTTTTTTAAGAATATTTTGAATGATAAATAGTACATTGCCAGACCAAAGTAATAGAAAATCGCGATGAGCAAATTATAACAATATCTGCACCAATGTCAATATGCGAATCATTATTGTTGTTTACTTGTGAAGGTATTCTGAACAGGGCTGATTGGATTTGACAATTAACATTGAATTCTTTCGAATAACGAATTCCGATAAACCGATTTCGGAATTCTCCGAACCCCAGTCATAAGTGTAACCAAGACGAGTCCATGGATAACGCATTGGTGAGTAAGAATATTCGGCATTTTCCTGAAACCAGAAAATATAACTGCTGTCCGTCCCGGCGGGAAATTCGAGTTCGCAAACCGAATCGGTGATTTCATTATCCGGTGCCGGTCGGAACAGATCAGTCGGCTTGACCCATAACTCGACAATATGACTATAGCCATCATGAGGTGGCAGTCCCAGCAATTGCTCGATTCTCAGGAGAGTATCCTTGTCGATATTGTGATCTTTTGACCAGTCGTTAATCTCGGGGACGACCGTTACCCAGATGTCGCCCCATTCATTGAAGATTGTATCTCCGGTGATATAGCTATCGGGATATTTTGTGAAAGTGCCGACCAGCAGGAGAGAGTCCGACCGGATCAGATAATCATTACGATCTGTAATGGCAATCAAGTTCGAGGAAATTTCGTTTTCATCAGCGGTCATTGCATCAATGATGGCGCTTTGATACTGTTCCTGAAGGCTGAGCCTTTCTTGACTGCATGATGAGTGAAATAATAACACTAAAAGCATTAAGGAAAATATAAGCGGGGAGTAATTTTTTAAGTTAAAAATCACCACGTGGTCTCTTCAAATTGTTTTTCATTACGGCTTTAACCATTTTGCCAAAACCCTTATCCTTTTGTCTTTTCTCGATATAGGACATTTCATAATAATCGGATTCTTTTTGCATCTTGATATAATTCCGGTAGCGTTCTCTGGATAGAGAGCCATCTTTTAATGCTTTTTGAACCGCACAGCCTTTTTCTTGTTCATGACTGCAGTTCGAGAATTTACAATTTTCAGTCAATGTAATTATATCGGAAAAGGTGGTACTCAGTCCGGTTTCAACTTCGAAATTCCCAAGTTCTCTCAAACCGGGATTGTCGATTATCATGGCACTGCTATCCAGAAAAATTAATTGACGTTGGGTAGTTGTATGCCTGCCTCTGCTATCGAATTCCCGGACTGCCTGAGTTTTTATTAAATCATCACCAATTAGGGTATTTAAAAGGGTACTTTTCCCAACTCCCGATGAGCCTAAAAGGCAATAAGTTTTTCCGGGATGCAGTAGTTGCTGAACTGTTTCAATGCCCATTCCATTCGTATTACTGAAGGGATAAATATTTTGCAGACCGGTCCTTTCCTGAATTTCGGCAATTCTTACCTTTAATTCTTCATCTTCAATCAGGTCCTGTTTGCTTAACAGAATAAGGGATTCAGCCCCGGCTTCATTGATCATGACCAGATAGCGTTCCAAACGGGGAAGACTGTAATCCTGGTCGAGTGATTGCATGATCAGCGCAACGTCAATATTGGCGGCAATTAACTGAAAATCAACATTTTTGCCGGGAGTCTTGCGTTTTAGAATGGTTTTGCGTGGGAATAAACCGTGAATGACAGCAAAGGAGTTATCGTCGAAAAATTCGACATAGACCCAATCTCCAACTGCCGGATAATCCAGTGGAGATGTTGCATTATATAGGAGTTTGCCACTGATTTCTGCCGGGATTTCACCCAATTCACTTTTTATGATATACCGGTCACGTGCAACAGAAATGATCCGTGCCGGTTGATAAAAGGTGATAAGGTCCTGATTAATGTTGTTTTTGAACCAGTCCGAAAAACCGATATCTGCAATTGTCATTTTTTCCTCTGATCCTATTGAGAAGATTGGTTAGTATAATTGTAAATATAATTCAGGATGGGTCATAGAAAGTAGATATTTTATTTCTGACAGCTCGGGCAGAAATAAGCAGCGCCGCCGAGATACTGGATTTTTTGAATAATAGCATGACACTGCGGGCAAGACTTTCCCGCGGCATTTTTATCCATTTTACGAGTATAACCACCGGGATTTCCGAAAAGATCGTATTCATCATTCCGCCCATTTTGATGGATAACCTCATTCACGGTGTCGATAATTGTCTGATAGAGATTCTTGCGCTCAGTATCCGAAAGGTCTGCAATTGGACGCTTGGGATTCAGTCTCGCATTGAACATGATATCCTGTGCAATGGCATTGCCCAATCCGGGAATATCCTGATTCTGGGTCAGGAGTCCCTTGACACTCTGGCTACCTCTTTTCAGTATATCAGTAATTAATTTTGAGAAGTGCTCGAATGTAAAACCTTCATCCAGTGGCGTAAACTTCATGTCTTTAATGTATTTACTTTCCCGTTCCCGACCTTTTTCATACAGTTCCATCGCACCCCACATCTGAGTTGTCACGGTGAAGAAGGAGTCATCTTCAAATTCAAGGTAGAGGTGATATTTTTTCGGGACTGTTGAACCTGACCGGTGGTAAAGTATCTTACCGCCGCATTCTCCGAGTACGAGAGTATAATCAGGTTCCATGGAAATTACCATCCAGCGCCCTAATGGATAGGCATTGCCAACGCTTTTTCCTCTGATCAGTTTCTCAAACTCGGTATGTGTCCGATTGTACCATACGAATTTGTGTGGTGAGTTGCCGAGAGTGCCGCGTCGAACAATTTTGCCCTTGAGTGTGTTGCTGATTTGCCGGGCAAGGACTGTATATTCTGGTAATTCAAACATAATTCCCTCCCAAATATAGTATTGAATTCACAATGGTAAATTAATAGAACTCAATGATTATTGATAAATGATTTGTGAATGGTATTAAATATTCTGCTAATAGGGATAATTCAAGGCACCAGTATGCGCAATCAATTTCCAGTCACCGTTGGGCATTTTGGTGTAGATTTTACAGACCCGACCTTTCCAATGGAAATCTTTACCGGTATCTCTTTCGCGCCAGAGCGTATCGATATCCACAACAGCAAAGGCACCGTCAGATTCCCTGGAAATTTTAATTGCGATCGTTTTCCGATGATTGTGGATCAGATCGTGGGTATCAAAAATTTTCTGCCAGTCTTCCCGCCAACGTTCGTGATTGAATCGTCCCATACCAAATTCCCAGTTTTCAGGATCGTGATCGTCAGCCGTTGGCGGCCATGCCCAAACCATATCGGGATGAATGATAGATAGAAAAAGTTCGGGATTTTTCGAATTCCAAGCTGTTGTTTCCAGGTCTATTAGTCCCTGGATTATCTGGCCTATAGTTTTCACCATTTTATATCGGATGCTTGATCTGGTGTCTATCCCATTTCGACAATGACTTTGTTACTGTCGGTCATCGTATCAAGAGGGATTAAATTTGTTGATAATGCTTTTCCGTTGACAAGCACTTTGCGGACACCCTTCTGGACACCGGAAGGATTTTTCACTTCAATATTTAAGGTTTTACCTCTGAATTTCCGCGTAACTGAGTACTCTTTCCAGGTCTCAGGAATACAGGGATCAATCAACAGTCCATCGAACTGTGGCTGAATGCCCAGAATAAACTGTGAGATTGCAACGAAATTCCATGCGGCGGTTCCGGTCAGCCATGAATTTTTCGCCTCACCCGGTTTAAAGGCATCCTTACCGGCGATCATCTGGGCATAGACATAAGGTTCTGTGCGGTGCAATTCGCTAATCTCTTCGAGGTAGGCGGGACTGATTTTACGCCAGTATTCAAAAGCTTCATTACCGCGTCCCAGTTTGGCTTCGGCAATCATGATCCAGGGATTGTTATGACAGAAAATGCCGGCATTTTCCTTATATCCGGGGATATATGTGGATATCTCACCGAGTTCGATATGATATTTTGTGAAGGCTGGATTTTGAAGAACGATTCCATACTCACAATCGAGATATTTTTTTACTGAATCCAGCGTTTTTTCCATTCTACCGTCATCCAAGCCAACTTCTGCCATACAGCAGAAGCCCTGGGATTCGATGAAAATTTTACCCTCTTTATTTTCACTGCTGCCAACCTTGTTGCCATCGGCATCATAAGCCCGCAAAAACCATTCGCCGTCCCAGCCATATTTATCGATGGCTCTCACCATGTCAACGATATGTTTTCGGGCTTCTCGGGCTTCATCATTTTTCCCGATATGTTCGCAAAGTTCGGCATATTCATTACCATACAGCACGAAAGCGCCGGCGATCATCAGGGATTCTGCGGTTTTCATGTCCCTTTTGTTTTCACCAGTCTGGAATGACTGGTCCGGATCGCTGTTGAAAATATTCAGGTTCATGCAATCATTCCAGTCGGCACGACCAATCAAAGGTAAATCGTGAGGTCCCAGATTGTCAACAACATGATAAAATGATCGTTTTAAATGTTCAAACATCGAAGCGGCATTATCAGGATCGTTATCAAAAGGAACCGATTCATCCAGAATGGAAAAATCCCCGCTCTCTTTGATGTATGCCACAACACCGCAGATCAGCCAGAGCGGATCATCGTTAAAATCGCCACCGACTTCATGATTTCCCTGTTTGGTCAGCGGTTGGTACTGATGATAGGCGCCGCCATCTTCAAACTGGGTTGAGGCTATATCGACCAGGCGTTCACGCGCGCGGTCCGGAATCTGATGAACAAATCCCAGCAGATCCTGGCTGGAGTCCCGGAAACCCATTCCACGACCGATCCCGGATTCAAAATAGGAGGCGCTCCGGGACATATTGAAGGTGACCATACACTGGTACTGGTTCCATATATTGACAACCCGGTCAGTTTTCTCATTTTCGGTTTTTACCTGAAATGCGGATAACAAATCAGTCCAGAAATCTTTCAACTCCTCAAGGGCTTTATCGACATCCTGAGGCGTCGCGATTTGTTTTTGCATCGCCTGCATCCGGGCTTTGTTAATTGTACCATCGGCGTTCCATTTTTCATCATTCGGATATTCGACATAGCCGAGGATGAAAATAAAGATTTTTTCTTCACCGGGATTCAGTTTGATATTGATCTGATGTGAAGCAATTGGCAGCCAGCCGTAGGCTAAAGAATTTTTTGATTTGCCTTCAAGGACGACATCGGGCGTATCCGGTCCGTTGTGAATTCCCATGAATGATTCTTTATCACAATCGAAACCGTCGATTTCGGAATTGACCGAATAAAAAGCAAAGTGATTACGGCGATCTTTATAATCGGTAAAGTGTAAAATCGTGCTGCCTACCGGCTCAGCCCGACCGATGGAAAAGGTTCGCTGAAAATTGGTCATGTCATCCAAAGCATTCCAGAGGCAGAATTCCACATAGGAGAACAGTTTGAATTCTTTGGCTTTTTTAGCGGTATTTTTTAAAGTTAGCTGCTGGACTTCACCATTAAAATTCAACGGCACAAAAGATAAGACTTTTGCTTCGATATTATTCCGTTTTCCGGTTATCTGGGTATAGCCCAAGCCATGGCGACATTCATAAGCATCGAGTTTGCTTTTGGTCGGTTTCCAGCCGGGATTCCAGATGTCACCATTGTCATTTATATAAAAATATTTACCATTGTTATCCAATGTGCTGTTATTATATCGGTAGCGGGTAATTCGACGCAGGCGGGCATCTTTGAAAAAACTGTAACCGCCTCCGGTATTGGATATAATTGAAAAAAAGGATTCATTACCGAGGTAATTGATCCAGGGAAAGGGCGTTTCCGGGGTAGTAATGACATATTCACGGTTCAGGTCGTAAAAAAAACCGAAATTCATTCTCAGGTCTCCTATTAATTTGAAAGCATTATAAAAAGGACGATATTGAATATCGCAATAGTTTAGGTAATTTAAAAATTATAGGGAAATAATGAAGAAAGTTATTGAATTTTTCGAATGAACCAAACAATTCTATTTAAATAACTCCAGGGAAAATATTGGGTGTCGGACCAATGAGATACTCGATTTGAAGCGGACTTTATTTTCGGGCGACAATCATAATCAAATCTTCCGCGAAATCATGGCTGCCCTGCCCGAATTCCGGATAAAATTCGACAGAATCAAAGCCGGCATCAATGAGTAAATCGTTGTAGTCATTATCGGAATACCCGAAATATTTTTGTTGATAGTGGCTAAGCGTTGCTGACTGACTATCAATAATATAGTAATTGGCAGTTGATTGGCGAGTGCCTTCGTTCCAGGAACACTCTTCCAGATAGAGATGGGGATTATCGGAGAATATATCGTTTTCCGCGGTCAGCCAGGTTGCTTCGCGTTCACCGATTTCTTGAGTTCCATCCAGATTCAGTCCCTCTAACAGGAACAGTCCGCCGGGATTTAAGCTCTCAAAAGCTTTTTTAACCAGCAATTTTCCTTCATTTCGATTTATTGCATTAAAATCGCCAAAAGTTAACATGATAAAATCGAAATGATTGCCGAACTCCACGGTCAAATAATTATCCCGGATAAAATGACAGTTCAATGATTTGCTCCGGGCAATTGTCTGAGCATATTCGATGGCGGCTGGAGCAATGTCAATGCCGGTACAGCGATGTCCTAATACAGCCAGCCGATGCAGATGAAGTCCTGGTCCGCATCCCAAATCCAGAATCGAGCTTTTCTTCCCACCGAGTAATTGGTGATGAATGAATCGAACCTGTCTGTCAATCGCTTTTGGTCGTCGGCTGGCGATATCATTTTCTGGATTCAGATGTTCTCCTAAAACCCGCCGGCTGAAATCGGAATCCGACCAGGGGATTGCCAATCCAGTTTCGGTCAATCCCTGTCTGACTATCAAATCTTTTATGGTTTTTATCACGCTTTACCTATCTGGTACTCTGAAAGTGATATCTATAAAAGGGTGCTCGCAATATCAGCCAGTTCGGAACGTTCACCCTTTTCCAAGTTGATGTGAGCATATAATTTTTGACCATGCATGCGGTCAATCAGATAACTTAAGCCATTGGATTCCAGGTTCAGATAGGGATGGTCAATCTGAAAAATATCACCGGTGAAAACCAGCTTGGTTCCATCACCGGCGCGGGTAATAATGGTTTTAACTTCATGCGGCGTCAGGTTCTGGGCTTCGTCAACGATAAAGAAAATCTTAACCAGACTACGACCACGTATGTAGGAAAGTGGTGCGATGACCAGTTTGTCATTATCCAGGAGTTCCTTGATTTTTTGATGCTTGGAACTGGATTCAGGGAACTGATTGCGAATGACGCCCAGATTGTCGTAAAGGGGTTGCATATAGGGATCGAGTTTTGACTTAATATCGCCGGGCAGGAAACCGATATCTTTATTGCTCAGTGGAACAACCGGTCGCGCCATAAAAATCTGAGTGTATTTTTTGCGGAATTCCAGTGCTGCAGCAAGTGCCAAAAGCGTCTTTCCGGTTCCGGCTTTACCGGTAATAGATACCAGTTTGATTTCAGGATTCATCAGGGCATCCAGGACAAAAGTCTGTTCGGCATTGCGTGGTATAATGCCGTAGGCTGGATTTTTATCGATCCGAATGATTTTTTCCTTAAAGGCGTTGAAGGTTGCCAATACAGAGCGGCTGTTGTTGCGAAGGATGAAAAATTCATTTGGCGCTGGCGGTTCTTCCGGAAAATTTTCTTTCGGATCAATCTCAAAAGGTTCATTAAACAATTGATCTATTATAGAATCCACAGTATTGTCAAACCGCCGATGACCTTTGTAGAGTGTGGCAATATCTTTGACATGATCCGTCGTATAATCTTCAGCCAGCAGCCCCGCCGCCTTGGCTTTCATGCGCAGGTTGACATCTTTTGTCACCAGGATAATCTGTCTGGACGGTGTCTCTTTGGCGAGATGATAGGCAATATTCAGAATACTGTGATCAGGTGACTTCGAGGAAAAGTTAACCGCTAGGTCTTTGTGAATTTCGCGGTCTAACTTGATGGAGATTTTCCCCTGGTTGACAGCGATTTTAAGACCGCCATCGAACAGTTTCTCACCGCTCAATTCATCCAGTGCACGTAAAAATTCCCGGGCGTGAAAATTGATCGTCTGATTCCCGGTTTTAAAGTGGTCCAGTTCTTCCAGAACGGTGATCGGAATAACGACATCATGTTCCTGAAACTGGTAAATACAGCTGCTGTCGTGCAATATCACATTTGTGTCGAGGACGAAGATTTTTTTTGATTT
The DNA here is from genome assembly GCA_964605705.1 of uncultured bacterium. Classification (GTDB taxonomy): domain Bacteria; phylum Fidelibacterota; class UBA2242; order UBA2242; family UBA2242; genus CAZSDW01. The sequence goes on from CAZSDW010000002.1 coordinate 14,357, forward strand.
TTTTGACATTTATTTTCCTTACGATTATTTGCTGTTTATCGCAACAGGTAAGATTTTACCCGATCGGGAAAATCCGTAAATACACCGTCCACACCAATTTCGATCATCCGTTGAATATCATCGGGGTAGTTGACGGTATATACAAATACTTTGAGTCCCTTTTGATGAGCGAGATGCACGAAATTTTGATTGATAAATTCGATGCTGATGTTTATCGAATATGGTTTCAGATCCAGCTTTAAATGATCAAGATGAATGGGTAAACCGTACATTAAAATCCCGATTTTAATGTCTTGATCCAGATTCCTGACCTCTTTCAATTCGAACTGATTAAAAGATGATATGCTGAAATTATCGAGCGACCAGCCATTGTTTCGGATATATTTATCAATCAGGTTCAAAACAGGTTTCGCTGTATTTGAACTTTTTATTTCTATATTTATTCCCACCCGGCGGTTGATTAAATCAAGAACTTCGTGAAGAAAAGGAATTTGGGAGCCATTCCCCGCATTCAGAGAGCGGATGTATTTGGGATCGTGGTCGGAGAGGATGCCGATTCCATTGGTCGTTCGCTCCAGGCGATAATCGTGAATGACCATTAATTCTCCACCCACCTGATGAATATCCATTTCAATCCAGTCGGCATCCCGATCCAGAGCTTCCTGGAAGGATGGGAGTGTGTTTTCAGGAGCATATCCGGCGGCGCCCTTATGTCCAAAAACGATCATCTGTCCCGGTTTCATGCTGTCAATTTCCGTTTTGAGATATTCCTTTGAGACTCAATCCGATACGTCCGCGTTCGGGATCAAAGGAGATAATTTTCACGTCGATCACATCCCCGACTGCCAGTACTTTGTGGGGATCTTTAATAAACCGATTACCCATCTGGCTGATGTGAATCAGTCCATCCTGTTTGACTCCAATATCGACGAAAGCACCAAAATCGACCACATTCCGAACAGTGCCTTTCAGGATCATGCCTTCCTGAAGGTCTTCAATTTTTAATACATTGGATTTTAAAATTGGCTTGCTTAATGCTTCACGGGGATCCCTGCCCGGTTTTTCAAAATTCTCAATAATGTCAAGAAGGGTTGGCTCACCAACTGCCAGCTCTTCCGCAAGTTGCCGAACCTGATCCGGCTGGGATTTTAATCTGCCAGCCAGGGCTTTTCCACCATGATGGATATCGCTCACGGCGAATTTTTTCAAAAGCGAACGGGTTACGTCATAGGATTCGGGATGGATGGAGGTGTTGTCCAGTGGATTATTACCGTCGGGAATCCGCAGAAAACCAGCGCTCTGTTCAAAGGCATTAATCCCGATTCCGGATACCTTTTTCAATTCTTCCCGATCCCGAAAAGCGCCATTTTTTTCCCTGAAATTGACAATATTCTCCGCTGTACGACTGGTCAATCCGGATATGTAAGTCAGGAGTGATTTTGAGGCAGTATTCAAGTTGACACCAACCTGGTTGACACAATCTTCGACAACCGCTTGGAGTGATTCGTGCAGGTTTTTCTGGTTGACGTCGTGCTGATACTGACCAACACCAATGCTTTTGGGATCGATTTTGACCAGTTCCGCCAGCGGATCGAGTAAGCGCCGGGCAATCGAAATATTGCCCCGTAAACTGGCTTCCAGATTGGGAAATTCATCCTGCGCAATTTTCGATGCCGAATAAACCGAGGCGCCGGCTTCATTCACAATGATATAGTTGACGACTCGATCATTAGCAAGTTCATTGATTAACTCGGCTACCAGAAATTCGGTTTCCCGGCTGGCGGTGCCATTCCCGATGGCAATAATATCGACCGAGTAGGTCTTAATCAGCTGATCGAGTGTTTTCTTTGCTTCATCAAATTTATTTTGCGGCGGGTGGGGATAGATCGTATCGCCATGCAGATATTTTCCGGTCTGATCGATGACGGCTACTTTACAGCCGGTCCGAAAACCGGGATCGATTCCAAGGATGACTTTATTGGAAACCGGTGGCTGCAGCAGAAGGTTCTTCAGGTTTGTTGCAAAAACCTTAATTGCCTGTTCTTCACCTTTTTCCGTTAGAATATTATGAATTTCCCGCTCAATTGCCGGGGCGATCAGGCGTTTATAAGCATCTTCGATTGTTCCGGTCAGGTATTCCGTAAAAATGGATGCTGGATTTTTCAGATAGATTTTGTTGATTATTGCCAGTACCCGTACCCGATCCAGATCGATACTGACTTTCAGGACATTTTCCTTTTCACCGCGGTTAATTGCCAGGATGCGATGCGCCGGGATTTTTGCGATGGGCTCGGAATAGTCATAATACATTTCGTAAACACTCTGCTGGGTCGCATCGCGGGCAGTGCTGATCAGCAGACCCGTTTCGAATGTGAATTCGCGGATTTTTTTTCGAATATCCGCATTTTCGGAAATGGTCTCGGCAACAATATCACAAGCCGCTGATAGAACCTCTTCGACAGTGTTCAATTCTTTATCTGGATCAATAAACTTCTGAGCGAATTCCCCGGGGCTGCCAGTGGTTGTTTGCTGAAGGAGGATTAGATCAGCCAGCGGCTCTAAGCCTTTTTCTCTGGCGATTGTTGCCCGGGTACGCTTTTTAGGTTTATAAGGCAAATAGATGTCTTCGAGGTCCTGGAGCTTTGAACTGGCTTCGATTTTGGATTTCAGTTCCGGAGTCAGTTTTCCCTGTTCTTCAATACTTTTAAGGATCGTTTCCTTGCGTTTTTCGAGCGATCGTAGATAGCTGATGCGGGATTGAATATCACGGATATGATCTTCGTTCAACTCTCCGGTGCGTTCTTTGCGATAGCGGGCAATAAAGGGGACGGTATTGTCTTCGTCCAGGAGCTGGATCGTATTTATTACCTGGTTTGATCGCAGCGACAGTTCACGGGCGATGATGTCAGACATCTGGTTTTCGGTCATGGATTATTCCTGGTTATATCAGTTCAGGCTGAGATTGGGATTGGATAGGTTCTCCTGGTGAAATTCAAGCAACATCTCTCGGAAAATGACATAGCTGACCAGTTCGTTCATATTGAATACAACATGAATATCCTTGAGATGTTCCGGGACATTAAAGTCAATTTCATCGGTTACGAATTTTCCGTGCAGATCAAACTGATCAAGGAATTCCACCTTTTTCATCGATTCAGGCGGGAAATAATGAACGGCGATTTTACGATCGGGATCATGGTAGAGCAGGGGAATGGGAATCAGCGATTCATAACTGCATTTGATGCATTTGAAATGATTAATCTCACCTTCAAAAAGCCGGCTGCGTCCGTTTGGGTCGAGAGATGTATTGATTGAACTCCATACCATGATGGACTGTTCTTGCCGGCATTTCGGGCAATTTAGCGTACGGTTTTCGTGAATTGACAAATGCTACCTCCGGGATTATTCAAAGCCTGTAATCACTCTTTAAATTTATTATACCAGCAGACAAAGTTCTACGATCTTTTGAAAAAGTAAAACCTTCGGAAGGTTGATAGTCATGTTCTTTTCATTGACCGATGTTCCAGCACCAGGAAGTAAAAAGCCGCGCAGGCAAAGTTGAACCAGGCTTCACAGGCGAAGATGCGCCGAACCAGCATCTGGTTGATCTCATCGGTTGTCACCATGCGAATCCCGGAATAAAATGCGCCGATCAGGAAATGAATAAAGATGGCTGCATGAATCCAGTTTGCCCAGTTTCCCTTCTGCCGGCGTTTCTGCAGAATGCCGATGAGAACCATTCCCATTAGAATTACATATAGCCCGATTTTCGAAAACTCAGCCAGGGGAGTGTAAAATTCAGTGGCGATCATAATTACTCCGAATTTTCTGATTTTTCTTCGTATAATTTATAGATTGTCTCGTTCATCCCGAGATTTTCATAAGTCTTCTGGGCGATTGTATTGCCCTTTTCCACGTACAAACGGAAACCGCAGACATCCGTATCTTTTGCCAGTTTTTTGACGAATTCATACATCTGACGATAAATGCCTTTGCGGCGGAATTCCGGCTTGATATATACGCTCTGAATCCACCAGAAAAGTCCGTTGCGCCAGTCGCTCCATTCGTACGTAATCATCAGGCACCCGGCGACTTTATTATCGATTTCAGCGACGATATAAAATCCGTATTCAGGATGATCAAAGAGCTGCCTGACGCCGCTCTGGATAGTGGCAGAATTCAATTCTTTTTCTTCAGTTTCCTGCGCCATCGCGATGTTGAATTCAGCGATGGTATCAGCATCGATTTGATTGGCTTTGCGGATGTTTAATTTTTGGATCATTGCACTACCATTGGGTTATTGGTCGTTTATCTAATTTATGCTGATTTCTGCCAGAACCGGCATGTGATCCGATGGAAATTTTCCATTGAATGTATCTGTCAACGTCCCGTGATAAATCACGTCTATTTTGTTTTTTATGAAAATATAATCGATCGGCTGGTCATTTGCCAAGTTGGCAATCTGAAACCAGTTGAAGGTACCGTCGCTGCCATGATGCGGGAAACGGGAAACTTGTTTGGAATTGATCAGTTTTAAATGATCCGCTTGATCGATACCATTTATCAGAATTTTATAGGGTTCTGAATCGGGCTTGGAATTGAAATCACCGGTCACCACTACGGGCAGATTTCCAGCCATTTCTGCGATTTTCTTTAATAGTAAAACAGCGCTTTCGCGACGGGCAATTTCTCCCATGTGGTCAAAGTGAGTATTGAAATGAAAGAATTCTTTTCGCGTTTTTGTATCTTTGAACCGGCACCAGGTAACGGTTCGATTACAGGCAGCGTCCCAGCCTTTGCCCGGTTTTTCCGGTGACTCCGACAGCCAGAAAGTACCATGTTCAAGCGGATAAAAACGATTTTTCCGATAGTAAATTGCCATAAATTCGCCGGCTTTCTGACCATCATCACGACCGACTCCAATCCGGGCATATTCCGGCAACCGTTTTTCCATATCCTGAACCTGATCCCAGAGTGCTTCCTGAACGCCGATAATATCCGCTTTGTGGAAGTGAATCATGCTGGCAACCATGTCTTTCCGATAGCGCCAGGCATTCAGGCTGTCCGATGGGGTATTGAGTCGAATGTTGAAAGTCATCATCCGAATGTCATCATCATCATTTTGATTTGAATTACAGCCGATTCCCCAAAAGATGAAACAGCCAATGAGGAGTATTTTTAATGATTTCATAGGATTCCTTTTAAAAAATCAGACAATGTTAATATAACATTTGATGATTAGACAATACATCAGAAATTTTCTGTGTTCGACAAGTTAGTGACCTTTTGCTTGCCCTTTGATCAAAACATTGATAGCTTCAAATTAAATTTATGGAAGAATATTTATCAAAATTAACAGTGTAAGCGAAATTCAAAGGAGATGAATTGATGGACTATAAGATGATGACGCTGGTAGTGCTTTTAGTTTCTGGAATGACAATCGGAAATGCAATGGAAAAAAGGGCGTTGAGTTTTGATGATCTGATTGCGTGTCAGCGTCTGAAAGATCCCCAATTTTCACCGGATGGGAAACAGATTGCTTTTGCTGTTCAGACAATGAACGAAGCTGAGAATAACAGCCGAACTGACATTTATCTTATTTCAGCGGAGGGTGAAAATCTTCGGCAAATTACCAGCGGTGAAAAATCAGCTTCATCACCGCGCTGGTCTCCGGATGGACGCCTGGCATTTTTGTCAGACGGGCAGATCTGGATTCAGCAAATCGATGAGAATGAAGCTTCCCAGTTGACAACCCATTATACCGGTGTGGATGAATTTACCTGGTCGCCGGATGGGAAACTGATTGCCTTTGTATCGCGTGTTTACCCCGATTGTCCCGATCAGTCAGGTACACAAAAACGGGATGCAGACATTGAAAATAATGCCGTCAAAGCCCGGGTTTATGATGATCTGCTGTACCGGCACTGGGATACCTGGTGGGATCATAAACGGTCGCATCTGTTTGTATTGAATGTCGAAAGTGGTGAATTCAAAGACGTCACGCCCGGTGATTATGACGTTCCGCCGGTGGCGTTGTCCAGTGGTTTTAATTTTTCGCCGGACTCAAAATACCTTGTCTTTACCAGTAATCACGCTAAGATGATCGCCGCCAGTACGAACAACGATGTCTGGATGGTGCCGGTCGAAGGTAGTGAGCTGGAACTGGTGACGACAAATGGCAAAGAGCGGGATTTTTTCGGTAACGACAGCGATCCGAAATTTTCACCCGACGGAAAATATCTGGCATTTACCTCAATGAAACGGGCGGGATTCGAAGCCGATAAGCCGGATCTTTTTATCAAAGACCTGAAGCGTGGCAAATTTAAAAATTTAACCGCTGATAAGGATATCCGGATTGACTCCTATGAATGGCTGCCTGATGGGGAATCAATTCTTTTACGAATAGATGAAGAAGCCCGGTTGAAGATTAAACGATTAGATGTCAAGTCCGGAAAACTGACTGATCTTGTGACCGAAGGAAATAACCGCTCGATCAGCATCAGTCCGGATGGACAGCAGCTTGCCTATCTGCATGAGCGGACGACATTTCCCTGTGAATTATATATCGGCTCGACAGAAACCGGCGAATCCAGGGCATTGACCGCTTTCAATTCCGCACTGCTTGCCGATGTGGATATGAATGCAATTGAGGATTTCTGGTATGAAGGTGCGGAAGGTGCCAAGGTTCACGGATTTATCGTGAAACCACCACTGTTTGATAATGCTAAAAAATATCCGGCGGTGTTTTTCATCCATGGCGGTCCCCAGGGAGCCTGGCAGGATGAGTGGCATTATCGCTGGAATATTCAGATGTGGGCGGCTCAGGGTTATGTCATGGTCATGATTAATCCACGGGGCAGTACCGGCTATGGTCAGGAATTTACCGATGGCATTTCCAAGGACTGGGGCGGCAAAGTTTTCGGAGATTTAATTGCCGGTCAGAAGTATGTTCTGGAGAAATTTGATTTTATTGATAAAAACAAGCTAGCGGCTGCGGGCGCGTCTTATGGCGGGTATATGATGAACTGGATCGAAGGGCATATGGAGGCTTTTGCAGTGCCGTTTCAGACATTGGTCAATCACGATGGCACTTTCAATCTCTACACTGATTATCTGACAACCGAAGAACTCTGGTTTCCCGAATGGGAATTTAATGGACTTTACTGGGAAGATGAAACCCAGTACAAAAAATGGTCGCCGCATAATTTTGTGAATAATTTTAAAACGCCGATGCTGATTATTCATAGCGAACATGATTATCGACTGTCATACAGCGAGGGCTTGATGCCATTTACTGCATTGCGGCGTAAGGGGATTCCGGCAAAGCTGGTCATTTTTCCCGATGAAACTCACTTTGTGACGAAACCTCAAAACAGTCGCTTCTGGCACAAGACCATCTTCGATTGGCTGGATGATTATATCAAGTAATGATCGATATGACTCTTTTGAAATTTTCAGAATATTTGAAGTGCTGCAGTCTGGACAATATCCTGCTTTTAAAAAAGCGGGGATTTCTCTATTTTATGGTGCAAAATCAATGATAGCCGATAGGGAAAAAAGGAGTAGTGAACTTAGAGCGAGATCATCGATCGATAGTCTGACCTTTTGATTCGGTGCGAGATTGTTCAGAATTTTTATTGCAGAGATTTAGGAGGGAACAAATGAATCCATATATTTTTCGTGAGTATGATATTCGAGGAGTGGTCGCAGATGATTTTCCTGAAGATGTTGTTATTCTATTAGGGCAGGGTTTCGGAACATATGTCCGGGAAAAGGGTGGCGATATTATCGCCATCAGTGGCGATGTCCGACTCTCGACGCCGTCATTGAAGAAAGCCTTTACCAAAGGGCTGTTATCTAGCGGTGTTAATGTTGTTGATATCGGTATTGTGCCGACGCCGGTTAATTATTACAGTATGGAAGTCCTGGATGTGGACGGGGCAGTTCAGATTACCGGTAGTCACAATCCATCCAATATGAATGGCTTTAAACTATCGTATGAGAGCAAAGCCGTATATGGACAGGATATTCAGTATATTAAAAAAGTGATCGAATCTGGAAAATTCGTTCAAGGTAAAGGTAGATTCAGCGAAAAAGAGATTTTCGAAGAATATAAAAAAATGGTAATCTCCAAAATCAAGCTGGAACGTCCGGTCAGAGTTGTCATGGACTGTGGCAATGCGACGGGTGGTATGGCTGGACCGGAGATTTTTAAAAAAATCGATTGCGAAGTCACCGAGCTCTACAGCGAAGTTGATGGCTCATTTCCCAATCATCATCCCGATCCAACGGTCGCAAAGAATCTGGTTGATATGATTGCAGAAGTGAAGAAAGGCGGCTACGATTTTGGGATTGCTTTTGATGGTGATGCTGACCGGGTTGGTATTGTTGATGACCAAGGTGAGATTATCTGGGCAGATTATATCATTATTCTTTTTCTTGATGAAATTTTTGCGAAATATCCGGGCACCGGGATCGTTTTTGACGTGAAGTGTTCTCAGGCGCTGGAGGAGATAATTACCGAAAAGGGCGGCAGACCGATTATGTGGAAAACGGGTCATTCGCTGATAAAGCAGAAAATGAGAGAGGAAGCCCTGCCATTTTCCGGTGAAATGAGCGGTCACATTTTTTTCAAGGATGACTATTTTGGATTCGATGATGCGATCTATGTCGGCGCCCGGTTTGCCCAGATGGTTTCCCGGTCCAAAGAATCCCTGTCAGCGAGGATGGCAAAATTGCCCAAGTATTTTTCGACGCCGGAAATGCGCCTGGAATGTGAAAGCGACGCCGGAAAGTTCGAGATTTCCCGAAAAGCAAATGAATTTTTTAAAGCCAATTATGATTGTATCGATGTCGATGGGGTCCGGATCAAGTTTGGGGATGGCTGGGGCTTGGTGCGGTCTTCGAATACTCAGCCGGTGATTGTTACCCGTTTTGAAGCGAAAACCGAAGCCCGCCTGAATGAAATCAAGAATCTGGTTTTATCAAAATTGCAGGAGTTCGGAAAAATCAAGATTTCCTGAGATATTATGAACCAAACATTTGAAAAACGGATTCTTGGGTATCGATCTGAAATTGATCGTCGCTTGCAGAAATTGCCTGTTCCAGCGATTCCGGAAAGTCTGTATCAACCGATGATTTACAGCGTCATTGCACCGGGAAAACGAATTCGTCCGATCCTCACATTATTGACTGCTGAAGGGCTGGGAGTCGAACATGACCGGGCTGTTTCAGCGGCTTTAGCAGTGGAAGTGCTGCATACCTTTACCCTTGTTCATGACGATATTATGGATAATGATACCCAGCGGCGAGGTCGCACTACGGTTCATGTTAAATGGTGCAATAATACGGCAATATTAGCGGGAGACGGTCTCATGGCGCTGGCGTTCCAATTGCTTATGGAGAGTAACGCCCGGCGAATTCAACGGATGGGTTTCGAGTTCAGCCAAGCCATGCTGGAAATTTGTGAAGGTCAGGCACTGGATATGGAATTTGAAGAACGTCTGGATGTCAGTGCCGAAAACTATCTTGAGATGGTTGCCAAAAAAACCGGTCGTCTCCTTGGATTGTCCTGTCAGCTGGGAGCGTTATTGTCGGATCAGGATGAATCCGTGGCAGATAACCTGAACCAGTTTGGTATCGAAATCGGTCAGGCATTTCAGATTCAGGACGATCTGCTGGAACTGACTTCCGATGAACAAAACATGGGGAAAAGTCTCGATAGTGATATCATTGCCGGTAAAAAAACCTTTCCGATTTTGTTGGCATTAGCTGGAAAATCTCCGGATGAAAGACGTGCGTTTATGGACTTTCTGAAAACGAATATTAGCGATCGGAGCAAAATCATCGAATGTTTTCGGGATCTCGATATTTTTGAACAAACCCGTGAAAAAATCGTTTACCTGTTCAACAATGCCCGCAGGCGCCTGGACAATTTACCGGAATCAGCAGCGGACAACCTGGAATTTATCCTCAGTATGATCTCAAACAGACAACGGTAGGAAATGGTCAGTAAAGAAATACAAATTATCAACAAGCACGGTCTGCATACCCGCCCGGCAACGGCTTTGGTGACGGCAGCAGGGAGATTCAAATCAAAAATCTTTCTGGAGTACAATGGTGTGAAAGTCAATGCCAAGAGTATTTTAGGATTACTGGTTTTAGCGGTCGAACCGGGATCCGTACTGACCCTGCATGCTGAGGGAATTGATGAAAATGAAGCCGTAGTGGCGTTGGACGATCTGGCGAAAAACAGATTTAATATGGAATAAAATTTGAAAAAGATAAAAGGCATCAAAATTTCAGCGGGAGTAGTCTGCGGACCGATCTTTTATTTTGAAAGAGGTCAACTGCAAGTGCCCCGTCATTTTATCAGAAAATCAGATTTTGATTGTGAAATCGAACGGTTCAATGCAGCTATTCAAAAATCCAGGGAAGAATTGATCCGGGTCAGGGACCTGGTGCTGGATCACCTGGATGAGAATCATGCCCAAATAATTGATGCCCAGCTGATGGCGATTCAGGATGAGGAGATGATCAAAGCCGTCCAAGATCTGGTTCATCGCGAGCAAAAGAACGTGACTTGGGCGTACTATGAAGTTATGAATGTTTATGAGGAACTGCTCCTGAAAACATATGACCAGTATTTTAAAGAACGAACAACCGATCTTCGCGATATAAAAAAACGAGTACTGCACCATTTGTCGAATGAAAAAGATATTCTGCAACCGGAAATAAATGTCGCGTCCATTATCGTTACGGAGAAAATTTCACCCAGCGATCTGATTCACATCGATCATAGGCAAGCGCTGGGGATTATTACCCGGTATGGAAGCGTGGATTCCCACGCCGGTATCCTGGCGCGGGCTTTCCGGGTACCTTATATTTCAAATATCTCGAATTTGGAAGAGCTGGTATCCTATTCGGAAATTATTCTGGATGCTGACAATGAAGTGATACTGCTGGATGTCAGCAATGAGATCAAAGCCGAATTTGCGCCCCGTATTCGGGATTTTCAAATTCTTCGGGAGCAGATAATCAACCGAAAGGTGGTCAAAAAAACCAAAGATAATGTGCCTTATGAAATCTTTATTAACGCCGGCTTTGTGGATGAAGTCAAGGCAATAAATCCGAAATTGGTACAGGGGATCGGATTGTTCCGGACAGAGTTTTTATGCCTCAAGCGCAATACAATTCCCGATGAGGAGGAACAATATGAGGCTTATCAAACTATTTTGAAGCAGATGACGAAGCTGCCGGTCGTTTTCAGAGTATTTGATTTTGGGCGGGATAAATTGATGTTGATGCTGGATCTGGAGGTCATTCAGGAAGATCATATTTTTGATGAATGGGGCGGAATCGGATTTTTACTGGAAAATCCGGTGATCCTGAGGAATCAACTGCGAGCACTGCTGCGAGCGAGTGTGAATGGCAATACGCAGATAATGCTTCCATTGGTTATGTCAATCAATGATGTGCTTCAGACGAAAACCATGCTAGAAGAAATTAAAGAGGAATTAAAACAGGCGAATATCGCCTTCAGCGAAGACGTTAAACTCGGTGCAATGATTGAAACCAGCAGTATTCTGGAAGAACTTGACGAACTGGCGCAGCACGTCGATTTTTTCAGCATCGGTACCAATGATCTGGCACTCTACCTGATCGGCTCCGGACGGACAGTGGATATGGCTAAAAATTATTACCATCCAAAAATGTTCGGGGCAATCGACAGGATCGTCAAGTCCGCTGAAAAAGCCGGCATCCCGGTGAATGTCTGCGGAGAGATGGCATCGGATCCCTATGCTCTGATCGGGTTGACAGCAATTGGGATTCGTTCGATCAGTGTCAGTTCAAGCGCATTGTCGGCGATTTCCGATGAGGTTGGAAAATTTGATACCAGCCAGTGTCGAGCAGTCGCCGATGCTTTATTAAATGCCAAAGATGCCACAGTTATCTATTCCATTTTAAAAGAGTGCTACCGGGGGCATATCCAATAGGCAGGTCATTTTTATTCTTTCTGCTTGCTAATTCTAAAATACCCCGATATATTTAATGAGCATGATCCGTGTTGAACTCGATAAAATCATCTTTTATCCGCCCAGCAAAGGGTACGCGATTATATTAAAAGAAGTTGGCGGTACCCGACAATTACCGATTATCGTCGGAGTTTTTGAAGCCCAGTCAATCGCGCTGGCAGTCGAGCAGGTAAAGATGCCACGTCCCATGACGCACGATCTGCTGGTCCGTCTTTTGACCCGCATGGGGATATCGATCCAGAAAGTGGTGATCAATGATTTGATCGATGGGACCTTTTATGCTCAGATTGTCCTTTCGGAAAAAGAGGCTCAATCAACCACTAAGGTCGATAGCCGCCCCAGTGATGCTATTGCAATTGCCCTGAGAACCGACGCCGAGATTCTGGTCGCTGAAGCGGTCATGAAAGAGGCAGGGCATCTCGATCACATTAGCGATATTCAGCAAAAGATTCCGCATCAGGAGCTCTCCAGTGAAGATGAACTGCTGGATCGAATGGTTGAACTCAAAACCAGGTTGCAAATTGCCATTGATGATGAGAATTATGAACTTGCAGCCAAACTGCGCGATCAGATATTAGAACTCGAAAAAGAGACTAAAAACAACTAAATCATAGCAATTTCGGTAGTGAATAAATCTCGCCCCGGAGTGAGAATGGCTGGGTTTATTTGAGGGTTTGTGGATCGGGGGACGAGGTCAGTCGTTTATAGGCAGCTTCTGCAGCTTGCTGCTCTGCTGATCGTTTGGTCGTGCCGCAACCTTTTCCAAGGATTTCATTTTTGACATAGACGGCGATCGTATATTGCCTGGCGTGATCGGGACCGATCACGTTTTCCGTTTTGAACTCGGGTAATTCGGCATAATTTTTCTGGCAATATTCCAGTAACTGACCTTTGTAGTTATAATTGGATATTGCCGTATCGTGAATCTTGCTGGATATGATAAATCGATGGATGAACTTGCTGGCGGAATGAATCCCGCTGTCCAGATAGATAGCTCCGATGATTGCTTCCAGGGTACTGGAAAGTAGATTTTGCTGAGTCGATGAATAATCGAGGTTGATGCTTTTATCGACGTTCAGATCGTTATGCAGATTCAGGGATTTCGCGACTTCGTGGAGTGTCTGGGCATTGACCAGGATGGATCGCATTTGGGTCAATTTTCCTTCGGATTCGTCTTTATATTTTTGAAACAGGTAATCGGATACTACCAGATCGAGAACGGCATCACCGAGAAATTCCAGTCGTTCGTATGAATTCGATTGACAACTTGCAGCCGATCGGTGGGTCAGGGCAGTAGTAAGAAGTTCCGGATGTGAAAAAAGATACCCGATTTTCTTTTCAATTGAGCTTGGATATCTTTTTCTAAATAGATTAGATAGAAATGACAACGGACTATAACTCGAATTTTTGAACAGCTACGACAGCGTTGTGTCCACCGAATCCAAAACTGCTGCTGAGCCCCGATGTAATCCTCTTTTCGATTGCCTTATTAGGCGTATAATTCAGGTCACAATCCGGATCAGCCACTTCATAGTTGATCGTTGGGGGAATAATTCCATCTCTCAATGATAAGCAGAGCGTGATGAATTCGACGGCACCGGCAGCACCCAGGAGATGACCGGTCATTGATTTTGTCGAACTGACATTCAGGTCATAGGCATGCTGACCGAAAACGCTTTTAATCGCAATTGTTTCGAATTTATCATTTTGCGGAGTGGAAGTTCCGTGGGCATTAATATATTGGTATTCTTCTTTTGGAATTTCTGCCATTTTGATAGCGGCTTCCATCGCCAATGCCTGACCCTTACCCTCAGGATGCGGAGCAGTGATATGATAGGCATCACCGGAAAAACCGTAACCTTTGATTTCGGCATAAATAGTCGCTCCGCGCCTCATGGCATGCTCCAGCTCTTCAAGAACAACAATTCCGGCACCTTCGCCCATCACGAATCCATCCCGTTCCCTGTCAAAGGGACGACTGGCTCGCTGCGGCTCGTCGTTTCGACGGGACAAGGCTTTCATATTCGTAAATCCGGCAACCGCCAAAGGCGTAATAGTTGCCTCGGCGCCCCCGGAGATGACAATATCGGCATCCCCAGCCAGGATATGGTTCATGGCAATTCCAACGGTATGCGTCGATGTTGCGCAGGCTGAGGTCAGTGAATAATTTGGACCCAGAAAACCATGATTGATGGCAATTTGCCCGGGAACGATATCCGGGATCATCATCGGAATAAAAAATGGACTGACAAAGCGACTGCCCTTGGTTATCAGGTTTTCATGCTGTTGCTCCAGTGTCTGGATACCACCGATACCAGAGCCGACAATGACGCCGACCCGTTCGGGATCAAAATGACTCTCCAGCAGACCGGAGTCACGCAGTGCTTCTTCAGAGGCTGAAATGCCATATTGCGCAACCATGTCCATTCGGTTGGCATCTTTGGGACTAATGGCAGCACAGGGTTCGAAATTCTTGATTTCAGCCGCGATTTTAACAGGTAAATTTTCTACATCGAATGCCTGAATTGTATCGATTCCACTGGTACCAACTATCAAGTTCGACCAAAATGTAGGAACATCGTTTCCGATCGGAGTGATGGCTCCCACACCGGTCACAACGATTCGTTTTCTCATAAAATATTATCTTTTATTAGAGACTATCCAGGTAGCTAACGACATCTCCAACCGTCTTTAATTTTTCTGCTTCCTCGTCAGGAATCTCAATGTCAAATTCTTCTTCCATTTTCATGATGAGTTCAACGGTATCAAGACTATCCGCGCCCAGATCATCGATAAAGGATGCCTCGGCGGTAATTTTTGTTTTTTCTACGCCTAATTTTTCTGCTACAATTTCCTGTACTTTGTCAAAACTACTCATTATTTCCTCCAAGTTTGGTTTACATGACCATACCGCCATCGACTACGATTACCTGTCCGGTAATATAATCAGCTAACGATGATGCTAAAAACAGTGCCGTATTGGCAATATCTTTTGGGATTCCAGCCCGTTTGAGTGGAATATTATTTAAGAACGCCTCTTTGGCAGCGTCACTGAGATTATGGGTCATTTCCGTTTCAATAAAACCGGGTGCGATGACATTAACGGTCACGTTGCGGCTGGCGAGCTCTTTGGCGACAGATTTTGAAAAGCCAATGACACCGGCTTTGCTGGCGGAGTAATTCGCCTGACCGGCATTTCCGATGATACCAACTACCGAGCTGATATTGATTATCTTTCCGAAGTGCTGCTTCATCATAATTCTACTGGCAGCCTTTGTGACCAGAAAAACGCCTTTTAAATTGGTATCGATGACGGCATCCCATTGTTCATCTTTCATACGCATGAGCAAAGTATCCCGGGTGATCCCGGCATTATTGATCAGTACATCTATCTTTTCATATTGTTCCATAGTTTTATCAATAAGAACTTTTACCTGATCAGGATTGGTCACATCACAGGCGATTGAAAGGAACGGAAACTGCTTTTTGGAAAAGTCTCTGCTGACATCGTTTAGGGCTTCAGCATTATAATCTGACAGGATCAATGTCGCGCCCTGGCTGGCAAAACTTTCCGCGATCGTGCGGCCTATGCCCCGTCCCGAGCCAGTCACAATAACGACCTTTTCTTTAAAATTTAGTGCCATTCTAAATGCTCCAGATCTTCTACACTTGAGACACTGTTCACAATTACATCACTGTTGATTCGCCGGATAAGTCCCTGGAGAACTTTACCGGGACCAATTTCGATGAATGTTGTGGCTCCGTCCTGGATCATGGTTTCAATTGAATTGACCCACAGGACCGGTGAAACCAGCTGCTGATAGAGTCTTTCCCTGATTTCGCCAACATTAGTCGTCGCGGTTCCGGTGACATTGGAATAAATCGGACAGCAGGGTTTGTTGAATTTTGACGCGCTCAGGGCTGTTTTCAATGTTTCACCAGCGGTTTCCATCAGATTGGAGTGGAAGGCACCGCCAACGGACAGTTCAATGACCCTTTTCGCACCGGCTTCTTTCAGCGCCAGCATCGTTGATTGGACTGTCTGGACATCGCCACTGATCACAATCTGGTTGGGCGAATTGTAATTGGCGATGCTGCAAACACCACCAATGACCGATTTATCGATGACCGATTGAATTTTATCATAATCCAGCCCGACAATGGCTGCCATGGTGCCGGAATTATTCTCGGTGGCAATCTGCATCTGCTCCGACCGGATTTTTACCAATTCGAGTCCATGCTTGAAATCAATAACTCCCGCGGCAACCAGCGCTGAGTATTCGCCCAGGCTGTGCCCGGCGACCATGTCCGGTAACTTGCCTTTTGCTTTCAGTTCTTCAAATAGAATGAGAGAATGGATAAATATCGCCGGCTGAGTCACCCGTGTCTGGGTCAGTTCAGTCAGGGGACCGTAAAAGGAAAGGTCCTTGATCGGGAAATTAAAAATGCTTTCGGCGTAATCATAATAACGCTGGGCGATTTTTTTATTGTTATATAAATCCAGTCCCATACCGACGAATTGAGATGCTTGTCCGGGGAAAACGAACGCAGTCTTACTCATAACGTTACAGGCTCCATCTCATCAACATGCTGCCCCAGGTAAATCCGCCGCCAAATGCTGATATCAGCAGCAAATCCCCTTTTTTAAGACGACCTTGGTCGTAACCGTCAACAATACCCAATGGTATGGTTGCAGCCGTTGTATTGGCATAATTTTGAATATTAATCAAGACCTGTTCAGGTTTCAACTTTAATCTGCGGACGCAGGCGTCGATGATACGTTTATTGGCTTGATGCGGGATAAATAATCCAACGTCATTGCCTGTGAGGGAATTGCGTTCTAATAATTCCACAGCTATATCCGCCATCCGGCTGACTGCAAACTTGAAAACCGATTTTCCTTCCTGGTATATATAATGCATACGCTTGTCGATTGTCTCATGACTGGCGGGATTGCGACTGCCTCCGGCTGCCATATATAGTAAATCTTTACCGGCGCCATCCATTCTTGCAAGATAATCAATGATCCCGGAATTTTCATCGCTTGCAGGCTCGACCAGAACGACACTGGCGGCGTCACCAAAAAGGATGCAGGTGTCGCGGTTCGTGTAATCGGTTATAGAACTCATTGTATCCGAACCGACAACCAGGACCTTTTTATACTGACCACTTTCAATAAATCGGGTGGCAATTGCCATGGCATAAACAAAACCGGAACAGGCAGCTGAAATATCAAATCCCCAGGCATTCTTTGCGCCAATATTGTTTTGAATTAATGCCGCCGTGGATGGAAAAAACATATCAGGCGTAATTGTAGCTACGACAATCAGGTCGATTTCTTCCGGATTGACCGTGAATCGTTTTTGCATATCTTTAAATGCAGATGTCGCTAAATCCGAGGTTGCTTCATCTTTGGCAGCAATATGTCGCTCAGAGATACCGGTTCGGGTTCGAATCCATTCATCGGATGTATCGACCATTTTTTCCAAATCGAAGTTGTTCAGAATTCGTTCCGGAACATATTTTCCAATCGCTGTTATTGTTGCTTTAATTTTTTTCATGAATAAACCCGTTTTACAAATATATAATTTTGGCAGGAAATGTGGTAGGAAAATAATCAGAAATATCAATAAGAATGACAGCTACTCTTTATTTACCCCATGAGTGTCGATTAAAATATGGAATAGATACTGCTTATTTTTCCTTGGCGGATATAACCGGACGTCCTTTATAATAGCCACAATTTGGGCATGCACGATGCGGTAGTTTTGGTTCATTACACTGCGGACAGATCGCGATCGTCGCTGCAGTGAGTTTCTGATGGGTTCTACGTTTACCCTGGCGGGATTTGGATATTTTACGTTTTGGTAAAGCCAATGGGTTACTCCTTCGTTGTGTTCGTTAAAAGATTTTCCAACGATTTCCACCTGTCATCAATCTTGGTTTTTTCACAATTACAGGGATTGGTATTCAGATTTGTACCACATTCCGGACAGATACCTTTGCAGGTTTCGGAACATATATTTTTCATCGGAAGACCAAGGAGCAGCGCGTCGTGGGCGAAGGGTGTCAAATCAACTTCATTGGCTTTCGATGAAATCGGTATAATATTTTCATCCAGATTATCGACAGGTGAGATCATCGGACTGATAATAGATTGGAAATCGACATTAAGCTGAAAACTGAAGGGTTCCAGGCATCGGTCACAAATCAGATCAACATCCGTTTTTAATTGCCCATTGACAGTAATCTGATGGGTTTCTTTATCAATCCCCAGGGTAGCCAGGATCGGATTGACAAAACCTTCGTCAGTTATTGCCAGGTCACCTTTGGTGAGTGTCATTGTGAGTGTCTGTGAACCTTCCCTTATCGAATTCAGTCTTAATTTCATAACAAAGGGCAAATTTATCAGCTGCCGTGTCCAGAATCAAGTTATTTCATGTTGATAAATAAAAGGCGTCCATATGAGTGGACGCCTTTGGGATATCTGAATTGTTCGGATTATTCTTCTTCACTTTTATCGGAATTTTCATCACTTTCTTCAAGATTGCCCTTATCCTCCGAAACTTCGTCCTCTTCTTCCTCTTCGAGTTCATCTTCATCTTTACGTTCGATGAGGTTTTCATCATCTTTTTTCTTGCGCAGGATAATATAGATGAGTGATTGCCCGACACTGAAGTTCGTCAACAGATATGCGAAGATACTGGCACCGATCACGAACATTGCCAATGCCACCATGATGATAGTGATAATATCCGTGGTTGTCAGGTACAGTGGTTTGACCATTCCCAGAGAGGCGGGAGTGTATAGATTAAAAATTTTGCTGATATAAGGGGTAAGCGGAGAATTCACTCCAAAAATATAGGATGATGCCTGCTCGGTAATTCGACTGATCTTGCCAGCCATTAACCAGTTTTGTCCGAAGACAAGATTGAAAAACTGGTATCCAAAAATCATTATATAACCATATATCCAGGCTGCGGCGGCACCTATAGTACAGACAACTGTTTCGTAAATGACCAGTCTCCAGGGTTGCGCCCATAAGGTTGAGTAACTTTGAAATACTGTCTCCATGGTATCTTCTTCTGCGGTTCCAACAATACTGGGCGCCAGAATGAGTGATATAGCAAATACGACCGCTGTATAGATAACAAAGACTGCCACTACGAAATACAGCAGATAAGGAAGCCCCAGAAATATAATGTCAAGCACCGGCCATTTTGCCAGCCAGGCAGCAATAATTGCCATAACGATAAAAAACATCATTATGATTACTATAGACACCGGTCCCATAATAACGGCGGTCCCGTGCTTTTTAATATAATTATAGCTGTCTCCTGATGAATAAAATTCGTCACCTTTTAACTGTTTGTAAGTAATTCTTGAGACAGCCAGCGATGCCAGTAAGAATATGACCAGCCAGAGAGCGAGTCCCAATCCGTAAATGACCCAGGCATACCATGCAATGGGTAAATTTACATTCCACAGGCAGGGAAACAGGAAGTGAGTGTTCCAGATTTCGGAAATTGATTGTCCGTTTATCATCAGGGCAAGATAAGATAGAACCAGGTAAATTGCCCATCCCAATCCTAAGCCGATGCTGTGCACCCAGATTTTCTTACCACTTAGGGAAAGTCGAGGTGTACGAAAAATATCACGAATATCAAAATACAGTGGTTTCATAAAATCCTCCAGTGATTAATCTTTTCTGACACTGTCTATCCAAAGTTGCTCATGAGGCAACTTGGCTTTTAATTCCATCATAACCGATTTGGCAGCATCGCGGGAGCTAAAGTTACCGGTACGGACCCGATACCAGGTTTCGCCGGTTTCCACAAAATAAGCCTTCTGAATATATACATCCAAACCAAGGGATCCCAGCTGACTGACAGCTCGCTCGGCGCCGGCATATGTTTGCCACGCTGAAATCTGAATAGTGAACTTGCCGGGAACAGCCTCGATTTTCTGACCACGGGGACCACTCGGGACTTTATAGGCAGGTTTTGGTTTTGTAGCCGGTGGAGTATATACGGGTTTTTTCGGAGCTGAATAAGCCGGTTTTTCAGGTGGGCTGACTGGCTTGGATTCTTCGTAAACCGGTAATGGTGCCTTCAGAGCTTCTTCACTGAGCGCATAGCCCTCTTCTTTGGTGGGAGACGCACTGGTATCTTCAACGATAGAGCAAAGAAACTCAGCCTCATTTTTTATTCTGCCGCCGGGATCAAGAATCGTATAAGCGACAAGATAATCACCAACTATATCCGGAACGAAGGAGATAGCGAAACTTCTGCTATTTGGTTGGAAGGAAAGGACATCCATGTTGCTGCCTTCGGGTTTTTCAATAAAACTCCAGTCGATGCTGCAGGCAAGGGTATCTTCCAGTGTTTTAACAACCGGAGCTAAATAAACCGGTTTGCCGACGAATCCGGGAAAAGGCTCTGTTTTGTCACATGATATCATGAAAAGCAGCATTACTAAAATACATACTATTAGATTTTTCATAGGGGTTCTCCTTTACGGATCATTAACATTCCATAATTTCCATCAGGGGAAAGAAAAATGCAATTTCTTTCTGTGCATTTTCTTCAGAATCAGAGCCATGAACGGTATTTCTTTGGACATCCTGCGCATATAACTTGCGAAAGGTACCCTTAGCGGCATCTGCCGGATTGGTTGCTCCGATGATTTCCCTGAAAGCAGAAACGGCATTTTCCTTTTCTAAAACCATCGGAATGCAGGGAGCGGAACTCATGAAGTTAACGAGTGTGTCAAAAAATGGTTTGTCTTTATGCACGGCATAAAAACCTTCGGCTTCTTTTTGGTTCAGGTGTAACATTTTCAAGGTAATTATACGGAATCCTTTTGATAATATAAAGTCAATTGCTTTACCGGTGATGTTCCGGCTTAAGCAATCCGGTTTTAAAATTGCGAGAGTTCTGCTCATATTTTTTCTTTCTATGGAATAATTCGGGTAGATTTCTCGATCTGCATTCCTTTTTGGGCGATTTCCAGGGATGTTATGCTAACTGATTCACCGCCATGCTCGATAAAGTTGATCGCGGCACGGACTTTCGGTCCCATACTGCCAGCCGGAAAATGCCCCTGATCATAGAGTGATTTTAATTCATTAATTCGAATAATGTCAATGAATTCCTGATCGGATTTCCCGTAGTTTATTGCAAGCTGATCGACGTCAGTGAGAATAAACAATTCTTGTGCATGGATATCTTTGGCTAAGACCGAAGAAGCGAGGTCTTTATCGATAACGGCATCAAATCCTTCATAATGTCCATTTTCCATTATATAAACCGGAATTCCACCGCCACCGGCAGCGATTACTATCGTTCCGGCATCCACCAAATGTTTAATTGCTCTCCGGTTAATGATTTTTTTGGGAAAAGGGGATGGAACTACTCTCCGCCAACCCTTACCTGGTAGTTCTCTTATCTGCCAGTTAAATTGTTCCGCGAGTTTTTTAATCTCATCTTCGCCATACCACCCGCCGATGTATTTTGTCGGATTATGAATGGACGGATCATCCGCATCAACAATAACCTGTGTAATAATCGTAACGACATCACGTTCGATCTTTTCAGTTATCAGGGCATTCTGCAGCGATTGTTCGATCATGTATCCCATACCGCCCTCGGTATCGGCATCGCAGATACCGAGTGGTAAAAGGGGCGTTTTAGTGACGGTTAACTCTACCCGCAGAAGAGCATTGCCTACCTGAGGACCATTTCCATGAGTAATCGCCAGATGATAGCCCTGTTTAATGAAATTCATAATGGCGACACAGCTCTTCCGGGTATTTCGGAACTGATTGGCGATTGTGTCAATCTCACCCTTGGGGGAAATAGCATTGCCGCCAAGGGCAACGACGGCAGTTCTGTGTTTTGACATGAAATCCAACTCCTATTTTAGCAGCTGGAACTTCTCAATAAAATCATTGAGAATTTCCTGTAAATTTGGATGCCCGATTTCCTGAAGGTCATAATAGACTCTTGTATTTGGTTTATTAATTTTAATAATTCGGTTCAGATCAATCGGCGTTCCAATGATCACCGAGTCGCAGTCCGTATTTTCGATGGTTGCTTCCAGGTCTTTGATCTGTTGATTCCCATAACCCATGGCAGGCAGGAGTTTGCCAATATTGGGATAAATCTTAAAAGTTTCAGTCAGTTTCCCGACGGTAAAGGGTCTCGGATCGACGCATTCTGATGCGTTGTATTTTTTGGCTGCGACTGTGCCTGCACCTATTTTCATTTCGCCGTGCGTCAGAGTCGGACCATCCTCCACAACCAGAACCCGTTTGCCGCGAATCACTTCCGGTTTTTCCACTTTTATTGGAGAAGCGCCATCGACAACAATCGCTTCGGGATTGACCTTTTGAATACTCTCTCTGACCGTTTGCACACCATCCGGTGTAGCGGTATCCATTTTATTGATAATGACGACATCAGCGAGACGCAGATTGACTTCACCGGGATAATAGCTGAGTTCATTGCCCGGGCGATGGGGATCGGCGACGGTAATGGTCAGGTCCGGCTTATAGAAGGCGAAATCATTGTTTCCGCCATCCCAGAGGATGACGTCACAGCCAGCGGGATCTTTCTCGGCTGTCCGAATAATAGCTTCATAATCAACTCCGGCGTAGATAACGTTACCGCGGGTGACATGCGGTTCGTATTCTTCCATTTCCTCGATAGTGCATTTGTGATCACTGAGGTCCTGAACTGTCGCAAATCGCTGAACTTTCTGGGCAATCAGATCGCCGTAGGGCATTGGATGACGAATTGCCACAACCTTTAATCCTCTTGCCATCAAGAGCTCAATAACTTTCCGGGAGGTTTGACTTTTACCGCAGCCGGTTCTCGTGGCACATACGGCGATCACCGGTTTTTTACTTTTGATCATCGTATCTTTGGGTCCGAGAAGAATAAAATTTGCGCCAGTCGAATTGACCATTGCACTGGTGCTCATAACTTTTTGATAGGTGACATCGCTGTACGAGAATACGCAGTCGTCAACCTTATGTTTTTTGATCAGATCAGAAATTTCTTTTTCTGTATGAATCGGAATACCATCAGGATACAGTTTGCCTGCTAATTCTGCAGGATATTTTCTCCCGTCGATATCCGGAATCTGTGCGGCTGTAAAAGCCACGACATTGTAATTTTCATTGTTTCTGAAATAGGTATTGAAGTTGTGAAAATCTCTACCGGCGGCACCGATAATAATTACATTTTTCTTTTTCATGATTGTTATTCCTAAAAGAGTTTTATTTCTAATGGTGGTTTTTATAAGGGTGAAAATAAATGGATTTGGGGTCTATTTAAATCCGAAATGATGAGTCCAGAGAATGAGAGAGAGTGTGTATTGTGAAATCATAAATTATCAGATTTTTCAAATATTACTGCAACAGCGAAGTTATCGAAACTCTCGTCGAAAAACAAGAAAAACGAGCGATGAAATCAGTAATATAATGAGTGGGATTCAGACCACCCGGGTTTACAGGGCGATTTCCAGACCTTCGCGTGCCAGAGAAATTTTTATCTTTTTATTTTTATAGCGTGTTTTTTTATACGTTACGGCATCTTGCAGGATGTTCTCCAGTTTTTGATCGGAGTAAGATGGATCGTGATGAAAGAACAGCAGGTGCTTGACATTGGCTTTAACTGCAAAATCAACGCCCTGGATCGAGGTACTGTGTCCCCAGTTCTCCTTTTCAATGCTTTCATCAATGGTAAATTGGGCGTCAAAGATCAGGACATCGGCGCCATTAAAAAATTCGATATAGGTCTGCCGCCGGTCATCGTCGATATTCTTATATTCTGAATCGGTCGCATAAACGATGGATTTACCGCGGTAATCGACTCGATAACCAAAAGAACCCCCCGGATGATTCAGCATCTGATTGGTAATTTTGATACCATTTAAGTCAATCGCTTCTTCTTTTCGAAGCTGGATAAAATCGATAATTGCCCCCATTGCCGATAGTGAAACGGGGTAATATTCATCTTCTTGCTGATTGCTGATACGATGTTCCAGCCCTTTATGGACACCATAAATTGTGATACTGTTTCCTGATTTATAGGCGGGAGCAAAGAACGGGAAGCCCATTATATGGTCCCAATGAGTGTGGGTCAGGAAAATATGCGCTTCACCTTCTCCCTTGCCAAACTCATGTTTCATTAACATTTCGCCAAGCCTTCTGATGCCGGATCCGGCATCCAGGATGATATGGGTTCCATTGAGTTTTAGATAAACACATGAGGTGTTTGTTCCGACGAACCGCTTCATCTCCACAGGCAGATTGGAGATAAAATTTTTAACACTTTTATCATCCTTTAAATTTCGCAGCTGACAGGTTTTTAAAATATTGAATAATTTTGCATCATATTCTGAGGGATCGGGTGACGACGGAATCGATCCACGAACTCCCCAAAACGACAATTTTATCTTCGCAGGTCTGGCATTTAGCATTAAGACTCCTTCACCATAACAGTCAAGGTTTTATATTTTTAATTATTGCCAATAACATTTATGGAAATATCCGAGAATTAACTATAAAAATCAATATCTTTTTCGTATCTTCTAACGGTGAAACAGTGAAAACGACATCCAAATTTGTGATCTGGAACAAATCTGGTCTTAAGTTGTGTAACAAAAAACTGTAAACTTTCTTCATAAGCAACGAATGAATACTTGTAATATACGGTCTTTTTATACTAAAATATGGTTAGTGATACGAATTGATTGATAAGGAGAAGGAGCTATAAAATGTATCGAGTTTTAATAGGATTAGCGATAATTGCTATGCTTATAGTAGGATGTTCAAAAGAGGTTGTTGAGGATGAACCGGTTGCTGAAGCACCAACTCCGGTACAGGAGGAGAAAGTTCAGGAAGATACGTTAGTAAGCCCTGAAGTAATAGTGGTCGAAGAGCCTGAACCGGTCTTAGAAGATACGGTCGTAGCCGAAGCGCCGATGGCGACGGAGACATTAGAGGAAAAAGAGGGTAAGCTGGAAGAAGTTCTTGAATTAATCAGTGAGACGGATAGTGTCGATGTTTTCTATATGGTCAAACCCGGTGATTATCTGTCACTGATTGCTCTGAACGAATATGGAAACCTGGGAATGTGGCGGATGATCTATAAATGGAACCGTAAACTAATTGGTGACAATCCCAACCGGATTTACCCTTTCAACGAATTTCTCTTAAAGAAGCCGATAAGCATTGCGGTAGATCTGGATTATGATGTTTATGAATATGTAGTCAAAGACAATGAAACTCTCTGGTCGATTGCCGGGCAGGTTTATAATAACAACTATGCCTGGATCGTTATTTTACGTGACAACGCCGATGTTCTGGGCGCAAACATCGATGATATTCCCGAGGGAACGGTTTTAAAATTGAGAACCAATTTATTCAATTAGTTCACTGGTAAAATATTTCGTGTTAAAGCGGGACTTTGGTCCCGCTTTTTTTTTACCAGGTATTGAAAATGACCTTGCGAAAATCCTTATCATTGATAAAAATACTTTTAAATTAAATATAAGGGAATTATTGGGACAAAATGAATTATGACAAGTACTATCAATTATTTTGATCTGGCAATTATTGCCGCCTATTTCATCCTTGTATTCGGTATTGCGGTCTATTTTTCCAAAACCGCCGGCAGGAACACAAACCAGTTTTTCCTATCCGGACGTAATCTGCCCTGGTGGCTGGCGGGGACGGCAATGGTGGCAACGACCTTTGCTGCCGATACACCTTTGGCAGTGACTGAACTGGTTGCCCGCAATGGAATCGCCGGAAACTGGTTGTGGTGGAACCTGGCTATTGGTGCGATGCTGACGGTTTTCTTTTTTGCCAAATTATGGCGTCGGTCTGGAATCATGACCGATGTGGAGTTCACTGAAATCCGTTATTCAGGGAAAGCAGCGGCAGTTTTGCGGGGCTTCAGAGCATTGTACCTGGGAATTTTTATGAATGCCATTGTAATGGGATGGGTTCATAAAGCCATGGAAAAGATATTCCATGTTACATTGCCAATGCTTGATCCGTTTTTACTGGTCGTCGCTGCTGCGGTTTTAATTGCATTGTATGCTTCGGCATCAGGTCTTTTGGGAACCGCCCGGACCGACAGCTTCCAGTTTCTCTTTGCCATGACAGGTTGTATTATCTTAGCTGTGATTGTTATCCGTCTGCCTCAAATTGGGGGTGCCTCGGCGTTAAAAACAAAATTAGCACCTGAAGTCCTGGATTTTTTTCCAAAGGTGGGACAGGTGACCGTGCATGGTGTAACCGGTGGTGTGTTAGCGCTGTCGGTAGGCGCCTTTTTTGCGCATATTGGTCTGCAATGGTGGTCGAGCTGGTATCCGGGGGCTGATCCCGGTGGTGGCGGCTATATCGCCCAGCGGATGATGGCAGCCAAAGATGAAAAACATAGTCTGTTTGCCACATTATGGTTTACAATTGCCCACTATACGCTGCGTCCCTGGCCGTGGATACTGGTTGCATTAAGTGCGCTGATAATACTGCCCAGATCAGAAAATCCTGAAATGCTGAGAGCGGAAAATCCGATTCTTTATCAACAGGTAGTTTCGGTTTATAGCGGGGAACAGAGTCGAGACTCTGCCCCGGAATTCCAGTCGGTGGAATTCAAGGAATTTTATGAAAAATATGAAAATACTGTCGATCCTGGTGTCATGTATCCCAAAATAATGATGCGGTTTTTACCGCCCGGATTACTCGGATTATTGATTGCCACCTTTTTGGCTGCTTACATGTCCACAATCGCATCACAATTGAATTGGGGAACTTCCTATATCATTAACGATTTTTATCGACGTTTTATCAATTCCAAAGCGGATGAAAAACATTATGTTTTTATCTCAAGGATTGCCATGTTCCTGATGATTATTTTTTCATTAATTATCACCCGCTATCTGCTGACTACGGTGTCCGGTGCGTGGGAGTTTATTATCAACGCCAGTGCCGGAATAGGGGCAGTCCTGATTTTGCGCTGGTACTGGTGGCGGATCAACGCCTGGTCGGAAATATCGGCGATGATCACTCCCCTGATTATCTATCCGATTGCCAGGTATGGTTTTGGAATGCAATCTCCAATTACGCTTTATCCAGTAGTGTTTGGTACTACGATTATCTGGCTCCTCGTGACATTCCTCACTGAGCCGACCGAAAGAAAAACATTGCACAAATTTTACCAGAAAGTGCATCCCGGCGGAAGAGGCTGGCTGCCTATTTCCAGAGATTTGCCCGATGTCCAAAGTGACAGTGGTTTTGCAAAGTCATTAATCAACTGGATTTGCGGCGTAATATTAGTTTATAGCAGTCTGTTCGGAATCGGTAAATTGATACTGGGTGAATATGGGGCTGGAATTATTTATGTCGCTGTCGCATTTGCTTCCGCCCTGGTTATCTACCTGCATCTCTCGAAAGTTGGTTGGAACACGATTTCTGAATAATTCAATGAATAATGCGCGACGATTGAATTTATTTGAGTTAGAACCGGAAAAAAGCAAAGGGGGATAAAGCATGTCATTACATGAATTGATCGGACCACTTGGAATTATGACTTATACACTGGTGCTGCTGACCTTTTTATCGGGATTAAAGGTGCTGAAATTATCCTTCAAGAATCACCGCCTGCTGGGTATCGTTTCGGTCGTTCTGGCGAGTTGCCATGGGCTCCTGGTTATCATTTTAAACGTATAAGCACGGAGATGATGAAATGAAGAAGGTAATTCCTTGTCTATTTCTAATGGTGATGTTTTGGTCGGCTGCCGTATCTGCCCATCCGGCAAGTGAAATCCAGATCAAATATGCAAGTGATACCCAGCTGCTGACAATAAAAATCAAACATGAATCCAAAGATTTTGAAAAACATTATATTGAAAAAGTCTGGGTGACTATCAATAAAAATGAGAACGTTGTTCAGGGATTCAGCAGCCAGGACGATTCGGAAGGGCTGACACTAACCTATAAAATATTCAATGTTAAAAAAGGTGATGTGATAGCGGTGGATACAAAGTGTAATATCTTTGGTAAAAAAGCCGCTAAGATCGAAATTGAGTGATAGATACAAAATTCTCCTACCCTGAAGTCGGTGAAGTCCGGTTCAGAACCAGCCGACGGGCACGCCGAATTAATATTACTGTTAAAAACAGCCACTATGTTCGGGTAACAATCCCGATAGGAGTGAGCCTGGCAGTGGCTCGAAAATTCTTCGCGGAGCATATTTCCTGGGTGAGTGCTGCCCTCATGCGTATCAGGAAATCAGAAAAAGAACAGATAATTTCTAACGGTTATCGCATTCAGATTCGAAATCAACCGTTCGTACTAAATATAAAGAACTCATCAGTTTTTACATTTGCTCGGGCATCTGATGAAATTTTTATCAGCTATCCGGAAAACTATAAGGTTTCTGATGCAGAGGTTCAGGATTTCATCAAAAAAGGAGTAATAAAAATACTTCAGGATGAGGCAAAACATTATCTGCCAGGGAGACTTGCCGTGCTCGCTCGGCAGTTTGGTTTTAAATACAATAAGGTCTCTATAAAAAATCAAAAGACCCGCTGGGGCAGTTGTTCCTCGAAAAACAATATCAACCTGAATCTGCAGCTGCTGCGCCTTAGTGATGTTCTCATCGATTATATCATTCTGCATGAATTGTTGCATACCCGAATTAAAAATCACAGCCCGAAATTTTGGCGGGCAATGGAACAACTATACCCGGATTTCAGAAGCGCAAAGTGTCGGCTGAAATCCGTAAAACTATTTAATACCTAAATTGTCTTAAAATATTTAGGCGTCTTAAACTACTAAATTATAATATTTAGTACCTGTTTCTCTTCCATAAATTACAATAACAACTTTAATAATTAAAGATATTTGTTACAAAAACAGTAATTTTGTTTTAAATTGAAATATGAGTTATGATTTCTGCAATATTAACCATGGAGATGACGAATGAATCGTCTTCAGCATTTTCTCAGCCAATATGATCTAATGAAAATATCTGCTCTTGACAATCAACATGTGATAGAGATACTCGCATGGGTATGCAAATTATGTCAACCTGCAAAAGTGAGTGTCATCGGAGATGACCAGGCGGATCTCGATTATGTTCGGGAACTGGCATTAAAAAACGGTGAAGAAACTTCACTCACAATGGAAGAACATACGGTCCATTTCGATAGTTATCGGGATCAGGCACGAGATCGCGCCCAGACTAAAGTACTTTTAAGTAGTGGAAAGCATCTGAGTTCTCATATTAATACGATTGAACGGGATACCGGTCTGGCGGAAATATTTGGGATGATGGACGGGATCATGCAGGGCAAGGAGATGCTTGTCCGGTTTTTTTCACTGGGTCCGCAAAAATCCCGGTTCACCATTCCGGCGATGCAGATTTCGGACTCGGCGTATGTCATCCACAGTGAGAATCTCCTGTACCGTCCCGGATATCAGGTGTTTCAGAACCTGAATGGTTCGCCGGAGTTTTTTTACTTTCTGCATACAGTTGGTGAATTGAATAAAGATGGTCATTCAAAAAATGATGATCAGCGCCGAATTTATATCGATCTGGACGAGAATCGGGTTTTCAGTATCAATAATCAATATGCCGGAAACAGCATTGGTCTGAAAAAACATGCCCTGCGCCTGGCAATTAACAAAGCGAATCATGAAGACTGGTTAACGGAACATATGTTTATTATGGGAGTTCATCCGCCGGGGAAAAAACGGACCAGCTACTTTAGCGGTGCTTTCCCCAGTGCCTGTGGGAAAACCAGTACAGCCATGCTTCCAGGGCAGACTATTATCGGCGATGATATTGCCTATTTGAGAGCTTGGGACGATGGCAGCTGTCATGCAGTCAATATTGAGTCAGGAGTTTTTGGGATCATTACCGATGTAAATCCCGTGGACGATCCGCTTATTTATGATTGCCTGACCACGCAACGGGAATTGATATTCTCTAATGTTCTTATAAACAATAAGAATCCTTACTGGATCGGCATGGGCAAGCCGCTTCCCGAATCCGGAATGAATCATTATGGTAAATATTTCATTGGTAAAACCGATGCTGATGGTCGGAAAATTCCGGCTGCTCACAAAAATGCCCGCTACACCATCCGGATCAGCGATTTAGAAAATGTTGATCCCGAAGCTGAAAATCCCGAGGGAGTGCCGATTCAGGGGATTATTTACGGAGGCAGGGATTCGGATACCAATGTGCCGGTTTGTCAGTCACTCGACTGGGACCATGGCGTGTTTTACGGTGCCTGTCTGGAATCGGAAACCACTGCCGCAACTATCGGTCAGGAGGGAGTCCGGAAACATTCACCCATGGCAAACTTTGATTTTTTAGTGGTACCGCTTGGAAAATACATACAGAATCACCTGGATTTTGGGGCGCGATTAAAACAGAAACCGCTGATATTCTCCACTAACTATTTTCTAAAAGACACCGATGGAAATTATCTGCTGGATAAAGCGGATAAGCAGGTTTGGATTTTATGGGCTGAGGCGAGAATTCACGGTGAGCTGGATGCCATTGAGACGCCGATTGGATACATTCCTTGTTATGATGATCTGGAATACCTGTTTGAATCGGTGATGCATAAACCGTTTTCGCTAAAATTGTATCAGCACCTTTTCTCTATTCGAATTAATAATTTTTTGGAAAAATTGGAACGCATCGAAAAAAACTATGCCAATGAGAATATGCCGGATCGGTTTATTAAATCCTTCCAGGATCAGAAAGCCCGGCTTATTGCTTCCCGCGAGCAATATAAAACCACAATCATCACTCCCTGCATGCTGGCGGTGAATCAGTCCGTTTTATGCTAATATTATTGATAAATTCCGCTTTATTTAATATCGCAACCGGTCAAAATCGAGTGTGTCCATCTCGACGCTGCCATCGCGGTATTTGCTCTGGATATTGACAATTTTATCCACATTCTCAAAGAATACATCGACAACTTTCGGATCAAAATGGGTTTCCCTGCCTTTTTTAATGATGTCAAAGGCTTCTTCGTTGGAAAAGGCTTCTTTGTAAGGTCGCTTGGTCGTTAGAGCATCAAATACGTCAGCCACGGCACAGATACGACCTAATTCGGGAATTTCATCACCTTTCAGACCTTTGGGGTAACCGCTCCCGTCCCATTTTTCATGATGAGAAGCAGCGATAACTTCACCGGCTCTGAGAAAATCTGAATTTGATTCTTTCAGGATGCGTGAACCGATCACGGTATGCTGGCGCATGATGTCCCATTCCTTTTCAGCCAGCTGTCCCTTTTTCAGAAGGATTCCATCGGGTATTCCAATTTTACCGACATCATGCATCGGGCTGGCTTGAAGCACAATTTCAATTTTACCCGGAGGATAATTGAGACCTTTTGCCAGTGCTCCGGCATAATTACTCATCCGCATAATATGTGCGGCGGTGCCTTCATCCCGATATTCTGCGGCGATTGCCAACCTTCGAATGGTGTCGAGGTAGGCTTCATAAGTATTGCGCTGGGCATCGACCATCTCATCCAGGGATTTTCGAAGGGCGGCGGTGCGTTGTTGAACCTTTTCTTCGAGCTCCAATTTATGCCGTTTGATGGTATCCTGAATCTCTTTCATTTTCAGCAATGAGATCGTCCGGACTTCCAATTCAGTCTGATCGATGGGTTTGGCGATAAAATCGTTTGCTCCGGCGGTGACTGCCCGAAGGCGGTCTTCACGGCTTGCCATTGCAGTGACCATTATAATCGGAAGGTCACGATGTTCCGGTTCTGCGCGGATCCGCTTGATGACTTCATAACCATCCATTTTGGGCATGTTAACATCCATTAAAACCAGATCAACATCGAGTTTGACTTTTGCCAGAGCTTCGATCCCATCGCTGGCAGTCTCAAAGTCATGTCCCTGGAGCTTCAAATATTCTCCAAGAATAAATCGGATCTCCTCGTCATCGTCAACGATCAGGATTCTTTTATTATCGGTCATTAGTTCTCACCTGTTGTTATAAAAAAATACACATTCAAATATAGTGAATTAAATGGAAGGGAATAAATGCTTATTTAAGTTATTGCCCGAACTAAATTGTCAACGTACTGTTACGTATTTTTTATCAAGCTCCCGCAGTCTGTCCAGGGTTGCCATCGGATTATATCCTGGTCCGCTGCCAAAAGTCGAAAAGGCAACTCCGGTTGCCAGGTAATCCTGTTCCCGTGATTCCCGCTGCCAACATACTTTTGCCAGCAGTTCCAGGGGCGTATCGTCGGGAATCATGATTTTTATAATAATCGTTTTATCTTTTTTTAATTCATCATCACAGGCGAAGGAAAGTCCACCCTTGCTGATATTATACAGGTGGATCGCTTCCACATATTTTTTAGCAATTATCAGCCCGATCTTTTTATACATCAGGATTGATCCCGGAATTTCAAAACGATGACATGTGCGGTTTTCATATCCCTGTACCAAGTGCCTATCCTCCTGTCCAATTATGCAATGGAACGATACCTGATCCGGTTTAGGGTGC
The DNA here is from genome assembly GCA_964605705.1 of uncultured bacterium. Lineage (GTDB taxonomy): Bacteria > Fidelibacterota > UBA2242 > UBA2242 > UBA2242 > CAZSDW01. The sequence continues at coordinate 46,962 of CAZSDW010000002.1, forward strand.
CACAATCAATGAAGATCGAAGCGATAAAAGCGTTAGTCAAATTCTTCCCACTTGATCTTTTTTATATAATAACTGACCGGTTTGTTTTCCGGAGCTTCCACGCTGCATTCAAAATTGAAACTGTTACCGGGTTCAATCGTGGCATCGGTCTGAACACCACTTTTATACATGTGGTAATTACCCGAAACAATGGTTGAGTCAGATGCCAGCAGGTTTGTCGCCTCGTCGTACAGATAGAAAACGATTCTGGCAAAATCTGCCCGCCGAACGCCTTCATTTTTCATTTTGCCTTTGAAGACCCGTTTATTTTCATGGACTTCATCGGTAATGGGCCCCTCGACCACACAATTCGCTTTTGGCAGATCGATTTTACGGGTAAGTTGAATATTGTCCTTGGAAAGAGTCAGCTGTCCGATCTGGGTTTGAATGATGACTCTGTTCATATCTTCCTGAATAATCTTACCCTTGACAATAGTTCCATTTTTCAGCAGAATCTCGTGGGTCATTACCGGCAGTTGAATCAGCCTATTGATTTCTTTGCGGATTTCCGGAATTGATACCCGAATTTCCAGTTCTCGCATTTGCCGGCGAACATCAGCCAGCTCTTTGTGAAGTGCTTCAATATCCTGATCGACTTCGAAAAATTTTTGATTGACGTTACTTTGCTGGGATTGTGAAAATGCCAGCTGGCTGATCAGTAACAAACCCAGTATCGGGTATTTAAACTTTGCTGTCATGGCGTCACCATTGCTTTTCGTTGCGCATCCAGGGCTTTTTGCCGGAGTCGATTAAATAGACTGGGATCCCCCAGAGAGGAAGCCATTGATGTCATTTCATCAAAAAGAATATAATTTGCCGGTTCTTCCATCATCGGCAATAATTGGATAAAAATCTCAGGATCGTTGAAATTTGTCAAAGCCGTGATCGCGTCTTTGCGGATTTTCAGAGGAAATTCGCTGTTTTTGGAAATTTCAATCAAAGTCGGGACAACGCTGGGATCGGAAAAATCGCCCAGTGCTTTCGTCAGCACTTCGGTGAGATGAAAATATTCCTCTTTTCCAGCATTGAAAGTTTCCAGCAGCGCGAGAATGACGTTCGCTTCTTTGATATCTCCGATTGCCTGCAAAGCAAAATCCCTGATTTGTTCCTGGGAATTGGGATCACCCAGCATCTCGATAAAAGTTTCGGTTACCAACGGGTGCTTCCTCTTGCCAAGAACTTCCAATGCCGTGGAGCGAACTCCAAGATTTACAGTTTTATCTTTGGCAATATTGATCAGAATGGGAATGACCTTGTCATCCTGAACGGAGCCCAGTACCCGGGATAGGGATTCCTGCATTTGAGCATAATTTTCTTTTTCACTTTGATAGAGAGCCAGAAGTTTTTCGACCTGAATGGTCAGATCCGTTGTTTCCAGTTTTCGCATCACCTCGGTTCGAAAAGTGATATACTTTGTCTGGGCGGTGACCAAACCGTCGATCATGGCGCTGATATTTTCAGGCGTCTGATTATCGATCAGCGCTGTAGCGGTCGCCGTCATCAGTTCATAATTCAGCCCAATTCCCTGGACCATAAAATCGTGCATCGCCTGCAAGGCGTCGGGATGTTGAGTCGCCGCCAGGGATCGCAATGCGGCAATCCTGGTTTCCTGAGGCTGCAACGGATCGTTGTAAATGGCTATCAACTCATTGACGGTTTCCAGTTTGCCCTTATTATAATCCACTCGCAATGCTTCAACATCCTGCTCTGACACTGTAGCGACATTCGATGTGCAGGCAGCCAATACTAAAAATATTAAAATTACTGGCAGATAAATTATTCTTTTCATGGTCGAGTTCACTTTATTATTTGACGTTTTGATTTTAGAATATTTAAGCCTTTATGTCAAGCAAAAATTGGGTTTCACTTAAAGTGATGATTTAAGAGAATCTTTATCCCAGTAGCAAAGCGACAATTCATTTCCGTCAAAGTATGCAAAGGTGAAATACCGGATCCAGTCACCCAGGTTAATCAGTTTTCCCTTGGGAAACTGATGATCTGTCGGCAGGTGAAAATGTCCGGTTACCACGAAATCATAACCATCACTGATAATTTTTTCACCGTATTCGAGCAATTCCCGGCGCTCCTCTTCGATCAGATTTGGATCCCGCAGAGTCAGGTGGCGGCTTTTGCTGGAGATGTATTTGGCAATGGTGAACGCCAGGTCAGGGTGGAGCATTCGAAACAGTTTTGTCAGAATCCGGCTGCGGAGAAATTTTTTCATAATTCGATAACCGCGATCCCGTTTCAGAATACCGTCGGCATGGGTAATGAAAAATGATTTTCCGTTTAAAGTTATGGCGACCGGTTCCAGATGGATTTGGACGCCGAGTTCCTCAGGGAAAAATGATTCAAACCAGAAATCGTGATTTCCGGCGAGAATGTGAATTTCGCAACCCGATTCCACCATTTCCTGAAGATAGCGCAGAACTTTGAAAAAGTGGCGGGGAATAACATGCCGGTACTCGAACCAGAAATCAAATATATCGCCGACGATATAGAGGGTTCCTTTATTTTTCTCGATCTCTTTGAAGAAATCGAAAAGGTAGGCTTTTTTGCGAGCCTCCGATTCGGAATGGTAGCAGTGGAGGTGAATATCTGAAATAAAATATACGCGTGTTGACATCTGGAGGTCAATTTAATATTTTGATCGTAAATGACAAAGCAGATTTGATAGCAGCTGATTTGCTGAAATTGGGAATGCCTTTGTCAACTTAGGTATTTTTACGGTCAATTTGAAAGCCCGTTATTCCGAGACAGCACTGTCAAATGCAATGGCATCAAATTTGTAAAATCAGGAATCGCCGAACCAATATATAAGGACATTATTGATCGAACACGAAGTAATCTTAGCAATTAATCCCGGATCGACATCGACAAAGCTGGCTCTGTATAACCGGCAGGGACCTATCAAAGTGGAGAAGATTGATCACAGCGGCACCGCAATTGCGACCATGATGTCAATCCAAGACCAGCTGCCGCTCCGGCTTGAGATCATTCATAAGACCTTTGAACCCTGGTTGGAAGGCTATCACCTGGTTGCAGTTGTCGGGCGGGGTGGAATAGTAAAACCACTAAAGGGGGGCATCTATGCCGTCAATGATGATCTTATGTATGATACAATTAATTGTATTTATGCGACCCATGCCAGCAACCTTGGTGCGTCAATCGCGTATGGAATTGCCAGGGAATATGATGTGCCCTCGTTTGTTGTGGACCCGGTGACGGTGGATGAATTTATTCCCGAAGCACGGATTTCCGGTGTGCCCGATATTGAACGACGCAGCCGATTACATGCGTTAAATATCAATGCCAGTGTCCGCAAGGAAGCCATGAATCTGCGGAAACCGATAGGTCAAACTCGCTTTGTAATTGCTCACCTTGGGGGGGGCATCACCGTGGCTGCTGTGGAGTATGGAAAAATTATTGACTGTTCCGATGCGCTGATGGGAATGGGACCCTTCTCCCCGGAACGGGCGGGAGCGCTGCCGCTGGAGCCACTGATCAAAATGGCGATGAGCGGTTCCTATTCCTTCAAGGGACTGTACCAGAAACTGACCAAAAACAGTGGTATGAAAGGCTATCTTGGAACCAATGATGTTCGCGAAGTCCATAAACGTATCGATGAAGGCGATGAATATGCTGCCCTGATCTACCGGGCGATGATCTATCAGATTGCTAAGGAAATTGGCGCCATGGCAACCGTCCTGAAAGGTGTTATCGATCGAATTATTATCACCGGCGGAATGGCGCATTCAAAGCGAATGGTGAATGATCTGATTGAACGAATCCAGTTTATCGGGCGGATTTCAGTGTTGCCCGGGGAAAATGAGCTGGAATCGCTGGCGGCGGGCGGATTTCGGGCGATCGACGGTGAACAGGAAGTCCAGGTATATGAACGGGTTCCGGTCGAGTAAATTAGAGGCAATGGATGATTACGAATTTTAAAAGCATTCTGAATGAAGTGCAAAAAGCCAAAGGGCAGAAAACGATCTCAATCGCCATGGCGGATAATACCAGCGTCCTTGAAGCTATCAAAAATATTGAGACTGAAGGCATCGCCCGCGCCTATTTCGTTGGCGATTCGGAAAAAATCAAAGCAATTGCCGGGAATATTAATTATTCCATCTCCGATGAAAAGATTGTTCATGCTGTCGATGAAACCGATATAGCATTCAAATCTGTTCAGTTGATCCGCGAGGGTAAAGCCGATGTCCTGATGAAGGGGCATATCTCCACACCCATCCTGATGAAAGCCGTTCTGGATAAGAATACCGGTTTGCGAAAAGGCAATATTTTAAGTCATGTAGCTGTTTCGGAAGTTGAGACCTATCCGAAATTTTTGATTCTCAGCGACGGTGGAATTAATATTGAGCCGGATCTGGAAGCCAAAAAAGCCATATTGATGAACATGATTGACGTGTGTTGGAAACTTGGGATTGAACAACCGAAAGTCGCGGCGCTGGCTCCAATTGAAAAAGTGAATCCGAAAATTCGGGAAACCGTTGACGCGGATGAGCTGCGCAAGATGGCTGAAAAGGGCGAGTTTGGTAACATCATTCTGGAAGGGCCGGTGGCAATGGATGTTGCCCTGTCTGCCGAAGCCGCCCGGAAAAAAGGTATCAGCAGTAAAATCGCCGGGGAAACCGATGCGATTCTGGTACCGAATATTACCAGCGGGAACGCGTCCATCAAAGTTTTGATGTACCTTGCCAACGCAAAAGTCGCCGGGCTTGTCGTAGGTGCTCAGGTGCCGATCATTCTGCTGTCACGTTCCGATAAACCGGAAGAAAAATTCAATTCGATCATCTTATCTATTTTCCTTGCTGATTAATCATTTAAATGACATATAAAGTAGGGGCTCAACGTATCGAGCCTTTATCTTAAGAATTTTCAATAAGGCAATACATGAATTGCCGCTGCGACTTTTTTATTTTGAATTATCCGGCTAATAAATATAACTTCTCTAAATTTCAGACGACTTATGATGCACAGATCAACAGCATATCTAAACCTACTGTTTACTGCCCTGATTATTCTGTTCTCAGTTTCCTGCAAGGAATGTCCTTTTGAGCCGGATTATGACCTGCACCTTTCGGTTCGGTTTCAGGGCTGCAAAACGATCAAATTCAATGTGTCCTGGGCGGAAACAAAGAATGTCGCAACCTGGATTCTGGAACGCAACGACAGCATTCTACTCAGCGGAACACGAGCCGATCTGGACACGGTTCTGACAGACAACACCGTATCTGTTGATAACATATACAAGTACCAGTTACTCTTTTATGATGATTCCGATAAGCAGGTGACAAACAGCAACAAACTGGAAGTCACCATGCTACCCAGCACCAGCCATGAATTCACCTGGACACTGGATACTCTGGGATACTCCGGCAACCTGTATGATGTCTTTGCAGTGTCGGAAAATGATGTCTGGGTGGTCGGGGAGTTTGAGATTTCTGAGCCGGACACAATACATCAAACAGAATATACAGCTTGTAATGCCGCTCATTGGGATGGGACGGAGTGGGAAGTCATGTATATTCCGGTTTTCAATTATGGTACTGATTTTTACTTTCAGCTATATTCGGTATATGGCTTCAGTATGGATGAGGTTTATTTCCTGTCTCATAATCGGCTGGTGATGTGGAATGGGTCAGATTTCGTTCAGAAGCTGAATCTGCTGGATGTTCCGGGATTGACTGTTGTGGAACAGTTATGGGGCAGATCGGGCGATGAACTTTACATTGGCGGCACCGAAGGCTTCCTGCTGAAGACTGATGGTGAAAACTGGGAAATGATTCCGGCGTTTACTGATAAAATGATTAGATGTATAGTAGGAGACAATAATGATAAGTTATGGCTATCAGCAGAAAATTCCACAAAAGGTGATGGATACTATTATTACTTTGACGGAAAACAGTGGGGAGGATGGGGCAAATATCTTTATCCTGACACAATCCGTATTGATGTTGATGCCATTTGCGCAATTAATAATTCTTATATCATAAACTATGTAGGAACCACAGTAGGTCGAGCCATTATTCATTCACAAGATGATTATCATGATTATGATATTATCCTTACTAAAGATTTCGGTTGGTGGATAGCGATGGATGGGAACGATATCAATGATTTTTTTGGAGTTGGAGAATTAAATCTGGTGACCCACTTTAATGGGGAGGGTTATCAGGATTATCCGGAATTGTCCGGTTTTAGTTATTGGTATAGTGTCGATCAGATTGGTGACCTTGTGTTTATTGTGGGTGATCAATGGGTGCCGCTGGTTGCCCGGGGCAGGCGCAACTGATTGGAATTGGATTATCGTATCGCGACGCTGAGCATCGTGATAGATAATGAAGTACACAACTTTTCAAATTGAAATTTGACCGCTGATTTATTAACTTCCGTCGCAATACATGGAACATTGATAAAAGGAGCTCATATGTCAGTTGCAATCCTCTGTGGGGGTGGTCCGGCGCCGGGCATCAATACCGTCGTAGCATCAATTGTCAAAGCCTTTCTGAAAAACAATCTCAAGGTTATCGGTCTGCATCATGGTTATACCGGGCTTTTCAGGGAAAATGCTCTGGTTGAAGAGTTGGATTTCATGAAAGCCGATGCCATTTTCAACAGGGGCGGTTCCTATCTCAAGATGAGCCGTTTCAAGCCCAAACCGGAGGACTTTGAGAATAACTTCAATTTGCAATTGTTCAAAGATAATGATATAAAATTACTGGTGACGGTCGGCGGTGACGATACGGCTTCCACGGCAAACCGCGTGGCGAAATTCCTGGCAGACAAAGGCTATCCGATTGCCAATATTCATGTACCCAAAACCATTGATAATGATCTGCCACTGCCAAACCATGCCCCGACTTTTGGCTATACGACTGCCGAAGATTCCGGTGCAAAAATTGCCGCCACGATTTACGAAGATGCCCGCACCAGCGATAACTGGTTTGTGATTGCTGCGATGGGGCGCTCGGCTGGTCACTTGGCATTTGGGATTGGCGCTGCCTGCCATCTGCCGATGATTGTAATCCCGGAGATGTTCAATAAGGTCGAGATTACTGTAGATCGTATCGTGAACCTTGTTGTATCAGCTATGATCAAACGGAAAATCATGGGGATTAATTACGGTGTCGCGATCATCTCCGAAGGTGTTTTTCATGAACTCAGTGATGAGGAAATCAAAAAATCCGGGATCAATTTTAGCTATGATGATCATGGACACCCCGAGCTGGGTAAAATTTCAAAAGCTCAGATGTTCAATGAATTAGTTAGTAAAAAATACAAAGAGATCGGATTGAATATAAAATCACGACCGGTTGAACTGGGCTATGAAGTCCGTTGCGTTACGCCGGTCGGTTATGACCTGGTTTACTGCACATTGCTGGGTAACGGCGTTTATAAATTGTTCAGAGAAGGCGCTACCGGCTGCATGGTTTATGTCGATAATGCGGGAGACGTATCGCCGCTTTTTCTGAAGGACCTGGAAAATGCTGCCGGCAAGATTCCACCGCGTCTGGTCGATATTGAGGATCAGAAATCACAATCCATTATCGACAATATTCTTCATTACATTACGGAAAGTGACTACGCTGCTGCGAAAGCCTATGTCAGTGATCCGGCAGTTTATGATTTTAAGAAAATACTCGGCTGGTAGCGATCCGGGTCTTTTGCCCAATTCTATCATTCCTCAGTCGCCCTGCTCCTTTGGAATGACGCGTTGGGTTGATCAATTTACAGTCTGAAACGGTGCCTTGATAAGTTTTGGAAAATGATATCCAAACTATATGATACAATTGTTTTGAGAATCGCTATAAGGTTTGTTTTTGCCAGATAAAAATTGTAACTTTCAAACCGAGATTGGTTGTTTCTCATAGGATATTAAACGGTACAAATGTCTTCTCAATGTGAGCTTTGAATTTGCTTATAGGGGAGATTTGCGTCATTACAATAGTTAATAATATACATGGAGAAAAATGATGGCTAAATCAATGAAAAGTATGGATGGAAATACCGCAGCGACGCATGTGGCTTATGCGTTCAGCGAAGTCGCTGCTATTTATCCGATTACTCCGTCCTCCGGAATGGGTGAGATGGCGGATGCCTGGGCGGCAAAAGGTTTAAAGAATATTTTCGGTCAGAAAGTGGATGTGGTGGAACTGCAATCCGAAGCCGGTGCTTCCGGCGCAGTCCACGGCGCACTTTCCGGCGGAGCCATGACGACGACCTTTACCGCTTCCCAGGGGCTGATGCTGATGCTGCCGAATATGCATAAAATTGCTGGTGAAATGTTGCCGGCGGTATTTCATGTATCGGCTCGTTCACTGGCTTGCCAGTCATTATCGATCTTCGGTGATCATTCCGATGTTATGTCCGCCCGGAATACCGGCTGGGCGCTGATGGCTTTGAGTTCGATTCAGGAAATTATGGATCTGGGTGTCGTTTCTCACCTGGCAACCCTGAAAACCAAAATACCCTTCTTGAATTTCTTTGACGGTTTCCGGAATTCCCATGAGATTCAGAAGATTTATCCGATTGATTATGATACCATGCGCGATATGCTGGACATGCAGTATGTCGAGGATTTCCGTTCCCGGGCAATGAACCCGGAAAAACCGCTGCTCAAAGTCGGGCAGGAGGGACCGGACACCTATTTCCAGGGACGGGAAACCGTCAACCAGTATTATCTCGATGCGCCAGCCATTGTCCAGGAATATATGGATGCACTCGCCCAGAAAGTTGGTCGTCAGTATCACCTGTTTGATTACTTTGGCGCTCCCGATGCTGAAAAAATTATCATCATTATGGGCAGCGGCGCAGACACCGTTGAAGAGACCATTGATTACATGAATAAAAACGGTGAAAAGGTCGGCATGATTAAAGTGCGGCTCTACCGTCCGTTCTCGGTTGATCATTTTATCAAAGCCATCCCGGCATCGGTCAAGAAAATTGCCGTACTCGATCGCACCAAGGAACCCGGTTCGATCGGCGAGCCGCTGTATCTCGATGTCGTCGTTTCACTTGCCGGAAAGGCTATGAAAATTATCGGTGGGCGATACGGATTGTCCTCCAAGGAATTTACACCGTCCATGGTCAAGGCGGTTTATGATCACCTTGACGGAGCCTGCACTCACGATTTTACCGTCGGTATCAACGATGATGTAACCCATACGTCGCTGGAAATCAAGGAGAAAATCAATCCGATTCCCGAAGGCACGATTTCCTGTAAATTCTGGGGACTGGGCTCCGATGGCACGGTCGGCGCCAACAAAAATTCGATTAAAATTATCGGTGATAACACTGACATGTTTGCCCAGGGATATTTTCAATACGATTCGAAAAAATCCGGAGGAACCACCCGCAGCCATTTGCGCTTCGGGAAACACCCGATCAAATCCGAATACCTCGTGATTGACAATGTGGATTTCATTGCCTGTCACAACCAGGCATTCACTGATCGCTACGATATTCTTGAAGGAATCAAAGATAAGGGTGTGTTCCTGATGAATTCCATCTGGAGTAAAGCGGAAGCCTTTGAAAATCTGCCCCTGGCTATGCAGAAAACGATTATCGAAAAGAAGATTCGCTTTTACAATATCAATGCCTTGGAAATTGCCAATAATGTTGGTCTGGGCGGACGCATCAATACCGTTATGATGGCGGCTTTCTTTATTATTTCCGGCGTCCTGGAAAAAGATCATGCTATCAAACTGATCAAGGATGCGATTGACAAATCCTACGGCGCCAAGGGTCGTGAAATTGTTGAGATGAACTGGAAAGCCGTGGACGCTACCGCAGAGGCGCTGGTGGAAGTTGAAGTTCCGGCAGAATTACCGGCGAAGCATGCCCCGGTTAAACAGCTGGTTCCTGAAGACGCGGACGATTTCGTCACCAATGTCATTGAAAAAGTTATGCGTGAAAAAGGTGATGAAATTTCAGTATCGCAGATGCCGCTGGATGGCTATGTTCCCACCGGAACGGCGAAACTGGAAAAACGCGGCGTGGCGCCCTTTGTACCGCACTGGATCCAGGAAAACTGTATTCAGTGTAATCAGTGTGCTTTTGTCTGTCCCCATGCGGCGATTCGTCCGAAACTGATCGATCCGAAAGACTTGGAAAATGCGCCGGAAGGTTTTAAAACCATGGATATCAAAGGCAAGGATGCCGGTATGCAGTATCGTCTGCAGATTTATGTGGAAGATTGTCAGGGCTGTATGAATTGTGTCAATGAATGCCCGAAAGAAGCCCTCATTGCCAAACCGATCCAGGAAGAACGGGATGCCGGTGAATCCGAATTTGCGCTCTTTTTTGATGCTTTACCGTCCGATGTCCTGAGTCAGGCAGTTCGGATAGAGACTGTCAAAGGCAGCCAGTTTAAACAACCGTTGCTGGAGTTTTCCGGGGCTTGTGCCGGCTGTGGTGAAACTCCTTACGTGAAACTGATTACCCAATTGTATGGCGACCGGATGGTCATTGCCAATGCAACCGGCTGTTCTTCGATCTGGGGTGGTACCTTTCCGACCATTCCCTATGCCAAGAATAAAGACGGTCACGGACCAACCTGGGCTAACTCACTGTTTGAAGATAATGCGGAATACGGTTATGGAATGCGTTTAGCCATCGATGCCAATCGCAATCAACTGCGTTTTAATCTGGAAAAGGCAGTTAAACTGGATATTAAGGCTGACTTCAAAGCGCTGATAAACGAGGCTTTTGAACTTTGGGATACCAAAGGAGATGAGATCAAAGCGATTTCAAGGAAAATCCAGGATATGTTACCCGGATTAGTTAAAGAAGCCGGTTCCGGAGAAAAAGCCGTTCTGGCTAAGATTTTGGAATTGCAGAGTTACATCGTTCCCAAGAGTGTCTGGGCATTCGGTGGTGACGGCTGGGCTTATGATATCGGCTATGGCGGTCTGGATCATGTGATGGCATCCAACCGGAATGTCAATGTCCTGGTTCTGGATACGGAAGTCTATTCCAATACCGGTGGACAAGCCTCCAAAGCGACACCGCTTGGCTCGGTTGCCCGGTTTGCAGAAGCAGGGAAAACGACCAAGAAAAAAGACCTTGGCATGATGCTGATGAGTTACGGGTATGTCTATGTGGCTTCGGTAGCCATGGGCGCCAGTAAAAATCAGTTGATCAAAGCGGTCAAGGAAGCCGAAGAATACAATGGACCGGCGATTATTATTGCTTATGCGCCCTGTATCAATCACGGCTGCAATATGGAACTGACCCAGCAGGAAGAGAAAAAAGCGGTCGATACCGGCTACTGGATGCTCTATCGCTTCAACCCGGCTCTGAAAGCGGAAGGCAAGAATCCGCTTACCCTGGATTCCAAGAAACCATTACTGCCGGTTGAAGAATTTCTGAAAGGTGAAAAACGCTATACGTCACTGAAACTCAGTTTTCCTGAAAATGCCGAAAAATACTGGAAGGAACAGCAGGTAATTGTCGATGAACGCTATGCGCAGTATGCGAAGTTAGCTGAATAGACCGTTTATCACATCGATAAAATCAAAGGGCGGTTTGCTGACCGCCCTTTTTTTATCTTCATCCTCGATCTGTGGCTCTGCTACGAAATGATTAAATTGAGAATTCTGAGTTCCAACCTCCGATAAACCTATCTTCATCACATTTTTTTTCAAGATAGCACATAAAACCATCATTATTAAACATTTTTTGGTTTTCGTTCCAAAGATATCTTGCTCTTTTTTTATTTAAAATAATCCAAGTTGTCTCATACTTTTCATCTTTTCCCGATGTTAAACCACCTAATTCCGAGATGATAAAATTTAAATTTGTGATGGTTGACTTTTTTTCTGAGTACTTATGAATAGCCATAATTTCGAAATAACTTGGTTTAGAAATAAATATTTCAGAAATAAATAACATGAGTTCGATCTAAGCCGTTTCTGCAATTTCAACAAGGAAAAAACCGTTGAAACGGTTAAAAAGTCAAACTTCTTTGAAATAACACCCGAATTAATTCGGGTGTTATGCTAAAAACGAATAGATATCCAACTGTTTCAACAGTTTCTGTTGATAAATATTTTAGGTCATTGCTTACATCGAACTCACATTAAATATGTATCTTAGTCCGTTAGTTATTATTCTCATCAAATTACACTTTTATATTCTCTTTTGAATTCTTTATAAACAACATCTAAAACCTTCATTCTGTCTTCTAAATCGAGTAATTTTGACAATTCCAATAAATCTGGTTTAGAGATTGTCTGAATTTTCATATTAATTAAAAAACTTTTTACATCTTTTGAAATATCATCAATGATCAGAACGATATTCCCATCTCTAATTCTATCATCTGAAAAGTTAATTTTAATCTCGTTATATACATTTCGGGCTATTTTTTCGCTAATTAATTTTAGTTTTTTTATTTGGTAAATGACGCCAAAATTAGTAGATAAATCGACACCTTTATCATGTGCGGAAGCTCTTGTATCTCTATATATTTTACATGAAAATTTTTCAAGATGTATTTTTAAAATAGCAAATAGAAAAATTTCAAAATTATTTGCATTAATTATTATCTGTTGATTTAGAAGATTGATGAAAGCAGTCTTATCTCTGGATTTTTCCAACCGATATTCAGGATCATGAAACTGAGGGATTTCCCCCAATTTTTCCTTAATATAATTGTTTATCAAAATAGGTAAAGTATTTATCAGAATTTCCGAGTTATTTATATACTCTTTTCTAAGCCTGTACACTTTGTTTTCAATTGTAGTCAAAACGGAATATTTTGGTAAATTTCTAGATGGATAAGCATCATAGTATTTTCCACCGATATGAAAATCGTGTCCCAAATATGTTTTGAAATAATTAACTGATTTTTCATAGATATTTTTGATTTCAATGTCATTAAAAATAGTGTTTCCTGTCGCGCTATATTCTTTTATTAAACCATATGTTATTATTGGAAAAATGATTTTTGTTTTTGATCGTTTAATCATTAATTCAATTTGTTTTAAGCAAAAATTGTATTCATCATTATTCATATTACAAATCTTTCATATGATTTTTAACTTAATATCACTTTATGCCAAGTATTCATAGATTTCCTCTCACATACAGTTTAATTATCCACTTTAGATAAATATTTATCCATTGACCGATTCATTTCAAATTGACTTTCCCATAGAGTTTTTCGTAGTGTTCAGGGTATAATTCTTGCATACATTTTTCACAAATTCCGTGGCTGAATTCGGCATTACTATGTTTGCTCAGATAGCTTTCGAGGTTGCTCCAGTAGCCTTCATCGTCGCGGATTTTTTTACAGGATGGGCAGATTGGCAATAATCGCTTCAGCTGTTTCATGCGGGTCAATGCTTCGGTCAGTTCGATAATCAGCTGTTCTCTTTCCTCTTCAATCCGTTTCCGAGCCAGCATTTCCATCTGCAGTTTATGGTTGGATTTCAAAATTTCACCGCGTCGCTGCCGGATCAGGTCCTCCAGCTGGTTTCGTTCTTTCTGCAATTTTAAGGCGGTTGCCTGTTTTTTCTGAATTTCCTCTTTCAGTTGGGAATTGGCGTGGTCGAGTTTCGTGATTGTTTTTTCCAGTTGCAGTTCGTGGGCTTCCAGTTTGACGATCATCATCCCAAAGGATTCGGCAAGATCGGTGATATGCTGAGGATATTTTTCCGTCCGCGCCATTTCGAAAATATCGTTTTCGGTGGTATAATTATAGCGAGATACATTTTTCACGGCGCCGATCAGGGTCTTGAGTATCTTTTCGTTGTCGTCAATATAATCCATAATAGCCTCGGGTATTTAAAAGCCATCCGGTCCGGATTGATTGGGTTGGCTGGCGGACTCTTCCGGATAATGCTTTTTCAGACAATCGGGGCAGAGGCTGTGCCGAAAAATGATGTCGGAGTTTTCGGATATATAATTCTCCAGTTGGTTCCAGTAGCCTTTGTCGTCGCGAATATTTTTACAGGAAGAACAAATCGGAATTAATCCGTTCAGGGTTTTGATATTATCCAGCGCTTCCTGAAGGTCATCGACCAGTTTTTTGCGCTCCTCGTTAATTTTCTGGCGTTCCAGGATTTCGATTTTCAGGAGTTCATTGGCTTTCATCAGGTCATCGGTGCGCCCCTGGATCATATGCTCGAGATTGTCACGATATTTTTTCAATTCTATTTCAATCGCAATCCGTTCATCACTTTCCCGCTGCAGTTGTTCATTCAGGTCTTTCAATTTTTCGATGGTCTGTTCCAGCCGCAATTCACGGGCTTCGACTTTGACAATCATCATCCCGAATGATTCTGCTAACTCATTGATTCGTTCAGGGTAAATCCCGGTTTTCGTCAATTCAAAAATTTCCTGGGGATCTCCATAGCGGCGCCGGGAGATATCCCGGGCGACGCTTGTCAGGTAATCCAGCAGCTCATCGACTTTTTGCTGATAGGGCTCATCTCCATTGGATTTCGCTTTTGTGATGGAAGCCTGTTGCTCTTCGGAAATCTTTTTCCGTAATGATTCCAGTCGATCGATTAGCTTTGAATCGTGTGCTAATTCTTTGTTCATGGTGGGATCTCCCGCGGTTTAATTTTTCGATAAAGGGATTTTTACGTGGATAGTTGTTCCCTTTTTCAAGGTACTGTCAATCTCGAAGTTGACGCCATAGTTTTTTAAAATCTGGTAAGAACTGTAGAGTCCCAATCCGGTTCCTTTGGGTTTTTGTGAGGATTCGCCGTAGTATGATTTTGTCGTATAAAATGGTGAAAAGAGTTTGCTGATATTTTCTTCTTTAATTCCACAGCCCGTGTCGCTGATAATGACAGAAATGTGCTGGCGGTCGTGTTGGGTGGTCACGGTCAATTTTTTCTGGTCGGAATCAAACATCGCGTCAATGGCGTTCTTGATGATATTCAGCAAACCCTGTGAAAAATCACTGTAAACGCCGCTGATTGAGGGTAGAGAATCGTCGAAAATGTACTCTTTTTGAATTTTATGTTTGAAATAATGATCGGTTTCGAGGAAATCCAGTTCGGTCTTCAGGAGGCTGTTCAAGTTCAGATGGGTAATGCCGACCTCGTGTTCGCTTCGGCATTTGATCATCATGGTTTCGAGAATCTGGTCGATGCGTTGCACTTGCTGAATAATTTGATGTAAATGCTCGTCGTCCCCATTTTGTTCTTTCAGAATAGAAGCGGCGCCCATGATGACGGTCAGTGGTGTACGGATATTATGCGCAATTCCCGAAGCCAGCAAGCCAATGGACGACAGGCGGTATTCCTTCATCAATTCCAGTTCGAGTTCCCGCTGGCGGTCTTCCATTATTTTTAAATCGGTGATATCCCTGGTCACGACAACAGCGTGCGTCACAACATTGTTATTGTCCGTATATGGATAATAAACCACATCGAAGTACCGATGTCCAAGCGCGGTGAATTCGAACCATTCCTGGTACCTGATCTCCTTGCCGGTAAAACATTGATCCAGTTTTTCTTTAATGACGGTCTTGAAAGTACTGTTACCCCAGACTTCGGAAACACTTCTGTTAGTAAATTCCGAATGATCTCTGCCGTGCGCAAAACAATAGGCAAAGTTCACCGCTTCATAGACATAGTCTCGGTTGATCAGGGTCATGAAGTCCTTGGAGGAGTTGGCAATGAATTCGAACTTCTTGAGCATATCTTCGGACGACTTCATCTCGGAGAGCTGCTTCTGTAAATCCTGGTTCTCTTTCCGGAGTGTCTCGATTAACTGATCATGTTTATTCATAAAATTTACCTGTAGTATTATTGGTGGTTATTTCTGATTTGGTTTTAATGGTTTCAGATTG
Organism: uncultured bacterium; assembly: GCA_964605705.1. GTDB lineage: Bacteria > Fidelibacterota > UBA2242 > UBA2242 > UBA2242 > CAZSDW01. The sequence goes on from CAZSDW010000002.1 coordinate 62,827, forward strand.
AATCACCACTTCACGCGTTTGATTCAATGCGTTCGGAAGTTGCATTTTGGTTTTAAGAATCGCTACCAAAATAGACTCCTTTGATTTAATAGCAAAAGATACGATTATTTTTTTAAAACCACACTGGATTTGTTAGGGCGAATTTCTCTTTATAGGTGCTGAGTTCCGCTCGAATATAGCCCTGTTTGGGAATATCCGTCAACGGGAATGACAGGGCAGTCCGGAACTTTCCCGCTTGATTCCGGATCGTTTTGTAGAAGGATTCCTGCCGGTGTTGAATATCGCCAATAAAAAGCTGCAGCTGTCTGATCGCTCCGAAAAATGAGCTGGATTTTGCCGTCAAATGTAAAGTATGATCGTTATCAAGAGAAATATCGAGAAACGGACCGTTCGAAATAATAACCGAACTCTGTTTGAGATCATGAATAATCCCGTCAATGGTCCTGGTATTGTTTACTTTGACGCCGGTCAGATTATAGCCGAAAATCTGGTGCTGATGTTCGTGCATCCGGAGCAGTGGTATGACGAGCTGACGGAAACGGTTGAAATTGCCATGAGAATCGTTGCCGGCATAAAGGTAAGCTCGCTGTCCTTTGAGGAGTTGTGAAATCCAGAATGCCTTGCCATCCTGAAATTCTTGTCCGGTCGATCCGTTTAATATCTGGAATCCGTGCAGTTTCGGATTGATATCCCAGCGATTCCAGCTGCCGCGATGGATCAGCAATCGATGAGAAAGGGAAGGATGATCAAAGGGATGTGCGGCAAACGCCAGGCTATGTTCCGGCAGGGAGCTCAGGACGGTATGGTAATGCAGTTCGGTCTCCTTACCCAGGGACCCCTCCATACCATCGCCGGTGCCGATGTGAAAATTAGTGTCGTTTAAGACTGCCATATGGACCGTTTTCCCGAAACCGTTATCCACGGACACTTCTTCGCCGGGAATGATTAAAAAATCCGGATTCTGTTGATTGACTTTGCGGATTTCGGATTGAAAATCCGCCCATTTCTTTAATTCGGGATCATTAATTATCCAGGAGTCATCGACATTATCCAGATCGTAGGAATGTTCAGTGAGGGCGCAGAAGGATACTCCCAGCGCTTTTCCCATGGATGGAAGACTGGCTGGCGGTGCTCCGAATTCGACCTGATCCTCAGTAAAGGAAGAATGACAATGCAGGTCGCCCCAGAGCCAGCCTTTTTCAGCAGGCAATGATTCTGAATCAACGAATATTTTAAAGGGTCGCTGTGAAAGGGTTTGAAAATTATCGTTGATAATGCTGATATTCTTCCGGCGAATTTGAACATCGGCAATACAATCCAGCAACAGGTACTGATCCTTAAATTCCGATACGTCGATTTCAAAAATTCGATAATACCATTTCTGGTCAACTACCTTTTTAATCTCAAATTGAAGTTCTTTAATCAAAACTGAATGTTCCGGTGATTTAATCCGGATGCGGATAGTGCCGATCTCGATTGGAAAGCGATGGGCATCCTTGATCAGAAACAGAACCGGAATTGTCCCGGTCTCGGTCCGGTAGGGTAAATCAAAAAGGATTTCCGGTTGATTTTTAAAAAGAATGCCTTTAAAAAATGGCAGACGGTAGTGCATCTCTGCATATAGAATAACCGGGAGTAGCCCTGCCAGCGATTCCAGTATATTTTTTAAAAAATATGATCCGTCAAATCCATGTATAACAATCATGATTAAAAGATAAGTGAAAAATTCTGTTATCCCCAAGTAATAAAAGAATGATTTAATGCCGCAATCATTACTGCTCAGCAGGGAAAATTTGGTTGACACTAATAACGAAGGGCGCTAAATTCAACCTCACAATTATGTGATTTTTGAAGGGAGAATGTTTGGCATCGACAGCAGATATCCGTAATGGATTGGTGATAAATTTAAACGGCGAATTGGTAAAAATTATCGAGTTTCAACACGTGAAGATGGCACGCGGCGGGGCTCGAATTCGCACAAAATTCAAAAATATCCGAACCGGTCAGGTTGTCGATAATACCTTCCGGTCCGGTGAAAAAATTGATATTGTCCGGCTTGAAGCGATAGAAATGCAGTATTTATATCACGACGGCAATAATTATATTTTTATGAATAACGAAACTTACGATCAGATTCCAATCAGTGATGAATTGTTTAAGGATGCTTCACTGTATGTTAAGGAAAATGAAAACGTCAAGGTCCTGTTTCACGGGAACGAAGCCGTGGATATTGAGATCCCTCCCCATGTCAATCTGGAGATTGTCGAGACCGAACCCGGTATGAAAGGCGATACCGTGACCGGGGCGAGTAAAGCCGCGGTCATGGAGACTGGCGTCACTATTCCGGTGCCGCTGTTCCTGAATGTCGGTGACAAAGTGCGAATCGACACACGCACCGGATCCTATGTTGAGCGGATAAAAGAATAATAAGAGAAATACATGAAATCAAACAAGATACTCGATCTGGTGAAAATCCTTGAATCTCATGATATCAGTGAGATTGAGGTCTCGCGCTGGGGACAGAAAATCAGAATTACCAAAAATATAAACAATAGTTCTGATGTCATTCCGGTTCCCCAGGCGCCTCAAATAAAAAACGTCAATCCTCAGTTTGTCGAAGTTGCCGGAATTTCCGAGGAACATATCGAGGGAAATGGAGAATCCCTCCCCGGCGGAGTCGAGATCAAATCGCCGCTGGTCGGGACATTTTACCAGGCGCCGGCGCCGGACGCAGAGCCGTATGTGAAAATTGGAGATCACATTACCGTGGGACAGCCGCTGTGTATTATAGAGGCAATGAAGATCATGAATGTGATCGAATCGGAAGTTATCGGGAAGCTGGTTAAAATCCAGGCAAGTAATGCCCAGTCGATTGAATATAATCAGACTTTGTTTATTGTTGAGCCTGCTAGTTAATGTCTAATTTGTAAGAATACAGTACCATCTTGATTGAAAAAATTCTAATTGCCAACAGGGGCGAAATTGCATTAAGAATTATCCGGGCATGTAAAGAGCTCGGTATTTCCACCGTTGCGGTATATTCGACGGCTGATTCATTATCGTTGCATGTCCGCTTTGCTGATGAGGCGGTCTGTATCGGACCGGCAAATAGTCAAAGCAGCTACCTGAAACAATCCCAGATTATCAGTGCTGCCGAGGTCACCAATTCCGATGCCATTCATCCGGGTTATGGATTTCTGGCAGAAAATCCGGATTTTGCCCAGATGTGCCTCGATAATGAGATCCTGTTTATTGGACCATCACCCAATGTGATCAAACGTATGGGAGATAAAGCCGAAGCCCGGGCAACTATGCTGAAAGCCGGGGTTCCGGTTATTCCCGGCAGTGAAGATGTCATTGGGGATTTAAAAACAGCCATTAAGGTCGCCAGTGATTTGGGTTATCCGGTGATGCTGAAAGCAGTAGCCGGTGGCGGTGGGCGCGGCATGCGAATTGTGCGTGAACCCGCCCAGCTGGAAGAGGCTTTTTCCTCTGCCCGTGAGGAAGCCAGGACTGCCTTCGGGAATCCGGCGATGTATATGGAAAAACTCATCGAAAAAGCGCGCCATATTGAAGTTCAGATTATGGGTGATAATTTTGGCGATGTCGCCTATCTGGGTGAACGGGAGTGTTCGATTCAGCGACGGCATCAGAAACTTATTGAAGAATCACCATCCCCGGCGGTAAATGAGGAGCTGCGGGAAAAATTCGGGAAAATCGCGGTCCGGGCAGCCAAAGCGGTCAAATATTCCGGGGCTGGTACGGTTGAATTTTTGCTGGATAAGCACCGTAATATTTACTTTATGGAAATGAACACCCGGATTCAGGTCGAGCATCCCGTGACGGAAATGGTTACCGGTTTTGATTTATTGAAAGAGCAGATAAACTTGGCAAATAACCTGCGTCTGCCGAAGTGGTTGAAAAAATTCAAGCTGCGGGGTCATGCCATCGAATGTCGGATCAATGCCGAAGATCCCTATAAAAATTTCATGCCCTCACCGGGCAAAATTCAGGCATTTCATGTCCCCGGTGGACCGGGAACCCGGATGGATACCCATGTCTATGCCGGTTATGAAATTCCGTCGAATTATGATTCTCTCCTGGGAAAATTGATTACCCATGGTAAAAACCGGGAGGAAGCGATTGCCCGAATGGAACGGGCGTTGGAGGAGACAATTATCGAAGGAGTCTCAACTTCGATACCCTTTCATCAGGCGATTTTGAAAGACCCGGCATTTCGGGCGGGTGATATTCATATTGATTTCTTGAAAGATTTTAAATTTCAATAATTTATTATATCGAGGAGGAGCGTTGATGAACGTACCTGGAAATTTAAAGTACACAAATGATCATGAATGGGCACTGGTAGCAGACGGGATTGCCACGGTCGGAATTACCGAATATGCTGCCGGTGAATTGGGAGATGTCGTCTATGTTGAACTGCCTGGTGTTGGTGATACTGCCACCAAAGGCGATTCAATCGGGACCATTGAAGCGGTGAAGACAGTTGCCGATCTTTACAGCCCGGTATCCGGTGAAATTATTGAGGTAAATGAGGCACTGAACGACCGTTCCGAATTGATCAACAGCGATCCTTTTGGCGATGGCTGGATTGTTAAAATAAAACTTTCTGATCTAAGTGAACTTGATGATTTGTTAAGCCCGGAAAATTATAAGAAACTCGTATAAAATAAATGCATTATATTCCTAATACCGAGGAGATCGAAAGAGAACTCCTGAAAGCAATCGGCGTTGAACGCTTTGAAGATTTAATTCAGAATATCCCGGATAATTTTCTGAAGAAATGCCGTATTAACTTGCCGGTGCCATTGTCTGAACTGGAAGCCAGTCAGAAACTGGGCGAAATGGCGGGGCGGAATGGTCATACGGACAATCTGGTGTCATTTCTGGGCGGCGGCAGCTACGACCATTTCATTCCGGCGGCGGTGGATTTTCTGATCAGCCGATCGGAATTTTATACTGCTTACACCCCTTATCAACCGGAAGTAGCCCAGGGAACATTGCAGTCGATTTATGAATACCAGTCGCTGATCTGTTATCTCATGGATATGGAAGTTGCCAATGCCTCGATGTACGATGGGGCGACCGCCCTGGCAGAAGCGGCAATCATGGCGGTCAATAAGACCCGCCGGAACAAGATCCTTGTCTCGCCGCTGATTAATGCAAATTCTCTGAAAGTGCTGGAAACCTACCTCTTGACCAAAGAGATAACGCTTGAATATCTGCCGGATGCAGATGGTCTGACCAATTTTTCGAATTTGGATGTCCTTCTGGATGATCAGACAGCAGGGCTGCTGGTGCAATCGCCCAACTTTTTCGGGTGTATCGAGAACCTGAATGGAATTGCCGGAAAACTGCACGAAAATAATTCCTTACTGATTGTCTCGGTCAATCCGATCGCTGTGGCACTTTTAAAAACGCCGGGTGAACTGGATGCCGATATCGCCGTGGCAGAGGGACAGGCGTTGGGAATCCATCAGTCTTTTGGTGGTCCCTACCTGGGGATTTTTACCGCAAAAAAATCACTCATTCGAAATATGCCGGGCAGAATAGTCGGAGAAACAGTTGACCTCGATGGCAAACGGGGGTATGTCCTGGTACTTCAGACCCGGGAGCAGCATATCCGTCGTGAAAAAGCCACTTCAAATATTTGTACAAATCAGGGTTTAATGGCACTGGCAGCCACTATTTATCTGTCTTTACTGGGTAAACAGGGCTTGAAACAGGTTGCTAAACTTTGTTTGAGAAATGCTCATGATTTGGCAGAAAAAATTTCGGCATTACCAAATTTTTCACTAACTTTTCCCACATCACCGTTTTTCAATGAATTTGTCGTTGATACACCGGTGCCGGCAAATGAAATAATCGAATCTGCATTGAAGCAGCAGATATTTGCAGGAATTGATTTGGCAAGATTCAATTCTAAGTGGGGAAAAAGGATGTTGATTGCGGTCACAGAAAAACGCAGTCAGCAAGAAATAGATGACTTTATCAAATTTTTAATTAAATTTTGAGCGTATGAAAATTGTCGATAGTTTAAGTGCCATTGCACAAAGAAGGGGCGGTGCCTATTTTGTTCTGATCGATCCGGATACCCGGAAAGGTGCGGAATTAAAAGATTTTGTCCGGGAAATCTGTCATCAGGGTGCTGATGCAATTCTGGTTGGCGGCAGCCTGATTATCGATATGGATTTTCAGAATTCCATGAAAATTGTCAAAGAAAACAGTAGCCTGCCCATTATCATATTCCCGGGTTCTGTACAGCAACTGTCCTATGACGCCGACGCTATCCTTTATCTGTCACTGATTAGTGGACGCAATCCCAACTACCTGTTCGGTGAACATGTAATCGCCGCGCCTTTCATCAAAAAGATGGGAATTGAACCGATATCGACGGGTTATATGCTGTTTGAATCGGGTAGTATGACGACGGCTGAGTTTATGAGCAATACGAAACCGTTACCAATCAACAAACCCGAAATTGCGATGGCGCATGCTTTGGCTGCTCAGTATTTTGGGATGAGTGTTATATATATGGAAGCGGGCAGTGGTGCCAAGCATTCGATTCCCAGCCCGGTCGTCAAAGCGGTCTCCGGCTATGTTGATATTCCTGTAATCGTAGGGGGCGGTATTCGAACTCCTGAAGACGCCCGCTCAAAGATAGAAGCGGGAGCAAGCTTCATCGTCACTGGCAATATCTACGATAATTCCGAAAATATCAAACTCATCAGTGAATTCTCCCGGGCAATTCATATCAAAGAACAATCTTAATGAATGTTATCACTGGCAAAGATGCTTTATTGTTGGATATAAAGCAACAACTTCGCGAGAGTGCCGAAGTCAAGGAAATGCTGGCATCGGATTATACTGACATTATCTGGCAAGGTTCGGAAATACTGGTCAATGCGATTCGAAACGGATCGCAAATCTTGTTTTGTGGAAATGGCGGCAGCGCTGCAGATGCTCAGCATCTTGTTGCCGAATTGGTGTCCCGGTTGCGTTTTGAGCGTCGGGCAATTCCGGCAATGGCATTGACCGTAAATACCTCGATCCTGACCGCGATTGCCAATGATTATGACCATTCCAGTGTCTTTGTCCGACAGTTGGAAGCCTTTGCCCATAAGGGTGATGTGCTGGTTGGAATCAGTACCAGTGGTAATTCTGAAAATGTGATCAAAGCGCTTCAATATGCCAAGGATCATAAAATAACGACAATCGCATTGACCGGTGGAAGCGGCGGGAAAATGGCAGAACTGGCTGATTTCAGTATCATCGTTCCTTCGGAAAATGTCCAGCGGATTCAGGAAGCCCATATAACCATTGGTCATATTTTGTGTGATATTCTGGAACAATCGGTCATTAACCAGTAACGATCCCCGATACCGTGAATGCAACATTTAGTCCGAGATTTTATAAATTACCTGAAAATAGAACGCAATCTGTCCGGAAATACTATCGATGCGTATCGTAATGATCTGGAGCGCTACTGCCAGTTTCTGCAAGAGCATGATATCAAGCGTCCCGATCAGATAGATATCAAAATTATACAAAATTTTATCAGTACCCTGGCGGAAGTTGGATTGGTAGCCAGCAGCCTGTCCCGGAACTTTTCGTCAATTCGCTCCTTCCATAGGTTTATGGTTGGAGAAAATATTATTAAGACGAATCCGACAGAGCTTATCCAATCACCGCGATTACCGGCGAGATTGCCGAAAATCCTGGACCTGCATGAAATCGAAGCGATTATGGAAGCAATAGATACCGATACCAACAAGGGTATTCGGGACCGTGCTATTATCGAAACACTGTATTCGACGGGAATCCGTATTTCTGAACTGATCTCATTACCCATGCAGAGTATTTTTTTCCAGCATAAAGTCATCCGGGTTTTTGGCAAGGGTTCGAAAGAACGGATTGTTCCTTTTGGCGAACGGGCGCATAAATATCTGAAGAATTATATTTCCGCGGTGCGATCCCTGCTGGTGCGGGCGGGGCAAAGTGGTGATATACTGTTTTTGAATATGCGTGGTGCGCCGCTGTCCCGGATGGGTGTCTGGAAAATTATCCAGGTTTATGTAAAACTCGCCGGAATCAAAAAACAGGTCAGTCCGCATGTGTTTCGGCACTCCTTTGCGACACATTTGCTTGAAGGAGGCGCCAACCTGAGAGCGGTCCAGGAAATGTTAGGACATTCCAATATTACGACAACCCAGATCTATACTCATCTTGACCGGGAGTACCTGATCGAGCAACATCGAACTTTTCATCCGAGGTGGCAATGAACCTGCAAGTCCTGATTTTACTGGCGCCCCCAATTCTGCTGGCGTTGACCTTTCATGAATTCTCGCACGGCTGGGCAGCTTATAAATTGGGTGATCCGACTGCGAAAATGGCAGGACGGCTGTCCATGAATCCTTTAGTTCATCTGGATCCTTTTGGGACGATCATGATTTTTCTGGTACGCTTTGGCTGGGCGAAACCGGTACCCGTCAATCCCAGCTATTTCAGACAACCCAAGCGAGACATGCTGCTGGTATCCCTGGCAGGTCCGGGCGCTAATATGCTATTGGCTTTTATCAGCGGATTACTTTTTCGGGCATTTCATGCAGGCAGTTTTAATTTTATCCCGGTAGCGGTGCTGCAGCCGCTTTATATCATGGTGAAATTCAGCCTCCAGATCAACCTGGCTCTGGCGATTTTCAACCTCCTTCCGGTACCTCCACTGGACGGATCCAAAATTCTTTACGGACTTCTGCCGCCACAATATGAATATATTTATGAATATCTGGAACGCTATGGTCCATTTGCATTGATGGGATTGATTCTGTTCGGCATGCTGACCGGTATTTCAATCCTTGGTGCATTTATCTATCCTTTCGTAAATTTCTTTTCGAGACTTTTTGGAGGAGGATAATGGTTAAATATCAAAAGCGTGGTTTTTCGATCAGGGACAAACGCGCCGAGCGGAATAATGGTAAAATTCATTTTGAACGTTTGCGTCGAATGCCCCGAAAAATGGGTCGTCCACTGTGGTGGTTGTTCGTTTTATTGGTCGTTATTGTCGTGATTCTGCTATATTTAAACGGTGTCCGCTGATCCAGATAATGAGTTGATTTAATGTCGAAGATAAAAATTCTTTCCGATCAACTGACAAATAAGATCGCCGCCGGCGAGGTCGTCCAGCGCCCGGCTTCACTGGTGAAGGAGCTGGTGGAAAACAGCCTGGATGCCGGTGCGAGTGACATTACAGTCATTGTCAGAAGTGGCGGAAAGACCTTGTGCCAGGTCGTTGATAATGGTGAAGGCATGGGCAAGGACGATCTCCTGCTCGCATTCGAACGCTATGCCACCAGTAAAATTGCTACGACCGAAGATTTGATGGCAATCCGAACTCTTGGTTTCCGGGGTGAAGCACTGGCGAGTATTGCCGCGGTTGCGGTTGTTTATGCAATCAGCACTGAAAAAGGTGCTGAAAGCGGTCACGAATTAAGAATCGAAGGTGGCAGCTTCCGTGAAATAAAACCGGTCGCGGCGACGCAGGGTACGAATATATGCGTTAAAAACCTGTTTTTCAATGTGCCGGCGCGGCGGAAATTTCTGAAAAGCACCGAAGTGGAATTTCGTCATATTGTCGATGTGATTCGTAAATTTTCGATGATTCATCCGCAAGTTCAATTCAATTTAATCCATAATGATAAAGAAGTATTTCGTCTCAGATCGGAGTTGTTGGCTGATCGAATTGTCAACCTCTATTCCAGTGAATACAAAGAGAATTTGATAAAAATCGATGAGACCGTAACCGGGATGAAACTTTCCGGATATATCGGGAACCTGAACCTTGTCAGAGCCCGCCGTGGTGACCAGTATTTTTATGTCAATCAACGCTTCGTTACCGATCGCCTGATGAATTATGCGATCAGCTCAGCTTATTCGAATCTCATCAGCCGTGGTGAATATCCCTTTTACTGTCTGCATCTGCGGTTGGATCCGGGCGAAGTGGATGTCAATGTGCACCCAGCCAAAATGGAGGTGAAATTCCGTGAGCAGAACTCGGTTTATCGCTTCCTGGAAGATACGGTCAAAGCGGGATTGAAAGAAATAACCGAGGTCATCCCGGATCTTGCCCGTTTCGCACCGGAACATTATTATAAACCGATGCCGGCTCCCCAGCCCCGGGATATTCAAAAAAATATCGAAGAGGATTCTGCTCTCACACCACTTGATCAGATTGATGGTTCCGAAGGAAATTCAATCGAAAAGTCCACTATTTCACCATTATCACAAACTGAGATGCCATTACATTTTTCACGCCGGAGGGCTAGTGAACAATGGACAGAACGAGCAAAACGCTTTGTGGAACAGGGCATTCCGGAACCCCAAACGGAATACCATTCGGATGTACCCCTCTATCAGGTTCATAACAAATATATTATTACCCAGATTAAAAGCGGTTTGGTGATTATTGACCAGCACGTTGCCCATGAGCGGATTTTATATGACACCGCCATGAAAGCGATGTCGGAACAATCCTGGAAAGCGCAACAACTTCTGTTTCCCCAAATTGTTGAACTGTCTGTGACGGATTTTTCATTGCTGTTGGAGGTTCTGCCATTCCTCGAGAAAATCGGTTTCAGTATTCGTGAATTTGGTAAAAACACGGTTGCCCTTGAAGCGGTTCCTGCCGGAATGACCTGGGGAAATGAATCGACCATTATCAAAGAAATTCTCGATCACTATCATGAATATGGAACCAAGGATACCAGTATTCAGTCCAGAGTGGCAGCCTCATATTCCTGCAAAGCAGCCATTAAATCCGGTGACCGGTTAACCAATGAGGAGATGCATAATCTGGTGGATAATCTCTTTGCCACCCAAAATCCATATTATTGTCCCCACGGGCGCCCGATTATCATTAACCTGACGCTGAAAGAACTGGATAAACGGTTTGAAAGGGTATAGCGATTGGTCCATACCCCTGAAAAGCATCTTATTAAATCCTCACAAGTAATTCCCATGATTGTCGGTCCTACTGCCGTCGGTAAAACAGCTACCGCTATCGAATTGGCAAAACGGCTGGACGGTGAAATAATTTCCATCGATTCACGGCAGGTTTATAAAGGCATGGATATTGGTACGGCTAAAGCAACCCTGCGCCAGCAAAAGGAGATCCCCCATCATCTGATCGACATTCTTGAGCCCACCGAACAGATCAGCGCCGGTGCGTATCGTGAATTAGCCTTGAAAGCGGTCGATGAGATTCAAGCACGTGGTAGATTGCCGATTTTTGTCGGTGGCAGCGGATTGTATGTCAAGGTCATGGTTCAGGGGATTTTTCAGGAAAGTGTCACCGATGATCGAGTACGGGAAAAAATCCAGTCCGAGCTGACGACAATAGGTGCCGCGGCTCTCTATAATCGCCTGCTGGATATTGATCCGGAACTGGCAGTTAAAACCCATTTGAATGACACAAAGCGTATTACCAGAGCCCTGGAAATCTTTGAGATAACCGGTAAAGCACCCAGCGAACATTATCAGGATCAAGAAGCCGAACCACCCTTTCCACACAAGATATTTGTTCTGACGACAGATCGTGAAAGACTGTACGAGAGTATCAATGAACGCGTTGATGAAATGATTGCCGATGGACTGGTCGAAGAGGTTGTAAACCTGCTCGATTCCGGACTGCGGGAAAACCTGGATTCCTTACTGACGCTGGGATATCAGGAAGTTGTCGCTTATCTGGATGGCGATTGCACTCATGCCGAGATGGTGGAAAATATCAAGCGTAATACGCGACGCTATGCCAAGCGGCAGTTGACCTGGTTTCGCAATCAGCTGGATGCGATCTGGATACATGTACCGGAAAACCGATCAATCCCGGAAGTAGTAGAGCAGATTACTGATCATTTACGGTTAAAATAAATCGATCTAAATAATGTTATTCAACTCTTTTCAGTTCCTGATATTTTTCCCGATTGTCGTTGTATTCTATTTTGCGATTCCCTATAAATATCGCTGGATACTGCTCCTGCTCGCCAGTTATTATTTTTATATGTGCTGGAAGGCTGAGTACCTGTTTTTAATTATTGCTTCCACATTGGTCGATTATTCTGCCGGTCTGAAAATGGGCAAAATCCCGGATAAACGGGGACGCCGGATGTACCTGATTCTGAGCCTGATTGCCAACCTTGGGCTGCTTTTCACGTTCAAATATTTCAATTTCTTCAATGCCTCATTCCAGCAATTATTCAGGCATTTTAATATCATGGTTTCCATACCGACGCTGAAAGTCCTGCTGCCGGTTGGGATCAGTTTTTACACGTTTCAAACCTTGAGTTATACGATTGATGTCTATCGCGGGAATCGGGAACCTGAAAAGCACCTGGGGATTTTCGCGCTGTATGTTTCATTTTTTCCGCAACTGGTTGCCGGACCGATTGAACGCTCGACGCGGCTGCTGCCCCAGTTTTTTGAAAAAATGGCATTCGATTCTCAACGAGTGAAAGACGGACTACTGCTGATGACTTGGGGCTTTTTCAAAAAAATCGTCATTGCCGACTGGTTAGCGGTTTTTGTCAACCAGGTTTACAATCACCCGACAAATTATCCGGGATTAGCAGTGATCATTGCGACCTATTTCTTTGCATTTCAGATATATTGTGATTTTTCCGGTTATTCGGATATTGCCATTGGGGCGGCACAGGTGATGGGCTATAGCCTGATGCTCAATTTTAATCGCCCCTATTTTTCCAAATCCATTTCCGAATTCTGGAAGCGTTGGCACATTTCGCTCTCCAGCTGGTTCAGGGACTATCTCTATATTCCTCTGGGAGGTAATCGGGTTGTCCGTTACCGGATGTATCTGAATATTTTTATTGTGTTTCTGGTCAGTGGTTTATGGCATGGTGCCAACTGGACCTTTGTCGTTTGGGGCGCGTTGCATGGATTTTACCTGTTGACGTCAATCTGGACAAGCTCGCTCCGGGACAGGATTTCCGATATAACCGGCATCAGTCGATTCCCCGTGTTTCGGCGGTATTTTAAAGTATTTATCACTTTTCACCTGGTGATCTTTTCGTGGATTTTTTTCCGGGCGAATTCCCTTTCCGAGGCATTTTTTATCATTACAAACCTGTTTTCATCTTTTGACCTTGCTGCGATTTTGTCCATTGAGGGGTTTACCTTGCAGCATCTGGTCTTGTCGATGATTTCGATCCTGATTTTACTGGGAGTGGAACTATTTCAGCGGAATCACGATATCCGGGTCTGGTTGGGAAGTCGTCCAAAACTTATCCGCTGGCTGGTCTATTATGGCATCATAATGTTTATTTTAATATTTGGCGCTTACGATAATTCCAACGCGTTTATCTATTTTCAATTTTAAATTCTATGGTCTGGAAACTCACAAGAAAAATACTTCTGTTGATGGTGCTGATTTTCGGTACAATTCTGCTTATTCTGTGGATTCCAATCAACCAACCAAACCATTATTTGCTGGCATCCATAGATAAGGAGAAACGGCTCGCCGAGACGGAATCACCCAAAATTGTTATCATTGGTGGTTCGAATACGGTTTTTAATGTCAACAGCCAGATAATCCAGAAATCAACCGGATTCTCAGTAATCAACATGGGACTGCATGCGGGATTGGGATTAAAATATTCACTGAATGAAATCGAGAATTATATCCAATCAAATGATGTCGTCATCATCATGCCGGAGTATGACCAGTTTTTCAGTAATCTCTTTTTTGGTGGCAGAATTGTCACCCGTTTGGTTTCACTGCGTCATGATGCTGTCAAATATATCAAGCACTATCGTCAATGGCTGGGATTGATCAAAAGCGCGGGTCTGGAAGTTCGTAGTAAATTGGTGGCTTTACTCGGGTATCAAAGTGATGATGAAACCTACAGCCGCGATGCCTTTAATGATTATGGCGATATAAGGACTGATCTGATTGGTTTTGAATCCAATCCGGAATTGGCAAAAACTGATTATGAAATTCGGTCAATGGACGAGTTAAGTACCGCGGCAATCAGTGAATTGAATAAATTTAATGATAGAATAATGCAAATAGGCGCTCGTGTGTACTTAGCATTTTCGGCTGTTCCACGGGAGAAATACGGATCTTGCAGCTCACAAATAACCGGGTTATACGATTATTTACAGACTCACCTGGATTTTCCCATATTATTCGAGCCCGAAGAAACTTTATTCAGTTTAAACGATTTTTTTGATACATTATATCACTTAAATGACAACGGCAGACAACGATACACTGAAATACTTGTCAATTATTTATTGAACTCACTTTAATTCAAAATATTTTTGAGGTTGCATGCAGAGTGGAATGAGTGTTTTAGTGAAGTCCTATTTAGGACTTGTCCGTAGTTTCCGTCGGGGACGAGCCTTGACTCTGACAGATCAGCGGGAACGTCTGGAACATTTTGCACAGAATTTCAAAATTCCCGCGCTGGTTCAAATTGAACCGGTCAGGGTGGGTAAAATAGCTGCTGAGTGGATCATTCCACATGAAATCCGTCAAAGTGCAGTGGTTTACTACCTGCATGGCGGTGCATATTGTGCCGGCTCGCTGAACACTCATCGGGCTTTTCTGGGTAACCTGGCACTGGTTTGTGGCTGCAAAGTATTGATTATTGACTATCGTCTGGCGCCGGAAAATCCCTTTCCGGCTGCATTGGATGATGCCTATCAAGCTTATCGCTGGTTGATTGAACATCATTCCGCGCAGAAAATCATAGTAGCCGGTGACTCCGCCGGTGGTGGATTGACATTGGCATTAATGCTGAAACTCAGAGATGACTCTATTGATCTGCCGGCTGCCGGAGTATTGATGGCGCCCTGGGCGAACCTGACCTGCGACGATGAGAATTACCAGAAGGTTGGTAAAAAAGATGTGCTTCTTGATCAGGACCGTTTGAAACGGAATGCTCGAATGTATGCTGGGGATGAGGATTTGAAAAATCCACTGATCTCGCCAATATTTGCTAATCTGTCAAATTTACCACCGATTCTGATTCAGGTTGGTACCCATGACCTGTTGCTCGGTGATGCCAGGAGAATTGCCGCGAATATTGAAAAAAACGAAGGTAGTGTCGAGCTGAGTATCTGGGAAAAAATGATGCACGGCTGGCAGATTTTAGGAAACATGTTGCCGGAATCGCATAAAGCCATCTGGAAAATCAACCGCTTTATCGAGAAGAATACATAGTTTTGCGAAAATCACCTGTCCTTATATTATTGTTATTCTCAATCGCCTTGTCGGCAATGCCGAAGCTGGATTTCAATAAATTTTTCACTAAATCCAAATTTAATATTAATGACTTTATTGCCGATACATTGCTGGTGCCACTACCTTTGGACTCCATTGTCCTGAGTGGGAAAACCGGTGTAAAAACGATTGATGATCGGGCAATATCGGGGCGAATCCTGGACATTCAGCATAGTAAAAAATGGAAATACATACCGATTGACCAATACATAATCATTCAGGATGATTTAGCAACGACAATGGGTAAGTATTTCGGGCGGGATTCTGTGCACTCCGCCGGTACGGTTTATATTAAAAATTTCTATTTATGGTACGATGGCAAACCGGTGTTCAATAAAGGGCGAAAACTGAATGCCTATACAGTCCTTGAAGATTCAAGCGGTAATATTGTCAGCGACTGGATCTGGGAATTTACATTGAAGCCAAAAAAGAAACAGAAAAGCGAAGTGGTGATTGGTATTTTGATGGATCAATGGTTGACCAGGCAAGCGACGTCCCTGAAGGTCGAAAATTTTCACCGGAATGTCTATCCCTATCTATTCCGGCGGCAATTAATCAACTGGTGGGATTTTGTCCTTTTGCAGGATGGTTATATTCTGAATGGGCATTTGACGCTCGACTTTCCAGCTGACCAGGAAAAATCCTGGGTGCGCGGCTCAGCGGGAATTTTTTACCGAAAAGCGAAACACCACGAGTCAATTGCTGTTGGTGGTATGGACCAACAATGGTACAGCCGGATAAACCAGCAATTCATACGCCGGATGAATTTTACCTATCGCTTCGGTTTTAATAATTTCGACGCCGATAAATATGCTCACCTCGATCCCTGGAACCTTTTCTTTGTAAATATCAGTGTAAACGCGGCAGTTGAATACCGTCCTGTTTATCTCAGGGGTTTATTTGCTGGAATCGGTCTGCATGGCTCGATCAATATTCTGCCGGATGTTATCAAGCGGATTGAGCCAGGTTTACTGATGACAATTGGGGTAATTCTGCCATGAAGCGCATAATACATATATTGCTGCTAATGTTTTTGGCAAGTCCTCTGACAGCGGTGAATATATCGGGTTACGTGGTCGATCAGGAAACCGGCGAGACAATTATCGGTGTCAATGTCATGGTCGAGGGCAATGGACAGGGCGCGGCGACGGATGTTAAGGGATTTTTCATTATCCGTAATTTGGAAGAAGGTCAGCATAGCTTACGATTTTCTCATATTGCCTATAAACCGTTAATCCAAACTTATACACTCTTTCGGAAGGACCTGCATCTCGGTGAAATTCCATTAGAGCCACAATCAATCCAGACTGAAGCGGTCGAAGTACTTGGACAGCGTGGCTCCATTATTCAGAAAGATATGGATATTGCCAGTTTTGAGATGGACCCGATTATCCTCACCGAGATACCGCAGCTCGGCAAAGATGTTTTTCAGATGGTAAAACTGTCACCAAGCGTGACGGTTTCTGATCCATTTTCACCGCAATATTATGTGCGGGGCAGCGATCCCGGTGAAAATCTTGTCCAGTTGGATGGAATGACAATCTACAATCCGCAGCATTTTATGGGGTCAAATGCGATTTTCAATCCCTATGCCATCAAAAACATTGAAATGCTGGTTGGTGGCTTCGATGCCGAGTACGGAGGACGAAATTCATCGATTTTAAATATCAGCTCAAGGGAAGGTCACCAGAGTGAAGTCCATGGAGAATTCAGACCGTCGATTTCGGGGCTTTCGGGAGCGCTGGAATTTCCTGCCGGACAAAATGCCACTGCGATGGTTTCCGGTAGAATGCTGACCGATGTGAGTTTTACAGTGATGATGGGATCACCAAATCTGATGGCGGATTTCAATGGCGCTTATCAGAAGAGCTTTCGTAAAACCAAACTGCGGTTATCAGCATTTTATGCCCGGGATTATATGGATTACAGTATTGATGCCTTGATACTGTTTTTCCCCGAGACAATATTTGAGGATTTCAAAGAAGGATATATTGCCAATACAAGCAATAAGGCTTTGGGTGTTCAAAGCAGCACGGTCCTGACGCCGAACCTGCTCCTGGAATCACATCTCTACTATTCTGGCTCGGAGGTTGACAATAAAACCGCCTTTAGCTATTCCTTTAAGGATTCGACTTCCGAGACGGACTTTGCCATGGATTACAGGACCCGGATCGAAAATTCCATTAATGATGTTACCTTTAAATCGCATCTGTCGTGGTTTACATTCTGGAACCAAAGCCTGAAACTGGGAATAGAAATCAACCGCCTGCGGTTCATGAATCGGCTGGGCAGTTTTGATATTCAATCTGAGAAGTCGATCTATTTCACGACATTTCAAGCCTTTTTCCTGCAGGATAAAATTGAATTTGGGAAATTGTTATTCAAAATCGGTGTTCGTAATTCGAGGGAGATTAATACAACTAAGTGGCGTCAGGAACCACGGATTTCAGCAACATTGAAGGTTTCAGACCTGACATTCAAATTGGCTTATGGTCACTATTATCAGTATTTGACGACATTGGATTCTAAAAACAATGAATTTGTTCAGTTCCTGGATTACTATAATCCACTTGTGGGACTGGACCCACTCTTTTCAATTCACCATATATTTGGGATTGAGGGTAAAATTACTGAACGTCTCGATTATTCTTTTACGGCATATTATAAAGATTTACGGACACTTTACCGGTCCAGTTATGAATCCGGCGGAATGGCGGTCAATCACCAAAGTCATTTTGAAAAAGGGAGCGGTGAATCCTACGGATTCGAACTCCTGTTTCGGGGTGAAATCGGGAAATTATCCGGATGGGTAGGGTACACCTATACTCATGGTACCAGAAATTACCCAATGGTCCTGAATGGAAAAACCGTGCTCTTCGATGGCGACCAACCTCATAATTTCAAATCTGTTCTGCTTTATAAACTTACTGAAGATATCACTGCCAGCTCGACACTGCAGTTCACCTCTGGTTTTCCGAGAACCTGGGAAACCGGTATGTTGATGCACTATTATTATGATCCGTTGTGGAATGGTCTGGGTGCTGCGCCAACGAATATTACACCGGTTAAAAATAATGTCCGCTACCCGCCGCGACTGATCTGGGACATCGGCTGGAAAAAGAAACTGCGGGATGGATTCGGTTACCATCTGGCTGAATATCTGGGCGCTGATGACGCCATTTTTGCAATGACAATACGTAACCTTCTGTTTCTGCACCGGGACCCGCAATATTACTTCTATTTCCCGAATTATGGTTATTATGGTTTTGATTTTCAATTTCTGCCCAGCATATCAGCAGGTTACAGTATCAGGTTTTAAGATGATGAAGCAATTAAAAATACTATTTTTTATCCTGGCGGTTTGCCTGATAGGGATGAATACCTGTGATTTGCCGACTGATCCGGGACCGATGCCCAAAGATTTGATCGATACAAGATTTGAACCGGGACTGAATATTTTTGGTGTTTTGCGGGCGGACAGCGTCAGCGGCAGCTCCTTTATCCATGTGGAGAAAGCGCTCCTGACAGAAGAGATGTATAGCGAATCGGATATATTTGATTCGACAGTTATTGTTCAGGTAACTGACACGCTGACCGGTGAAACGTTTGATTTTAATGCAATTGAGGATACAACGCATCGCGGATACTATTATAATGATGAATTTTATCCCGAGCCCGGACATTATTACACGATTGAAATCCAATCGGACAGTTTGCCAACACTGACCGCCGGGACGACAGTTCCGATGCAGCCACAGATCACTTCAAGTACTCTTTCAATTGAAACTAACAAAGTATGCTTTGATCTGCAGCTGACTGCGGATACTTATCAATATAACTTTTACCTGTTCGTGGGCGAAGATATCATTGAAAAACAGATTGCCAATGACAAATCCGGTACGACCACAGTAAGCATTGATTTTCCCGAATCCGCAGGTTCCCCAACCGGATTGGTTATCATCGGATACGACCGGAACCTGACGGAGTATTTGAATTCCTCACCAGCTTTTATACCCCAAACCTTTCACGAAATGGTCAATACAGTTAAAAACGGCTACGGATGTTTTGGGTCGCTGGCGGTGATGACAATTGGATTATAGATGACTTCAAATATTCTCCCCGGAGAGTTGAAACCTTCACAAGGATAAAAATTATCCTTCTGAAGGTTCAGAGTTCGGAAATGCTAAACTGGGAATTATTTTCTTAATTTCAGTCTGTTGATTTCCTGCTGGATTTCGGGGATTACTTCCTGATTATGGATGACTTTTTTCCCGTCATGTTTGATTGAGAACAGGTAAAAAACTTTGCCACCAAATTCTTGGGTGAATTTTTTGTGGGTTTCTTTTTGAAATCCTTTTTCTTTGTAGATTTGGGAAATATGTGTGACTCCACTGACCGGTTTGATTTGTAATCCAATGTACTTGTCGAAGATTTTTATAAAGAAATCAACGTTGTACAATCGATCCCAGTTGTCCGGCGCCGGTTCGATTTTAACTTCGAGTAATTTTTGTAATTGTCCGTATATTGTATTTATTTCAGTAGTATAGCCGTCAAATGTTCGATCAATAACTAACTGGTATATGTAATTGATGCAATCATCTTCGGTGATGTTTTCCACTTCAGCAGCGATGACTTCTGTAATTTTCACATAGAGTTTGCGTCCGAGTTCTTCGATATGGTCACGTGTTCTGACGTTTTTAAATTATATGTTCGCCATGTATCAATATCTCTTTGGGAGAACATTTTCGGATTTCTTCGGAAACGGCGCCGACATTCCGCTTAAAATTCAATTGAAAGCGGTTCATTGCCGAGTTAAGGATCCATTCTTTAGCCATGAGCTGCTCGCAGATAGTCATGAAATTTGTTCATATATTTGTAATCATAGTGGTCGTCCACATCCGTCAGACCATTTTTTAACAAGTGGGCGTTGATAAAGGTTTTATTTTTCAGATAAAGGTAACAAAGTAAATTATTTTCTTCGTCGTGTTTTATTTTGTCGAATTTTAAAAATACTTTCTGACCATTTAATTTTTCTTTAAGATAATTGACTGCCTTACCGTTTTGTGATTTATCTTCTTTTATACCAAGTAATCGGACGGTTAATCCATTATTTAATAATATTTTTTCAGGAGAAATAACCTCTTTTACGGTATAATAATCTTCCCGTTCATGGTTACTATTCGTGTCAATCCGTGAACCGAAATTCAATTTTTTAGGATCAATTTTTTTATCCAGATCATGGGGGTCTTTAAAAATGTAGGTAAGTTTTTGAATTTCTTTTTTGAAGTCGATTTTAAGATTAGACTGTTCGAGAAAATCAAAGCTTGTTCCGAATATATCAGACTGATCCATATTTAATTTTTTCCTGATAATTGGAATAAACTCTTTGTTTATTTCATATCCAATTGAACTTCTTCCGGTATTTAATGCTGCCAGGGAAGTAGTCCCACTACCCAGAAAAGGATCGAGGACGATATCGCCGACAAAGGAAAACATTCTCAATAAGCGCCGTGGTAATTCCTCAGGAAACATTGCTATATGTCCATCTTGTTTCGCACCTCCGAAATTCCAGTGTCCTGAAAAGTAGTTATTCCATTCCTCCTTGGTTAATCTGGATAATTCCTTATTTTCACGGCTTGGTTTTTTGGATGTTCCCAATTTTTTAAAAATTAGAATAAATTCATAATCAATTTTTAGGATTCCATTCCTTGGAAAGGGGAAGCTGCCCATTATTGTCGCTCCGCCGCTTGTGTTGGTAGTAGTCACTTTTTGCCAGATAATAGCTCCCATATAGTCGAATCCAATACTTTCACAGAATTTTATAATTTCGGTTCTGATTGGAATGACTTTGTATCTACCATAGTAAATCGACCTTGCGAATTGGTCTCCAATATTGATGCAGAGTCGGCAACCATTATCTAAAACACGATAACATTCTTTCCATACAAGGTTTAAATTATTTATATAATTTTCGTAAGTATCGTTGTAACCTATTTGTCGTTTAGTACCATAGTCCTTTAATTGCCAATACGGAGGAGAAGTAATTACTAAATGTACTGATTTTTCGGGCAATTCTGCCATTTGTCGGCTATCGCCGTTGATTATTTTATGATGGGTTTTCACGTTCAAAATTTAGCTTCGTACTTAGATTGTATTTTTAATATAATGAAATTCGAAATGATTCACAACAGTCGCTGTGCTCTCTCATAATGACTGGAAATTTTGGATTTGGAACCTTTAGAAGGATAACAATAAATTTGCAGTTTGTCAGAAAATCGGTCAAATATCCTTCTGAAGGTTCCCCGTTAGTTTATATTCCTACCACCGGTTCATGACCTTTTCCGCAAAGCCGAGGAAATCGCTCATGATGATTTCCTTTCCGTCATCCAGAATTGCTTTTCCGGAAAACCTGCCAATGACCTGGTGCTGATCGGATTGCAGAAACAGCAGGTTGGTGTTGGAATGACGATCAAGAATGGGCTGAAAATCCATCTCAAAGCGGCTGTCATTGCTGCTGAAAGTCCAGGATTTCAGGTAGCTGTCGGCGGGAATGTGAAATTCCACCTGGTCGAGTTTATGGACCTTACCATTGAAGAATAGCAGGTTTTCGGTGGCTCTCGACGTATCGCCGAAGCCGTAACCGATATTGAAGCCGAAAAGATCATTGCCGACTTTTCCTGAAGCGGAGCCCCAGTACCAGGTGTTATTATAAGTCCAGACGCCGCGTCCCCAGTCGAGCACACCGAAGGATTTCCGCGGATCGAAAGGTATTGTTCGGTCACCGAGCGTCAACTTACCTTCGGCAGGCATGCAGTTAACTTTCTGGTTATAGTAAAAGGCGTGCTTATTTTTCGGAAAGGGCGTTGCTATGACCATAGTTTCATAACGATCCGGTTGATTTAGCCGGATATTCGCCTCCAGTGTCTGCTTATCTTTGAAGTTCCTGAAGGCAACTTCGATAAGCCGCTCTTCTTTCTTCCTGATAAATTTCATCGAAACGGTTTTGTTTTCAAAAAGGACATCGCCGGTTTTTGATGATACGGGCATCTTGAATTTTCCCAAGGGGAATAGGGTAATCAGGTCTTTGGATATCTCTTCCGGTTTCTCAAAATCAAAGACTGTGGCAGCAATGAATCCCATATAACCATTATCAGCGATGGTAAAGGACACTCCGGCATTATCCGAAAGAATACAGTAGTAATCCCATTCCTTGATTTTAAATCTGGGTGCTTTTATATCATTCCGGCTATACTCAAGAATTAGATCTCTCGACCAGCCGGGATTGTTCGGAACGCCATCGGAATTGAGCAGTCGTGCGGGAGAGATAATTTCAGTTTGCATAGTGCCTCTTTTTCTATTTATAGCCATCTGGAGTCAAATATTCATCAGAAAGGAATGAATGTCAATGATTTTGCACGTGAATAATTGTAATTACTTTAGATGCAAATAAATCAGAAATTGTTTAAGTTTGAATTGTTAAAAGATTATAACAAGGAGAGAGGATTGCTATGGAAAATAGCCTGAAGTTCAAACTGATTATTGGGCTGGTCATTGCCGCGCTGGTTGTCGTTTTTATCGTACAGAATGTTGCCGTCGTTGACATTAAATTTTTATTCTGGAAACTGTCTATGTCCCGGTCTTTAATGATGTTTTTCCTGGTCATTATCGGGATGATCGCCGGCTGGTTCTTAAAAGGAGCAGCTGTTCGCCGGAAGAATGAGCATCTTGATAATTCATAAGGGATATTCCGTAGAAGGATAATAATTTGAAAGCAGTACTTC
Source organism: uncultured bacterium (assembly GCA_964605705.1). GTDB lineage: Bacteria > Fidelibacterota > UBA2242 > UBA2242 > UBA2242 > CAZSDW01. The sequence goes on from CAZSDW010000002.1 coordinate 85,921, forward strand.
TAAGCATTGTTCTTGCGTTGATATATGGATTGTGTTATCTCGCTGGTCTTGATTTTTTACATACCTGGGTGACGCTGGTTTTTTCCGGATCAATTCTGGGAACCCTGCTGTTCTGGGATTTGCGGCTCAGCTTCATGTTTATCGGCAGCGCCTTACTGTTTCTCGGTGGAAATGTCGATCTGGGGCATTTTATTCAGTATGCCTCCTTCGATGTTATCCTCTTTCTGGTCGGGATGATGATTGTTGTCGCGATGGTAAAAAATTCCGGAATATTTCATTTAACTCTGCAACATCTCATGCGACTTCCGAAAATGAACGGATTATTTCTATTCGTTATTATACTGGGTACCGGAGCGCTTCTTTCGGCATTAATGGGAGAGATTGCGTCAACCCTGATCCTGATAGTAATTATTTTTGATATTTGTGCTCAACTCGATTTAGATCCGATTCCGCTGGTCATTGCCTCGGTTGTCACCACTAATATTGGATCAGCCGCAACGCTTTTAGGTAATCCGGTCGGCGTTTTGATTGCGCTCAGGGCAAATCTGTCGTTTGTGGATTTTTTAACCCATGCCCTTCCGGTAACGTTAATCGTTTTGTTAATTACGATTGCCATATTATTCATGTGGTTTAGAAAATATGTCAAGGAATTGTCTATAAAATTAGTGGACCAACGATCCCGGTTGGTTTCCATGCCAATGACCGAAATTGATCGGGATTCGATTGCCAGCCTGATTGTTTTTGGGATTACGATTCTTGCGATTTCGATCCATTCGGTTTTGGAAAGATGGTTGCATGTTGCGGATAATGACCTGCTGATAATGATCCCTGTTTGTGCCGCCGGAGTTGTGATGGCAATACGCAAAGAGCAGGTTCACCAGTATATCGAAAAAGAAGTTGAATGGACATCATTACTGTTTTTCATTTTTCTGTTTGCCGAAACCGGTGTGCTGCAGGCTTCTGGACTGGCGGATAAAGTTGGGCAGGGGATATTAAACATTGCAGGAGAATCGACCCGCTTATTGCAGGGAATCACCCTCGTCGCGACCGGTCTCCTCTCCAGCGTGCTGGATAATACAGTAGTTGTTGCAACATTTATTCCCTTGGTAAAAGGCATGGGTGATGCCGGAATTCAAATCGGTTCGTTGTGGTGGTGTATCCTGTTTGGCGCCTGTATCGGAGGTAATATCACCACCATTGGTTCAGCCGCCAATATTGTCGCAATCGGATTACTGGAAAAGGAAAAGAAATTGACCATACCATTCATGAAGTGGTTGTGGATCGGTTTGCTGACCGGCTTCATCGGATTTCTGGTCAGTTTCGGTGCGGTCTTACTCTTTCCGGTATTTCGATAGTTATTGCCGGGTATTGAGCATACCGGAGAGGATAAAGTTTATTAATGAGGAGCTTCTTATGATTAAAAAACATTTGCATTTCGGCATAATGTTCGGTTTAATCTGTATAATTTGTGTGCAATTTTCCTGTGATCGGAGGGAGTCTGGCGCTGCTCAGAAAAATGAGGAAAAATTTTTCGCTCTAACCCATTTTCTGAATGAAAATATTGATGAGGGGATTGTGTTTGTTTCCATGGATGGAATGATTCAGGAGGCGAATCAGAAATATCTTGATCTCATCGGCTATCCATTGGAAGAAGCCCGTCAATTGACCTACGAGCAGATTACACCGGAAAAGTGGCATGCCATGGAAAATGACCTGAGAATCAACCAGGTCATGAAACGCGGCTTCTGTGATGTTTATGAAAAGGAATATATCCGTATGGATGATTCGCTTGTATCGATCATGACCCAAGCCTGGCTGATTAAAGATGAAGCCGGAAATCCCTGGCGCTTGATGGGAATTATCCGTCAAATTGATTGATAATAAGCTCGATTCGGTTTCAGTTATATTTTGATGAAGAAGATTTTCCCGTATTTTGGAGTACTTGTATTTTTTCTGTCCGGTTGCGCCCCGACCATTAAAGAATTTCGTTACAATGAAAATATTCATGCCTATGAGGCGACGACCCAAAAGAAATCAGTATCCTCCAAAAACTGGTTTGTTCTCCGGCAGGGCACGGATCGGAAAAAGGTGGATAATTATGAAATTGCCGAAGCGCTGGTTGGCAATTATAATGGATCTTTTTTTCGGGATATTATAAATATCAGCCTGCACGGCAACCAGTTGCCGCCGATTGCCAAACCTTATTTATCCGGGAAAATATATTTCAAGGCAATTGATTTGTATAAACAGCGAAATTATCCCGCTGCGCTCCATGAATTCAGAAAAGCATTATGGTCCTATAATGATCTGAATTATATCTCCGATGTCAATTACCTGATGGGATTATGTTCGAAAAATTCGGGAGATTTGGAATCGGCGGAATTTTACTTTCAGCAGTTTATGGATTATTCAGAAAGCATCTGCCCTAAAACCTTCAATCTTGATTATCAAAATAGCCAGAACTTTGATACGCTGCTTATAAAGGCAGAAATCCCGGAGGATCACTTTTCCTGTCACTACGATCGACCGGCTTTATACCAGCATTATTTTCCCGGTTATATCAGCCCTTATGGAAATCGAATAAATATTGGATTGCGGATTGGCTATATTTATCCGGGAAAAACTGTCGGACTGATTGAACTGCGTAGTATTTTATGGAAAGACCTGCAGTACCGATTCGGGATGGGTAATATTTATCAATACTTGCGAGTTGACTATCAATTTTATAAAAATTCCGATAATACGGTTGGCATTTTACCATTTGTCGAATTTTCATCACAAGACGTCACTTTTGATGATGGTAATAAAATTGTCTTTTATCAGGTCAATCCGGGGATCGAGATCGGATACTTTCCGTACCCTCGTCTGGGATTATACGGCGGCGCCCGTTATTATCGCTGGAACGAGGAGAACAAATATTCCGAATTGAACGAAAGTGGTTCGTATCAGGTGTGGAATAATAATGAACTGTTTGCCGGCGCGGGTATTTTCCTCCTGGACCATTTCGGGCTGCTTATTGAACTGACCCATCGGGGTGATATTCACATGGGAATTTATATGAGTGGGGGACAGTTCTGGTTTCGATAAACGATGAGATTTCGAATTAACTGAGAGTCTGGCATGAAAAATAAAGGAATTGTTTATTCGACCGATCAGGGCAGAATGTGTCCCGATTGTGGTCGCCCGAAGGACCAATGTGATTGCCGGCAGAGTCACTCCGTGCAAATTGGTAATGGAATCGTTCGAATCAGCCGGGAAACCAAAGGTCGTAAGGGTAAAGGCGTAACATTGATCACCGGAATTCCGATGAACGAAATAGAGTTAAAATTTCTGGCAAAGGAGCTGAAAATCAAATGTGGTTCCGGTGGAACCGTCAAAAATGGTATCATCGAAATTCAGGGCGATCAGCGGGACAAACTGGTCGAAGAATTACAGGTTAGAGGCTGGACTGTTAAGCAGGTTGGAGGATAGTGTTTTCAGAAAAGACTCCCAAAGGATTTTCCAAAAAAGTCTTGTTTGACAAACCTGGAGAAGATTATCGGAACTTGACAATAATCCTAAAGCATATTAGTTTTTCGAGTTAATAAAAATTATTCAAGGAGGAAATCCATGAAACGGTATGATAACATTTTTTTATTGTTCTGTTTGTTGATGATCACGGCTGGAATACTTCACGCTGAAAATTTGCAGGTCAGTTTTATCAATCTGACCCACGGCAGTCGTATCCCGGAATGTCAAAATAAACTTATCAGACTCAACGCATCTGTCGATAGCAGCAGTATTGATAAAATTGAGGTTTATGCAAGTGGGAGTCGGGTGTTCACAGCCCGGAGTGAACCCTGGGAAGGTGAATGGGCTAATCCGCTCTCCGGATATTACCAGGTCTGGGCAAGAGTGGAAGATGTAAACGATAATGTGGCTTTTTCCGATACTATTGGTGTTGTTGTTGGCGATTTGATTGATGGCGATCTTATCTTGAATGGTACGTTCAATTGTGCCTCCAGATATTGGAATAAACAGGATAACGCCGGTGCATCGAGTACAATGACCAGGGTGGAAGATGCTGAAATAGCCGAAGGTGCGGCAATGTTAATAGATATCATTAATCCCGGAACGGAAGACTGGCATGTTCAACTGCTTCAGAATTTTCCAATTGATTCGGGACATATCTACGAAATCTCCTTTGTGGCTGAAACCGCCGGGAGCCGGGATATCCAATATGTTTTCCAGGAAAATACCGGTGAATACACCTTTCACAGAGGGGAGCAGGTTACATTAACCGGGAATGGCTTTTATGGGCCCTATACCTGGGAATGTAATGTTACCGATCCGAATTGTGCGTTTCGATTTTATCTCGGTAACAGTACGGCTTATGTTTATTTTGATGATATTTCAATCATTGATCTATCCGTAGAATTTCCGGACGAGGCATCGGCAATAAAAGCTGAAGCTATCAAAGCCGATAAATATCAACTCGGATTGAAAAACTATCCCAATCCATTCAATCCATTTACTACTATTGCCTATGAACTACCGGTTAAATCCAATGTCACCCTGGCTGTCTATGACATTACAGGTCAATTAGTTGAGACGCTAGTGAGTCGTTACCAGAATTCAGGACAGCATTTTATCCAATGGGATGGCACCGATTACAGCTCCGGTGTTTATTTATATCAGATTGAGACAGCTGATTTTCGTCAGGTCAAAAAGATGATTTTGATGAAATAGGTTTTCAAACCTTGCGAAGGTAGAACTTCGTGCTTATACTGAAGCCGGAAATTAATCCGGATCAACCGGTTATTTATGAAGGCGATCAGATTGTGTTATCCCGTCCATAAATGTTTAAGTTATTTAGTCATTTTCAACGGAAAAATATTGATAAAAATATTTACAAGAATTCCATGCTTAATTTGATGCTGGTTATTCCGGTGCTAACAATGTCAAACTAACAGAAATAATTTTATTATGATTAAAAAAATATTTTGCACGATAATTGTTATGTTCCTGATTGTAAATTCTTTTTGTCAGGGAAAAGACAGTTCTGAAGAAACAAACAACAGGGAACACATCCTAATGGATTCCGGATGGTTGTTCGCCTATGGCAATTCTTTTGATGCATCAAAAGATTTCAATCACGGGACAGCTTATTTTTCCTACTTTGCCAAAGCAGGTTACGGCGACGGCGCTGCCGCTCAAAACTTTGACGACCGCGCCTGGCGGAAACTTGATCTTCCCCACGATTGGTGTGTTGAACTGCCCTTTGATTCATTGGGAGGGCATAGCCATGGATATAAAGCTATTGGAAGGAATTTTCCTGAGAACAGCGTTGGATGGTACCGTAAATCTTTTTTTATTCCTGAATCTGACCTTGGCAAACGGATATCCATTGAATTTGACGGGGTGTTCCGTAATTCCATCGTCTGGGTAAACGGATTTTATTTGGGGACCGAACATAGCGGCTATATAAGTTTCAGATACGATATTACCGATTACCTGAATTATGGAGGCATCAATGTTATTGCTGTTCGTGTTGACGCTACAATGGAAGAGGGGTGGTTCTATGAAGGAGCGGGAATTTACCGGCATGTCTGGCTTTCAAAAACATCTCCTTTGCACGTCAAACGATATGGTACCTTTGTCACAACAGAATTGAAGGATAAATCCGCGTTCATAACTGCCAGAACAACCGTTGTAAATGAATCCAGCAAAAACGCTGTCTTCGATATAGAAGAAACAATTGTGGATTCAACTGGAACAGCTATTGCGACCGGCGATCATAAACAATTGACATTAGCTGCCGGTGGCGAGAACGAATTTTTCAGCGAGTACAAAATTGACAATCCCAAATTGTGGTCTATCGAAATGCCTTACCTGCATAAACTAAAAACCGTAATCCGCTCTGCTGGAAAAGTCGTAGATAGTTATGAAACTACTTTTGGGATTCGTACGGTAAGATTCGATGCGAATGAAGGTTTTTTCCTAAACGACAAACATGTAAAAATTATGGGTGTATGTCTTCACCAGGATCATGCCGGTGTTGGAGTTGCCATACCCGATGCTTTACAGGAGTACCGCGTTAAAAGGTTAAAAAGTATGGGCGCTAATGGCATACGCACATCGCATAATCCGCCTGCACCGGAATTATTGGATGCCTGTGACCGCCTGGGTATGCTTGTCCTCGATGAGAACAGATTAATGGGCAGTAATGAAGAACATTTCAGTTGTCTCGAACGCCTTATAAAAAGAGACCGGAACCATCCCAGTGTAGTCTTATGGTCGTTCGGCAACGAAGAATGGGGTATTGAATCAAATATCAAGGGCGCCCGGGTTACAACTTCTATGCAAAATTTTGCCCAACTCCTCGACTCTTCGCGTGCTTTTACAGTTGCCCTTAGCGGCGGATGGGATAATGGAAGCGGAATGATTCCACAGGTAATTGGATACAATTATATCTTTCATGGCGACATTGATGAACACCATGCAAACTTTCCCTGGCAGGCAAGTGTTGGAACAGAAGAAACCAATACTCATCAAACACGGGGTATTTATATAACTGACGAAAACAAATCTTTTGTAGCGCCGATCGATGAACCGCCGCGAAATCTCGGAGCCGAATTCGGTTGGAAATATTACACTGACCGCCCATTCCTTTCCGGATTATTTTACTGGACTGGATTTGACTACCGGGGTGAATCGAATCCTTTTAACTGGCCTGCCGTTATCAATCAATCCGGTAGCTTCGATTTATGCGGTTTGCAGAAAGATATTTACTATTACTATAAATCATGGTGGGGAAACGAACCGGTATTGCATATTCTGCCTCACTGGAACTGGAAAGGAAATGAAGGCAAGGAAATAAATGTTACCGTATATAGCAATTGCGAGCAGGTAGAATTGTTCCTGAACAATAAAAGTCAGGGAAAACAAACTATGCCGATTAACGGGCATCTCGCATGGAAAGTTAAATATCAACCCGGGATTTTACTTGCACGTGGATACAAAGGTGGTAAAAAAATTATCACGGATAAAGTTGAAAATACTGGCAATGCCTCAAGTGTTCAACTTTCTGCTGATCGGAATATTATTAATGCTGATGGTGAAGATGTGTCCGTCATTACTGTAAAAGTTTCCGATGCCGGTGGTTTGACAGTTCCAACCGCAGATAATCAAATCAATTTTACATTGGAGGGACCGGGAAAAATAATTGGTGTTGGGAACGGCGACCCTACTAGTCATGAACCTGACAGGTTCTTTGAGTCGGTAAAAGCGGTAAAGATTGAAAACCTGAAAGAGCTGGCTGTTGACAATCTTAATAACAGACCGGGAGTTAATCCCGGAATTGATGATTCGTCATGGAAACCGGCGTTTAAAAGCAGCAGAAATGATGATTGGCAATTATACAAGGACACTCTTCTTGTGGTTCGCGGAACTGTTGAGTTACCGGCTTTTACCGACCGCACCCAAATTAATCTTTTTACGAAAAGTATTGTTGAAGGACAATCGATTTATATAAATGGACATTTAATTGCTGCCAATATTAAACGTGACGATCCAAATCAATCATTCCGGCTCGACCATTCCATTATAAAACCGGGTAAAAATATTTATGCTGTGGTAGGTAAAAGGTTCAGGAAAACCTATCAATGGGATGAACCGAATACCGATCCGGGGTTAATTCAAGTTATCGATCCTGCAGGTCAATGGAAAAGGAAGTTATTTAACGGTTTGGCTCAGGTACTTGTTCAATCTTCAAAACAACCCGGAGAAATAATATTGTCTGCGGTTTCATCCGGATTAAAACCGGCAGTAATTAAAATTAAAACACAAGAAGTAGTATTAAAAGATACTCAATGGTAATAAAGAAAAAGCCGGAAAACGGTTTTTAAAATAAGCTTCATCATAAGTTGTTAATTACAATTTATCAGGATAACAATAGTTTTATGACCAACCCGATTATCCATGGATATTTTGCCGATCCTATCGGGAAACCTTCGCAAGGTCGAAGTATCTATTCGTATCGCAACGCTCGCGCCGGATTGATCAAGGCGGTTTTAATTGCCTGGTAACTGACTGTCAGGAATGCGATGACCAGAGCAGCAAAGGCAGCGATAACGAAGGCAGTAACTCCAATGCCCGTGCGATAGGCAAAATTCTGCAGCCATTTGCTCATGACCCAGTAGGATAGTGGAATTGCAATGACATTTGACAGTAGAACCAGGCTCAGAAAATCTCTGGAAATCAGGTAAACCAAGCCGGGAACAGTCGAACCCAGCACTTTTCGAATGCCGATCTCTTTCGTCCGTTGAGTTGCCAGAAATGCGGTCAGTCCGAACAGTCCCAGGCAGGCGATAATGATTGCCAGAATTGTCAAGACAACGCTCAGCTGTCCGAATTTCTCTTCGTTATTATACAGGTTATAGATTTCCTGGTCCAGGAATGAATATTCAAAAGGACGGTCGGGCTCAAATTCCCGCCACTTCTCCTCAAGAAAAGGAATTACTTCCTGATAATTATCGGTATTAACCCGGACACCGATGTAGCGCATAAATCCACGAAAGCGCGGCGGTACTATATCCAGAATAAAAGTTGATTCCGGTTTGTGCAGCGACATGGCTTTGAAGTTTTTGAATACACCGATTACTCGTTCATTACCGTTGCTGCGGATACTGCGACCAATGGCGTTTTCATTGGTCCAGCCGAGATGCTGTACCATGGCTTCATTGATCATTATGGCTTCCGTCGTGTCAGCCGGAAACTCCCGGGAAAATGATCGACCGGAAACGACTTCGATGTCAAAGGTTTCCAGAAAGTCATATTTTACAAAAAATCCCGGATAGTAGAGTGGTTTATCGGGATCATATCCTTCAATAAAAAACTGGCGGGTGTTATGGTCAACGCCGAGCAGGTCTTCCATACCAACCGCATTGACGACCTTGGGATGCTGTTTGACTTCATTGATAAAGGCTTCGTACTGGCGCAGAATTCCGGTATTGAACACTGGCATCGTAATGATATGGTCTTTCGTGAATCCCAGATCGGCGTTGCGCATATATCGAATTTGTCTGAATACGATTAGCGTTCCTATGATCAATGCGATCGAAATAGTGAATTGCACGATGACGAGTATTTTTCGGGACAATGCGCTCTTGCTGCCTTTGGATAGTGTACCTTTTAGAACCTTAACCGGCTGGAACGCGGAAAGAAAGAATGCCGGATAAAGACCGGAGCTGATTCCTAAAATGATTCCCAATCCTAACACCAGGATAAGATTTCCGGGTTTCAGGAATATCGCTGGTGTGAATAATTTGCCCGCAAAATTGTTGAATGGTGTCAGAAGAATCAGCATGAGAATCAGGGCGACTATCAGGGCGAGGTAAGCAGTGACGATGGATTCTCCAAGGAACTGCGTAATTAACTGTGGACGATTGGCACCCAGGACCTTTTTAATGCCGATCTCTTTGGCTCTGCCAGCCGATGCGGCAGTTGCTAAATTCATAAAATTAATGCTGGCAATTACCAGGATGAAAACCGCGATTGCCGATAAGAGATAGATGTAAGTAATGTTGCTGTTCTGCCGGATTTCGTAAACAAGGTTGGAGTGCAGGTGGATATCCGTAAGTTTTTGCAGATGAAGAGTGATATCCTGGTTAGGAAAATCAAAATAGTGATTTTGATGAAATTCAGGAAAACGTTCGACGAGTTGGGCTGGATCAACGCCATCTTCGAGTACAATATAGGTCCAGCAGGGATTCCAGATCCAGGTTTGGGGATATTGACCACCGAATATCTGGGGAATTGTGTTCATGGATGCCAGGAAATCAAATATAAAATGAGATTGGGTTGGCAGATCTTTAATGACTCCCGTGATCTCAAATTCGCCTTGACGCTCAACGGTTAACCTTTTTCCGAGCGGGTTCTCGTCACCAAAATATTTCCGGGCTGTACTTTCGGTGACCAGGACGGTGAATGGTCGATCGAGAGCGCCGTCAGGATTACCAAGTATGAATTCATAATCAAATACATCGAAAACAGTGGAATCCGCCAGGAAAAACCGCCTCTCATTGAATTTTTTCTGTTCGTGCTCCACCATCAGTTTGGGTGTCTGAAAATTGAAAAACCGCACAACATTTTTAATCATTGCCGGATAAGCTGCCTGAAGCGCAGGTCCCGCAGGCCAGGAGAGAGTCGCGGCATCTTCTTCAACACCATTGGCAATATAGAGTCGGCAAACCCGATAAATCCGTTCGGCTTTACTGTGGTATTTATCATAAGAGATTTCATCGACGATATAGAAAAGAATGAACAGAAAACTGGCAATGCCAATCGCGAGCCCGCCGATATTTAAAAATGAATAAATCTTATATCGGAAAATACTCCGCCAGGCGATTTTCAAATAATTTTTAAACATCTTCCACCTTTTGAATATTTAATAATGCTACCATCCATCACAATAGTCCTTTTGACGAGTTGATATCCAATGTGGTTGTCCGGAAAAAATCAAACAAGAAATATTTTGAAATCAGGGAACAATTATCATAGCCACAAAATTGTAATATGGTATATATTGCGCGACAATATTGTAGATAATCGCTCCACGCGCGGCGTTTTTTTGTTGATTGGTAGTTGCCGGTTAAGTCTGTTGAAATGCTATTTTCTGGGATTTTTGAATCAAATAATAAAAGAGTGAATACATATTCGGTTTAATCAAGTATAGCGCGACAATTATGTATTGTAGCCTATAATATATTACGAATTTGTAAGAATACTGCTACATATGATTTTATTAATTATTAACGTAAATAATTATATAACAAGTATATAAATAGAGTAAATGACAATTGGCATAGCACTTGCCTTTTGACTTACTGACATTTGAGTGAAGTCAATTTATAATGCTGAATCATCTGTTATAAGGAGGATTAAAGATGAAACTTATTATTGCTTATATCCAACCAGCGCGATTGAATGCTGTGAAACAGGCACTTTATGAACGTGAAGTTTATAAAATGTCGGTTACAAACGCACTTGGCTGCGGGCAGCAGAAAGGGTATCATGAAACCTATCGCGGGGCTGATATTGAGGTCAATTTACTGAAAAAAATTCGACTGGAAATCGCAGTCAATGAAAACTTTGTCGAACAGACAATTGAAGGGATAATTGTAGGTGCGAAGACTGGTAATGTCGGTGATGGTAAAATATTTATTCAATCGTTAGAGGAGTGTATCCGAATCCGAACCGGTGAAACTGGAAAACCGGCAATTGGTTGATTAAAAAGGAGAAGAAAAATGAAATTCACGTTAGCTAAAATAATTCTTATTGTATCATTAATAATTTTATGTTCTTCGGTGTTCAGTTTTGCTCAGGAGACCGAAGAATCTTACAATCCTGACGCGGTTTTGGAAGTGCTTCAGAACAACATTAATATCGTCTGGACTTGTGTCGCGGCGTTTCTTGTATTTTTCATGCAGGCAGGATTTGCTACAGTGGAAGCCGGATTTACCCGTGCAAAAAACACCGTCAACATCATGATGAAAAACCTGATGGATTTTTCGATTGGCTCATTGGTATTTTTTCTGATTGGTTTTGGATTGATGTTTGGAGCAACGAATGGACTGTTTGGTACTACCAATTTTGCTATGGCTGGATCGGATGTCGCCGGAAAGGACTGGGATTGGACATTTCTGATTTTTCAGACTGTGTTTGCCGGAACCTCCGCCACGATCGTATCCGGCGCTATGGCTGAGAGAACCAAGTTCTCCGGGTATTTGATTTACAGTGTATTTATTTGTGCATTTATTTACCCGATTTTTGGTTCATGGGCTTGGGGGTCATTATTTAATGGCGGTGGTTGGTTGGAAAATCTTGGTTTTACAGACTTTGCCGGTTCCACAGTAGTTCACTCAATCGGAGGCTGGCTGGGATTGGCTGGTGCTGTTGTTCTTGGACCGCGTATCGGTAAATATGGTCCGGACGGAAAAGCCCGGGCAATTCCGGGGCACAACATTGCCCTGGCTGCTTTGGGTGTGTTTATTCTATGGTTTGGATGGTTTGGTTTCAATCCCGGATCGACGACATTGGGCGACGGTGATATCGGACGGATTGCGATAACCACAAATCTTGCCGCGGCAGCGGGGGCAGTTGCTGCAATGTTTGCAGCCTGGATTGTCCTTGGGAAACCCGATGGCTCAATGGCATTGAATGGCACTCTGGCTGGACTGGTGGCAATAACCGCCGGTTGCGCCAATGTAAGCCCGATTGGTGCCATCATTATTGGACTTCTTGCCGGAATCCTGGTCGTGCTAAGTGTTTTGTTCATTGATCGAGTATTAAAAGTTGATGACCCGGTTGGTGCGGTTAGTGTACACGGTGTCTGTGGCGTTTTTGGAACTTTGGCGGTTGGTCTGTTTGCCGTTGATGGTGGTTTGTTTTACGGCGGTGGTCTGCACTTACTTAGTATACAGACGCTGGGTGTTTTGGTGGCATTTGCCTGGGCATTTGGCATAGGGATGATTCTGTTCACGGCAATTAAAAAAACCATTGGATTAAGAGTTACTGAGGAAGAGGAATTGTCAGGTCTTGATATCGGTGAACACGGTATGGAAGCTTACAGCGGATTCCAGATCTTCACCACTCAGTGATGGCATTTAATGTTTTTTTAGTATAGCTAATTCTAACTATCAATTTATTATTAAGGAGAGAAACAATGAAAATTCGAATAATAAGCTCATCAATGATTGTATCTGTGTTACTAAGTGTCATGACATTTGCACAGCTTGACTTTGGTGGTGATATCGTCAGCCGATATGTCTGGCGTGGAACAGATTTCGGTAATGCGGTTTCGGTACAGCCCTATTTGTCAGTTGCTATCGGTGGTATGGAGATGGGCGCCTGGGCATCCTACCCGGTTTGTGCAACTGTTGGAGCAAATGAAAATGATCTTTACATTTCATATGTTTTTGGAAATTTCGGAGTCATGATTAATGACTATTATTTCCCGGAAGGATTGGACCTTTTTAATTTCGCGGATGACGGCGCACATATTCTGGAAGGAATGTTATCGGTAGAATTCGGTGCTATTTCTGTCATGGGTGCAATGAATTTCCGGGGTGATACCGATAATTCCATGTATGCCGAAGCCGGGTACGGTATTTGTGAAAAAGATGACATTAGTGTCTCGGCGTTCGCCGGTTTAGGTAATGGATTGTATGTGACTGATGGTGGATTTAATTTTGTCAACCTGGGAATATCTGCTTCGAAAGGTGCTTTTTCAATTGCATTTATTGTGAATCCGGAAGCGGAGACGGATTTTCTGGTTCTCGGATATAATTTATCTTTTTAACAATCTGTTTAGCGGCAAGACTCGTATAATGAGATCGGATGGGATTTGAGTTTCATCCAGTCTCTTTTTTTATTGATAAGGATTAAAATCCGAGAAAACTACTGGACTTTTTAAGAATCTTCGTCTAAATTTCCGCAACGTAAACAAAGGAGCCTTTTAATCCTAACCCGTGAGTTGGAAAGGGCATAAGAAGAAACGATCCGCCTTACAGCAGGTGGATTTTTTTTATTTTTGGAGAGTGAAATGAATTTTAAAACGAGATCCTATCTGATGGACGAACTGGCGCTGAAACGGACGGTGACCCGCTTAGCCCATGAAATCGTCGAGCGCTGTAAAGGAACGGAAAATATTGCGATTATCGGTATCCGCACCCGGGGTGAATTTCTGGCAAAACGAATTGCAAAAAATATCGAAGAGGTCGAAAAAGTTCAGATACCGGTCGGAGTCCTGGATACGGTGATGTACCGGGATGATTTTCGAATGAAAAAACATCTGCCGGCGATGGAAATTACCGAGATACCCTTTGATGTCGATGATAAAATCCTGATTCTGGTGGATGATGTCATTTATACCGGCAGAACAATTCGAGCCGCTATGGATGCCCTCATGGATTTCGGGCGACCGTCATCCATCCAATTAGCGGTATTAATTGATCGCGGGCATCGGGAACTACCGATTAAAGCGGATTATATTGGAAAAAATGTCCCCACCGCCAAGAATGAAGAGGTACGGGTTCGTATGAAAGAAATTGATGATAAAGATGAAATCCTTTTAGTGGAGGTCGAGCATGAATCTGAGCATTAAACATCTTTATGGTCTGGAGGGAGTTCCGAAAGAGGATATTAATGCGATCCTTGATAATGCCAACTCCTTTCGTGAAGTACTGGAACGCCCGATAAAAAAAGTCCCGACCCTGAAAGGTGTTACCGTCGTCAATCTCTTTTTTGAAAATTCGACCCGGACGCGGATTTCTTTTGAATTGGCTGAAAAGCGCTTGTCAGCGGATACGGTGAACTTTTCCGCTTCCGGCAGCAGCCTTAGTAAAGGTGAAAGTCTGCGGGACACAGTCCAGAACCTGTTTGCCATGAAAATGGATGTCGTTGTCATGCGACATCCAACACCTGGATCAGTGAAATTACTATCCCGATTTATCGATGCGGTGGTTATCAACGCAGGTGATGGTACCCATGAACATCCTACCCAGGCGTTGCTGGATATAATGTCGCTCAAGGAAAAAACCGGTTCGCTGGAGGGACTCAATGTGGCAATTATCGGCGATATTCGACACAGCCGGGTAGCACTGTCGAATATTTATGGTTTAAAAACCATGGGTGCCAACGTGCTCCTCTGTGGACCACCGACATTTATTCCGTATGGCGCGGAATCATTGGGAGTGACAGTGACCCATAATCTTGATGAAGCGCTGGCGTTTGCCGATGCAATTAACGTACTGCGGATCCAGAAGGAGCGACAGGGGAAAGGGATGATTCCGTCCATGCGTGAATATCGGAATGTTTATGGCATTACTCAGCAACGACTGAGCAAACTGAAACGTCCCATTATCATAATGCATCCGGGTCCCATTAACCGGGGTGTTGAAATCGACACTGACGTAGCGGACAGTGAGCATTCAATTATTCTGCACCAGGTACTGAATGGTGTTGCAATCAGAATGTCAGTTTTATATTTATTAGCAGGTGGGAGGTAGGAGAGCGATTATGCAGACACGAAAAATAGATACAAGCATACTTTTTAAAAATGCAACCATCGTTGATCCCTTCAAAGAGGAAATATATGAAGCCGATCTTTTAATAGAAAAGGGAAAGATCAGTAAAATTGACCGCGATATCCCGGATAAGGAAGTCAGGGAAAAGGTAAATTTAAAGGGATTCTATATAGCACCCGGATTTGTCGATCTGCACGTCCATTTCCGGGAACCGGGCTATGAAAACAGCGAGACGATCGAGACCGGATGCCGGGCAGCCCTGGCAGGTGGATTTACTCAGGTCTGCTGTATGCCGAATACCGATCCCGCCATTGATACGCGTGAAACCGTTCGGTTTATCTATGAAAAAGCTGAAAAAGAGCTGGTCAATGTCTATCCGATTGCGGCTATCACCAAGGAGCGAAAGGGCGATGAACTGACTGAAATGGTGGAACTTGCCGAAGCCGGAGCTGTCGCGTTTTCGGATGATGGTTCACCCTTAAGCAATAGTCAGATTCTGCGCTATGCCCTGGAATATTCAAAAATTACCGGAAAGCCAATCATCAATCATTCCGAAGATCCCGGCTTAAAAGGGGATGGAATTATTAATGAAGGAATCGTATCGACCCAGTTGGGGATACCGGGCAATCCGGGTATTGCCGAAGAGGTCATGATAGCCCGGGATTTGAAGATTGCGGAATTTGTCAAAGCCCGAATGCATGTGCCGCATGTTTCGACTGCCGGATCGGTGGAGTTAATTCGTCAGGCAAAAGCCCGGGGAATCGCGGTAACAGCCGAGGTGACTCCGCACCATTTTTCCCTGACCGATGAGTATATGCGGAGTTTTAATGCCAACGGTAAAGTCGCGCCACCCCTCCGGACGGAAGCAGATCGCCAGGCACTCATCGCCGGGTTAAAAGACGGAACGATCGATGCCATCGCTACGGACCACGCACCCCATGTCGTCGATGCCAAGGAAACCTCTCTTGACCTCGCAGCATACGGTTTGATCGGGCTTGAAACGGCGTTTGCCCTGGCACTGACTCACCTGGTTCATCCGAAATTGCTGACATTGATGGAGCTGGTCAAACTGCTGACAACGAAACCCGCCGCGCTGATGCAACTGCCCTTATCGGAGATCAAGATCGGTACTGATGCTAATTTCACGATCTTCAACATCAATGAATGGTGGGTGTTCGGTGCTCAGAATATTTACTCGAAATCGCACAATTCACCCTTCATTGGGAATGAGTTTACAGGACGGGTAAAGGGAGTCTTCACAAAGTCCCATTATACCAGTATTTAGCTCAAGCTCTCGCCTTAAAAAAATCTTGATTATGTAATTGTCGGATTGTAAGTTTACCCGCTGTTTTAACTGAAGGTATGAGAGAAGGAATGTACAAGACATATTATCCGAAACTTAATGAAATTAATCAGAAATGGTATGTAGTTGATGCCGAGGGCAAAGCACTGGGTCGTCTTTCCAGCCAGGTTGCCTCAATCCTCAGAGGCAAAAATAAACCATATTATACTCCACATATGGATACCGGTGATTTCGTGGTGGTGATTAACGCCGAGAAGATCAGAATGACCGGACGTAAAGCCGAAACCAAAAAGTATTTTACCCATTCCGGTTATATTGGTGGCGGGCGATTTGAGAGCTACCGCGAAGCAATGGGAAAACATCCGGAAGAAATTATCGGTCGTGCCGTCAAGGGAATGCTGCCGCGGAATACATTAGGCAGGAAGTTATTCAGGAAATTAAAAGTCTATGCCGGTCCGGAACATCCGCACGAGGCTCAACAACCCGAACCACTTGAAATAAAAGGATAATCAGAATATGCCAAAATTAGAATATGTTTCGCTTGGACGTCGGAAACGCGCGGTTGCCCGTTTAAGAATGTCAGCCGGCGACGGGAATATCATCATCAACAAACGCTCTATTGATGATTATTTTGGACGCGAGAACCTGAAGCAGATTATCCGGCAGCCCCTTGAAATTTGTGATGCTGTTGGACAGTTTGATATTCGGATTAATGTCAATGGCGGTGGTCTTGCCGGTCAGGCTGGGGCGATAAAATTAGCCGTTGCCCGCGCTCTGGAAAAATTTGATCCTGAATTACGCCAGAAATTAAAACCAGCCGGATTTCTGACGAGAGACGCAAGAGTTACCGAACGAAAGAAGTACGGTCTTGCCGGTGCTCGTCGGGCATACCAGTTCTCCAAACGTTAATAGAAGAAAGATAGACTTTATGAGCAACGTAACATTCGAACAACTCTGGAAATCAGGCGCCCACTTTGGTCATTTGACCCGAAAATGGAATCCCAAAATGAAAGAATATATCTTCATGTCCAAAAACGGGATCCATATTATTGATTTAAAAAGAACTGTAGAATGTCTTGATGAAGCCAGCCGTTTTATTCGTGAAACCGTTCGCAAAGGTGGCGATGTCCTTTTTGTTGGCACCAAGAAACAAGCGAAAGATATTATTCAGAAAGAAGCCGACCGCGCTGGTATGTTTTATGTCGTTGAGCGCTGGTTGGGTGGCACTCTGACAAACTTTTCGACAATCAAAAAAAGTATCCGCCATCTGCAGAAACTGGAAAAGGATAAATCATCCGGATATGGTGAAAATTTTACCAAAAAAGAAAAACTTTCACTCGAGAGAGAACGAGTAAAATTAGCCGATCTGCATCGTGGTATCAAAGATATGAAACGTATTCCGGATGTTCTGATCGTTGTCGATATTTTACATGATGATATTGCGGTCAAAGAAGCCAAACGTCTTGATATTCCGGTTGTTGCCATTCTGGATACCAATGCTGATCCAAGCGAAGTGGATTTTCCGATTCCGGCGAATGATGATTCTATTCAGACGATCCAGTTGCTGATCACTGAATTGGCAAATGCGATCCTGGAAGCCAAAAGTTCACGACTGGTCGATGTGCCTTCAGCCGCCTCAGAAGAACCGGGAACATCTGCTAGTTAATTCTGAAAGGATACGATAGAAAATGCAAATTTCTGCAACACAAGTTAAAGAGCTGAGAGATAGAACCGGTATCGGTATGATGGATTGTAAAGCCGCTCTTGTTGAATCCGAAGGGGATATTGAAAAAGCGATCGATATCCTGCGGAAAAAAGGAAAAGCCAAAGCTGAGAAAAAAGCCAGTCGTGCCGCGACTGACGGTCTGATCTGGTCTTATATTCACCCCGGTAACAAACTGGGTGTACTCATCGAAGTCAACTGTGAAACCGACTTTGTTGCCAAGACTGACGATTTTCAAAACTTCGTAAATGATGTCGCCATGCATATTGCCGCGACCAGCCCGGCGGCTATCCGGCGTGAGGAAATCGATGCAAATATCGTTGCTAAGGAACGGGAAATCTACCTGGAACAAGTCCGTAACCAGAATAAACCCGAAAATATTCTCGAGAAAATCGTTGATGGGAAAATGAATAAATTTTACCAGGAAAATTGTCTCCTGGAACAGGCTTTTGTTAAAGATCCGCAAAAATCAATCAAAGATTACCTGACCGAAACAATTGCCCGAATTGGTGAAAATATCAACATTACGCGTTTTGTTCGCTTTCAATTGGGTGAAAATCTCCAATAAAAATTCCTGTTTAAATAATTATTATTTAAATGTCTAAATCTAAATACCAGCGTGTGTTACTGAAATTTTCAGGAGAGGCGCTTGCCGGTGAAAAAGGCACGGGTATCGATCCGGCTACTCTGGATTATCTCTGCACCGAAATTATTTCCGCGAAGGAACTCGGGCTGGAGATAGGTATTGTCCTCGGAGGCGGTAATATATTCCGTGGTCTTGCCGCAAGTGAACGTGGTATGGATCGAGTTAAAGCGGACTATATGGGCATGCTGGCGACGGTGATCAATGCCCTTGCAGTTCAGGATGCGCTGGAATCCAGAGGACAGAAAGTCATTGTCATGTCTGCCATCCAGATGATCGATGTCGCCGAACCAATGGTTATTCGTAAAGCGGTTAAATATTTGCAAAGTGGTTACTTAGTCATTTTCAGTGCCGGGACCGGACGACCTTTTTTCAGCACGGATACAGGAGCAGCACTGAGAGCGGTCGAGATTCATGCCGACGCAATTATCAAAGCCACCAAAGTCGATGGTGTCTATGATAAAGACCCGGTGAAACATGCTGATGCAAAATTTTATCGCGATCTCAGCTATCAGACCGCTGTAGAGAAGCAACTGAAAGTGATGGACCTGACAGCGATCACTTTGTGTCAGGATAATAAATTGGATATCCTGGTCTATAATATGAAAAAAAAGGGCAATCTTCGCCGATTATTAATGGGAGAAAATATAGGTACAATAATTTCCGGGAGTAAGTCATGATAGACGAAATTTTAAAAGATGCTGAACACCGTATGCGGAAAAGTGTCGAAGCAACACACCATGAACTGGCTGCAATCCGTACCGGCAGGGCAAATCCCGGAATCCTTGATTCGATAAAAGTTGATTATTATGGATCCCTGACTCCACTGAAGCAAATTGCGAATGTCGCAGCACCTGATCCACGGCTGCTGGTAGTCCAGGTATTTGATAGAAATGCCATAGCGGCTGTCGATAAAGCGATTAAGGCGGCTGATCTTGGATTAAATCCGCAGGCGGATGGTAATCTGTTGCGGCTGCCGATTCCACCCTTGACTGAAGAACGCCGGCGGGAGCTGGTCAAATTTGGTCACAAAATTTCTGAAGAGGGGAAAATCGCCGTTCGTAACATACGTCGGGATGCTAATGATTTAATCAGGGAACTGGAAAAAGAGAGCGAAATTTCCAAGGATCAGAGCCACGATGCACAGGAAAATATTCAGGAAATCACCGATGAGTTTATCGGGGAAATCGACACTCTATTCAGGGAAAAAGAGAAAAATATTATGGATGAATAAGATTTCGACTGATAATAAAAAAGGGCTTCTGCAGAAGCCCTTTTTTATTTTAATGGAATTATCACTTTAGCATTTTGAGAAGCCGCAAGAAGTACAGGTTACACAGCCGCTTTCATGATAGACGGAGGCACCGCAATCCGGACAGGTTGTGATGGTTTTTTTATTGTCAACCTGTAATTTATTACCACTATTCAGCGATACCTTTTCAGCAGCATTTTCAGGAACAACATCTTTAAATACAAATTGTGGTTGTGCAGGGGCTCCCTTTTTCTTGCCTTCACGTTCTTCCAGGTACCACTCGAGTGCTTTTGCAATGGCATCCGGTGTGGATAAAATTTGAGTACCGTTTTCCCAGATCGGGCTTGGTCCGCCAATTCCTTTCAGCTGTTTAATAACATCGCGCGTATCGATACCGGAACGGAGTGCCAGCGATATCAGACGACTGATGGCTTCGGATTCAACCTGTGCCTGGCTACCGGCTTTGCCGATATTTGTGAATACTTCACAAAGACCGGTTTCATCTTCGTTGATTGTGACATAGAGTGTCCCCAGTCCGGTTCTGATGCGTTTGGTTACGCCGCGCGTATCCTGTGGACGAACACGGGGGTGAATCTGGTTATCATGATAGATCACTTTTGTTATAGTTTCGGTCGCACTGGACTTTTGAGTCGCTTTATCACCAATATAAAGGACCTGTTCATCCCGGCTGCCGTCGCGATAGATTGTGATACCCTTACAATCGGCTTCATAAGCTAACCAGTAAGCGTCCATAACATCCTGAACAGATGCGGATTTTGGGAAATTACAGGTTTTTGAAACAGCTGCATCCGTCCATTTTTGAAATGCTGCCTGCATCCGTACATGCCATTCCGGAGTGATATCGTGGGCAGTGACAAAAAGTTTTTTAATCGCGTTGGGGATTTCTTCCATGTGCTGAATCGTTCCCTTTTCAGCAACTTTCTTCATCAGTTCTTCTGAATAGATACCGGCATCTTTGCAGGCTTGTTCAAAGTATGGGTTAACATAGAGTAGATTCGTTCCATCCATAACCCGCTTGGTAAATACCAGAGAAAAAGCCGGTTCGATTCCACTACTACAATCTGCCAGCATGGAAATTGTGCCGGTCGGTGCGATAGTCGTAAAAGTGGAATTCCGCAGTTTTGGTCCGTCCGGGAAATAGATACTGTCATTCCAGGCTGGAAATGTTCCCCGACTTTCTCCGAGCCGGATGCTTGCATCACGGGCTGATTTATAAACATGACTCATCATTTCATCGGCGAGTTGCAAAGCTTCTTCCGAATTATAGGGAATTTTTAATTTGAAAAGCACATCGGCAAATCCCATCACTCCTAAACCGATTTTACGACTTTTTTTGACCATCGTATCGATTTTTTTCAATGGGTATCGGTTCACGTCAATGACATTATCGAGAAAGTGGATGGTCGTATCAATGGTTTCAGTCAGGCGGTCATAATCAATTTTTCTGTCGGTAACAAAATTTGCCAGATTAATCGATCCCAGGTTGCAGGCTTCGTGGGGCAGAAGTGGTTGTTCTCCGCAGGGATTGGTGGCTTCGATGTCGCCCAGCTTTGGGGTGGGATTCATTTTATTAATTTTGTCAATAAATACCACTCCCGGGTCACCATTCGCCCAGGCATTCCGCGCGATCAGTTTGAACACATCCGCGGCATTCAGAGTACCGGCGACACTTCCATCGGTCGGATTGATTAACTCATATTGCTCGCGTTTCCTGACCTTTTCCATAAAGTCATCAGTCACAGCGACGGATATATTGAAATTTGTCAGATCGGTATTATTTTTTTTACAGTCAATAAATTCGAGAATGTCCGGGTGATCGACACGCAGAATACCCATATTGGCGCCCCGCCGCGTGCCGCCCTGTTTGACTGCTTCGGTGGAAGCATTATAGACTTTCATAAAGGAGACCGGACCGCTGGCAACTCCACTGGTCGTTTTGACAATACTCTTTTTGGGACGAATACGACTGAATGAAAATCCGGTACCGCCGCCACTTTTATGGATTAACGCAGTATCCTTAAGTGTCTGGAAAATAGATTCCATGGAGTCGTCGATTGGTAAAACAAAACAGGCAGATAATTGACCCAGCTCGCGACCGGCGTTCATAATAGTAGGGGAATTGGGCAGAAAATCCTTATTAAACAGCATCTGGTAAAATTTTTCAGCGGTCTTTATAACATTGGATTTGCTGGTATAGGCAGCGTCGGCTTCGGCGATCGCATTTGAAATTCGACGCAGCAAATCATCCGGTGTTTCAATTGGTTTACCGGCTTTGTCTCGCATCAGGTAGCGACGTCTGAGCACTTCAACGGCATTCTCAGAAAAAACAGGTTCCGGTTCTGCGACCGATTTAGGAACGGAAACAGATACATTTGCCTGAGAAATGTCGCCTGAATTGTCCGTTTTTGAAGATTCGAAATTGAGTACAATTGGCTCAGACATTAAAAAAAACTCCTTAGAAAGATTTATATAATTTGGCGATTGCCATTAAACGCATTTATCAACCATTGTGAATATAAAAATATGCGTTTAATATGTCAAGGCAAAACACAATATTTTGTGTTTATCGACGAGCAAAACCCCAAATTCTTGTTAATATTCAATTAATAAAGTTTGTGTAAAATTGGACGAATATTTTAGCGTCGAGGAGAAAAGAATACTTTGATCAAATCCTTAAAATGATTTTGAAAATAGTTAGATACTATTAAATTATTTTCGCTCTTTAAAATGCGGGTGTAGTTCAATGGCAGAACACCAGCTTCCCAAGCTGGACACGAGGGTTCGATTCCCTTCACCCGCTCCAATATTCACAACTGATGTCTTCAATTTTAATATACAATAGACTCTTATAAGAAATTCCAATGCTGAAAATAACTTCAATTGAAAGTGGCGGCTTGGCAGAATTTTCCGGTCTCCGGGAAGGGGATAAGCTGATTTCGATAAATAATCAGGCTATCAATGATCTGCTGGACTTTTATTTTCATCAGGCTGACGAACACCTGGATATTATTTACGATCGGGAGCGTCAACGCCAACAGGTGACAATTCAAAAAAACTATGAAAACAATCTGGGCATAGATGTTGAAGATTTCAAGATTAAACGTTGTTCAAATAATTGCATATTTTGTTTTATTAAGCAGAATCCGAAACACCTGCGCCGACAGATATACTTTTGCGACGAGGACTACCGCTACTCATTTCTCTATGGTAATTACATAACCTTGACCGATATTGGGGCAGAGGAGCTGGATCGGATTGTTACCCAGCGGCTGTCACCCTTATATATTTCAGTGCATGCCACGGATCCGGATGTCAGGCGTTTGATTTTCAGACTTGAAAACGATGACCACTTGATGAAGAAAATCGAATTTTTAACCAGACACCGAATCGAACTCCACACCCAGGTAGTGCTGGTGCCGGATGTAAATGATGGTGACATCCTCAATCGAACGATAAAAGACCTTTACCATTATAAACGTTCGATAAAAACGCTGGCGATTGTGCCGGTGGGATTGACAAAGCATCGCAAACATTTGCCGTCGATTCATCCGGTTTCAGCGGAATTGGCAACGACGCTGGTTGAACTTTCCGAATCATGGGATCGGAGATTTCGGAATATTGACGACGAGCCGTTTGTCTATCTGTCCGATGAATTTTACCTGCTGGCGGAGCGCTCTTTTCCGCTGACGGAACATTATGGTCCTTATCACCAGATTGAAAACGGTGTCGGGCTCTGCCGTCAGCTGATCGATACGATTAAGGAAAGCAGTCAGGATTTTCCCAAAGCGCTAGCTGAACCACGAAAAATTGCCCTGATAACCGGCAAATCCGCGACACCGGTGCTCCGGGAATATGTATTGCCATATTTAAATAAGATTACTAAGCTTACAGCCGAGCTGATTACGGTTACCAATAATTTCTTTGGTGAAACTGTAACAGTGTCGGGATTATTGACAGCCGGTGATATCATCGCTCAGTTTCCCGAGAAGGGCAGTTATGATTGTATCTATTTACCACCGAACTGTATCAATGATAATGGTGTGTTGTTAGATGATAAAAAACCGGTTGATATTGAAAAATTTCTTGGCATACCGGTCAAAATCGGTAGCGATGATTTTTATAGAATTGTGAGAGACGGTGAAAAGTGAACCAGTTGTGGCAATTATTGGACGTCCGAATGTCGGAAAATCGACACTGTTCAACAGGATTGCCCAAAAGCGAAAATCGATCATTCATCCTCAGGCAGGAATAACCCGTGACCGGGTTTATGAGACTGTTAACTGGAGCGGGAGACAATTCCGGTTAATTGATACGGGTGGATATATTCCGGAAAGTCTGGATACCATCGAAAGTGCCATTCGTACACAAGTCGAACTGGCAATTGAAGAGGCGGACCTGATCCTTTTTATTGTTGATGCGAATGACCAGTTGATGCCAATGGATAAGCAGATTGCCGAGTTGTTAAGGACAATCGATAAACCAATCATTGTAATTGCGAATAAATGTGACAATCTGCTTCGCGAACATAATCGGTATGAATTTTTTCAGCTGGGATATGGTGAGGTTGTTCCAATCTCAGCCCTGAATGGCAGACGCATTGGTGACTTGCTTGATTTGATTTATGAAAAATTACCAGGGGAGGCGCCTGAAGAGCAGGAGGCATCCGATCATTTACGTCTGGCAATCGTTGGAATGCCCAATGCCGGTAAATCCTCCATTGTCAATGCAATATTGGGGGTGGATAAACTGATTGTCACAGACATTCCTGGCACGACACGCGATTCAATTGATTCCGAGCTTAAATATTATGGTCAGCCGGTCACTCTGATAGATACCGCCGGACTTCGTAAAAAGAAAAACGTCAAGGACAGCATCGAATTTTACAGTAACGTGCGGACGAATCGGGCTATCGATCGCTGCAATGTTGTGATTCTGGTAGTTGATGCTCAAAAGGAATTCAACCGCCAGGATGCGAATATTGTTCGGGCAATTATTGACCGCAAACGGGGACTTGTGATAGCCATTAACAAGTGGGATCTTGTTCAAAAAAGTGCTAATACAATGAAATTGTATAAAGAAGAAATCATCTACCGATTTCCAGAATTAAGTCATTACCCGATTATTTTCATCTCAGCGTTGACCAGGCAGCGTATCGGTCAGGTTTTAGATACTGCAAAAGAGGTCTTTGAATCCAGCAAAAAGCGGATCACGACAAACCAGTTAAATAAATATTTTCAGACAGTGATTGACCGAACACCTCCACCGGCGGTTATGGGAAAGCATATTCAGATAAAATATGTCACACAGGTCAAAATCGATCCACCGGTTTTCATCTTTTTCTGTAATGATCCTAAAAATGTCAAGGAAGAATATCGACGTTTCCTGGAGAATAAACTCCGTCAGGAATTCGGTTTTTCCGGGATTCCGATTACCCTGTTATTTCGCCAAAAATAGTGTATGAAAATCCTAAGTCCAATGTTCGTCAGTTTATGCCTGTTTTTAATTCCATTAAAAGCAGAAGATTCATACAGCGCCGTAATGAATTATCTGCAATCTCAAAAATCCCGGAAAACGACGTTGAACAGTACCCAATCGTCAGATATCAAAACAGTCAAATCCCTGCTGATCCACCCGGCTGAGCGTGAGCGGATTTTAGGGAAAGCAATTTATTCTCGCCCTGTCCTGTCTAATAGCTATATCAGTGAGAACAACCATTTCAATATTCACTATGACACCACTGGCAGTAACGCTGTTGATAATAGTTCGACTCTGGAACCCGGAGTACCGGACTATGTGGTGGAAGTCGCCAGAACGGCGGAATATTCCTGGCGGATTCTCATGGACACTCTTGGATTTGATCCTCCCCCCATTGATAACGCATTGAGTCCGCAAACGGATATATATGTTACTAATTTAAGTGGTTTGGCATATGCTTATACTTATCCCGAGAATTCGGTCAGCTCGACTCCTGATCAACCCAAAGACTATACGGCTTATACCACTATAGACAACGATTATAAAGAGTCGGGCTATTTGACTAGTGGGCTGGATGGGATGCGGGTTACCGTTGCCCACGAGTTTTTTCATGTAGTTCAATTGGGATATAATTGGTGGGATTCGAATGGATTGCCCGGAAGTAGTGGTGGGGACCAGTATTTTCTGGAATGGTCATCGACCTGGTTTGAAGAGCGGGCATACCCGGAGGTTGATGATTACATTCAGTACCTGGATGCGTTCTTCTATCGTCCCAACAAATCAATCTGGGATTTTGATGATTATGCTTATGCTCTCGGTCCGTTTATCAGATACCTGACCGATGTTTATAATGACGAAAGCTTTATCCGGAAGGTTTGGGAAAAGATCAAACACGAGTATGCCCTGCAGGCGTTGATGGAAACCATCGAATCGTATGATGGGGACCTGGTATTGCGCTATAATAATTATGTCACGGCGTGTTATTTTACCGGTTCACGCTATGATGCCCGATACGCTGTTACTCCGGACGCCGTCGATTTTCCATTGTTGTCGATTTCCGATGAAAATTTTGTGAATAACACTCTGATTAAAAACAGTATCAATCCACTGGCGACGCAATGTGTCGCCATCGTTTTTTCCGATGATCAATTTCTGGACATGACAATTATTTCCGTTGACGATGAAGATTTTAAAACCAGTTACGTTATTGATAAATTTACTACTCCGGATTTTCAGCGCCATAGCGGCAGTGATACCGAGGTGTTTATAGGAGAAACCCGACAGGATGATCGTCTGCTGGTATTTATTACGAACAGTTCAATAGAATCTAAAATTTATCCCGATTTAATCCTCACCGAAACGGAGGTGTTTCCATCAAAGATTTTGGCAATCTATGCAAATCCGTATTCAAGGATGGATCCAAATCCACTCCATATCCGACTGCAATTGGGAAAGTTCATCAACAGCATAAGTTACGATATTTACAATATACGGGGACAGCAAGTCTATCGCCTGATAACCGATGCCAAGGACCTGAATCCGGGGATAATTGATCTGGAAATTCCCGCCGATGTCTTCCGAACCAGAAACCTCAGCTCCGGTGTTTATATCCTTCAATTGGGTATCGATAAAAACCGTACAAGCTATAAGTTTACAATAATCAACTGAAATTTTGTTGAATTACCAGATTAAACAAGCTGCGGAAGTCACCCGAAAAATTAAAGGCTCCAAATTTATTGCCCGGGTATATTCGGTAGATACCCGCGAAGCCGCCCTATTGATTATTAAAAATAACGAACAGGAACATCACAAAGCCTCCCATGTTTGCTGGGCTTTTCGCCTATCTCAAAGTCCAGATGTGCCTGGATATTGTTCAGATGCCGGCGAACCACACGGATCTGCCGGATCACCGATTTTAGCCAGTCTTGAAGGTCGCCGACTTGTCAACACTTTGTGTGTCGTCGTCCGTTATTTCGGAGGGACAAAGCTGGGGATTGGTGGCTTGATTCGTGCATATGGTGGTGTGGCTGCCGAAGCGCTTGATCAGGCAGAGAAGAAGCCATTTCAGGAAATGGTAAATCTGAAGATTCGGGTTGAGCAGTCTCAGTATTCTGAACTAATGCGGGTATTCAGGAAATACCGTCTGTCGGTAAAACCGAGATTTGAAGTGGAATCAGTGCTGGTTTTTTTGGTATTAACACCCAGAAAATTCGAAAGTTTATCAGCAGCTATTCAGCAAATATCCTCGGCAGAAATTATCATTGATTAAGATTAGGCGAATATAATTAATCCTGCAATGGCAGTACGTTCTTAGAACCGTGTTTCGCACGGTGGGCACCTCTCGAACGATTCAAGTTTCCCCGACTAGGAGGCATGCTTTCCACGCCCGAAGTCCAGCTCCCATATTTACAGTGTTGGTTCTAAAAATATAGGATATGCCATTGCAGGATAAATTTCAAAAACCTTACAATTCAATATAAACCTTAGGATACTATTGTTCAAGGCTTATTTTAAAAGTGTGATTTGGATTAAGTATCAGTGATACTATTTTGGGGTGCTATCTGCTGAGCGAATTTCGTCCCAGAGTTGATCCATCTCCTCAAGTGTGGCATCTTTGAGTCTTTTATTTTTAGCCGATAATTTTTTCTCAATATATCGAAAGCGATCAACGAACTTTTTTGATGTCAGTGAGAGTGCTTCTTCCGGATTAATTTTCAGAAAGCGGGAGAGATTGACCAGCGAAAAAAGCAAGTCGCCGAATTCCAGTGAAATTGATTTTTTGTCAGAAAATTTTAAAGCACTCTTAAGCTCTTCTAATTCCTCATGAACCTTGTCCCAGACAGCATCAATCTTATCCCAGTCAAAACCAACCTGTGCCGCCCGTTCCTGAATCCTGCGAGCCAACAGGAGCGCCGGAAGTGTTTTGGGCAGTCCTTCCATCAGGGATTTGCGCCCCTCCTTGAGTTTGATCTCTTCCCAGTTTTGACCGATTTCCCGGATGTCTTTGACGCTCACATTGCCGAACACATGCGGGTGGCGCCGTTCCAGTTTATCATTAATATTTTTCAGCGAATCCGTTAAGGTAAAAGTACCATTGTCAGCAGCGATGTCTGCCTGAAAGACAATATGCAGCAGGAGATCGCCCAGTTCTTCCTTGAGTTTTTTTTCATCTCCCTCGTGTATCGCTTCGATAGTTTCATAAGCCTCTTCCATAAAGTAGGGGGTCAGGGAATTTGAGGTCTGCGCGCGATCCCACTCGCAGCCTGACGGACCGCGCAGCGTTTTCACAATTTTCAGTAACCTTTCGAATTCCCCGATGAGTGCTGATTTTTCCGCCATATACTGTCACTTATTTTCTATTGTTTGGAAGAGTTGCACTATTTTCAACTGCCTGATATATGCCTGTTCCAGCCGGTTCATTTCCTCTTTTTCCTCAATGGTCTGATCATCATATCCAACCAGATGAAGAAAACTATGGAGCAGTACCAGGATCAATTCCTGTTCGAAGCTGGTTTTAAAATTCCGGGCATTATCCCGGATACGGTCGATACTGATGTAAATTTCGCCTTCGATCGGCTGTTCGCTGTCATTCAGATTAAAACTGATCGTATCGGTGAGCACATCTTCATCGAAGAATTGCTTTTTTAATCGATTGACGGCGTCGTCATCTGTGACGATCAGCCGGACGTCTTCAAAAACAACCTTTTCTCCGGTGGCAACTATCTCGAGAACAGTCTCAGTTGCCGGAGTTAATAATTGAATATCGGGATGAAGGTTGAAGATAGTGAGCTTCGACATCAGGAATTGGTTTTGACAGGCTTTGCTTTCACTGATTTTGTCGGAATCTCTTTATCCTGCCCGGGATATTCCACCCGTAAATGATGAATACTTTTCAGAATGGGTAAAATTCCGGTATTTGTCTTAATGTCACCTTTGATTCTATTCAAATCAGCAAAGGTCAGCGGGCATTCATCCAGCTGTCCTTCCTGGAGCCGTTTGTCAATAATGGAATCAAGAATTTTTTCGATATTACCGAGTGTCGGTTTATCCAGCGATCGGACCGCGGCTTCAATCGTTTCACAGATCATCAGAATGGCGGTTTCCTTTGTCTGCGGTTTAGGTCCGGGGTAGCGGAAATCATTATCATTGATCATCGTCGAATCGCCTGCCTGTTCCTTGGCTTTCGAATAAAAATATTCGACACGGGTGGTGCCGTGATGGGTTGGAATAAAGTCGATAATTGCCTTAGGGAGTTTATATTCCTTAGCGAGCCGTAATCCCTCTTTGATATGATTAATGATGATAATTGCACTGAGATTTGGTGTCAGATTATCATGTTTATTACTGTTAAATGCCTGATTCTCAATGAAATATTCGGGTTTTGTTATTTTTCCGATATCATGATAATAGGCACCAACCCGAACCAGTAGCGCATTGGCACCGACTGCATCTGCGGCAGCCTCTGCCAAATTTCCCACGGTGACACAATGAGTGAAGGTTCCGGTCGCCTCTTTGGAGAGTGCCTTTAATAACGGATGATTGAAATCTGCCAGTTCCAGAAGGGTCAAATCGGTAGTAATGCCGAATAGCAGTTCCAGCAGGCTGACGATACCGTAAGCGAGAATGGGTGATAATATTGCATTTAGACCGGCATAAATCAGATTATCCGTCATTTCGGAAACCGTCGAGTATTTTAATAACTCAGTTACGCCAATGCCGATCAGATATCCCAGTAGAATATAAATAATAGCCTGGAAAACCTGGCTGCGTTTGCGGAGTTTTCGCACCGAATAAATTGCAAATGAATTCACGAAAACAGACGTGATGATAAAATCCAGATTTCCCCGTAGTTGGGCACCGACCATTAGTGTTATTGTTGCGGCGCCGACAAATGCGATTTTGCTGTCGAATAAAATCGTAAGAGTCATTGCAGCGATGGTAATCGGGATGGCAAATTCTGAAATATTAAGTTTATCCACAAAAACAGCAGTAAAAATAGACTGAATGATAATAATAATTCCAAGGAGGAGCACCATCTTCGGGTCCTGGAGAATCGACGGGCGGTAAGTCATAAGATAAGTGACAAAAAATGACAAAATGATGACGATCAGAAGAATCTGTCCCCCGAATATTATCGGATCGCCTATGAGTGGTAAACTTGTTCGGATACCTCCGCGGATGTTTGCGCGACGGGCTCGTTCCTTAGACATGGAATCCAGTTTACGGAAAATCTCAGGAGTGATTTTGGTATTGGCATCGACAATCTTTTCGTTTTCGAGGACGATACCTTTACTGATCGGAACTTTGTTGATCGCATCGCGCTGGCGGGATTCAGTAATTTCTTTTTGATAAACCAAATTCGGTTTCAGAAACTGGATGATAATTTCGTAGCCTGTATTGATAACTTTAGTATCCTGCTCCGGAAATTTCGCCTGCAGATTAAGTTTGGCATTTGTCCAGGCTTCTTCCAAGGTGAGCAACTGATCGAGGTTTTCGGTGAGTTCGTCGGATTCTTCCCTGATAATGATATTGTCACTGATAATATTACTCTTTGGAATATCCATGATCAGATGGGCATATAAATCACTCAGTAATTGTTTAAGGGGCGGGAAGAAGTTAACCGGTGAGGTTATATTTCCGTTGTTGCCGGTATTTAAAAGTAACTCATTATAGACAATTGAGTTTTTTTCAAATTTATAGTGTTCCTGAATTTGAGAGAGAAGATTTTTATAGGAAATTGAATCCATCTGGGTCATTGATAAAATTTCGTCGTAGCGCTTGGAATACTTATAACGATCCAGCAGTCTCATGGAATCTTCAAATTTGGTCTTGGCGGTTCTGACTTTATCGATATCTTTAAAAAACGCTTCGAGATTGGCAAGTTCGGTGGACGGGATATCATTATTCTGACGGAATACAAAGGGGATCTGTTTGAGCACTTCGTTTCGATCCTTGGTCAATTCCTGGACGGATTTAAGAATCGGAAAATCGAATGGCGCGATAATCGTTGAGCGGGTTATATCGTTGATTTTGTAATTATAGACGCTGTAGCGGTTTTTTGGGAAAAGCAGTGCGATTATCAGGATAATCAACGTTGTCCAGATAATCGTCCAGGTTTTGCGTCGCTTTGCTAATTGCGGATCAATTCGGTCGGGATCTTTTGTCGTCAGAAAACTTAAGTTGGTCAAGGATTCTCACTCCATTTTTTTACCAGATGATGGCTGCCGATGCCCAGGTAAATCCGGATCCAAATGCTGCGAGGATCAGTTTATCTCCTCTTTTAAATCTACCTTCGGCTCGAGCGTCAGCCATTGCCAGGGGAATCGATGCAGCAGTCGTATTCCCGTATCGATGTATATTACTATAAACTTTTTCAGAAGGCAACTCAAGTCTTTTCGTAATTGCCTCGGTGATTCTCATATTTGCCTGATGGGGGATAACTAGAGTGATATCTTCCTTCGTCCAATTGTTCGCCGCTAGAGCGACTTTAACAACTTCCGGAAAGCGGGTAATCGCATGTTTGAATACCTGTCTGCCATTCATTTTAGGATATTGGCGATTTTCATCGAGCATCTCTTTTGAAATTCGCGGTGATGCGTAACCAACCGGTGCTTCCACCCATAAATCATCGGCATGGATACCGTCGGCAAATAGATGTGTGGATACTATTTCGCTTTCATCGTCGGATCGACTGATAATTGCAGCACCGGCACCATCGCCAAACAGAACCGCTACATCCCGTCCTTCGGTGGACAGGTTGAGTCCTACGGATTGAACTTCAACTCCGACGAGTAAAATATTCTGATACTGTCCGGTTTTAATAAATTGGTCTGCGATTGACAAGCCATATACAAACCCCGAGCATTGTACACGAATGTCTAGGGTCGGAACAGGAGTCAGTTCTAACAGTGCCTGTAAATAACTGCTGCTACCCGGAGCTTGGTGTTCAGGTGTTGTTGTAGCGACAATGATAAAGTCGATATCTTCTTTTTGAATACCAGCATCCTGAATAGCATCCAGGCAGGCTGGCAGGGCTAATTCAGCAGATCCACAGGGCTGAGTTACGAAACGTCGTTCTTGGATTCCGGTGCGCTCAAGAATCCACTCGTTGCTGGTATCCATCATTTTTTCGAGATCAAAATTGCTGATGATGTTCTCGGGAACACTTTTACCCAATCCGGATATTTTTACTCGATACATATTTGCACCCCTCCAATTAAGCTAATATAAACCATTCGAATAATGAATATCTTTAATATTTAATTGAATATCTTTAACACCGTTCCATTCATTTTCTTCAATGACAAATGCCAAATCCAGGGGACGATTACTGATCAGCATTTCGTACAATGTGCCCAGCTTCCAACCGATCGCACTGATGACTGTTTTGTCTTTACTGGCTTTGAATTTCAAATGGTTTTCGCCGACGATTCGGGGCATCCCCGTAATATTGATATGACGAGCAACAAAGACCGGGCGCATATTTCCCGGACCGAAGGGAGCCAGTTTTTTCAGATGGTTTATTAAATTCCGGGAAATTTCTGTGAATTCTATCTCACATTCGATGGACATTCTAGGCTGAAGCATCTCATCGGTAATCAGCTTTTCGGAGATTCTTTTGAGTTGCTGCTGAAATTTTGGCAGATTCTCTTTACTGATCGTAAGACCGGCAGCCATTTTATGCCCACCGAAATTATCCAGCAGATCGGCACATTCGGTAAATGCATTATAGAGATCAAAGTCGGGAATACTGCGGGCGGAGCCTTTGCCGATGTCGTTTTGAAAAGAGATCATGACAACGGGGCGGTTGTAAATTTCTTTTAATTTTGAAGCCACGATTCCAATGACGCCCTGATGCCAGTTTTCACCGGAAAGGATGAAAATTTTATCTTTATAAATGTCGTGTGTAGCGTTCAGCTGTAAAATTGCCTGATCAATGGTTTTCTTTTCGATATTCTGCCGGTCGCGGTTTTCACGTTCGAGTAGTGAAGCAAGTTCGCGGGCTTCGCGCTGATTGAAAGAACTCAGTAATTTTACCGCCCGGCTTGCCTGACCCAGACGACCGGCGGCATTTATTCGGGGTGCCAAACCAAATACAATATTAACAACATTCAGGACTTTACTGGTAAATCCCGCCACTTTGAGCAACGAATTAACGCCGATCTTATTGGTCCGATTCAGATACTCCAGTCCTTTAGATACCAGGATCCGATTTTCATCCAGAATCGGGACGATATCCGCGGCGGTTCCGATCGCTACAAGGTCGAGATGTTTGTACAATTTTTCGATAGGGATATTATTTTTCTGAGAAAAACCCTGCAACATTTTGAAAGCCACACCGACACCACTCAGCTCCTTGAAGGGATAGCTGTCATCTTCACGCTTTGGATTTAAAATCGCAAGGGCTTTTGGCAGTGTTTCAGCCGGTTCATGGTGATCGGTCACAATCATATCGAGACCATTGGCATTCACATAATCAATTTCATCGATGGCGTTAATTCCGCAATCACAACTAATGATGAGGTTGGCACCATTTTCAATGGCGACATCAATTCCGTTCTTCGAAAGTCCGTAGCCATCTTTTTCACGATCAGGAATATAATAAAAAGTATTGAGTCCGATTTCATACAGAAACAGGTAGAGTAACGATGTGGCGGTTATTCCGTCAACGTCGTAATCGCCGTAGATCATGACTTTTTCTTTGTTCATCAGAGCCGTCTGGATTCGCTCGACCGCTTTATCCATATCCTTGAGTATAAATGGATCATATAAATCCTGGAGGGTAGGATTGAAAAACTGCTCGATCTGTTCCAGATTGGTAAATCCGCGATTGTATAAGACAGTGGCAATCGAGATTGGAAGCGCTTTTACCTTCGCGATCTCAGTCACTTTTGAGAGAGAATATTCTTTAAAAATCCATTCAAATTTCATCATTAAAAAAATAGCTGAAGTTGGTCGATAAGCCGAATTCTGTACCCCGCCGCAGCGGGATGGCAGTCATTTATCTATCCACGACTTTACAGCCGGGATTAAGCGATCTACCCGAGAACTTAACGGAACGGGCGATTCCAATTCTCTGCTTGATCTTGCTCCAGGTGGGGTTTACCCGGCTCCCGGTCTCGCGACCCGGACGGTGCGCTCTTACTTTAATCCCGCTTAATTGCAGGACGCACCATTTCACCCTTGACCACCGAAGGTGGACGGTATCGTTTCTGTGGCACTTTCCTTCTTCCGAATAATCGGAAGACTCCGTGTTACGGAGCACCCTGCCCTGCGGAGTTCGGACTTTCCTCCCCGATAAGGATCGGGGCGACTGCCTGACCAACTTCAGATTAATTCCTCCTCAATATCGGATCGAATTTCACTGGCGTCTGAATCCCAGTAAAGCAGACGACCGCAAAATTCACAACGGTTTAAAGAAGATCCAGATCGAATTTCAACAATTTTTTGCGGGGGTACAATTTTATGACAACCTCCGCAAGAAACCTGAGCGGGAATATATTCAATATTTCCCTTTTTATCTAATTTTTCATCAAATATCTGATTAATCGGGACGATGGCAACACCGTCTTTCGCTCTGCTGATCCGATCATATTCACGGATATAACGCAGTGAAATCAACTTATGGACCTTTTCGCGTTCTGCTAATAATTTATTTTGGACGGCGTTGGTTTGCTGATTGGTTTTTTCCAGCTGTTCCCGGCGGGTTTTAATGTCACTTGATTTATCGATAAGAGTCAGGTCTTTACTTTTAATAGATTCTTTCAAACTTTCAAGTTCTTCGTTTAATTCAAGAATCTTATATTCCGCGGCATCAATTTTCTGGCGAACCGAGTCGATCTCTGTCGTCAAAGCATCATATTCTTTATTGGAGGTGACCAGGTATAATTGATCCTGATATCGTTTTAGATGTTCTTTATTATCTTCAATATCGGCTTGGAGATTCTTTTCCTGGAGAACGATTTCCTTTTCACGATTCCGGTCTCTTTCCAGCTCTTTCTCGAGAGTATCAATATTTTTCTTTAAAGTATTCACGACCTGAGGCAAATCACCCTTCATCTGATTGATCTCAAGCAGCTTGTTATCAATTTTCTGTAGCTTTACCAGATATTCTAACTCTTTGAGCATTGGACCTCCGTTCTCTTTAAAATGAAAATTGCACCGTAATCGGTGCAATTTATATTTTTATATATGTGTTGTACGTTTATTGACGCTTTCAAGACCTAACCTTCCTGTGGGCGATATCCGATTTGAACGGATGACCTTCCCGATGTGAACGGGACGCTCTGACCAACTGAGCTAATCGCCCCGTGATCCTTGTGAAGAAAAAGCGTGAAAATTTATCTAAAAAATGGCATTAAATCAACAGGATTCATTACTAATGTTGAATATAAATTTGTCGAATTTGACTTTATCGTCGGAAAAATGTCTTAAGAATATTTGGAGTATAGATAATTAATGAGATAAATAATCCTAAAAAGAATGGTTGAATATTAAAGGGATATTCAGGTGTTGTCAGATTGCCCCGGGTAATTCCGATAATTAACCAGATTGCGGTTCCTCCAAAAGTTGATATCATTGAAGTAACCGTCGCGTGTTTTGATGCCTTCAATTTTTGAAAAAATACTGAAACAAGTGGAAGCAGAAGACTTGGAATAATCAATGATCCCATAAAATACCAGATTTTGACAACCGATGGCACCAGCGACAGGAGGATAACAGAAAAGACCAATGTCAATCCCAAACCGACCTGGGTGGCGATGGTCACATCAGTATTTTTCCTGATGCGCCAGACAATATCTCTGCCGAAGCTGACCGCAGCCAGGAAGGAATTTGAATCAAGCGTGGACATGATTGTTGCTAGTAAAGCGATAAAAAATAATCCGCTGAGGATAGGTGGGAGAATCTGTTCGCCCAGGAGCGGGAATGCCATTAAACCGGGGATGTCTTTGAAAATTGCGCGGGCATATAATCCGGCAGTTGTGGTAAAAAAATCAAATGTAATCCAGAAGCCCACTGAAATAATGATTCCGTTACGGGCTGTTTTAGGAGTCTTAGCCGCATAACAGCGTTGGTAAAATCCCGGATCGACAAAAGTCCACAGCGCTATGAAAAACCAGACAAAAATGTATTGAAAATTCTGACCGCCGCTCAATTGCAGGTGTGCCCGGGGTAGGTTCTCTCTCAGAAAAGTGATTCCGCCGAACCGGCTGACCAGGGTAACAACCAGAATGGCGAATCCGATGAACATCAGGATAAACTGAACGATGTCGGTTTTAACGACCGAATTAAATCCACCGAAAAAGACATACACTGTCGAGAAGATTATTCCGACTAATACACCGATCCAGAGCTGAATACTGAAAATCGAGCTGAGTATTATGCTGATCATCAAAAGATAGGAGGCAGGGGAGACCAGTAAAAAAATTAAAATACTGCCAATCAATCCTGCGGTTCGACCGAAATTATTATACAGTTGATCGGGAATAGTAAAGAGGTTTGTTCTGCGAATTTTCGGGGCAACAAAAACAGCAAACAGGATGGCGAAGAGATAATAGGGCAATGCCTGAGTCACCCAATTCAGTAATCCATAACGATACGTGAATTCCCCGATACCCAGAATGCCACCATACCAGGTTGACACCAGTGTTGCTGTGAATGCGGGTAGGGATAATTTTCGCCCTGCTAAAAGAAAATTTTCAGGATTATCACGCTGCTGCCGGGAAGACCGCAATCCGATGATTAGAATTGCTGCCAGGTAGATCAGGATCAGGAGTTTATCAATTGGCGCGAGGTGTACAGGATTCATAGAGAACGAAGCGGTGTAATTAAGATCAGCTGCCCTTTATCAAATGAAAGTTCGACAGTATCGGTTGTAGTACTGTTACTCACCCCGCGCGAACCCTCCGATAGGTCTTCCTGATCCAGATTCCATTTTAATCCCTGAGTCCGAACATTATACGCCACAGGCAAACCAAACAGTGAAACAGAGTAATTTTTTTTGAAACCGATCGAATACGATCCGGGCGGTAAAAGAATATATTCAGAATTTATTGAGTATATCTGAATGGTCATAATCCGGCTGAATTTTTGGGCGATCTGTAAAGTAGCAAAACTTTGATCGTCCCGGTCGCCCAGAAATCCAAGTAATAAAATATTTCGATAAACGGTCTCCTGGAAAATGTAGTTAAATCCCTTTTCAAGATCATTTTCCTGTTGAGAATCAACGGATCTGATCATGACTCCATTGGCTGAGAAGAACTTGTGGGAATCTTTACGGATGGAATCAAGATCACCAATGATCAGATGCGGGGTGATCTGATGATCGTATGCATAATTTGCTCCACCGTCGGTACAGATAATGAATTCGGCTTTCGCTAGAATTTTGTCACATAAGTCTTTCCGGGGAAATTCAGCATTTCCCATCAGAACACAATAGGGATTTTCAGGAACCTGATATATCGGGTTGATCATTTAAAATTACCGGATGGAATTTAAAATAGTTTCTCGTACAAGGGGATATTGTTTTTTTGGGTACATTTCAAAAATTTACTAATATCGATAATGAAATTGAATTGGCGCATTTCATCGATGACAGCCTTCTGGTACTCTTTGGAATTGAAATATTTCAGAAGATATTTTTCGAGAGGCAGGATGAGATACTCGGTGTCCCAGACCAGTGTTGTTCCTTTGACATGATTGATAATACAGTCAAAATGAGCTGCCCAGGCGACGGTGTGGAATTTATATTTTGACAGAAGATCGCGATTAATTGATTGCAGAATCGCATGGTTGCGGGGATTGGTGAAGATAAAATCCTTGGTAAACATGAACGCCGTATGATAATAGCGCGGTTTATTGATCATACCCTCCAGGTGAAGCCGACGGGTCAGCAGAATTAAAATCTGGAGCATACGCTCGCCTATTCCTAATCCGGGGTAAAGTTGTCCGGGTAATTGCGGTCGCCTTTCATCGAAAGTCATTTTCGGATTCTGAAGTAACAGCCATTCCACCTGAAGTAAATTGGGATTGCGGTGCGGAAATTGGGGAAGTGAACTCTGTGGAAATGTAACCGGTCCCTTTTTTAGCACCATTTCACAAATTTTATGATCGTCGGATTCTTTTCCGGTATAAACAAACATCCGATGAGCATGGGGATCACTGGTGTCAATCTCGACCAGTAAATCTGTTAGACCCACTCTTGCCAAAGCTTCGGTAAGCCCAAATGCATCGATGACGTTCTTGAGTCCCTGCTTCGAGAAGATGCCCATAAAGAATGAAGAACTCTGAGCCACCCTGCCATCCGTAAAAATATCATCCATGCTCAGATCTTCAGAATTGCCACCCGCCTGCAAATCGGATAAAGTCATCTTGCGAGCAATTTTTACATACTGTTTACGGTATCGGCTTTTCATTTGGTTATTTTTTTTAGGTTACTAAGTTAGTGAACTTCGATTAACGATCAATAAAAATCTTGCTCCGATCTGATTCTTCGAAAGTTCCAATCCGACTCGCCGGGTGTATCCCGGATTGCTCTAATTCCCTGATAATATTATCCGCATTTGATTCCGGTACTGCCACAAGCAGACCACCCGAAGTCTGGGCATCGGATAATATGATTCGTAAATAGTTTGTGACTTTATCATCCCAGATGACCCTACCTTCCAGGAATTCCATATTTGCATCAGTCCCGCCGGGAATGACATTACGGCGAACCATTGCGATGGTATCCGGAATGATCGGAACCTGGGAACTATTTACTCTCGCTGATATGCCGCCGGCTCCCAGCATTTCCGACAGGTGTCCCAGTAAGCCAAAGCC
This sequence comes from uncultured bacterium, assembly GCA_964605705.1. Taxonomy (GTDB): domain Bacteria; phylum Fidelibacterota; class UBA2242; order UBA2242; family UBA2242; genus CAZSDW01. Next base: position 125,224 of record CAZSDW010000002.1, read on the forward strand.
GGTTACATCGGTGCAGGCATGAACAGAATAGTTTTTGAGAATGCCAGCCGCTTTTGCGTTCAAGGTGGACATGATGCGAATGATTAATTCTTTGGTTTTATCGCTTAAGAGTCCGCGCTTCAATGCCGTTGATAAAATACCCAGTCCGATCGGCTTGGTTAAAATAAGGGCATCTCCCGCTTGTGCGCCGGTATTGCGCCAGATTTTATCGGGATGAACGATTCCGGTTACAGACAGACCGAATTTGGGTTCATTATCCTCGATAGTATGTCCGCCAAGAATCGGAATTCCGGCTTCCCGGGCGACCTGCCAGGCACCTTCCAGAATCCGTTCCAGCACCTTCATGGGAAGTCGTTTTTCCGGAAAAGCGGCGACGTTCAATGCAAATAGCGGTTTCGCGCCCATAGCATAAATATCACTGAGTGAATTCGCGGCTGCAATGCGTCCGAAATCAAAGGGATCATCGACAATCGGTGTAAAAAAATCGACTGTTGCCACCAGGGAAATTTCATCATTCAGACGAAATACGGCGGCGTCATCGGAAGTTTCAAAACCTACCTGGGTAAACTCCGATGGAATCACACTGAATTTTTTCAGGATTTCTTCCAGGTTCTGTGGACGAATTTTACAGGCACAGCCCAAACCGTGTGTATATTGGGTCAGGCGGATATCCGATATATTGCTGATTGTTACTTCCGTTAACATATTTTCATTCAGGTGAAGGTAGGTGTCCGTAATCTTGCGGACTGCGATGTTGACCTCCTCCAGACTGGTTGTTCTCCCGATGGAAAACCGAACACTGCCCAGAATCCGGTCGTTGCTGAATCCCATTGCATGCAAAACGTGAGATGGTTCCGTGCCGTCCGCGTGGCATGCCGCACCGGCTGATGCGGCAATATCGGGCAAATCCGATAAGAGAGTGTTCGTATCGATACCGGGGAAATAGACATTGACTGTGTTTGGAAGTCGCTTACTAAGATGACCATTCAACTGGATTTGCGGAAGTGCTTTTTTCAGCTTATTCCAGAAAAGTGCACCGGTCTTGGTCAATTCCTGAACGATGCTTTGTTCGTTTGATGAAAAGAGTTCGGCAGCGGCTCCCAGCCCGACAATTTCGAGGACATTTTCAGTCCCGGGGCGCAATCCATGCTCGTGACCGGCGCCATGGATTAAAGGAATGAGTTTTGTCCCGGTTTTCACATACAAAGCGCCAATACCTTTGGGAGCGTTCATTTTATGTCCGGCGACAGAGAGCAGATCAACCCCCAGATCCCGGACATCGACATGTATTTTGCCAACCGCCTGAGCGGCGTCGGTATGGATTAGAATTCCATTTTTGGTGGCAATTTGGCTGATTTCTTTAATTGGCTGGATCGTCCCGACTTCATTATTTGCCAGCATAATACTGATCAGGATAGTATCCGATCGCAAGGCTTTTTGAATATCGTCGGGATTTACCATGCCGCATTCATCAACCGGGAGATACGTGACCGAAAAACCTTTTTTCTGCAGGTAGCGACAGACCTCCAGGACGGCGGGATGTTCGACTGTGCTGGTGACTATGTGCCCGGTACCATGTAAATCTGCAATCCCTTTGATTGCCAGATTATTCGATTCACTGCCACCGCTGGTAAAGATCAGTTCTTCGGCTTTACAATTGAGCAGTGTTGCCAGTTGATCCCGGGCAGTTTCAATTGCATTTTTGGCTGCCTGTCCGTAGGTGTGGCTGCTGGATGGATTGCCATAATGATTCTTTAAATAAGGTGTCATGGCACTGATGACTTCCGGCAACAGTGGTGTGCTGGCATTATGGTCCAAATAAATCGGTTTGTCAGGCATAATAATGAGAGTTATTTGGTTTCAATGAGTAAACTGTAATCGGCGCTTTTAACTGAATGGGTCAACGCGCCGACCGAAATGACATCCACACCGCTTTCAGCATAGGTTCTGATTGTCTCGAGCGAAATATTGCCGGAAGCTTCAAAAAGAATGTGGCTGTAGAGTTTTTTCTTTTTGGCTTCGGCAACCAATTGGGTGATTTCATTCGGTTCAAAGTGATCGAACATGATGACAAAGGGAAAAGGTGCGGTAATGTTATCCAGGTAACCGAGCATTTCCCGGTATTCATCCGGATTTGTCACTTCAATTTCAATAAATCGTAAATAGGGGTAGGCTGCAATTATTTCCGTAACCGCATTTTTCAGGCTGTCCGGATTGTTCGATTCCCGCAAAATCGCCAGGTGGTTTTCCTTTAACATCGCAGCATCATGCAATCCGAGCCGGTGTGTCAAACCGCCGCCGCACTGAATTGCCCGTTTGTCCAGTAAGCCCCAGAGTGTTTTCCGGGTGCCAACAACAAAAGAGTGTAATCCGGCAATTTTTTCAACATATTCGCAGGTGGTCGTGGCAATTCCGCTGAGCCGCTGCAGGACATTGAGGATCGTTCGCTCCAGCGATAAAATCTGAGCAGCCGGACCCTCGATTTTCAGAAGTATTTCGCCATTATTGATTTTTTCACCATTTTTAAAAACAGTGGTAGTGGTCAATCCGCGCCGCGTACTGAAAAATATTGTTTCATCCAATCCCCCGATTATAGTCGGGGATTTTGCGACAATTTTTGCATAGAGGTTTTTGTGATAGGATTGGAGCGGTGTCAGGGATACATCACCACTGTCGATGTCCTCATCCGCCAGATGAGAGAAGGTACTGTAAACGGTATCCTGATAGGAAGAGCGATTCAGATCCAGATCTTCAACAGCATCAAAGGCATTTCTGATTACGATATTTCTGTCAAGCTGTTTCATCGGTTCTAATTTAGGTCACACCATGTAATAATGGAAATAATTTAGTCGTCCTAAAATTCTATTTGTGCCTTTGTATATTCCAATGAGTTGTATTCCAGTGCGACGGACGACTGAATGACCGCGAC
>CAZSDW010000002.1:128252-147456 GCA_964605705.1 uncultured bacterium
ACGACTGAATGACCGCGACGAACCATTTTTCAATGCGATGGACGACTGAATGACCACGACGTACCATTTTTGATTGAAATTTTATCTATTGCTGGTGAAAACTGGTACCGATAAATTTCAAAGCATCGATCAATCCTGTGCGCCAGTAGGTCCACTGATGCCCACCATCCCGAACACGGTATTCATGGGGAATCTGCATGTCTCTAAGAAGAATATGCAGGGTTGAATTACCTTTGTAGAGAAAATCATCGTCACCACAGTCAATATACATGCGGACTGATTTCAGTTGATCAATGTTTGCATTTTTGATGATATAAAGAGGATTATTTTCCTTTAAGTGCTCGGTTAATCGATTTTCTCCCTCGAGTCCCGGACCGTACAAAATGGCGAATATTTGATCCCAGCTACTCTGATCCATATTTATAATTTCTGCATCGGTATTGATGCCAGCACTGAATGGGGCGCAGGCTGCGAACATTTCCGGATGCTTCAGTGAATAGACCAGGGTGCCAAAGCCGCCCATGGAAAGCCCGGCGATTCCGCGGTATCGTTTTTCCGACCGAATCCTGTATTTCGATTCGATATAGGGTATAAATTCTTCAAAAAAGAAATCTTCATAGCGAACGGAATTGTCAAAATTATTGATATACCAGCTGACTCCGGCATCGGGCATTGCTATAATCATCGACGGAATCTCCCGCTTTGCAATCGCTTCATCGGCGAGCATATTTGCCTCACCAAACTGGATCCAGCCCATGTCATTATCGGTATAACCGTGCAGGAGATAGACAATCGGATAATAGCGGGTAGAGGAATCATAATCAAACGGCAGGTAAATCGTATAGCGCACATCTTTCTTTAAAATTTTACTTTTTATAATTAGTCCTTCCCGGATAGTGCCCCTCGAAACCTGAGGATAGATGTTTGAAATGAACAGGACTAAAATTGCGGTGAACAGCAAAAATTTTTTCATAACTCTATTCCTTTCATAGACGATTTTATCGGGTGTATTTTATCTATCTCAACAAAATAATCTTCCGGGTCAAGCGGGTATTGCCGGTCTCCAGGCGGATAAGATAAGTACCACTTGGCATAGCGGTGCCATTGGTATCCTGACCGTTCCATTGCTGTTTATAATTTCCGGCTTCCATAAAACCATTATAAATGTTCAAAACTTTTCTGCCAAGCAGATCGTGGATGGATACTTTAACGAAGCCGGCTTCGGCTATATTAAAACCGAATTTTGTAACCGGATTGAATGGATTCGGATAGTTCGGTAATAGTTCGGGATCAGCCGGAAATTTTAAGATGGACGTTTTTATGCTGTTTGGACTCGAATCAATCTGCCAGGTTCTGGATGCGGTGGGAATTTCCTGCCAGCGTCCCGCAGAATTTTTACCGATCACATAAACCGTATAGCTCTGCCCGATTTCCAAACCGGTTAACATCAGAACAGGATTGTCCGCGATCGATAAAACCCGGCTCCAGGTTCCCTCGTTACTGTTTATACTGTACCGGTATTCAAGCTGCCCGGGACCGTCGATTATCAGGTTGGCAGTTGTATCATAAGTGACAGAATCGGGCTCTCCTGAGATGGATACACCGCCCGGTACGTAACAGCCGAGATCCAATCCGTTCGGTCCAATGCCAACTGCTGGAGAGTTAGATTGTAAATGAAAATCTGAGTCCGAATTGACAAACTGTGGATCAAAGTTAAAGTTGTTATCTCCGAGATGATGGAGACTGTCCGGCAGTAAACATTGATTAACAATAATCTCAGGATTATCATTACCCGGCTGGGAGATCATATTGCCGAAGACATTGGAGATGTTCCAGAAAATATCACCCTTAAATGATGCTCCTCTCCCTGGTGCTACTGTCCGATCGGGCCACTCACTGAAGTTCACGCCGCCTTCATCGCAATTGACATAGCTGTTATTCTCCGATGTCATATAGCAACCTTCCTTCAACAAAACGGCATGATCACAATTGACAAACAGGTTTCTAACGACCACGATATCAGTAACATCTCCGCCATTTTTGCCGGTTGCAATGGCGTTGGATGTACTTGTTCCATCGTGCCCTTTGTGGAAGTCTCGGAATACATTGCCCTCAATATGGGTATCAGTGCCGTCCAGATCCAGGGCGTCATCGGATCCGCCGAGAAAAACATTATTATAGACTTCCAGAATGGGTCCCGGTCGTTTACAGTCGGTGAAATCAATGACATCATTATAGCCCAGGGTTGAACCGAAGGTGTTGCCATCTATGATCAGGTATTCTTCATCTCTTAAATATTGCCCGTGGACGGTTTCCACACTGCCTACATTTGGGAAGATACAATTTTTCACCAGCAGGGAGGGATGATCAACTTCAATAATTGTTTTGTTTGTCTCCTGCCAGCTCATGGCATTAATCGATACTTTTGAGCTGCGAATGCTGATCCAGTTGCTGCGGCCATCGCCATATTCCATATCAATATAACCGAGGACATTGTCTTCCAGTGAACTTTGAAATTCTATGCCGTCCCAATCAGCGTTGCTTTCCGATGGACGAGTCATGAGAATCCGATTATCCTCACTGCCTTCAGCCTGTAATTTGCCGCCCTGCTGGACCTTGATTCCGGCGCCTTCTCCAAAATTCATTACGACACCAGCATTGATCGTCAGTATTATATTGTCTGGAATGATTACATCCTGAGCAACGAGCCAGGGATTTTCGTCAGCAGTTAATGTTGTGTCAGCACTCAAAGTACCGGAAATTTCACCGGCACTCAATCGCGGGTAAGTTATTAACAATCCAATAATCATTGTCAAAAGAGGAATATTCAGCCATCGTGGGTTCATTTTCAATCCTTTTCCTGATTCAAATTTAACGGTTCCAAAGTACACAATTCTGTTATTAACTTCAACGTGATATTCGCTTATTTTTCCGATACTATTGATGACCTTGGCATGCTGGGATTTCTATAAATTTCATGTGCATCCGGATTTGAATATTTGTGTGTTTTTTGCATTATAATGGTCTGATAATGGTGAAAGAGGATATAGACTAGGCTAATAGCTTATTGCTGAGATCTTCAACCGAATCAAAAATTTCCATAGCAGAATGGTGCCGCAGAGATTCGGCGCTGTTATATCCCCAGGATACGCCACCTGATGCAATCCGCACATGTCGGGCTGCTTCGATATCCCTGATCTCATCGCCAATATAAATTGTCTCTTTGGAAGAAATCCTGCTTTTATGAAGAACTTTACGGAGTTTAATGCCTTTTCCGAAAACTGAAACGCCACACTCAAAATACTGAATCAGAGCAGCAAGTTCTTCACCCAGAACGTATCGAATATTCTCAACGGAATTGGAACTGACAATTGCCAGTACGACCTGATTCTGGGATAATTTACGCAGCATGGTATCAATTCCCTTGAACAGGGAAATCGAGTGGATTTCATCGGACATTAATTTCCTGAGATGGGTACCTATCAACGGGGCTTTCCAGAGAGGTAAACCCAGATGCTGAAATATTTTTTGGGCATCATAATGCCTGAGAAATTTATGTTCGCTCATTTTTATCTGTTTAAATTCGAATTTCTCAGCAACTTTATTAATGACTTTGACCAGCCAGGGAAATGAATCTGCCAGGGTTCCGTCAAAATCGAAAATAACGAGTTTATATTTCACAAATTACCTTAATATTTTTTTCTGAAACAGCACGTATAATTTACGGATTTAAATTGTCCGGGAAATGATTATGTGGTCAAAGTTCAAGAAATCGGGATTAAAAACCAAATTAATCAATTCATTTTTCGCAGTTGGATATTGCCCCAAAATCCAACCTTATCATCCTTGATAATAACAATCCCGCGGACAGCACTGATAGCTTTGGCAAAATCTATCCCTTTTTCGATATCCGCCGGACTCTGGATGAGATTGCCGGTAGCCGTAGCGACCGCATCAGCTATCGAGGCGGATTTTGAAATAATGACAACTGCATCGGCGTTTCCAAAACTCAATGAATGACCGACTGTCCCGGATGAGGTGCAAATGCCGAGCGGCGTATCGGCGGCAGCAATTTCAATGGCAAGTTGATTGGAAAGGAGAGAGCTGCCGGCATAAATTCCAATGATCCGGTTCCGGTTGCTTTTGATAAAAATATCGCCGCCATTTTCAATGATGATCTGCCCGGAAATTTTCAGTAAATCCTTTCCCACATATTCAGCCAGCGCGCCGGCAACAGCAGCAAAGGGACCAACGCCGGCAATTGCTGATGCGGCGCCCATCTCTCTGATGATATCCGGTGATGGAGAATTTATGGGATAAGGTTCAAGAGTTGTCTGGAATTCCGGATATTCTGCCAGGAATTTTTGAATCTGCCGACGGTATTTTTTGATCGAAATCAATGCTGCGTTTGTCAAATCCCGGTCAGCACTGATATAAAGATCGGTTTCCGCAACGATTACCTGGAATCCGGTCAGGTCACTGCTCTTCACCAAATTCCGGTAAGATCGTTTCTCATACAACTAAAAATGGACCTCCATCGCGCCATATGGACAAGCCGCGACACATAGTTCACAGGCAATACATTTTTCATTGAAAAATTGCATTTGATGAGTGGACTCATCCATTATTAGAGCATCGGTGGGACAGACGGGAACGCAAACACCGCAGTCCACACATTTCTCCGAATTCTTTATAATATCCTGAGACAAAGGCTGTGTCTTGATCCCAATATCCGTCAGGTATTTTTTACCCCGTCGATAATTTTCGTTTTCACCACTCAGTTCCAGTACCAGAATACCTTCTTCTTTCGGTGTAATGGATGCCTTTAAAATGTTAAAGGTCAGGTCATATTCCTTAACGAGCTGGCACAGAATCGGTTTATCGACAAGTCCGTAAGGGAAGTGGAGCACTATTCTTTTTGATATCATTTTTGCACCTCAAATATTTTAAGCGGGAGCGGATAGATCAGAAGTCAAAGTCACGTTCCTGCTTCGACAATTATTAAGATCGTATCGGACGCTCATTCAATGATCGGAATGGAGCAGCTGTGTCCGGACCGGGAATATCGGCAACCGGATCAGTCAGCAGAAATTCCCCTTTGCGGATCCTATTTTTTAAAATATTGGCAATTTCCAAAGCTTTACGATAACTGGAAATATTGCCAGTAGGAATTTCCTTTCCCTGAACAATAATTTTGCCGCTTTTTAACTGGCTATAATTGACCTGTCCGAGACTGCCTGGTTTGGTGTTGGGATAGGCATTGCTATAATCCACGACCTGTGCCCAGATATCCTCATCTTTTACGGCGGTATATTGACAAATTTCTTCATTTAGGACTGGAATCGGAATCCCGATACCGATGGCGAGGGAGACTCCATAACCCCTGAAACTGGTTCCTTTCAGCCATTCCGGACTCATTTGCTTCAGATCGCCAATGACCGCCAGGGTTCCAGCGGGTGAGAGCGGAACGCTATTGTCACCGCGTTCTACAGCTGGATTATGCTGAGTACCCTGCCAAGCGATATAGCCGATGCCACCGCCCAGAAAGATTTTAGTACCGATCCCAATTGTTTTATACAACGGATCATTCAGCAGTGGTGAAAGTTGCCCGGCGCTGCAGAAATTGGCATTCTTCAGGTTCGGTTTCAGGATGCCCATATAAGTGTGAATAGTCTTGTCGGACAGATTTACTGCAACGTTATAATTCTGATAGGCGTTCCGCGGATTGAAAAGTACCGCTTCGTTGAGGTCTTTAAGGTTAATCAAAGTTTCCAATGACTGCCGGGGATAACAATCGGTTCCGTAGGTGGTTGCCCTGAGTTTTAGATCCTTTCCAGCGACAAGATCCTCGATAATATGACCACCACCATACTGGAATTCACCGGGATATATTTTATTGCGGGGGTCATCATCGGGTATTGCCGCAGCACCAATATATAAATCGGCAGCTGCAAAACCGGTATAAGCTGGTACGCCATTCAGAAAAGCGCTACCGCCACCGAGTTTGATTTTTGGCTTACTCTGTCCGATATTGAAATATGCTCCCGAGGAGCACATCGGACCGAATGTTCCGGTCGTGACTACATCCACTTCCTGAGCTGCGTGGCTGACGCCCTTGTCTGCTACGATGTCAATAATTTCCTCAGCGGTTACAACGACAGCAGTCCCCTGCTTTATTTTTTCATTAATTTCCTGGATTGTTTTTGCCATCTATAATAGTCTCCTCTATGCTAGAGTACGAGTGAATATTTATTTTTAATGTTCAATTAATGATGAATTTCTACCCCATTCCGAGGCTGCGCATGATCCATAGTAAATCAATCACCCGCCCTTCATCATCGAATATCTGGATGCTGTTGCAGTTGCGTTTAAAACAGAAATGTGCTTTAATATTGCGTGGTAGTATGTCTTTGATCATTTTCTGTCGATTATTTACTGATTTTGCTTTGTTGCTTCAATCCCGGATAATTTTTCAACGGACGAGAGTTCCTTTGACCTATTCAGCGTAAGATATCAAGGTTGATCGTTGTTGTCAAGAGTTCAGAGATCATCAGAAATTACTCCTGAGTGTAAAAATAACTGAAATCGATGATTTTATAAAGAAATTTTTAGGTTTGATTACCGACTTGACAATTGACTGTACGACGTCGGATTTTTTCGAAACAGTGAGATACCATCAAATCCGCTTAAATTTTCCTATTAAACAACTTTCAAAATTACAGGAGTTAAACTATTGGATTCCATTGGTATTTTTTCAAATCGATCCGGTTTTGCAGGTTAAACTCGATGCCTTCGGCTTCCAACAGGTTGCGCTGAATATCGGCAAAAAGTGGTTCCGATCGAATACTGATTTCACCCCTGGCATTCACGACCCGGTGCCAGGGAACCATACTATCATCGGTCAATGCGTGCATAGCGTAGCCCACCTGCCGGGCATGCCCGGGAAGTCCGGCTAAAACAGCGACCTGCCCATAGGTAGCAACTTTAGAAAATGGGATAAGTTTTACGACGGTGTAAATTTGTCTATAGGAATTGGATGTCATTTCCTACTTGATCAGCAGCATTTTCCGGGTTTCGCTGAATCCGGGAGTTGTCAGCTGGTAGAAATACAAACCTCCCGGCAGATAATCGGCGGTAAAGTTTATATTATGGAAACCTGCCGGGCAATTATCATCCAGCACTTTCGCAACCTCCCGTCCCGTAACGTCAAAAACTGTCAACCGGACATGGGCTGAAGCAGGTAAAGAAAAGGAGATGTTGGTTGTCGGATTAAACGGATTCGGGTAGTTGGCGTTCAGGTTTATTTTCCCAGGTAAAGTCTTCTGATTGTCAGTAATGGCAGATGGATTCGTATTACTTGCACCTTTTGTTGGCGTATTAAAGAATACCCAGTGACTGCTGCCATCAGGATAACGTCCTTCACTGCGGTCTGCGAATTGGGGACCAAAATCAAAGAAATCCAGCCCGGTGGTACTGTCAGCAGCAGTCAGCATGATGACGTCGTCACCTTCCGATGAAAAACTAAATCCCAGTACATCCTCGTAAATTGTCAGAAATGCTCCGGGCTCCAGAATACTTTGGGTATTTTCCGGAAAAGTCCATTTTGTATTATTACCACGTTCATCGGAAAGGAAGCAGCCAGCCAGGTTAATAGCGACAGAACCACGGTTATAAACCTCAACCCAGTCGTCGATACCGCCAAAATCACTGGTAGTCTGGAATTCATTGATACAAATATCGGAAAAAAGATCACTGCCGGCATTGCTCTCGTTGGGAGTAGGATTTCTCAGGTATTCCGGTGCGTTGGCATTACCGGGAATAAATCCCATAGAAATATCCGGACTCATTATGCCATATTTCCAGCCGTGAATCAGAACGTTTCCATGATCTATACTCTCAAAAAGAGCGACAGTCTCACCATCTGCTGATAGTTTGAAATTCGTGTGCAAACTGCCCTGGTCTTCATCATTATCAGCCCAGATTAACAGGTACTCGTCGGGTGCCAGGTCCCTGGACGGCAGCTGATATTCATGGGAATTTCCCAGTGAATTACTGACGAACATACCGGCAATATTGACCGTGACATTGTCTTCATTATGAATTTCAAACCAATCATCATACTCACCGGCGGCATCGGTGATGACATGATCATTGATCGCCAACACTTCGGTAATGCGCAGTTTTGGGGGTTTATATCCGACGGTGTAGGCGTGATAACTCTGGGGAGCATCATTGGGCCAGCTGTCGATTTGACTGATATTATCAGTGGCTACGGCATAATATTTGACAAGGGTACCGTTGCTCTGGGCGGGAATAACTGCTGAAAAAATTGAGTCGCCGGCAACGGCATCTCCATTAGTACCATTATCGTTCATTAAGATAGCACTGTAACCGGATCCCGTATTCAGCATGAGTTCAACTTTTATTAATCCTTCGGGATCGAAGGCAAGAACACCTACAACGACTTCATCGCTGCTTTCTGGCAGATCAATGTCCCGGTAACCATCTTTACAGACAGGCTGGACATTATCAGTCAGAACGCTGTTGACTGTGCCCGGCGTGCCTCCATAGGCAACACTTGGGTCCCAGGATGTTGGGAGTGAATTATCCATTGTCGGATTGAGTAGTTCCAGAGAGGGACCGTCACCATCAGCCGAGCCGGGCCAGCTGCCACCGTCGTTATATTCGACGATATCCTGAAGTTGGTCAGAACTGTCAAACAGGCGAACAGCGTCGCCGCCATTACCCAGACTCCAGGCATCGGTACCGGTGTCGAAATCGTTTGTATTAATGTTTGAGACATTCGGATAGGTCGAATGAAAAAGGGAATTATTTCCTGCAATGACCAGGTAGGCACCGGCGGCGAGATTGCCAGCCAATAGACAATGGGCATGAGTGTCTTTATCGTCCAAAATGTACCAGCCTGTCAGATTGACGGAGGCTGAAGATTTATTGTACAACTCGATGAATTCCACATCAGTGCCAGAACTGTTATACATAATTTCATTAATAATTACATCGTCAGCTGACCAGAGTAAGCCTGACATCAGTAGCATAAGTAAAACAATAAGAAGGCTTGGTTTCATATAGTATCCTTGATAAAATTAAATGGCGGAAAACTGGAAAATAGAATCCCGGACAGGTGTTAAATAGGTTAAATGATGGTCAATTCCATAGCAATATTTTGAAAATGGTCTTTGGACCAGGTTAAATTTTCGGATCAATTCGACGACCCACCAGGGGAGGAGGGACTCGACTTTAATTTCAAGCAGGACGGGCGATTCGAAATTACAGGTCGTAATCGGGTCATCATAATACAGCATATCATATTCATTATAGTCGAGGTCGATAGAGCCCGGGATTGACCGGTAGCAGAGATTGCGATCGAAAGTAATCCGACCGTAGTTTTCAAGATTGGAGACGAAAGGTTCCCGGAAATAGCGCACATGGAGCTTGGACTGGGCATTATACCAGTATATGATTTCATCAAATCGATCCAGCCGGGATTTGAATTTATCAACATCTGTCTCAGCTTTCTGGGAGTAAAAAAGCGTCGCCCAGTCCTGAATGGGCAACCTGTATCGCTTTTTCCAGATAATGTGAGCGTGCCGATACTTTATTTCCGGCCAGATGAAATCCAATGCCTTCGTACCATAGTATCGCGCCCGGGGTTTGAAACGGGTCAATTTCCTGAATTTTGTATCGTGGTAAAATTTCAGATCAGGTGTGTCGAAGTACAAATTGTTGACAACATAGCCCCTGTCGCCGGGAGAAACATGGGAGTCGATGGAGCAGATATTACTGATATAATCACGAATCTCGGATGCCAGCGATTCAGTGATCGTATATTTTAATTCATAACGTCTTATTTTGCTTAAATCATCCATGGATTCTTATATATTACTACTTTGTGAAAGTTCCATAATCTTCTAAGCCCAGCGTGTAACAGAGATCAATTAAAGCAAATGCCAGGTCCTGTCTTTTTTGTGCCAGGAGTCTTTGTGTATCCACAATTGTTAATTCCATTTCCAGGACTTCATCCGGCAGCAGTGTCTGGTGCTGATGGGCATTCCGCACTACCATTTCGGCTTCAGAAATAATATTATTTGCTTCTCGATTAAAGTTTTTCCAGTCCAACAGCAGATCCTGGTAAACGATATAAGCCGTGCGGACTTCGTTCGCGATAGTTTCCCGGATGGCTTCGTAAGCATCTTCCTTCTTTTTAACTGCCAGGTTTGTCGCCTTTATGTCGCCAATATTCCAGTCGAACAGGGGAATATCAATCCCCATGCGCAGCTCCCGCCAATCCGCCTTATTGATACGATCGTCCAGGTGATAATTATACTCAATAAAGCTGATTCTGGGCAATGCCTGAAGGCGTTCATATTTATTCTGTTTGACGGCTAATTCGACTTTCTGTTCTTCAAGACTGATTTCGGGGCGGTTCTGATAGGCAATGTCTATCAGAGCATCCAGTTCAAGGGTGACTTCGGGAAGATCGAATTTTTCTAGCGGAGTATTAATGTCAATTCCGGTTCGTTTTGCCAGTTTTCGTCTTGCCTGCACCTGATTTTGGATTGCCCGGGCGTAGTCGTTCATGGATTCCGCATGCCACATTTTCGCTTTGGTGAAATAGACGACCGAACGACGTCCGATCTGAACCATCTGTTCGACAATACCGATTCGCTCATCTTCCAGTTTCATTTTTCTGGCGGCGAGTGCCACAAGCTGATCCCGCCTCATCACATCGGCGCAATCCTGACGGACGCGCGCGGTCAGTGCCTGTCGATAGCGAATTTCCTCCACCTTTCGATCCCATAACTTGACGGTGGCTTCCTGTTTTTCCTCTCGCAGCTCCCCAAGTCCGGGAAACCGAAAGCGGAAACCTATTGATAGTTCGTCAATATTATTCGGAAAATTCTCGGCAAGCGGATCGTCGCTTTTGGATAAATAATCAGTAGAGAAATCTCTGATCCGGATTTCGGGATTATCCCATTTGCCACTGGATTTCAACCGATACCCGGCAATTTCAACATTGGTATTGAGGTTCTGCATTTTCCGGCTATACTGGATTGCCATCTCAATCAGTTCTGACTCGCTTGGTACTTTTAATGTTGAATCAATTGTGATTCTTTCACCAGGTAAAATAATGTCATCAGCGTCGCTGTCATCGGCAATGCAATAGAATGGAAGCAAAACAGCCAGGATTATCACGAAACGACGATTCACAACATATCTCCATCAATAGTGCAGAAAGACGGGAGCTCACTATCATTATCAAAAACAATCAGCATTTTTCCGTTACTCAGGTGACACAGCCCCTCGGGTTTTATATTGGGAAAATCGAAAATTCGCTCTGTTTCCAGATGTCCGTCGGCAAAGCGGCTAATCCGATGGAGGCTCCCCAGTTGCTTTTCTATCGTCGCATTCGGGATGGTTGATAATGCCCACAATGTTCCATTTTGATCAAAACTGAGATCCGATATCCCGGCATTTTTACCCAGATCAACCGTGCCGTAAATGCTTAGCTGATCGGGGGACAGAACCTGATTCCGAAAGATACTGTCCGGGTTGGAAAGTTTCCAGATGATTGCCCCTTTTTGAGAGACCGGTTGCTTCAGACCAATATACAGCGCGTCACCTGAATAGGCAGCGCCTTCAATGTTCAACTCCGGGCGACTGTCAGATGCATAATGATGGAGTCCCAGAGCGTTGAGTTTGTCGGTATCATAGGATTTCAAAATTAAAGACAAAAAATTTACACGGTTTTGTACTCTGAATTGATCCCCGTCGCGAACTATTTTAATGAAGTATTCCCTGTTCCGGTTACGCCTTCCGTTTTTACTGATGTTTTGTGAGGCAAGCAGGTAATAGGTATCATCTCCGGCGGCGGTGATTGCCTCAAGATCATTAATGCTGTTTATACCGGCAAGAAGAACAGGTTCGCTATCGACCGTTCCGGTTTTATCCATTAGGAAAAGATAAGGTGCATGATCATTTTTTGCGTTTTGGATACCCGTGTCGTCGCTGATGATCAGGTATTTTTTTAACTCTGGAAGCCATACTACTCCGGAAGGTTCGAACCGACTCAGTTGCTGGAGTGATGCCGGGACGTTGAGGTTTTTTATCGGGGGGTGATCACCGGGATGATGCTCTGATTTCAGGAGCGACTGTTGAGATGCCTTTGCCGAATTGTTTTTGAGTTTTAACGGATGATTGCCAATGATTTTTACATAGACAACTTCACCCGGAATCAGCTGGTGCCCCGGATCCAGTTCGACATGAACCTTGCGTGCCCAGAAAATCTGACCTCTGAAGGACAGCCGTTCGTCAGCTCTCGTAAAACCGGGATGGATAAATGTGACTGTACCGAATGTATTAAAATTTTTATTACGCGGGACATAGACCTTGACAAACATCCCGGGCTCCGGCTTTAGACTGGCTTTTTCGGGTAGATAGACTATCAGGTAGCTGGCTTTACTTTCTTCAATTGTAATACAGGGTATAAATTCCTGGACGACATCTCCGGCACTTGCCAGAATTTCAGTGACAAAACCGTCGCAGGGTGCGAAGATTGTCCTTAAGTGGATGCGATATTCGGTTGCATCTATCTCGCGGCGTAAATCTTCTGCCCGTTCCATTCGTTCGAGCAGCATGGATTTGGTGATATCATCAAGCTTGGCATCTTCGAGTTTTTTCCGGGATCGCTGGGATTCACTGACTCTTTCGGTTTGATCGGTCAGGACAGTCCCCTGTTCCCGCAGATATGCTTCAAGAGCATCCCGCTGAATAATCAAAGTTGATAATTCCGGATTGTAGCCTAATCCGGCAGTCTCGGCATCCTGAAGCCGTTTGATCAGAGCATTTAATCCAGCCAGTTCAGTGCTTTTTGATTCGATCAAAGACAGCCGGTCCAGCAACTCCAGGGCTTCGTTATCCAGCTGCAGTTTCCAGCGCTCAATCTGCATGGAATACTGATCCGCCTGTGCATTTGCCACGCTCTGAATCTGGGTCAGCTCATTCCGGAGGTTGTTCAGATTTGTCTTCAGATCTGATACATCCAGAATTGCGATGATCTGGTCTTTTTTAACTTCATCGCCGATTGAGACAAGCATTGACTTGATTCTACCAGGCTCCTGGGCACCGAGTAAATGGGTTTTTCGCTCGACAATGCCAATGTACTTTTTATTGACATGCCAATTTAAATACAGGTAAAAAATCGTTACTATTGCTATAATCCAAAGGACGATGTACCAGTTGAATAGAT
This sequence comes from uncultured bacterium, assembly GCA_964605705.1. Taxonomy (GTDB): domain Bacteria; phylum Fidelibacterota; class UBA2242; order UBA2242; family UBA2242; genus CAZSDW01. Next base: position 141,520 of record CAZSDW010000002.1, read on the forward strand.
GAGTCTGCCTGATTTTTTTCATTTTACCTATACCTCAACTGTCGTTTCCTGGTTCGTATAGCTCAATCCCCGAATTCCATCCACTTTTTCTAATTCGGACAATAAACGCTGATTATCTTCCGATCTGCTAAGTTTGACCTGATAAGCATAATCAAAAAACTGACCCTGGGCGACATCCCGCATGGTGACGAGGATAAACTGTTTTGTCTGATTCTGCAGGATTGTGGTGACCCGGTTCTGGCTTTCGGGTCCTGCCGGTATCTGAAATCGTAGTAATCCATCATGTTTCCGACGAGTACCGAAGGGTGAAACATACAGTGCGAGAACAGCGAGGCAAAAAATAAAGGAGCCAATAATTGCCGTAGCGTAGCTTTGAACTCCCGAAGCGACACCGACTCCGAGCGATGCAAAGATAAAAATCAAATCACGGGGATCACGAAGATTAGTCCGAAACCGAATGATTGCCAATGAACCGACAATTCCGATCCCACGGGCAATATTGTCACCGATGGCGATCATTAACAGACAGGATACGATACTACCAAGGATCATGCTTTGAACCAGTCCCCGGGAGTAGGACAAGCCCTGATAGGTTTTTTCATAAAAATAGGCAATTACTGTGGAAAGTATGAACGCCAGTAAAAATGATAAAAGCGCGACTTGCCATTCGATTTGTTCAAATCCATAATTCAATAATGTCTGCATTGCACCCTTCCTGAAAGTAACCGCCCAATTTTATGTTTTTTGAAGTATTTAGACAAGGACTATTTAATTATTAGTAATGGAAAAAGCTGAGGATAATATTCGAAATCACGGGATAATTTATTCAATTACAGTCACAACTGAAATAAATAAAATAGACAGCGAATATTGCGTATCTTTTCTGTGATAACAATCACGACCAGAAATCGGGCTGTCGTCCGGGTTTTTAAATTTTATTGAAATAATTAATATTAATAGTTAAACTCACTTCAGAGTACAGAAAAGAAGGAGCGGTAAACTTTTGCACCGAAGATTCAAGAGTATTATTTTAAGAAGCAACGGAAAACTACTTTTTGTGCAGACCCCTTAGCACATCAATAAATCACATTAGATTCATGACAGCGGATACCTGTCAAGACTTTCATATAGAATATTTTTAATATTGCGTCTTTTTTCAGTTTTCAGATCTTCTCAGTTTCATGTGACTGACGGAGCGGAGCCGTAAGAAGAGTACTGATTTAGGGGAAATGGAAGAAGTATTATCAAGAAGAGATATACTTCAAGGTGCGCAAAATATTTTTTCAATCTATAACGGAGTGACCATGAAAAGCCGACATCCAATGATCATTACGATAATAATGTTTACAGGTCTATTGCATCTTAGTCCGTCTCAAACAATTGATGATATTAAATTGCAAGTATCATCGGGAAATATGTCTGTAGAACAGGCTTTGGAACAGGCGAAAAACCTGGAAAATAATCAGGGAAAAACAGCCGATACCGCAAAAGGAATGACAGTCAAACAAAGTCAGGCGTACAGCCCGGTGTTTTTAAAAGATTATATCAGCCAGAGTGAAAAAGGTTTAGCAATGTTATCGATAAATCCTCTGGATAGTCTGGAAGAGGAATTTATCGACAGTTTTGCGGTTAGTGAAAAATTGGATTATTTTGGCTATGATGTTTTCAAACGAATTCCGGAGAATTTTCGGCAAATTCAGGTTGGTCCTGTCGATCCGAATTATATCATCGGACCCGGCGACGAAATTATATTATCCATGTGGGGTGCAACCGAACAGCGCTATTCTCTGACTGTCGAACGTGATGGTACTATTTATCTGGAAAAAGCCGGTCAGATTATTGTCAATGGTTATACGGTCGAGGAATTAAAAAAGCGGCTTGAAAATGTTCTATCAAAATTTTATTCGACGATTAGACCGATTAAAGGTCAGGCAACTACCTTTATTGATGTGAGTTTAGGCAAATTGAGACCGATCCTGGTGTATGTTATCGGGGAGGTGAATACACCGGGGGCGTATGCCCAGGATGCCTATTCGACTGTTTTTGGCGCCTTACTGATTTCAGGCGGACCGTCTTATTCAGGCTCATTGCGGGATATTCAGGTTATCAGGAACAATAAAGTTGTCGCCCATTTTGATGTTTACCGGTTTTTATCGACCGGGAAAAAAGACGGTGATATTCGCCTGAGAAATGATGATATTATTTTTGTACCTCATCGAATCAATACGATTTATCTGAAAGGAGAAGTGACCAATCCTGCAGTGTATGAATTAATACAGGATGAATCGCTAAGGGAATTGGTCAGCTATGCCGGAGGACTGAATACAAGAGCGGATATTAACAGAGTCCAGATTGAGCGAACTGTCCCGTTTGCCGAACGAAGCAGGATTGATCAAAATAACCGGATTGTTATAGATGAATCGTTAGGCAGCGATGAAAACAACATTTTTACCATTAACAGGGTCAGCTTAAACGATCAGGATATTGTGACGATCTTTCCGGTATTTTCTAAACTGAAAAAGTATGTAACAATCAGTGGAGCCGTATATCAACCGGGTCGATATTCATACAAACCGGAAATTACCGTGGGCGATCTGATTGAATCTGCCCAGGGAATATTGCCAGAGGCATATCAGAAGCAAGCTCAAATTATCAGAACCTATCCGAATTTCAACACAGAATTAATCACAATTGATATAACGGATAATAGTGGATTGGAGCTCCCTTTAATGGATTGGGATTCCTTAAGGATATTTTCCGTATGGGACATTAAATATAAAAATTCAGTACGAATAAATGGAGAAGTTCGGTTACCGGGAAGATACCCGCTGCATGATAGTACCAGCCTGAAAGATATCATTATGCAGGCAGGTGGATTTACCAAGATTGCCTATAATCACAGTATAGAGGTTTTTCGGGCTGATCCCAGTAAAGCCTCACTGGATAAACTTGCGATGGTCTTTAATATAGAGATTAAAGGCGACATCCTTAATTCGAAATTAGATGATAACAATTTTCAATTATTTGATAATGATGAGATAATGGTTCGTAGCATACCCTATTTTAAATATCAACAGAATGTTATCATTACGGGTGAAGTCAAATTCCCGGGTACTTATACGTTGATCAGGAAAGATGAAACCTTGACCGAATTGGTGGAAAGAGCAGGGGGATTGACGCCGCTTGCATTTCTGGATGGGATTGAATTTACAAGAGGGAATCAAAAACTCGTTGCAGATTTTCAGAAAGTCATAGGTGGTTCAGGAAGTGCCGCAATTATATTAGAAGCGGATGATAATATTTATATTCCGAAGCATCCCCAGACTGTAGCGGTTATCGGAATGGTAAATAGCCCGGGACTACAAAAATATATTAGAGGGCAATCAGTGAAACAGTATATCGAAAATGCAGGTGGACTTCACCGAGATGCCGATAAAGGTGAAATTTATGTCTATCAGGCAAATGGCGCGGCGAAAAGGAATCGTAAACTAAATTCTCCGAAAGTGACCGAAGGTTCGAAAATAATTGTGGGTCGCAAAGAAGAACGGGAGCCACTTGATATCACAGAATTTTTAAAGGAAGTGGCGTCGATTACGGCGAGTGTCGTGACGATTTTTATATTGGTGACGCGAGTAAAATAAGCCAGAATAGGTTTATACATCTTTAAACAAGGAATTATAAATGAAATTGTTTGATTTTGATCCCGATCTGAAAATTGTTGAGAATGATGAGATAAATCTTGTGAATCTTTTCAAGGTGATCTGGGGTGGGAGATGGTTTATCGGCTTGACAACGATGGTGGGCAGCCTGCTGGTTTTAGCCTATACCTATACGTTGACGCCTTTGTACAAATCTGAAATTTCACTTTACCCGGTGCTTTCATCATCCAAACCGAGCGGACTGAGTCAACTCCAGGGACTGGCATCGTCCTTTGGCTATGATCTGGGGGGAACAGAAAGCAATTTGAATATACCGGATGTAGTTAATTCCAACCGAATCAAACTGGCAATCATTTATCATGACTGGTATTTCAACGAACCTGCAGACACAATGTCATTGCTGGAGTATTGGCATAAGGACGATAAACCGGGATTGTTATCCCGGATATTTGGTAAAAAAGAGACTGATCAAAAATTGCAACACCTGAAATGGGAAACTGATGCTTTAAAGAAAATCAGCGAGCGCATTAGTGTCAATGAATCAAAAAAAACAGGATTAATAACGATATCTGTACTGTCTGAAGAACCCCCTCTGTCTAAAACAATTGTGACCTATATTGCTGATGCGTTGATTGATTATATTAATGATGTGCAGTTAAAACAGGCGAGTGAAAATCGGCAATTTATTGAAGAGCGGATTACGGAGGTTGAAGCTCAACTGGAAAAATCGGAAGATGCCCTGAAACGTTTTCGCGAAGATAATCGCTCGATCAAAGATTCTCCGGAACTCCAGCTGGAACTGGAACGCCTGATGCGGGATGTGGAAGTCAATCAGCAGGTTTATATCACTCTCAAACAGCAATATGAAATCGCCCGAATCGAAGAGGTCAAAGAAGCACCGGTGGTTAATGTATTGGATGAAGGGAGAGAGGCTATGGAGAGGGATAGGCCGAGGAGATTAATAATAATAACTCTTAGTTTTTTCTTAATTGTAATCGTAAACTTCGTGACCACTTCTGTAATTTTTAAGTTAAGACTAGAGAGAAATAATTTTTAGAAGAAAATGTGTCTAAAGGAAAGTAACATGATAAGAGTATATGTTGGTATGAGTGCTGATCTGATCCATCCGGGACATCTGAATATCATTAATGCAGCGCAGAAATACGGTGAAGTAATAATTGGTTTGCTGACCGATAAGGCGATCGCCAGTTACAAACGTCTACCATATCTGACTTATGAGCAGAGAGAAATTATCGTCAAAGCCATCAAAGGCGTTACGGAGGTCGTACCGCAGGAGACGCTCGATTACGTTCCTAATCTGAGAAAGATCAAACCCGATTACGTCGTTCACGGAGATGACTGGAAGACCGGAGTTCAACAAGACATTCGGGCGAAAATAATCGATGCATTGGCGGAATGGGGTGGGCAATTGATAGAAGTGCCTTACACGAAGGGGATTTCATCGACTTATTTGAACGCCATAATAAAAGAAGTCGGTACGACTCCTGAGATCAGGATGAAACAACTAAGGCGTTTGATCGATGCCAAGCCGATTGTCCGGGTCATTGAAGCCCACAATGGCTTGACCGGTCTGATCGTAGAAAATATTAAAGTTATCAAGAACAATCAGTCGCGCGAATTTGATGCGATCTGGATCAGTAGTCTGACCGATTCGACCGCCAAGGGCAAACCGGATATCGAATTAGTGGATTTGACATCGCGTATAACCACGATTAGCGATATACTGGAAGTCACCACCAAACCCATAATAGTTGACGGCGATACCGGCGGCATTCCCGAACTTTTTGTTTATACAGTAAGAAGTCTGGAGAGACTGGGAGTGTCCGCGATTATTATCGAAGATAAAATCGGTTTGAAAAAGAACTCACTTTTCGGAACGGACGTTGAACAGCAACAGGATGCTGTCGATAACTTTTGTTATAAAATTAAGCAGGGTAAAAAAACACAAGTAACTGAAAATTTCATGATCATTTCCCGTATCGAAAGCCTGATATTGAAAAAAGGGCTTGAAGACGCCTTGACAAGAGCGCGCGCCTATATTGAAGCCGGTACCGACGGCATCATGATTCATAGTAAGGAGAAAGATCCGGCTGAAATATTTACCTTTTGCGAAGAGTTCAAAAAACTGCCGAAAAGAGTTCCATTGATCGTAGTACCATCCACCTATAATTCCGTGACTGAAACGCAACTCCAGAAATATGGAGTCAATATAGTTATTTATGCTAATCAATTATTGCGGAGCGCCTATCCGGCAATG
>CAZSDW010000003.1:0-67285 GCA_964605705.1 uncultured bacterium
ATTAAGTTGAGATAGGCATTAGCCAAGCAGTGATTCGAAAATATATTGAGATGCAGGGCCAGGAAGACGCAAGACGAGCGATGCTTGGACAGTTATAAAGAACCGTGTCTGTAAATGTGTGGGTATTTATTCACTTGAATAATCATTTATAAAACAATTTTGATAATAGTAACTAAAAACCTGTTTTTATTATTATTATTTTCATAACATTTATCAGGAGATTTTGACATGGTAGCAAAACAGAAAATAAAGGTCTTAATGGTTGATGACGATCCGGACATTTTAGAATTAAACCGGAATTTGCTGTTAACGTGTGACGAGGTCGAGTTAATCGGCGAAGCTTCCAACGGAATTCAGGCGATCGAAATGACGAAATCTTTAAAACCCGATGTTATCCTGATGGATGTAAAAATGCCAATCATGTCAGGCATCGTGGCAGCGGAACAGATTCAATTGGAACGCCCTACACCTATTATTATACTTACCGGTTATAATGATTCTGAATTGATTACCCAATCGCAAAAGGCGGGTGTTGTTGCTTATCTTAAAAAGCCGCTCGATCCTGATAAAATCATCGGTTTATTATCAATATCGATTGCCCGTTTCAACGATATTCAGGAGTTGCGCCGCTTGAATAAAAGTCTTGAACAAGAAATTGAACGACGTCAAGCCATCGAAGAGAAAAATGAACAATTGATCAAAAGACTCAACCAATCGCTTAAAGAGATTAATGCCCTGACTGGTTTGTTACCGATCTGTGCGCGTTGTAAAAAGGTCCGAAATGATCAAGGTTATTGGCAGGAAGTGGAACAATATATCGAGAGTCACAGTACCGTTGAATTTTCACATGGATTATGTCCTTCCTGTACCCGCAAACTCTATCCGGATATATATAAAGAAATCAAGAATGATCTTGAATAATTAAGTTGAGACAGGGTGTTATACTATCTTCCGGGCTTCTTTATTTATCGTGAGTATTTTGTCTGATTTTAATTTGTAATATACTTGCCAGCACTGGATCTGTATTTTCTATTTTCCACTAATAGCGATTCTTAAATTTTGTTTATTTCATTATTCCTGCCAGCCCTCCAAATGAAATACGCGAACGATCCAATCCATAAAACGAGGGGAAAGCGTATTTAAAAAACCATATATAACCAATATTCCCGGTACTACAACTTCAATCTTGTGTTTTCTAATTCCACGCACAATTGCACGGGCTACCTTAGCTGCCGGTATTTTAGGTGAAATCCAGGGCATTTTAAGATTCTCGATCAGCGGCGTATCGATGCGACCGGGATATATCGTAGTTACATGCACATTGTCTGGTTTTAACTCCTGGCGTAAAACTTCAAAAAAACCAGTTATTGCGCACTTTGCTGCGACATAGGGACCATCAACAGGAATGGCTTTTTTTGCATCCAAACTGCTAACGAGAACAATATGTCCCTTTTTTCGTTTTATCATGTGTGGCAGAACTGCTAAAACTCCATATAGAGCGCCATAAAAATTGACCGCCAAAGAACGTTCGAAATCCGATTTGGTTAAATTTGTTACCTCCCCGCGGACATATTCACCGGCATTGGCGATAAAAATGTCAATATATCCCCATTGAGCAATGGTTTTAGCAATGGTATTTTCGACTTGTTCCTGATCGACTACATCTGTCGGCATGACAAGTACATCTTGACCGAATGCTTTAATTTCAGCAGCGACATTCTCTAAGGCACTTTTGCGTCTGGCTGCAAGCACAAGGGACGCGCCATGACGAGCCATTTCAATTGCGGTGGCACGCCCGATACCACTGGAAGCACCGGTCACCACTACGACTTTGTTTTGGAAATATTTTTTTTTCATAGGACTTGCTACGGTTACCTCTCTTTAAAATTTATCCGGTCGGTAATAGAGCTGTTGCCCAATTTTCCCGGGTTCTCCGATCATTTGAAGGTAGCTGGCTGGTTCTGTTTCATCTAAACTTAGATTTTTAAAAAAGGGATGATTATACAACAATCCGGCATCTCCCGCTTGCTGATGCTCATAAAGTGACGCTTTAATATAAACGTCGGCGATATAAATCTGATCATCTTTTGAACTGAATGCCTGAAAATATCTTTTTTCATTTTTTTTAAAATTAACCTGGGCAGAACAATTTTGCATCGTAAGAATTTTGCCACGGGAATCACTATATTCAACGGTTAGTTCATTTTTATTAATAATTCCATGCAGCAGGTGTTCATAAACAGGAAGTTTGTAATAATCAGCGCTGTGGTCCAGATGTTCCTGGCAGGAGCTTCCAATGGAGAGAATATACATTGCGAATTTGGGCACTCCCCTTGAAAGATCCGGTGTGACAATCACTGAAAAAATGAGCTCTTGAAATTCAGGTAATGAACCTAATGCACCGGCGGGAAAATTGAAAGCGGTCACATTGATTAATGAAATACCTGAAATCACCTCCACCGGATTAAGCTTTGGTGGGAGCAGGGGCAGGACTAAGTCCGTATCAATCTCAAAGAACGTCGTTAATGCAAAATCAAATTGCCAGACAAGAAAATCATTCTTTTTATTTTGTGAGCTCATAGGTTTTTATTCCTTGTATTATTTTACAAATGAAATCCAAATTCTTTAGCTGCTAATAGCAGTGTATCGGCTGCCTGGTCCAATTGTTCCTGATTATGTTCCGATGTGACAAATGTTCGAATGCGGGATTGGTTTTTAGGAACAGCCGGAAACATCATCAACGAAATATCTAAACCATGCTTTTGTAAATAATCGCTCAGTGGAACGGTCAGTCGTTCATCTCCATAAATAACCGGAATCACCCAACTGGTGGAAGTTCCGATATTGACCCTGCCTTGCAGTTTTGAGCGGAGATAATTGGCATTCTGAATAATTCGTTTTCGTTTTTCATGACCATCTGAGCCACCGGCTAAATCCAGCACTTTGATAAGACCACCGGCTACGGCTGGATCCATGGCACAGGAAAACATACGTGATCGAGCATAGTAATTCACATAATTAACAATTTCCTGTTTGGCATATAAACACCCGCCGACTCCCCCGAATGATTTGCTGAAGGTTAACACAATCATATCTACATCGGATAGCACGCCTTCTTCTTCTGCAACGCCCCGACCATTTGCACCGGCAAGGAGAAAAGAATGAGCTTCATCGACCAGGATTTTCGCACCATGTTTTTTAGTGACTTCAGTAATTGCCTTGAGTTTGCTATAATCTCCATCGGCACTATAGACACCTTCGGTACAAACAAGGATTCTTATCTTTTCGTCTTTTAGTCGCTTCAATACATAATCAAGGTGGTCCGGATCATTATGTCTGAAAAAGCGAATATTGCCTTGTGAGAGTACGGCTCCATCAATTAGTGAAGCATGAGCGGAACGATCTAGAACTATATAATCACCTTTGTGAATATAACTGGAGACCACACCTAAATTCGTTCCATACCCGGAAGAAAAAATAGAAGCACCATAACCAGCCTGACCAAAAAACTTAACAATCGCATGTTCTAGCTTTTTATGAAGATCGAATGTCCCGTTTAAAACAGGGGAGCCGGTTGCTCCTAAACCGTAGGTGTCGAGTGCTTGTTTCGCCGCTGCGATGACATCGGGGTGATATGAATATCCAAGATAGTTATAGCTGGCAAAATTGAGGAGTTTATATTTTTCTCCGGTCACCCGTTGAATAGAAACGCTTGGTTTTTGAGCTTCAAGATGAAGCACCTCAAAACAATATTTATGCGCATCGATTACATCTTGACGCCAATTATTAAATTGGGCAATCTCGGCTTCGCCCTTCCCGATACTTTTTGAAAACATATCAAGGGTGTATTCCGTATAATTGGTTTTAAATTCTTCATGTAATTTAGAATCCATAGCTACTTAATCCCCCATGGTAAAAAACTTTATGATAAATAATCTGGTGAGTCACAATATCACTCACTTTTTTCCCTTCCGACTCACTATTCTCAAATTCCCCATTATCAATCAATCCATTGAATAGTAAACAGTAAATTCATTGCTTTAGCCGGGATTTCTTTATTGCCTCTTTCGCGGGTGAGCCCCTGCCCGATATTTAAAAGATGATTGCGAAGGTTGTGAAGTTCCCGGGAACTGAGATCAGAATCCGATCATTTCAAAAATCCGGTTATAAATTTCCGAACAAAATGAACTATCACGTATGCGGAATAAAGTCTCTGAAAAATCGAAATTATCATGCAAAACATTAAGTAAATATTTTAAAATGTGCAACAATGTTTATTTGAATACCAGCCTTCGCTAAAATAAGCTTTGACATTCAGTGGAATTAACGGGATATTTAATTATACATGAGAGAAAATACAGGTAAAATAACTGATCTGAAAATGAGTAATTCACAGGATATATTTTAAGGTGGGGATAAATCATGAGTAAAAACATTATTCTTTATTTGTTGTTGCTTTTATTAATATCGGGTTTCTTTTGCGAAGCGTTTGCCCGGGAAGTTGTTGCGGATTCACTGATTTCATTGGAATTGTCCGACGGATCGATTTTGCGGGGCACGATTGTCAATGAAGATGCGGATACTGTTACGATGATTACCTCGGCGGGATTAAAAATAACGATGCCGAAATCGACAATTACTTCCCGCAGCATTACCCGTGGACGGATGGTTGATGGTCAATTTCACCGCTTTGATCCCAACTACACCCGGTTATTGTTTACGCCGACCGGTCGTCCGTTAGGTAAAGGTGAGGGCTACATTACGGATTACTATGTGTTTTTTCCCGGAGCTGCCTATGGCTTGACGGATCATATCAGTGTTATGGGTGGAATTTCCATTTTACCCGGGACAGGCTTAAACGAACAGCTGTTCTTCGTTGCGCCGCGGTACGGCGTGGCATTTTCGGAGATATTTTCTTTATCCGGTGGTTTTTTATACATGAGTATCGGCGGTGAAGCTTCCGCCGGAATCGCTTTTGCGACCGGAACCTATGGTTTGCAGGAGAAGTGTTTTACAGCCGGAATCGGTATGGGATATACCTATGCTGAAAATGAGGAGGGTAAAAGGGAGTTTGAATTCGCAAAGCATCCGATACTGGTCTGGGGCGGCAATATCCGTCTGTCCAACAGTGTGTCGCTGGTGTCTGAAAACTGGATTATCACTGGTGGGAATTTTGATTTTGAGACCCAACCGTTCAGTATTGCTGCCCGTTTTTTCGGAGAACATATTGCTGTGGATATTGGCGCTATAATCATGTTAGAGATTCTAAGGGAGGGATTTCCGATTCCATGGCTGTCATTTGTGTATAATTTTGGTGGATAGTGATCGGTGTTAAAAAGGATCAGAAAATACGGGATCTTTCGGGAAATTAAAGTCAAGCGGACAGATTGCTACAAATACTCTTTGATTTTTCGATCGAGCATGACGATGTGACCGACCAGCCATTCTTTCATCAGAGAAGATAAATCGTGATAGGGATAGTTGATTTTATCCCGACGATACTTTTCAAGCTCTTCCTGCAGGCGATTTTTCAAATCGGTATGCGCTTGCTTGTGTTGCTGCAGATCAGTGAAACCGATGGATTTCATTAATTCTTCTTCGTAACTATGCAGGGTGTTGGAATATTCGATGATACGCTCGATTATTGACTCGAATACGGATAATGCTGTGCCTTTTTGAATACTTTCATAATAATCATTGATAATATCAAGCATCTTCTGGTTTTGCTGATCGATAAACTTCTCATTGACGCTGAAGTTTTCATTCCACTGTATCCTGGCCAAGATCTCCCTCACTTAATAGTGATAATCACTACTCTCAAAAATATTAAATCCAAACTTGGGATGCAATTGAAATCACGCACGATATCCATAGATAGTAGTAATAAGTGTTATTCGTTCAGTATATAGTACAATACATAGGGTAATGACTGGTGAAATAATTAATGAATTAAACCAGGTTAATAACGATATAGTTTTATATCGGGGCACTAATCCCGAAAAAATATTACTTTTCTTTTAAATTTGCTTGTAATAGGTGATATCTCCGTCGGTACTCTTCGATATACCGGCGATCGGTAAAGGGAACCTTTTTTGCATTCAGGAAAATCTCATCACCTGGATTGATGGAGTATATATTGGTCCGGCTTATTTTCACTTTCACATTACCCGCTTCGATTTTGTAAACGACACTTATCGGCGCTGGAATAATGGAACTCCCGGCGTAATATTTTTTCAGGAGCAGGTTGCCGCCCGTTTTTTCGACGGGTTTGCGTTGCAGGGCGCTGCGCGGCACGATGAAATAATCCTGTTCATCGGATCTTGGCAGTGTAAATGTTTCCAGTCTTTGAAGCTTCTGATCCAGTTTCAATTTCACGTCATGCTTTGCGCAGTTTAGCAGAATATTGGTCAGAAGAAAAAAACTGAGTAATTTAATAAGATTTATCTTAATCATATTTTTGGGGGACTGGGGCATAATCTCTTTATCTCTATCGGAAATCCGGCTAAGTGATTTTTACTATGTGAAACATGGCAACGTTTTTGTTTTATCCCTGATGTAAAAGTAACAATTTCCAGTGGCTGAAGCAATTGAAAATGGTACCTTATACCAATTTGTTGAGAGAAAAATTAAGAATATTGCTTGGATTATCGGTCATCTGATGCGAGTTATTGCTTGAAATGCGGCTCTTGCCACAAATATGAAATTTTTACAGTCATCCAGCGCCCCGGCATCGGAATACCGGTAAAATCGGCATAATCACTGTTCAGAAGGTTTTTCCCTGAAATTGAGATGCTAATGCGGTTGAAGCTCTTTGTTAGATTTACGTCAAAAATAACATAACTGTCATAATTCAAACGGTCCTCATAACGCAGAGTCCAGCTTGATCTTACTCCCCAAAAATCCAATGGTATGAGGGAAACAATCAACTGATTGCGTAGCGAACTCAGCAGGTATTTTGATTCATTTGAACCGGTGAATCGTCGGTTTTTTAAAAAACTATATGAGACGGATAGTTGCTCAAGGATTGATCCCGGCAGTCTGAAAGCAGCAGAACTCTCAAATCCGTAGTTTTGGATTTTCGTTATGTTCCGGACTTGCCAGGGATCGTTATCGGTACTCCGAATCCAATCGATCTGGTCGATTCCGTATCGATAAAATATTCCGGCGGTCAACGCTGAATTTTGGGTTTTACGGATCAGATTCTGTTCAATTGTCCAGCCTCTTTCAGGTCTCAAATCGGGATTACCAAGATTTGAAGGATCGATGTAATAGAGCTCCGTAAATGTAGGAATCCGAAATGCCCGCCCGGCAGATCCGCTCCAGAATATTCGGTCGCTGATCTGATATTTCAGATCCAGTCCCGGCATCAGGTTCCAGCCCCAGTGGGAGTAGTAATAACCGGAAGCGCCAATCTGCAGATTGAGCGGACCGGGTGAATTTAAACGGTTTTCGTAAATGAAACCGATATACTGCCGCTGATGATTACCCAGCCGATTACTGTGAATGAACTCCTGCCCCAGGTCAATCCCGGCATTTTGCGTAAGGCGCTTTCCTTCGATAGTGCCTTGAATGTCCGCCTGGATGACATTGGTGGTGTGCTGATTTTCGTACAGTGCCGGATTTTCGTAATTATAAATATAATGATCAAAGTGCCGGCGCCAGTTGATACCAGCCGACAGCCACCCATTTTCAATCGGCAAATTTCCCTTAAAATTCAAAAACAGCGTCCGGGTATTTTCCCGCTGATTCGCCTGATTGACGAAGTAAAAATTGTTGGCACCAAAGTCTTTGTAACGATAAGCGCCGCTGAAATCAAACATGATCTTTGAGTAATTCAGGGTACTTTTGTAAAACAGGTTCAGGTCGTCAAAATCGGTGTTGAAACGGTATCCGTCAGCATGGCGGGTGTTGATTGATAGTTGGTTTGATAAATTACGCAGCCGGAACGACAGTAATCCGGAACCTCGGTAATATCCGAAATTTCCGGCATCCGCACTGAGCTGCATCGACGGTTTTGTCTCTTTTCGGGTGACAATATTGATGACGCCGCCAAAAGCATTGGCGCCATAAAGTTTCGAGCCACTGCCTTTGATAATTTCGATTTGCTCAATATTTTCCAGGCTGACCGGCAGATCCATATTATGATGGGCAGTCTGGGGATCGCTCAATTTGACACCATCGATGAGTATCAGGGTCTGTTCCGAACCGGCGCCCCGGATACTGATGTCGGACTGGACGTCGTTTGGACCTTGTGAGCGAACATCGACACCGGCGATTGATTCAATTAAGCTGCTCACATCTTCTGCACCTGATGCGGAAATCGTCTGCCGATCGATGACGGTAATCGTCCGCAAGGTTGAAGAGAGTGGACTGGGGATGCGACTACCCGTTACGGTTACCGGATCAAAATCGTAAACTGAATACTGCGCCAGACCGGGCTGGCTGACTGTACCCAATAAGATCAGTAAGAAGATAGCTTTATTGATGGAAAATATTTTCATTATTTATAGCGATATTTCAGGAACTATCCGGGATTTTCTTTACTTTAATGAAAATCGGAAAGAACGCGCAAAGTTAATGGTTTTTTAAGAGAATAAAAACAAAGACTCCATCATTACAGCGCTTGCGCTTGGGACAATTAAACCTTAGATTTCTGCGATTTATTTAAAAATTTATACGACGATAGAATGGAAGAATAATGGTTGAGCAAAGCAAAAAGAATAGCGATGTTGTGCTGGTTGAGCGTCTGTTTAAAACTCGTGAATTGTTGAACAATGAACTGGGCAAAGTCATCATCGGGCAGCGGGAAATCATTGATCAGTTGCTGATTTCGTTGCTTTGTCAGGGACATTGTCTGCTGATTGGAGTACCCGGTTTGGCAAAAACGCTTTTGATTAAAACCCTGGCAGAGGTGCTGGATCTGACATTTAAACGAATTCAGTTTACCCCCGATCTGATGCCATCGGATATTACCGGAACGGAAGTCATTGAAGAAGATAAAAGCAGTGGCAGGCGTGAATTCCGTTTTTTCAAGGGACCGATTTTTGGAAATATCATCCTGGCTGATGAAATTAACCGAACACCCCCCAAAACCCAGGCAGCGCTGCTCGAAGCGATGCAGGAACATCGGGTCACTACTGCCGGAAAAAGCTATGTGCTTGAGGAGCCGTTTTTTGTACTGGCGACTCAGAATCCGATTGAACAGGAGGGAACTTACCCGCTTCCGGAAGCCCAGCTGGATCGGTTCATGTTCAGTCTGAAAGTTGAATACCCGTCTTATGAAGAAGAAATTGAAATTGTAAAATCGACCACGTATGATCTGGAAGTGGCGCTTGATACGGTTGTAAAACGGGAAGATATTATGGCTTTCCAGCACCTGGTGAAACGGGTGCCGGTCGCGGATAATGTTGTGGAGTTTGCAGTAAAACTCGTGACATCCACCCGCCCCGGCGAGCTGAAGGCTCCGGATTTTATTAAAAACTGGGTGGAATGGGGTGCCGGACCACGGGCATCGCAATACCTGATCCTGGGTGCTAAGACAAATGCCGTTCTGAATGGTCGCTCAACACCAGGCATCGCTGATGTCGTCAGGATTGCCAAACCGGTTTTACGGCATCGGATTATTCCAAATTTCAATGCCGAATCGGAAGGTATTGACACCGATATGATTACTGAAAAATTAATCGAGCATCTGCAATAGACGGCGCTGATGGAAACCATAACGGATAAACGCAAATATCTCAATCCGGAGACGATTGCCCGGCTGGATAATATGGTGCTGCGGGCGCGGCTGGTGGTCGAGGGATTTATTCTGGGACTTCATAAAAGCCCGTATCATGGCTTTTCGGTGGAATTCGCCGAGCATCGACCTTACAATCCGGGTGATGAAATCAGGCATATCGATTGGAAACTCTATGGTAAGACAGACCGCTATTATATCAAGCAGTTTGAAGAAGAGACCAATCTGAAATCCTATATTCTGCTGGATAAAAGCGGGTCCATGCAATATTCTTCCGGAAAAATCAGCAAATTGACGTATGGCTCCTATCTGGCTGCCGCACTGGCGTACCTGATGCTGAAACAGCAGGATGCTGTCAGTCTGACCCTCTTTGATGATCAGGTGCGACAGTTCCTGCCACCGGTTGCCAAGAAGAGTCATCTGAATCTGGTACTCGGTGCGCTGGAGCGGGTTCAGCCAGGGGCGGAAACCCGCATTGCACCACAGCTGCATGAGTTGGCTGAAAAATTAAAAAAACGGGGACTGATTATCCTGATCTCGGATTTACTGGATGAACCAGAAGAGGTCATCAATGCCCTGAAACATTTCCGCCACAAACGGCATGAAGTCATTCTATTTCATATCCTCGACCGGCAGGAGCTGGAGTTTTCCTTTAATCGCCAGACCCAGTTTATCGATCTGGAAAATAGCCAGCATCTGAATACGGAGCCCTGGCATATTCAGGAAGCTTATCAGCAATTAATGCAGCGATTCATCGAAAATTATAAAATCCGCTGTCGCGGGAATAATATCGATTATGTGACTCTGATGACCGATCAGAACCTTGATCTGGCATTGACAGAGTATCTGAAGAAACGTTCCCGGATCGGATAATCCTTTTTATTCCGGATAAAAAAAGCCGACAAAACTGCCGGCTTTTAACATTCATTTGAAAAGCTATTTAGCGCAGACTTTTCTCAATCTGGCGATATTCTTCGGCTTCGTCAATTTTTCCCTGGTTGTAGAGTGATTTCCAGAGTAGCGTGTAACCAAAGACATATTCCGGATCCTGCTCAATTATACGCCGGGCGTAATCTTCGGCACTCAGCCAGTCTTCAGCCTGGAATGCGGCGTTCCCGATACTTAACAAAACTTCAATATCATCGGGATTTTCAATCAGTACCCGGGAGAATTGATACTGGGCTGATTCGTAGTCTCCAAGCTTGTAGTATATCTGCGCCAGCAGGTACATTATATTGACATCGGTTGGATAATCACGAGCAAGTTTGTCTGCAATCTCCCTGGCTTCGTCCAGACGATTGAGCTGCGCCAGGAACTGAATCCGGATTTGCTGCAATTTTAACGATTCCGGATGATTATCCAAAATACTGTTCAGTTTTCCAACGGCTTCGTTCTTTTTACCAAGATCAAACAGGGACTGAACATAATATAAAGCGATATCTTCATCGAACATACCTTTGCCCAGAAATTCTTCGGAATACTGGATCAGGCTGATGGTGTCATCGGACATATAGTAACATTTGATTAAAGCGTTGTAACTGCTGATTTTCTGATCGTCGATTTCCAGTGCCAGTAAAAATTTATCGGCAGCACTTTTCAACAATGAGTCTTTTTCAATCGGCAGAACGGATTTAAGTGCTTCATTAAAAAGGTTGGCGCCCTGGGTATGAATTTCTCCCCAGATACGTTCAATCTGATCATCGACACTGATTTTACCGGTGGGATATACGTAATTCGGATCAATTGCTTTGACCTTATCCAGGTACTCCTTGGCTTTCAGCCAATCTTTTTGAGCCATGTAAACCTGAACAGCCAGTAGAAAGGGGACTTCCGGATTCATCGGTTCTTTATCAAGAGCAATCATTAATTGCTCTGTTGCAGCCTCGATATTGTTCTGCTGAAAATAGACTTTGGCTGATGTGACTTCAGGGCTTTGGCATGAGTTGAGGAATAAGGAAAACAGGATCAAGATTGAAAATGCAAGGATGAGATTTCTAAGTTTCATTCGATTGCTCCTTTTCGTTCATATATTGGCACCAAAATTTATAAATCATGGCGCGACATTTCAAGTAAGATATTACAGAAAATGATAAGGATTTTTAAAAATTCCATTTTCCGTAATAATTCCCTGGATCAATTCAGCCGGTGTCACATCAAAAGCCGGCGAAATTGCCGGACAATTTTCCGGAGCGACCTGTCTGCCAGCCAGGCTGCGGACTTCCTGACCGTCCCGTTCTTCAATGACAATTGCCTGTCCGGTTGGAGTCGCTGGATCGATAGTCGATGACGGGGCAGCGATATAAAAGGGAATCCCATGATATCTGGCTGATACGGCTAATCCAAAGGTGCCAATTTTATTGGCGGTATCGCCATTGGCGGCAATTCGATCGGCACCGACGATGACCAAATCGACATTTTTGGTAGTCATTACATAGGCTGCCATGTTATCACTGATGAGGGTAAATGGGACTTTTTCCTCGGTCAGTTCCCATGCCGTCAGCCTGGCGCCCTGCAGCAAGGGGCGGGTTTCATCCACGTAAACGTTTATTTTTTTGCCGGTTTGATGAGCGGTGATGATGACTCCCAGCGCGGTTCCAAGACCACCGGTTGCCAGTCCACCGGTATTGCAATGGGTCAGGATTGTTGCCTTTTCGGGGACAATTGATTGACCATATTGTCCGATTCGAACACACATTTCAATATCTTCCCGGTGAATGGATTGGGCTTCGGACAGTAATCGTTCCCAAATCTGCGGAACAGTTTGATGCTTTTGTGAGCAAGCCAGTTGTCTCATTCGCTGCAGTGACCAGGCGAGATTGACCGCGGTGGGGCGGGTGTTTTGAAGAATGCTTGAAATTTTAGCGAGTTCGGAAAAAAATTGGTCAACCGATAAATGAACCGATGCCTTTAACCCCATGACCAGTCCGAAAGCCGCGGCAATCCCGATGGCAGGTGCACCGCGAATAGCCAGTCTTTTAATGGCGTCTGCCATTTGGAGATGGTCATGAATTTCGATTCGTCTGTATTCTTGGGGCAGGCGGGTCTGATCGACGATATACAGCCGGTTATTTTCCCAGAAAAGTGGTTTAATCATCGAATCTGCACCAGTTAAATTGTAACCAGCTGGCGAAGTGCGCTGTATCGGGACTCAATCTGATCACGGTCGGTTTGTTTCAAGCCGTCCACACTGAATCCCTCGACCACATAAGAGCCGAGAGTACTGCCATATATCAGCGCCTTTTTCATGGATTTGAAGTCGATCTCCTGGCAGGTCGTCAGGTAGCCCATAAATCCGCCGGCAAAGCCGTCGCCAGCCCCGGTGGGATCGATTGCCTGGTTGACCGGATAAGCAGGAGTATAGAAGAGTTGGGAGTCATAACTTAAATATGCTCCGTGTTCACCCTCTTTGATCACGATATATGCCGGACCCATTTGATGCAGTTTTTTAAGTCCGGACCGCAGGTTGTATTCATCGGTTAAAAGACTCAATTCGCTATCGTTAATCAGAATCAGATCGACTTTCGCGATCACTTTCAGCAAATCGTCAAGGGTTGTATTGATCCAGAGATTCATGGTATCCAGAGCTGTAAATTTCGGATTTTCAACCTGGTCGAGAACGTCCAGCTGAAGCGATGGTTGAATATTTCCCAGGAAAAGGTAGGGTGTTTGACGGTACTGGTTCGGGATCACCGGTTTGAAATCGGCGAAAACATTCAAATGGGTGTAAAGCGTGTCGCGATCATTCATATTTTTATGATAGACACCGCCCCAGCGGAATGTTTTACCATCCACAATTTCCAGTCCGCGGGTGTCGATATGCCGCTCTTTCAGCATTGTAATTGCCGCTTCCGGAAAATCCCTGCCGGCGATTCCGACAATCCGGGTTGTTGTAAAATGGGATGCTGCCATTGAGAAAAATACCGCACTGCCACCGAGTGCATCCCGGCGTTTACCAAAAGGTGTTTCAACATCATCGAATGCGACCGATCCGATGACGAGTACAGAATCATTCATTATTCACCTTGCTATATGAGTTATCAAGTTTGCTTCGAAAAATACAAAATTCCGGTTTTGTTTCCAATATCATAAATCATTGGGTATATTTAAACCATGAAATACCGGTACTGCTATCGCTGCGGAACCAAAACCAGCTCGAAAAAGATCGACGGGCGGCAGCGTGCATTTTGTGATAAATGCCAGATTCCGCTATATGAAAATCCGATCCCATCGGTGGCTGTGGTCCTGACTGATTCGAAAGGGCAGATTCTGTTGGTTCGCCGGAAGGTCAAGCCGGGCGTCGGAAAATGGTGCCTGCCGGGCGGATTTATGGAAATTGGTGAAACACCGCAACAAGCGGCGATTCGCGAATTGAAGGAAGAGATCGGTGTGGAAATTGAAGTACCCCGCCTGCTTGATATCGGTTCACATATCAATGGCTACTACGGAGATGTTTTAATTATCGGATTCAGCACGAATATGACGTCCGACTGTACTTTGATTCCTGGCGATGATGTCAGCGAAGCCGCTTTTTTCCCTTTGGATAATCGTCCGAAAATGGTTTTTAAATTGCATGAAGACTTTCTGAATCTATGGCTATCCAGGAATAATGAATCCCAATCCGGACAATAATCCAAAAGTGCTGGTCGCCATGAGTGGCGGGGTTGACAGTTCCGTCGCGATTCACCTCTTGCAGCAGGAGGGATTCGAGCCGCTGGGCGTGACGTTCAGGCTCTGGTGTCATACGGGTGGAAATCAGATTGTGCAAGTGATCGAGAGAGCCCAGAAAGTCAGTCGGATTATGGGTATTGAGCATCACGTTCTGGATATTGAGAAGGAATTTGAAGATACCGTGGTGCAGCAATTTGTCGATGACTATCTGTCCGGGATCACCCCCAATCCCTGTGTTTTTTGTAATCGCCGGATCAAATGGCGGCACCTGCTGGAATTTGCAGACAAACTCAAGGTTCCCTTTGTAGCGACCGGACACTATGTTAAAATTTTGGAAAATAAATCGACCGGGCGCTTTGAAATTCATAAAGGTACTGATAGCAGTAAAGACCAGTCTTATATGCTCTGGCAATTATCCCAGGAAGCTCTGAGCCGCACCAAATTTCCGCTTGGGATATTCTATAAGGCTGACATTAAGAAGATGGCGAAAGTACTGAATTTTCCGCTTGGTGATCAAAAAGAGAGTCAGGATGTCTGTTTTTTACCGGATAATGATTACCGGGAATTTCTGCGATCCTATGTTTCCCAAAGAATTGAGGAAATTTCCCGCGGTGAACTGCTGGATGAAAATGGAAATATACTCGGCTATCACAGTGGATTTCACAATTTTACCATCGGACAGCGCAAGGGATTTAAAATAGGCTTTGCCAATCGCAAATATGTGAAAATGATCGATGCCCGCAAAAACCGGGTAATTATCGCGAATAATGATCAATTGTTCAGCCGGAAAATGCTGATCAGGGATGTCCGCTGGGTCAGTTCGGAACCATTGACCCGGATTGAGGGTTTGATGAAAATTCGCTATAATCATAAAGGTGTTCAAAGTGTTCTGAAATCTATTGAAAATGACCGATGGCTTGTCGAATTTTCAGAGCCGCAGCGAGCCGTGACTCCCGGTCAGTCGGCGGTTCTGTACCGGGATGATGCGCTGGTTTTAGGGGGCGTGATTGTGGGAAGTGTCAATGAAAATTAATTCAAGGCAGGAATAATGGATAAAAAAATACGGATATCGACAATCCTGAAAAAAAAAGCCGATGGCGTTAAAATCAGCGCGCTGACGGCATACGATTTCACGTTTGGGTATTTGCTCGATCAATCGGGAGTGGACATCATCCTGGTCGGGGATTCCTGTGGGAATGTCTGTGCCGGCTACGAAACGACTTTACCGGTGACTGTCGATGAAATGGTTTATCATACCCGCTCGGTTTGCCAGGGTGTCAAACGAGCCCTGCTGGTGGCGGATATGCCGTTTATGTCATACCAGGAAACCGTTGATCAGGCACTGCATAATGCCGGACGATTGATGAAAGAAGGCGGCGCTGAGGCGGTCAAACTGGAAGGCGGTCAACATATTTGTGACACGGTCCGGAAAATGGTGGAGATCGGGATTCCGGTGATGGGGCATCTCGGTTTTACGCCACAGAGTGTTCATGAATTCGGCGGTTATAATGTGCGCGGGAAAGAAACAGCTGAAGCCGAAAAAATACAGCGGGATGCCTTGGCGCTTCAGGATGCCGGTGTATTTTCGATCGTATTGGAAAAGGTACCGGCGCTGCTGGCAAAGGAAATTTCAGCATCTCTGAAAGTACCAACAATCGGGATTGGCGCCGGCCCGGATTGCGACGGTCAGATTCTGGTTTCCTATGATTTGCTGGGATTATACGACAAAGCGAAGTTCAAGTTTGTGCGAAAATACGTGAACCTGGCGGAAGTTATCCGTCAGGCAGTTGAACAGTATTGCAGTGATGTAATCAGTCAAAGTTTTCCTTCTGATAAAGAGAGTTACTAAAGAGAATTGCTGAATAAAAATGAAAGTTTTCAAACAGATTAAAGAATTGCGGATAGAACTCGCGCACTACCGAGCCGCCGGCAAGCGGATTGCTTTGGTGCCTACGATGGGCTATTTCCATGAGGGGCATCTGAAATTAATGGATGTGGCGCAGGAGAAATCCGATATTGTCGTGGTCAGCCTTTATGTCAATCCGACGCAATTCGCCCCTGATGAAGATCTGGCAAAGTATCCCCGCGATTTCGGGCGTGATGAGCACCTGGCAGAAGAGCGCGGCGTGGATATCCTGTTTTACCCGGACAACCGGGAAATGTACAGTGATTCCCATGTAACATATGTTATTACAGAAGAGTTATCCAGGGTGCTGTGCGGAAAAGCGCGTCCCGTCCATTTTCGGGGAGTAACGACCATTGTGGCGAAGTTGTTCAATATTATTCAGCCGGATGTGGCAGTTTTCGGGCGGAAAGATGCCCAGCAGGCAATCATTATTCGTCGGATGGTGGAGGATCTGAATTTTCCGATTGAGATAATTGTTGCTCCGATCGTGCGTGAGGCGGACGGTCTGGCAATGAGTTCGCGCAATACCTATTTGAATGCGGAGGAACGCGCCCAGGCACCGGTGATTTTTCAGGCGCTTCAGGAAGCCGTTAAGTTAGTAAAAAACGGACAGACCGATGCGAAAATCGTTCATCAAAAAATCCGTCAAAAAATCGAATCCGCTCCGCTATCCGATATTGAATACATTGAAATCGTCAGCGAGCGGGATTTGACGCCGGTGGATAATATTAAGCCGGGAACCTTTGCAGCGGTTGCCGTCAGGTTTGGTAAAACCCGTCTGATCGATAATATTGTCTTGCGGGCAACGGATTGAAACCCGCTTAACCTTTCGGAACTTTTTGACTCTAATATATGTTATTAACGAAAACCGGAGTTTGAAGTTTGAGAGTATAAAGGGTGAAAAGGAGCCAAAAATCTCGATATTCCCCTTGACAAACTCAGGCAAATCGGTTAAAATGAATGGTGAATTTGGATACGAAAAGTAGGTGATTAAAGGATGCGAAAAGTAATTAATCTGGCAGTCATTGCTTTTATTTTAGGGGCGACATTGCCGCTGCAGGCGCAATTAAAGAGTCAATTACCCAAACCGTTGGGCGTCGAGGATGCGATTCAGATTCCGGGACTCGGCTCCAAGAGTCTCGGGCTCAATTTTATCGATCCGGATCGCTTTTTTATGAACCAGTCCTATTCACTGTCTTATTCAAGTTGGGGCGGTGGCAGTTCCATGGGTGTTTATCAGAATCAAATGTCCTATATATTTTCCGATAAGTTAATGCTGAGGACGCGCCTGGGATTTATGCACGATCCTCTGAATATGGGCTCAAATACAATGTCTCCGACCAATCTGACGGATAAATTGATCTACGGTTTTGACCTCAATTATCAGCCCAAGGACAATGTGTTTTTTAATATTCGGTTTGATAAAGCACCTTATTATTATCGAAGCGGTTTTTATCCCTATGGTTATTATTAATCCAAAACAGTAAATGCATGGCAAAACAAGCAGCTAAACGATCCGGAAACAAGAGAGGAAACCGAACCAAGGTTCAGAATCCCGATATTCAGAAATGGTTGCTGAATTTAGCGATTTTTTCATTATCCATCGTCATTGTCGGTTTTATTTTTTCAATGGGAAAAAGGCTGGTTCAGAATCCCGACAAAGTCGTGCTAAGCCAGTTAAATGAGGTGATTCCTGACTCGGTTCCTTACCAGGGAATCGTGGTGGAAGTGCTGAATGGTTGTGGGATACCGGGCTTAGCCCAGAAATTCACAAATTATCTGCGGTCTGAGGGATTTGATGTAATCTATACCGGTAACGCGGATCATATGAATTATGACAATACAATTCTCATCGAGCGTGCAGATAATGCGGAAAAGACCCAGGAGGTAAACAGTACCCTTGATCTGCAACCGCAATATTTAAGTATTAAACATGATCCCTCCCTGCATGTGGATCTCACCCTGATATTAGGAAAAGACTACAACCGACTTCCGGTTTACGATAAAGTTCTGGCACTTCGGGAAATATATTAATCTGCATGAGCGTTAAAATACCGGAAAAAGCGAAAGACAAAACCTATCTACTGGCTAAAAAAGCAGCGCTTGCCGCGATCAGTAAAAAGGCTGATGATGTTATCATATTATCATTGAGAGAGTTGACCTCGGTGGCTGACTTCTTCGTAATTTGTACCGGTGATGTGGATGTTCATGTCAGAGCCATTGCCGATGAAGTCAAAAAAGCCCTGAAGCATGATCTGAAGCCCTGGCATGTTGAGGGTTACCTATATTCACATTGGGTCCTGATCGATTTTGTCGATTTCGTGGTTCATGTGTTTCAGAAAGAAACCCGGGACTATTATAATATCGAACGACTCTGGGCAGATGCTCCACAGGAAAGGATCGCTCAACTGGAAGAGATTTTGCCTGAAATAAAAAACTAAAATCCTCTATTTTTCCCAAATAATTCCTCTGAAATACCCTTTATCAATCCGCTTCTTTCATTGCAGGAATGCTGCTGTCCGTGTAAATTACAGCGGTTTATTTATGAGAGAATGATGACTGAAATTATTAAAAATCTGATAGAAAATGCGCTGAAAAAATTATTGATAGAGAGCCGGGATGCGGTTATTGTCGAACGGTCTCGCCATGAAGATCATGGACACTTTAGCTCCAATATCGCCCTGCTGCTGGCAAAACCACTGCGGAAAGCCCCTCATCTGATCGCAGATGATATTGTGGCGGCTATGGAGACAATTCCGGCGAGTATCGAGAAGGTGGAAGTGGTCAAACCCGGTTTCATTAATTTCTTTATCAGCGCCCGGGCTTTCCAGGAAATTGTCACCACGATTCTGTCAAAAGCTGAGAATTTCGGACGCTCTGATTCAGGCAGAGGAAAAAAAGCCCAGGTGGAGTTCGTCAGTGCTAATCCGACCGGGCCCCTGACCGTCGGGCACGGTCGCCAGGCGGTTTTGGGCGATTGTGTTGCACGGATACTGGAATGGAATGGTTACGAAGTGGATCGGGAATACTACTATAATGACGCCGGTCGGCAAATGCGGATGCTGGGACAATCGGCGTTTATCCGCTATCGTCAGTTACTGGGCTTTGATGATGAACTTACCGATGAACATTACCAGGGTGAATATATCATCGATATTGCCCGGGGCATTCAGGAAAAATTCGGCGACCGGCTGAAGGATGATCCTGATAACGAGATATTCAAAAAATCAGCAGAAGAAGCCGTATTTGCTGATATCCGCGGGACCCTGGTCACGTTGGATATTAAATTCGATACTTTTTATAATGAAAAGAGTCTTTACGAAAATGGCTTGATTGATGATGTCCTCAGGCGATTAGCGGAAAAGAATGCCAGCTATGAAAAAGATGGGGCAATCTGGTTTCGGGCAGGCGATTACGGAGCCGCTGAGGATCGGGTGCTCTGGAAAAGTGTCATTGATGAAGCGACCTACCGCTTGCCGGATATTGCCTACCATGAGACCAAGTTCAAGCGCGGTTATGATCTGGTGGTGGATATCTTTGGCGCCGATCATCATGCCACCTATCCCGATGTTTTAGCCGGTTTACGGGCATTGGATTATGATGTTGATAAAATTCAGGTCCTGATTCACCAGTTTGTGACTTTGACGCAGGCAGGGGAAAAGGTGAAAATGTCCACCCGCAAAGCAAACTATGTCACCCTCAGTGAACTGATTGACGAAGTCGGTAGAGATGTGGTGCGCTACTTTTTTATCATGCGGGGTATGAAAAGCCACCTGAATTTTGACCTGGCGCTGGCAAAGACCGAAGGCGATGAAAACCCGGTGTTTTATCTGCAGTACGCCCACGCCCGGATTTGCAGCATTCTGCGCAATGCCAAAGTGAAAGGTTTAAGTGGGACGGATGCTGCAGATTTGACTTTGTTGAATGAACCTGAAACCATTATGTTGCTGAATATACTGGGTGAATTTGAAGAGGTCTGCATCGTATGCGGGCAGACCATGGAACCGCAGACATTGACAACATATTTACATAAACTTGCCAGCAGCTTTCATAAATTCTATACGGTTCACCGGGTCATTACCAAAAACCGGGAGTTATCCAAAGCCCGGCTGGCGCTGGTCAGGGCAGTCAAAATTGTGCTGGCAAATGGCTTGAATCTCCTCGGTGTATCGGCACCGGAACGGATGTGATCGATTATTCCGACAAACTCTCTGTTTATAAATTACTGATGTAATTATCGGTTTGTTACGATGGATGATGGTTCTATCAGTAGTGATGAAGGATAATACATCAGTTTAGGTGGGTGTAGCTTGCCCAGGGAGAGTTGTATTAGTGAGCAGCTTTTTGTGGTTTTGGTTAGCAATAAATGCTTGACTTTATAAACGGTTATTGTTAATGTTTCACATATAAAAAGGAGCAATTACCAGTGAAAATCTGGAATTGCTTTTTGAAACAGTTTCTATATCCATCTTCATTTAAAATGTAAGGGATGGATTAGTGTATATATTTTCATCTTGTCATGATCTCAATAATAAACAGGGAGGGGGATCAAATGAAAAGTAAACTATTATTTTTAATTGTCTTATTATCGCTTTTTATGTTAACAAGTAATGCTCAGGAAATTTTCAATTGGGTAGAATATGAGAACAATCCTGTTATTGGTCAGGCATTAGGCGGTCCGAAAGCCTATTACCCCAGCGTATGTTACGATCCTAATGAATTCTCAAATCATGGAATCAGAGCTCATTATAAAATGTGGTACGGTACAAATTCTTCCGGTGTGGGATTAGCCTGTTCCGATGATGGGATTAGCTGGATCGATCAGGGTTTAGTTACCGGAAATGTCAACTATCATTGTAAAGTACTCTACGATCCGGATGGCTTTGGTGCCAGCGGTTACTATTACAAAATGTGGTACGCCGATCCTGAGGTCTGGCCTTACAGCAAACAGACGATAAGATGTGCCGAATCCGTCAACGGGTCTCAATGGGTAAATGACGTACCAATTACTCAGGATGAATCGTACCCGCTGATCACTGGCGATTATGAATGGTGGTATGGTAGTTACGGGCCTGGAACGGTTCTTTATCATCCGGATGGATACGATGAGTGGAATGACAGCGATCCCATGGGGCATAAATATGTGATGTATTATGATGTTGCTTCTCAAAACTGTATTCCCGGAGAAATAGAAACAACCGCTTTAGCCTATTCCCTGGATGGAATTTACTGGAAAAGATATGGGGAACAACCGGTAATACAAAGTGGTCCTGATAATGCCTGGGATTCTCAATATGTATATGCCTGGACGGTAATCGAAGAAGATGAGCATTATCACATGTGGTACAGTGGCGGCAACAACGCCAGCCATGCCGGAATCGGCTATGCGGTCTCAGCAGATGGAATCAATTGGATAGTAAATCCTAATAATCCGGTTTTTCATATAGATGACGGCGTCGCATGGAGAAATGCCCGCACCTATACGCCAGCAGTACTCAGAGTAGGAGAAATTTATCAAATGTGGTTTGCAGGTAAAGACAGCCTCGAATCTTATTACTCAATTGGCTATGCTACAGCAACACGGCCTCTGCTCGAGGTTTCCCTGGATATCATGCCGGGAATTGACCCCAATGTGGTTCCACGGAATCAACGTGGATTTATTGATGTTGCCATTCTCGGAACCCATGGTTTTAATGTAAGAGATATCGATATTAATACTATAAGACTGGAAGACGTCGCTCCTGAAAAGGCGAAATTCAGAGATGTCGCTGCACCAACAACCGGTAAAAACAAAGTATCTTCACATTTACACCGCAAGGGAGATGGTATCACCGATCTGGTATTAACATTCAGAACCTATAATATAGTAAATAATTTAAGCCAGATTGGAGAGAGTAATGAAATTATGCTGACCCTAACGGGTAGTCTCAGGAGTGGACGCCAAATTATAGGTCGAGATTATATAATTATCCAGCCGCAAAAGGGAAAACATCACTCAAAATCAACGCGGGAACAACCTTTGGACAAACCAGTATTGAAAGCTGGCGAAACCTTTCCTGAGAAATACACTGTATCCCAGAACTACCCTAATCCTTTCAACCCAACGACAACCATTCGCTATAATATTCCAAGTGCATCAAATGTGACCCTGACTATTTATAATATGAATGGTCAGGTGGTTGAAAGATTGGTCAACCAGAAACAGGATCCGGGATATTACACAATTGAATGGAACGCTTCGAAGTATAGTTCAGGCTTCTATTTTTACCGGATTCAGGTCAACGATCCCGCTAACAGCGGAGCTGGTGATTTTCAACAAGTGATGAAATGCTTATTAATCAAATAATCCGGACAGGCTATTTATTCAACCTTCGAAATACCACAGGCGTAAGCCCGTAGTTATTTACTCATTATTTTATCCCCGCGCCCTGAAGGGCGGGGCTATCGTTATCAATTTTCTGGTAAAACACAAATTAGCCCAGTCTTTTACGGCTGGACTAACGATAATTTCAATTAGTCTAAACGATTATCCCATCCAATATTTTCAAATCATGAATCAGATTTCTATTTAAGAGTGTTTTAACAATAATTGTGCCATTGCTCAGCTTTGCTTGCTTTAGGATGGCAAAAATTGTAAATTGCCCGACGTGCGGTGTCAATGAGGTTGGTTAAAGTATTTATGGATAATAAAGTGGTTAAAAAAAATGCAGAACTATTTCACCCGAATTTAGGCGAAGACGCGCAGAATCTCTCCGCAACACAGAATGACAAGATCGTTGAAATGTTTGACCAGATTACTAGGG
Organism: uncultured bacterium; assembly: GCA_964605705.1. Lineage (GTDB taxonomy): Bacteria > Fidelibacterota > UBA2242 > UBA2242 > UBA2242 > CAZSDW01. The sequence goes on from CAZSDW010000003.1 coordinate 23,117, forward strand.
CGGGTAAATGAAAGCCGTCGGGATTATTCCAGCACGCTATCATTCGACCAGACTACCGGGCAAGCCGTTGATTAAGATTGCCGGTAAATCCCTGATCCAGCATGTTTATGAAAATGTACTGAAGTCAAAGCGACTGGATTTACTGATGGTCGCGACGGATGATGCGCGGATTCTGGAATGTGTACAGCAATTTGGCGGAGAGGCGATCATGACTCCGGAGAATTTGCTTTCCGGCACCGACCGCTGCGCCTGGGTAGCCCGGTCAATTGACGCTGATATTATCGCGAATATCCAGGGTGATGAACCTTTTCTGGATACGATCGTTCTGGACAATGCCATTGCGTTGCTGGAAAGGGATTCTGAAATTGGCATCGTCACCGCTGCAAAACCGCAGCTGACGGAAGCCGAACTGAATAACCCGAATATTGTGAAAGTATTGGTGGATAAAAACAGTGATGCAATTTATTTCAGCCGGCAGAATATTCCCTATATTCGAGCGGCTGCTGCCCTGCAGATACACCCGGCGCTGCAGCACATTGGATTGTATGTTTATCGACGGGCAAAACTCCTGAATTATGTGACGATGCCGCAGACGACACTTGAAAAGATCGAACAACTTGAACAGCTTCGGATTCTTGAAAATGGTGAAAAAATAAGGGTGCTGCTGACTGATAAATTGTCCCTGGGAATAGATACTCAGGAAGATGTCAAAAAAGCGGAAAGGATTTTAAGTCATCATGAAATCTGAAATCCCGACGAAATACATTTTTGTGACCGGCGGTGTCATTTCCGGACTGGGCAAAGGAATCTCCAGCGCTTCGATCGGATATTTATTAAAATCCCAGGGATACAAAGTCACAATCCAGAAATTTGATCCCTATATCAATGTCGATCCCGGTACCATGAGTCCCTTCCAGCATGGAGAAGTCTATGTTCTTGAGGACGGCAGTGAAACCGACCTCGACCTCGGGCATTATGAGCGCTTTATCGATGAGGATATGAGTGCCTGGAATAATACAACCACCGGGAGAGTATATAACATGGTCATTAACCGCGAGCGGCGCGGCGATTACCTTGGCGCCACCGTTCAGGTCATTCCCCATATTACCGATGAAATCAAGCGCCGGTTTGCGACAGTAAACAAGGACAAAAAATATGATATCGTCATTACTGAGGTTGGCGGAACCATCGGGGATATCGAGAGCCTGCCGTTTCTGGAAGCCATTCGTCAATTCCGCATCGATGTCGGTCCCGAAAACTGTATCAGCGTTCATCTGACCCTCGTGCCATATATTGAAACCAGTGGTGAAATCAAGACCAAACCGACCCAGCACAGCGTCCAGCGATTAAGGGAAATTGGTATTCAGCCGGATATTCTTTTATGTCGGACAAGGCATCATCTGGATGAAGCTGTCAAAAAGAAGATTTCGCTGTTCTGTAATGTATCCCCCAAAGCGGTGATCGAGGCGTTTGATGTGGAATCGATTTATGAAATTCCACTGGTTTACGATGCCCAGAACCTGGGCGATCTGATCCTGGATTCATTGAAATTACCGAAAAAAAGATCGGATCTGAAGTCCCTTGAAAAATTTGTCAATAAAATCAAAAATCCAACCGCTGAAGTAACGATCGCCGTTTGTGGCAAATACACCCAGCTGCAGGATGCCTATAAATCGATTATTGAATCCTTTATTCATGCCGGTGTTGAAAACAACTGCAAGGTAAAAATCCGCTGGGTTGAAGCCGAGGAAATTCAGGGCGGACTTCCCGAATCAAATATTTTAAAAGACGTTGATGGTTTACTGGTACCGGGCGGATTTGGAGATCGCGGCATCGAAGGCAAGATTTCAGCCATTCGGGACGCCCGTGTGCAGGGAATCCCATTTTTAGGAATTTGCCTCGGACTGCAATGTGCCTTTATCGAATATGCGAGGAATGTCTGCGGTATGGAAAATGCCAATAGTACGGAATTCGATGAAAATACAAAATATCCGGTAATCGACCTGATGGAAGCTCAAAAGAGTATTTCAAACAAGGGGGGAACCATGCGTCTGGGTGCCTATTCCGCAACTGTAGCAGCAGGCACGAAAGCCCAGAGAATTTACGGAAAACTCGAAATTTCTGAGCGCCACCGGCATCGGTATGAAGTCAATAATGAATTTCTGACAGCGCTGGTTGAAAAAGGTTTGGTAGTGGGTGCCAAAAATGCAGAACTGGATCTGGTTGAGATGATTGAATTACCGGATCATCCCTGGTTTGTAGGTTGTCAGTTTCACCCGGAACTTAAATCGAGGATCAATAAAGCCCACCCGCTCTTTCGTGAATTTGTTAAAGCTGCATTGCAATACCATAAAGGACGCCAATAGATGCCAAAAATTACCATCAATGGTTCGGTAATCGGCAATGGACAACCGTTGCTGTTTATTCTGGGACCCTGTGTGATCGAAAGTTTTAATCATACTCTGTTTATGGCAGAACAATTAACCGAGCTGACGGGGAAGATGAAAATCCCGTTTGTGTTCAAAGCCTCTTTCGATAAAGCCAATCGCAGTTCGATTGACTCATTTCGCGGACCCGGAATGACGGAGGGTTTAAGAATCCTCGCCGCGGTAAAAGAAAAATTCGGTGTGACGATCTTGACGGATATTCATCTTCCTGCCCAGGCGGCACCGGTTGCCGAGGTGGTGGATATTCTGCAAATTCCCGCCTTTTTATGCCGTCAGACAGACCTGTTGCTGGCTGCCGGAAAAACCGGTAAAATCATCAACATTAAAAAGGGACAGTTTATTGCACCGCAGGATATGGTCAATATCGTGAAAAAGGTTGAGAGTACCGGTAATCAAAAAATTATACTGACCGACCGTGGGACAAGTTTCGGCTATGGCGGATTAATTTCTGATGTCCGGGCTGTCCCGATCATGCAGCAGACCGGTTACCCGGTGATTTTCGATGCCACTCATTCGGCGCAGATTCCCGGCGGAAGTACCACCGGAGGCAACCGACAATATATTCCTGTTGTGTCCCGGGCGATGGTTGCGGCTGGGGCTGATGGAATTTTTATGGAAGTACATGACAATGTTGATCAGGCAAAAAGTGACCGGGGGACTCAATACCCCCTGGGACAGCTGCCCAATTTGCTTGAAGAACTGGTATCATTACGATCAATCATCAGGGATTTTCATGATTAATGCCGAGCTGCAGAAAAGACTGCTGAAAATAAAGCTGCTGATTTCCGATGTGGACGGTGTTTTCACCGACGGTTCCCTGTTTATCGGCAATAACGGCGCAGAATACAAGCAGTTTAATATTCTGGACGGTGCCGGGATTGCATTGTTGCGGGCAGCGGAGATGCCAATGGCAATCATTTCAGGCAGGCGTTCGGACGTGACAAGCCGCCGGATGCAGGAACTGGGCTTGGACGATCATCTCTACCAGGGAAATATTGCTAAAATTGAACCCTACCGGGAAATAAAGGCAAAATTTAATCTGGACGATTCGGAAATTCTATATATCGGTGATGACCTGGCGGACATTCCACTGATCAAAAAAGCTGGTGTCGGCGTCGCCGTAGCGAATTCCTTGGTGGAAGTCAAGGAACAGGCTGATTATATAACTCAAAATCCTGGTGGTCATGGCGCCGTTCGAGAAATTATCGAACTGGTATTGAAAACCCAGAATAAATTTTCTGCTGCATTGATTAAAATAACCAAAAACAGTTATAAGGATGAATGAAATGCCCCAGTCCTATTTGCATAAAGCCAGAGAGCTGATTCGATTGGAAGCCAGTGCTATTGCCAGTCTGGAAAGCAGAATTGATGACAATTTTAAGAAAACCGTAGAGTTGCTCTTTCGCATCAACGGGAAAGTGATTGTTACGGGAGTTGGGAAATCCGGACTGATCGGGCAAAAAATATCGGCGACCTTGTCATCGACCGGCACCCCCAGTTTTTTCATTCATTCCTATGAAGCCGGGCATGGGGATCTAGGCGGTGTCACAAAAGACGATGCCCTGATAATTATCTCGAACAGTGGTGAAACAACCGAGGTAATTCACCTGATTCCCTACCTGAAAAAAATCAAAGTACCAATCATTGGATTTATCGGGAAAAGCAATTCGTCCCTGGCAAAAAAATGTGATATTACGATTGACATTGGTGTTTCATCGGAAGCCTGTCCGCTGGGGATCGTCCCGACCGCCAGTTCGGTCGTGACATTGGCATTCGGGGATGCGCTGGCAATCGCCCTGATGGATAAGCGTAAATTCAAAGAAATCGATTTTGCCGGTCTGCATCCCGGTGGTTCCCTCGGACGCCGGCTCCTGACGACGGTCCGGGATCTCATGCATATCGGTAAAGAGATCCCTTTTGCCTCGCTGGAAGACTCGATGGAACAGGTTTTATTTATAATGACCAAGAAGGGGCTGGGAGTTGTTGGAATTCTCGATAATGAAGAAAATTTAGCCGGAGTAATTACCGATGGTGATTTACGCCGGGGTCTGGAGCAGTCGAAAAATTTTCTAGTGATGGCGCCGAAAGATATCATGTCAACAAAACCAAAGTTCATCCGGTCAGCGACATTGGCGATCGATGCGCTTTATCAGATGGAAGAATACGCCGTCACAAATCTTTTTGTTTATGATGATGAAAATATTGGAAAACCGGTGGGTATTATCCATATCCACGACATCCTGCGTTATGGAATAATGGCATGAAACAGGTCGGGATTTTCATATTGATCAGCGTGGTAATTTTTACCTGCAGCTCGGTCGAGGAAAAACCAGATGAAACCAGCGAGAACCAGTATCCCGATCAGGAAAGCTGGAACACTGAAATTATCCTCACCAAAAATGGTCAGAAGCGCGCCACCGTTCTGGCGGGTCACCTGACCAAGAGTAACGATGAAGCCATTGTGGTGCTGGATGAACAGGTCAATGTTGATTTTTTTAACGAGGAGCAGGTTCATCTGTCACACCTGAAATCCATCAAAGCCCAGGTCAACGAAAACACCAATGACTTGTTTGCCACCGGAAATGTGGTTGTTGTCTCCGATAGTGGCGTGACCCTTTTTACGGAAGAACTTCATTGGGATCATAAACGTGAACGAATTTTATCGGAAGTTTTTATTACGTTTGTGGATGATATGGATACCCTGACCGGAGTTGGCTTCGAATCTGATTCCGATTTGAAAAACTGGATCATTGAAAAACCCAGCGGTGTCACCGACAGAACCATAAAATAGACAGGTCAAATTGCAGGAAAGAATTTTAAAAGGGGAAGGGCTGACGAAAGTTTACGGGAAGCGAACCGTCGTCGATCAAGTCTCGATCAACGTGCGCAAGGGTGAAGTCGTCGGTCTGTTGGGACCCAATGGTGCCGGAAAAACCACAACCTTTCATATGTTTACGGGGATGATAAAACCTTCCACCGGTAAAGTGTTTATCAATGATCTCGACGTGACCCAGCTGCCGATGTACCGGCGCGCCCAGCTGGGCGTCGGTTACCTGTCGCAGGAACCTTCGGTTTTCCGCAAGCTGACGGTCGAACAGAATTTACTCCTGGTACTTCAAACCCTGGACATTAGTCGGCAGGAGCAGCTGGAGCGACTGGAAATGTTGCTGGATGAATTGAATATTCGGAAATTTCGCAAGAGTTTAGCCTACACGCTTTCCGGCGGTGAGCGCCGACGAACAGAGATAACCCGGGCATTGGTAACCAGTCCCGATTTCATTTTACTTGATGAACCTTTTGTCGGTGTCGATCCCATCGCGGTGGAAGATATTCAGAAAATTGTTGTGGGCTTGAAAGATAAAAACATCGGTGTATTGATCACCGATCACAATGTCCATGAAACCTTATCCATCACTGACCGATCTTATCTGATGTTTGAGGGCAAAATTTTAAAATCCGGAACCTCGGAATACTTAGCCGATGATGAAGATGCCCGGCGACTTTACTTAGGAGACAGTTTCAGACTGAATCGATAATGCAGCTATCCCAAACCCAGATCCAGAAATTATCGCAGGAACTGCGCCTGACTCCTCAGCAGATTCTGCAATCGACGATTCTGCAGTTGACAACCCTGGCGCTGGAAGCCAAAGTTATCCAGGAGCTGGAACAGAATCCGGTTTTGGAAGAGGTTGAACCGGACGAGAAAGAGCTTGAAGAAGATCAGGAAGAGCAACAGAACGAAGAAGACGACATCGACTGGGAGGATATATTACCACAAAATGATGATTATCAGCCCAAAATTGAATATGATCGCAACAAGGAGTATCAACCGGTTCAGATTTCACCCCGTGGATTGGTGGATTATCTGTTTGATCAGCTACGCTTGATGAATCTGACACCGGTGGAAGAGAGAATCGCCACCGAGCTGATCTGGAATGTGGATGATCGTGGTTACATGACGACGCCGATCGAAAATATTGCTTACAGCCTGTCGCTGACAACTTCACAGGTTGAAAATGTTCTGAAGCAGCTGCAGCAGATGGATCCCCCGGGAATTGCCGCCCGAGACTTACAGGAATGCCTGCTGATTCAGTTAAAACAGATCGAAAACAGTGCAGATGCCATTTTGATTGTGAGTGAATATTTTGATGATTTTGCCAACCGCCGCTTTCAACAGATTATTAAAAGTCTTGGGTGGGACAAAAATCGGATCCAGGAGGTGCAGAATTTAATTCTGAAACTAAATCCGAAACCCGGCGTTTCACTGCTGGGAACGGACCCGCAATATGTCGTACCGGATTTGATAGTAGAAAAAATTGGTGATGAATTTATCATAGAGGTCAACGATTCCCGGGTGCCGGAATTACGAATTAGTTCGGGTTACATGAATATGATCTCCAATGGTGAAAAATTGGGCAGTGAAGCGAAGTCTTATCTGAAGAAGAAGATTGATATGGCAAAGTGGTTCATCCAATCGATTCATCAGCGCCGTCTGACCATGATTAAAGTCATGAAAGCCATTATTGAGCGGCAAAGTGACTTTTTTGAAGATGTCCGCAATCCACTGAAACCGATGATCCTAAAAGACATTGCCGAAGATGTCAAGATGGACATCTCCACCATCAGCCGGGTCACCAACGGAAAATATGTTCAACTGAGTTCCGGAATTTTTGAATTGAAATATTTCTTTAATGAAGGCATGGTCGATGATACCGGTGAAGAAGTGTCAACCCGCATCATCAAAGATAAATTGAGGAGTATTATTGAAGCCGAAAATAAACAAAAACCTCACAGTGATGATCATTTATCAAAATTATTGTTAGATGAGGGATTTCCGATTGCTCGCCGCACGGTGGCTAAATATCGTGAACAATTAAAAATTCCCGTAGCACGGCTACGGAGAAGTATTTAAAGGAGGCTGAAATGGCTTGGAAGAAAATCAAAATTGGTGACAGTGAATTTGAGGTGTCTTCATCCCAGACGATTACTGTCATTGTGGTAGCGCTGCTTATTGTTGTTGGAATAACGCTGGCGATGTCATTTTACACAATTGATGCCAATGAAAACGGTGTAATTCTGCGATTTGGAAAATACCTGAAAACCACCGATTCCGGTTTGCATCTGAAATTTCCGTGGGGCATTGATAAGCTGTACACCGTTCGGGTCGATTATCAGTGGAAAGAGGAATTCGGTTTCAGAACAGCCCGACCAGGAGTTAAAACTATCTACTCAAAGAGCCGGTTTACCGATGAGTCCTGGATGTTGACTGGCGATCAAAATATTGCCGATGTGCAGTGGATTGTCCAGTATAAGATTAAAGATCCGATAAAATTTTTGTTTAATGTCCGTGAGCAGAGCGGCACAATCCGGGATGTGGCTGAAGCCGCCATGCGGTTTGTGGTTGGCGACCGGGCATTTCGGGAGGTATTGCAGTATGACCGTCGGACAGTTGCTCTGCTGGCACAGGAATATATGCAGGAAACTCTGGACAGTTACCAGATGGGCATTAAAATCGAGCTGGTGCAGCTGATTACCGTGCAGCCACCGGGACCGGTTTTCGATTCATTCAATGAGGTCAACCGGGCGAAACAGGAGCAGGAGACTGCAATCAATGAAGCCAATCAGGTTTATAATAAAGAGATTTTCAGGGTTCAGGGGGAAGCCGAACGGATGATTCAGGAAGCCCGGGGATATGCGATTGACCGGACGAACCGGGCGAGTGGTGATGCGGAACTGTTCACGTCGGTGTTCAAAGAATATCTCAATGCCAAAGAGGTGACCCGTCAGCGCTTGTATCTGGAAACCATGGAACATGTTATGACAAACGTCAAAGATAAAGTATTTATCGATAAAGAGGTGAAAAGTTTACTCCCGCTTCTGAATCTTAACGGAAAGGCGGTGGCAAAATGAAAAAAGGAAGTATTTTAATAGTGTTACTTATAATTTTGGCGGTTGCCTTTATAAGTACCTCGCTGTTTATTCTTGATGAAACTCAGCAGGCAATTATTACTCAGTTTGGAAACCCGGTCGGTGATCCGATTACGACTGCCGGGATTCATATCAAAGTTCCTTTTATTCAAAAAGTGACTGTGTTTGACAAACGTATTCTCGAGTGGGATGGCAATCCACAGGAAATACCCACCAAAGACAATAAGTTTATCTTTATCGACACCTTTGCCCGCTGGCGGATTTCCGATGCATTAGCCTTTTACCGAGCCAACTTCAGTGAGACCGTGGGCTATTCCCGGCTGGATGATCTGCTGGATGGTGCCGTGCGTGATGAAGTGGCTAATCACAGTCTGCCGGAGATAATTCGGAGTTCCAATCGGGCGATGGTTATCGTTGAGGTGGAATCAGCCGAAGTTGCTTCAGAGGTCGATTCCAGCATGATTAATGAGTTAAATGTTCCCGGGCTAAGGGCTGACATCACCGGGAAAATTATCCAGAATGTCAAGAAGAAGCTGAAGGAACTCGACTTGGGCATTGAGGTCATTGATCTGCAGATTAAAAAGATTGATTATAATACCGAAGTTCAGCAGAAGGTCTTTGACCGGATGATTTCCGAGCAGAAACGAGTCGCTGAAAAGTACCGTGCGATCGGGCAGGGTGAAAAGCAGCGTATCCTCGGTAAACAATCCCAGAAGAAAAAAGAGATTTTATCGGGAGCCTATCTTGAGGCGCAGGGGATTCGTGGAAAAGCGGATGCCACAGCGATCAAGATTTATGGGGATGCTTATAACCAGTCAAGCGATTCCAGGGATTTTTATAAGTTCCTGCGAACCCTCGAAACTTATAAGACGACCATCGATACATCGACGACATTGATTATGTCCACCGATAACGAGTTTCTGCAGTATCTGGGCTCGACAAAATAAGGAGCGTAGTCCGGGATTTCTGGAAAGGAATATATGAATAAACACGGTGAAGAAATGACATCTGAAGACAGGATTCGATCGACGACAGTTATTGGCGTTATTCGCGACGGCAAAGCTGCCATGGGCAGTGATGGTCAGGTGACCAATGGCAATACGATCATGAAGCATAAAACCAGCAAGATTCGTAAGCTGTACAATGATACCATTCTGGTCGGATTCGCCGGGGCGTCGGCGGATGCCTTTACCCTGTTTGAAAAGTTTGAAGCAGAACTGGAAAAGTACAAGGGTAATGTCAGTCGGGCAGCCGTCGAACTCGCCAAGCTTTGGCGCACCGATAAATACTTACGGCGGCTCGAAGCTTTATTGACAGTCATGGGCAAAGATACAATGCTGGTGATTTCCGGAACCGGGGATGTGATTGAACCGGATGACGCGATTGTGGCGATTGGTTCGGGTGGTCCCTATGCCCTCGCAGCTGCCCGGGCACTGATCAAGTACAGCCAGTTGTCCGCCAGAGAAATCGTTGAGGAGTCCATTCGGATTGCCGCCAATATTTGCATTTACACCAATGATAATTTGACGATTATGGAGTTATGAACAAAGAAGAACTAACCCCCCGCGAAATTGTAAAAGAGCTGGATGCCTACATCATCGGGCAGAATAATGCCAAGAAAGCCGTAGCCATTGCCCTGCGGAATCGCTGGCGCCGCCAGCAGGTAGAGGGACCGATCAAGGAAGATATTATGCCCAATAATATTATTCTGATTGGTCCGACCGGTGTAGGTAAAACTGAAATCGCCCGGCGATTATCCGCTCTCGCTCATGCCCCCTTTCTGAAAGTGGAAGCCTCCAAATTCACCGAGGTGGGTTATGTGGGCAGGGATGTGGAATCCATTATCCGCGATTTGATGAATATTTCCGTCAATCTCGTCAAAGCTGAGCGAATGGCAGAGGTCAACGGACAGGCGACCAACATGGCAAATGAGCGGATTCTGGATATTCTGCTGCCCCCGCGGAAAGGATCAAAGTCAGCGGAAAATTCTGAAAATTCCGATGATGATCAATTAGTTCGCACCCGCTTGAAATTCCGGGAAATGCTTGATAAAGGGTCGCTGAATAAACGGGTGGTCGAAATTACTGTCCAGAAAGGCGGAACTCCCATGATGCAGGTTTTCGGTCCGGCTGGAATGGAAGAGATGGGGGTCAATCTCACTGAGATGCTGGGCAGCGCCTTTCCGAAAAAGAAGAAGGTGCAGAAAGCGACGATTGAGGAAGCCCGCAAAATCTTTACTCAGGAGGAAGCCGAAAAGCTCATCGACATGGATCGGATTATTCAGGAAGCCATCCGGCGGGTTGAGGAATCCGGCATCGTTTTCCTTGATGAAATTGATAAAATTGCTTCGAGCCATGGTGATTCGGGGCGTGGACCCGATGTTTCCCGGGAAGGTGTTCAGCGGGATATTCTGCCAATAGTTGAAGGCTCGAACGTCCAGACTAAATTTGGAGTGGTCAGAACCGATCATGTCCTGTTTATTGCGGCAGGGGCATTTCATATGACAAAACCGTCAGACCTGATTCCGGAACTGCAGGGGCGCTTTCCGATTCGGGTCGAAATGCAGAGCCTGGGAAAGGAGGAATTTATCAAGATTCTCCAGAATCCCCGCAACGCGCTGTTGAAACAGTATTCAGCCCTGCTGGAGACAGAGGGTGTGAATCTGATTATAGAGGATAATGCGATCGAAAAGATTGCCGAGTTGGCAGCGGAAGTCAATGAGAAAATGGAAAATATCGGAGCCCGTCGCCTGCATACCATCATGACGACTCTGCTGGAAGATGCGCTGTTCCAGATTCCGGATAAATCGATAAAAGTCGTAAAATTAACCCGGGAAGATGTCGACGAAAAATTATCCAAGGTTATTCAGGATCGGGATTTGAGTCGTTATATTCTTTAGGAGAAACCGTGAAGAGAGATTTTATCCATATTACTGATTTTAGCAGCGATGAAATCCATGAAATATTCGCGCTGACTGCCAAGCTGAAAGCCTACCTGAAAAAGGGGAAGGAATACATCCCGCTGAAGGGTAAAAATATGGCGATGATTTTCGCCAAGCCCTCTGCCCGGACCCGGATTTCATTCGAGACCGGTATGTCGCAACTCGGCGGTCACGCCATTTACCTGAGTCCCGGTGACATTGGGATTGGCAAACGGGAAGCGGTCAAGGATATTGCCCGGGTTATTTCCCGTTATGACGATATCATTATGGCGCGTCTGTTTGAGCACCGGCACATGCTTGAATTGGCGGAATTTGCCAGTGTTCCGGTAATCAACGGTCTGACCAACCTGAATCATCCCTGCCAGATTATGGCGGATATTTTTACCATACTGGAACACCGCAAGCATCTGAACGATTTGAAGGTCGCTTTTATCGGAGACGGAAATAATGTGGCGAATTCCTGGATCAATCTGGCAGCCCGGCTGCCAATGCATTTCGTGCTGGCATCACCGGGTGGTTACGATCCCGATCCCGGTATTCTAAATAATGCCCGAAATATCGGGATCAGCCACATCGATATTTTGCGCGATCCGGCGGAAGCCGTCAAAGACGCCGATGTCATTTACACGGATGTCTGGGCGAGTATGGGGCAGGAATCCGAAATGGAACAGAGACGGGCAGATTTCATACCCTTTCAGATAAACAGTGCGCTTATGAAACATGCCAGGAAAGATGCTTTTGTGATGCATTGTCTGCCAGCCCATCGCGGTGATGAGATCACCGATGAAGTCATCGACGGTCCGAACTCAATCGTGTTTGACGAAGCCGAAAACCGGATGCATGTCCAGAAATCGATTATTGTAAAACTTTTACTCGGGTAGCTTAAGAAATTTTATCAGATAAATCGTTTTGATCATCTTTAGCTGCCTTCTGGCGACGATGATCAATGATTGATTTAATGATGGTGATTGGCAGAATAATATATAGAATTCCGTTAATGTACTGATCACATAAATTACTCGGCCATGGAAAGGGTTTAAAAATAAAAAAATCCGTGGCATAGCCGGAAAACAAAATTTCCATCACATTACCTATTGCACCAATCGTCATGCTCATGATGACAGAGTAAATTACCAGATGTCCCCGGTCGAGATTGTCTTTTATTATGGATCGGGCTAGTGAAAAAAGAAGAATCGTTACAAACACCAAACCCGCCAGCGCCCAGATAAAATGGTTTTCAATTACGCCAAAGATAAAGTGATAACCGGTGTTGTGCGTGCGATAGAGCATTAAAAAAGGCAGAAAAGTCGCCGTGAGTTTTTCAAAGGGCAGCCGGGAATTGGCAAGGTATTTTGTTATAAAATCGATAAAGAGCAGAAATAATCCGCCTATGGCGGCATATATCAGATAGAAGTATCGTTTGGTCATTAAAAGTCCTGTTAAAAATTAGCGATGAGATTTCCGGTACTGATTTAAGAAACGTTCGGGATTATCTCTGGTTCCACGGATTTCCCGAAAAAGAGATATATAAATTTCTTGAATTTCGGGTGATTGCTTTTCTGCATCGGGATTTTGGATGAGTCCCTCAAGAACATGCCCCCATCCGTCATTCAACTCTCCGGTTTTTGTCTGGGCAGCGCCCAGTAGAATAAGACCGTATTGATAATCCAGGTCTCTGTATTTTGTCGCCTGGGAAATCAGGTTGAGTGTATAAATCCAATTATGCTGACGATAAGCATTCCAGGCAAGCAGCGCATAGAGTTCACCATAATTTTGGATTTTTGTGGAATCTGGTTCAGCGCCCGCATTGCTTGCGACTGCCTTGATGAGGAATCGGCTGGACAAGTCAAGTAAATCCGGATCGCCAAATGATAAAACGGTCTTTGATAATTGCCGAAGCTCATTGATATTTTGAAAATCTGATTGAAGGATAAAATTAGCAAATTGCCTGGAATATTTGTTTAGAATACTGTCGGCTGTGATACATTCATGTAAGTAAGGAAAGAGCATCAGGGCAGTTGCCACTGGAGTAGAATATATTTGTCGAAAGCTGGAATCCCGACTCAATATCTGATCCGGCAACACTGAGTCCGCAAGGATTTGAGAAAAGAGCTGTGAATACAACAGCTTTCTTATATCCGGATCTGATCTGAGATATAATTGATCAATAATAAATTCAGTGACATCCATTTCGCTTTTCAACTCCATATACAATAACATGATTTGCCGAATAGCCGTAAAAGTACTGTCACTTTTGGGGTAAACATTGATAAAATTCCGGTAAGCCTCCAAACGAACGCCGGCAGAGTCAAGCGAACCGATTGCCCGGAATGCTTCGATCTCCTTTTTAGAAGAACAGGACAGAATTCCGGTAATGAGTATCACCAGGATAAAAGTTTTCCGGTATTTATCGCGAAATGCAGTATTTCCGAAAATAGACATTGGTCAATTTTCTACTTTTTTTTCACTATTCGACGCCAGCCAAAGAAAGGAGCCCGGAGGGGCATAAATCCGGCATCAACTGAACGAATATCCTGAACTGAGATAAAAATTTCCGGATCCACTTCGCGGGCGAGTGCGATGACTTTTTTCACATCTTTGCGTGGAACGATGGTGAAAATGATATTTACGTCGCCTCTTCCGCCCGAAGCTCGCATGACAGTCGTGCCATAGCCCGAATCCCGAAGTGCCATCGGCAGAATATCCAGGGTGTTACGGGTGATAATTCGGACAGCTTGTTGTCCCAGGGCGATTTTTTCCTCAATACTGATCCCGATATAATTTCCAAGGGCAAAACCGGTACTGTATGCCAGGAAGCAGGCAATATTGGTCAGATGCTGAATTACCTGAGAGATCGCCAGAAGCCAGATTGAAATTTCAATAAAGCCCAGAAATGCCGCGATAGCTTTTTGACCTTTGGAAAGGAGAATTATCCGGAAAGTTCCGATGGATACATCGCTGATTCTGGCAAGAAATATTAAGACAGGAATGATGATCCAGGGGTAGATCCAGGGATGATTTGTCAGAAAAGCCATAAATCTGATTGCTTTCTAGATTAGGCAAAAAGTTGAATGTTTCCACCGGTATGCAGAAAAACGACGGTTTCACCAGGACTGATTTTTCCGGAACGACAGTAGTCGATAAGTCCGCCGGCAGCCTTCCCGGTATAAACATGATCCAGCAGGATGCCCTCATTTCTGGCGAATAATTCGATCGCTTCCTCGGCACTATCACTGATTTTTCCGTATCCTTCGCCAATATAGCTATCATCAACGGTGATGAGTGATCCGGGTACCTGGATATTTAAAAATTCACCAGTTGACTGAGTCAGTTTTTTAACATTTTTTATTAACTGTTCCTGTGGGAGGTCCACACTCATGCCGATAATTTCACCCCGCCAGTCAGTAATTGCCTGACCTGCTACCAAACCGGCTTGGGTTCCCGCCGATGATGAGGCATGGATTACTTTATCAACGGTTAGTCCATGAATTTCAAAATCATCCAGCAGCTCGCCCCATCCCGCGATATATCCCAACACACCGATTGTCGTGGAACCGCCGGGTGGCAGATAATAGACCCGCCTGCCGGAATATTCCAGCCTGTTTTTCAATTCAGCTGCGGCACTGATAAATTCATCGGTATCAAGGGTATCAAAATGATGAACCTTGGCACCGAACAGATGGTCTAACAGTAAATTGCCGGTTGCCTTTTTGGGTTCGGTACCTAAGAGTGCTAAATGTACCGACAGTCCGTATTTTGCTCCAACAGCACTCAGGATCCGACAAAAATTGGATTGATTGGCACCAACTCCGACAATTGTATCACAACCTTTCTCGATGGCATCGGCAATCAGGAATTCTAATTTCCGGGTCTTGTTGCCACCAAAGGCAAAACCGGTTAAATCATCCCGTTTGATGTAGATCCTGCAGCCGAACATTTCGGACAGGGAGTTCAATTGGTAAAAATGGGTTGGCAGCAGGGATATGTGTTCCCGATCCACCTCAGAAAGTAAGTCGTCGATAATTTTCACGTTTGCCCCAATAATTTACGTCCAAAAATTACACCTTTGATTTCATTTTTAAAAGCATATCCGAGTAGGATTCCCGAATTAAATTGTCCTCCGGAATATTCAATTTCGTCATCAGTGACTGACATTGAGTGTACAATTCAGCTTCCGTAAATTGACCATCTTGATCGATGGCTTCAATTTCGATAAATGTCCCCAGTAGATGGACATTATCGAGATGAATCTTAACGTTATTGATAAAATAGATTTCCCGTTGTTTATCAACGCTGATCAGCGGTTCCAATGCGGCTGCAAGCAGATCATTGAGGATTTCGGGTTGTTCAGTGCGATATAATTTAATCTGTGAAATTTTGGGTCCTTTTTGATTTGGTCGCCGATAAAAGATCAGCGATTTCTCAATAGTTCCCCAACGCAGCTTCAATCTGCCCCGCCGAGTTTTAAAATAGTGATCGATCTGGTGATCCAGCCCAATATAATTGGCATTCAGTCCGGTAATTATCTTACGAGCTGCTGAGAGGTCAGGACAACTTGCTTTAATTTCGACGTTAGTGATTGACATAATATCTATAATCTAAAAATAATTCTGATACAACCCAGACCATGCTCAAATTTTTTATTTACTGAACGGACGCTGAAATTTCTTGAAATATCAACTGAAAATAGGCATATTCCTGACGATGAAACTGAAATGTGTTTATATCATTATTTTGATATTCACGGTTTATTCCGGCGTAGTGGCAGCTATTCCGGAAGGTTTAAAATTTAAAAATATCCGTGAGCATGTTCCTGAAAACTACCAGATTTCTTTTCGTAAAGCCAGCGGTTATCTGAAAAAGGACCAGTATTACCAGGCACGTAAAATATACAGTGATCTGATCGGGCAATATCAAAATTTTTATCTTTTCTGGGGTTATGCCCACTCTGAATGGAAAATCGGGAATTATAACAGCGCCAGGGCGCTCTACTTTAAAGCCTATGAAAAAAATGATTCATCCTATTCATTTTTAAAGGATTACGCCGATTTTCTGGATCAGATTGAAACAGACTGGGTGGTTGTAGAGCGGTTAGCCAGGTCCTTGTATGCGGTGCGACCGGATGAAAGCACCCTTCTTTTTGTCACGGGCAAAGTCAGGGATGGTGTTGATGAAGAAGAGGCGAGCCGATTTTTCAGAGAAATGCGAAAGCTCTATCCCGGGAACTCGAATATTGTCGTGTTTTACGCAATCTTACTAAGCAAGATGGGCAATAATGAGGGATCGGTCAGCAATGCCCGGTTAGCCGTCGAGAGTACCGATAGCCCTTTTCAATTGCAGATGATTGAGCGAATTTTTGCCAACAACGGGCATTTTCTGGAAGCAGCCCGGGTTTGTGAAAAATTGAGCAGCATTGCGAAAAAATCCGCCTATACCTATGATGCCTGGGCACACCTGGAGTTTAAGCAGGGACATTATGAAAATGCAGCATTCTATTATAAAAAAGCCTTAAGCAGCGAGTATCGTATTTCGACCTTGATCACCCTGGCACAACTATATCATTTTTATCTGAATGATCCCGGGCAGGCAAGCTATTACAGCAAAGCTGCCCTTCAGGTTGACCGTTCTGCAGTCGATGCCTATTTCATCCTTGCGGAAGTTAATCGCCAAGCCGGTAAACTGGATAAAGCAGTTCAATATTCATTAAAACAGCTGGAACTTCTACCGGACCACCCGCATCCTTTGTACTATCACAGCAAATTGCTTTTTGAGATGAAGCGCTATCACGATGCGATTCCATATCTGGAAAAAGCCGTTGCGATCAGCCCGGAGGTGCACCGTTATCGCTTACTTCTGGCAAAATGTTATGCCGGTGCCGGTCTGGTGGATAAGGCTGAGGAAATATATCAGAATTTTATAAATGAACCGCTGAAGGATTTATGGACAGAAGAAGAGATGTTGCGAGAAGAGCCGCCGGAGCCCAAATAATTGCTTTTATATTATTGATTATCCTGACTGCGCTCTTTTTCCTTCAATGTAGCTCATATGTTCCGAAACGCCGGTTGCCGGAGCCTATTATTCGGGATAATCCGGAATTTATTGATGTTTACTGGGAAGCCTGGCGACTGATCCAGCATTCCCGGGAACGGGGGAATCGGCATAATGGATTTCCAAAGAGATACCTGAATCCTACCGGCAACGATGTCATTGATCAATGGTCCACGCTCTCCATGGCGCTTTTCACGATTCCCGGTTCACAGGTCTATCCGGTAATGCCAACCCTGGATCTTTTTTATGAAAAGCAGCGATCCGATGGTTTTATTGCCAGGGCGTATATCGGTAATTCTGGAGACGCGCTGCACCTGCCAACGCAGCAGGACCCCATGATTCATCCCCCGTTGTATTCATGGGTTGAGTTAAAATATTTTCAATGGACAGCTGATACACTTAGACTGAAGCGAGTGTTTCCGGTTTTGGAAAAGTATTTCAACTGGATCGATGCTTACTGCCGGGGCAAATATGAAACCGGGAATCTGTATTATAATACGCCCATCGGTTCAGGGATGATGAATCTGCCGCGTGGCAATATCGAGTTCGGTGGCTGGTCGGATCTGTCGGCGCAGATGGCAATGTTTGCCGATCAATTAAGTCAAATCGCCTTGATTACCGGGAATAATGTCAAATGCCAGCACTATACAAAAAGGTACAATGAAATAAGTGCCGCTATACAGGCTGAATTATGGAATTCTGATTCGACATTTTACTTTGATGTTAACCGGGAGGGAAAGCAGTCAAAAACGTTTACCATTGCCGGCTTTTGGTCATTACTGGCAAAAATTCCGGATGCCAAGAATGCCCGGAAATTGATCAGTCATTTAAAGGATTCCAGTGATTTTAGACTGCGGCACATGTTTCCCAGTGTATCGATCCGGGAACTGGAATATGATCCAAAAGGATTTTTCTGGCGGGGGGGCGTTTGGGGAATTACAAACTATATGGTGGTTCAGGGATTATTAAAATACGGAGAGCTCGACTTTGCACAGAAAGCGGCATTGAATCACCTGGAAAATATCAGCAAAGTTTATCATGAATTTGGGATCGAACAGGATCCTGATCTGCCGCAGGACACGCAGAAAAATAACCATTGTATCTGGGAACTCTATGCTCCCGAGGAAGATGAACCGGGCACTCGCTGGGATGCGGTTAAATACGGAGCACCCAACGAAATAGCCTTTTCAGGTCACGGACCGATTTTATTTTTGATTCAGAATATACTGGGGTTTGATGCGGATGCGCCCAACGATGCCTTGAACTGGCATATTACGCGACGTGATCAGCACGGAATCCAGCGATTGTCATTCGGTGATAATTGCGTTTCAGTCTGGTCAGAAAAGCGGGATCCTGGTTCTGAATTACTTTCGATATATGGCAATACAAATTCGGATGTACTGATCAACTTTTTTGTACAATCTGATACCTTCTCGGTCGATTTCGATCCGGGACCGATTGAAGTTAGTTTTATTCCGGAGGATTATATCACAAGAGGCAGGTTTAGTCGTTGAAGACCATATCCTGTCGGATAGAATTCGCGGTTTTCAATACATTTGCGACATAGGAATGGCTGTTGTTATAACGCAGTAACGCCCGTTGCTGCCGGTGACCGTCATTGCTCCAGCCCTTTTTACTCAGGAAATTCCCCACACTCATGATTGCGTCAGGATAGCTGTACAGATCAATTTTTCCATCATGGTCGCCATCAATGCCATAGCGCATAACATTGGAAGGCATAAACTGAGGAAAGCCAAATGCGCCGGCATAGGAACCCGGCAGTTCCAGAATATCAATATGACTTTCGATACTCAGCATAAGCAAACTGGCAAATTCCGGTCTCGCCCAGGCAGCTTTCCGGAATGCCTGCTCCTGATATAGCTCGATCAGATCCTGGCGTTTATCATAATCAAGATAGTGATAAGTTTCATTGACATAATTTTCAATTTTATCGAGAGATTGGGGACTGTCTGCCAGTGCCAGAGAACTTAGAATATTAAAAACGGAATACTTTCCGACAATTTTTCCCAGTTTGGTTTCGACGTATAAAATTGCCACAATTGCTTCGGACTCAACACTGAATTCTTCTTCGGCACGCAGGAGTTGATCTTTATATTTTGCAACGAAATCATCGATTTCATAGCTCTCGCCTGCGGTATGGAAAAAGACGCTGCTGTAGTTGTCCATTGTCGGGGGCTGGTAAAGATTGACGGCGATGTTATCATAGTACTCGACCCGGGGATCTTGGAAAAGGTACTCCAAAGATCGGATGGGTATATTTTCAGCTTCCAGATAGCTGAAAAGCGGTTCATATTGATGAAGTGACCGGAAATCGTTGTTCAACTGGCTGGAACGAACGGAATTATCCCCGATCCCGGGGATTATCAAAATCCCGATGATGAATCCAATCACTGTATATTTTTTTAATTTATTCATATTACTTTTTTCAAAACTTTCTAATTAACGCTGCTATTTTAAGATTTAATTTTTTGATTAGAGGTGAAATGAATCACAATGTTACAAAGTGGGCGCTACATTACAACAATTTGTGATATAATGCAACATTAAAATTCAACAATAATAGGTTTGTTTTTATGGGTAGTCCTTTTATATTTTTCCTGTAAATAATTGTTTGTTGAAAATTAAAAACGGGGCTTGTCTTGTATTCAGATTCACAAGTAAATAAAATAAGGGCTTATCGGGCACAGTGGATTTTACCGATATCTTCACCGCCCATAGAAAACGGTTTGATTATCATTAATGACGATCAGATTCAAGCGGTCGGTACCTACGAAGGTTTAAGGGAGCAGCTGGCATCAGCACCGATTGACCTGGGCGACGTGATTATTTTTCCCGGTTTCATTAATGTGCATACCCATCTGGAAGAGGGAAAGTTACCCGAGCCGGTCAATAACTTTTTACAGTATCTCCGGCAGACAGAGATTCAGACCCGGAGTTTGAATATTGATCAGCGAAAGGAGATTATTCAAAAAAATATTGATAGCTGCCACGAGTTTGGAACCGTTGCACTTGGCGATTTTGCATCCGACGAATTATCGGGGGATATATTACAGACCAGTGAGCTGTTAGCCCGAATATTCAATGAAATCAGAGGATTTAAAAATTATGAAGCTTCGACCATATTCAGGATTATTCAGAATCGAGTCGCAAAATTTCCATCGCTAAAGAAAATCACCAGCCACCTGGCGATGTCCTCAATTTGGGAATTATCGCCGGATCTGCTCAAGGAAATCAGTATCAGTGAACGGCATATTGCCATTCATTTAGCCATGACTTCCGAAGAAAATGATTTTATGTCCCGGGGGAGAGGTGCCCTGAAACAATATCTTTTATCCAGGGATGATTTTGACTACACCTGGAAACCACCCCGGATGACACCAGTCCAGTACTTTTTCAGTAACCGGTTTTACGCCCGTCATAATATTCTGGTTCATATAAATCAGATCAACGACAAGGATATTGAGATTATCAAAGAAACACCCGCTAAGGTCAACGTTTGTCTTTGCCCTCGCAGCGCTGAAACACTGAATTTAGGAACTCCGTCAGTGAAGCGCATTCTTGAAAAGGGTGTCAATATCTGCATGGGAACCGAAAGCGCTGCTCTTGTTGAGGATTTAGATATGCGCAAGGATATCATTGAATGTATCGACCAATCCGGTTTATCTCCTGAGATAGCGATTAAATTTGCGACCTTGAATGGCGCTTATGCAATAGGATTTCATAAAGAGGTTGGCAGTCTTGATCCGGGGAAATCTTCCCGCTGTCTGGTGATTGAAACACGGGGCGATGCCCGGAACGATCCCTATTCTGCAATCGTAGATATTAGCACGCCAATCAGATGGTTAGCTGATTTCCAGTAGAGATACCGGGTGATCTGAAAAAACCGAAATGCTTCGAATAAATTTCATTTTATCAAAAATTGGTATTGATAATTAGTTAAATATTTCTTATTTAATAAGTGTGGTACATCGAAATTTTTTTGTTGCTTACCAGGAATTCATTAGACCAAATATAAACAAAGTATGGATTTTTCAGGTCCATTTGTGTGTTAATAATTTATGACCGAGACAAACCATCTATCAATGACCGCAATAAATTTACGGTGCTCATTGTCATTATTAATTGAGGAGAAGCCATGATTAAAAACAAAGTTGTCAAAGAGTTGGTTCAATTTTCACAAAATGAATTTCCGGTAACGAGCGCATATTTTTCAATCGATATTAAAAATGGTAATCACCGAACTCATCTTGTCGAGCTTAAAAAGATGATTCGATATAAAAAGAACACAACTTATTTTAAACAACTTAAGGAAACGGAACAGGCTTCCGTGCTGAAAGATTTTTCAAAAATTCTCGACTGGTTTGAGCGTGAGTTTGATTCGTCCAGTTTTATCAGCTCGATCTGTTTTAGTCAAAGTAAAACCGGATTCTGGAAGGCGATGAACCTTAATATTTTACTGAAGAATGAACTGGTAATTCAGCCTAAACCGTATATTTATCAGTTGTCAAAACTTTTCAGCAGTTACAGCCGCTACGGAGTTGTCCTGATCGATAAAACGAAAGCCCGGATATTTGAGCAGTCGCTGGGTGACTTCAAGGAGCTGTACAGTGTATTTGACAATTCACCCGAAAGTGTTAAAGTCGGTGGTTATCGGGGGCGACAGGAGCGCAAGGTGGAACGGAATATTCATCAGGGAGTCATTCACCATTACAAAGAGGTTGCCCAGAAAATATTTGATTTGAAAAAAATCCACGATTTTGACTGGATTGTCCTGGGCGGAAGAAAAGAATCGGTGGTTGAGTTCAGAAAATATCTTCACGATTATGTCAACGCAAAAGTCGCGGGTTTCGTGGAAATCGAGCCAAATTTACCGTTGAATGAAGTTTTTAAGAAAGTCCATACGGTCGGTAAAAAAGCCCGGCTGGAATTTGAAAAACACTTGTTGGAGAATTATCACAATCAGAAAGAAGCCAATCAGGCAATTGAGGGAATTGAAGCGATTTTACCAAAAATCCGCGACAACTGGGTCGATACGCTTTTACTTCAGGAAGACTATCAACATAAAGGAGTTTTCTGCCGCGGATGCGATTTTATTGAACTTGTACCTAGCATCCAGTGTCCGGAAAATGGCGGACCGCTCGAGAGAACCCATAACATTATTGAGCACATACTCCACAAATCTCTGCGCCAGGGCGTCAATGTTCAGTATATTCAGCAATCGATGAAAAAATATGGAGATGTAGCGGCAATTCTAAGATATCCGATGCAAGGATAATTGCAAATAAAGCTGAAATTAAAGTGTCATATATAAATCATAAAGCGTTTTGATTATTTACTTGAATGGGACTTCAATTAACAATTTAAGTCATCTGGCTAACTGTCCTATTTACATTATTTTTTCCTTGACATTATCCCGAGCGGTGGACTATATTTTTCTGAATGCAACGCCATAGTGTCAAATGAAAAAATTTAGACACTTTATATCCGAAGGTGTGGGATTATGAAAGTCAAAATATTTTTTGCGATCGTGCTTTTATTTCCTCTTTTCCAGGGCTGTAGCCTTTTAGGCGGCAGATCGGCGGACGAGGGCGAAACCGAGGCACTTCAAACGGCTCAATCGACGGGTGGAACTCAGGGACAAGCTGGACAGCTGGCGGGTACGTCAACTGGTGGACAAACCCAGAGCGTTGCCAGTGCACCAACCCAGGCAAGCAGCTCCGATCAGGATTTCGTGGTAAATGAACTGACCTTTGAAGTTAAAAAACTTGCCGCTGAGCTCAAACACGTCCGCTCACAGTTGGAAGATCTGCAGGCAAACAGTCAGATGTGGATGAATCCGCTGGCAATGTACGATAAGGAAATTATCACTGACAACGGAACATCGATCTACGGCAGAATTATTTATCAGGATGATAAAATCGTCAAGGTCGAGACGCTTATCGGTTACCTGATTATTGATAAAGCCACAATTGTTCGGGTGATTACCAATGCCCCCGAAGAACCTGCCCAGAAATATGTTCCTCAAGAGCTAGCTGCCGATATGAAAGAGGGGGCGAAACAATCCGCTACACGACAGGCTCCTTATGTGTCACGGGCAGCCGAACCGGCTCAAATGCCCACAAGCAGTGCGAAAATGCCGAACTGTGTCCTGGTTGGTAATATTGGTGAGCGAAAAGACAGGTCTGGTAATACCATTTTTTCCGGAGAGGTAAAAAATATTGGTGCCCGGCGCGCTGACTTTGTCAAAGTCAATTTTGTGTTTCGTAAAAACTGGAGTGGTGATACCAAAACCCGTACCGTTTTTGTCGAGGGAACGTATTTTACATTTGAAGAGTCGGGAATCACATCCAACAATTCACTGCTGCCGGGAGCCAGCGGCAAGTTTGAATTGATTATTCCAAAGGATTTTGGCTCCTTTATAGGATATTCCTATACGATTGAATGGGAGCAGTATCAGTAATGGTCCATCCTGGTGGAAAAATATTTTTAATTTTGTTTATGTCTGTGGCATTTACGTATTCACAGACCGACCAGACCTTGCCGGATGTCTCTGAAAAGACCGCCGAGCTAAATGAGAAAAATGTTGAAGTTCTCGAATTGCAGTCAAATTTAAAAGTTCATGATGAGGAACTGCAGTCAATTCGGACAGAGATAGAAAAATTAAAAAACTATAATAAACATCTTGAAGATTCACTTTACGCCAAACAAATGGAAATAGATTCTTTGAAAGCACAGCAGAGTGAAGTCGAAAACTTCAAGATGATTGTAAATGCTATCAACGAGGATAAGACCTTGACCGGTGAAATTCTGGAATCCATAAAATCCAGTGAAGTGGTTGTTTCGGATACCACAACACCGGTTATGGATGTTGACGATCCGGCATATCGAACTCAGTACAATGAAGCACTCAACCAGTATTTTGATCGCAACTATAGCAAAAGCATTGAGAAATTTCAATATCTGCTGAAATTGAGTAAACGGCATCCTTTATCAGATAACTGCCAATACTGGTTAGGGGAGAATTTATATTCTCTGGGAAAATATTCCGAAGCCATTGAAGCATTTAAAAAGGTTGCGCCATTGGGAGATGGCAACAAGGCGGATGCAGCCCTGTTTAAAATTGGTATGAGCTACCTGAAAATGAGTAAGCAGGATCAAGCGGTCGTCTATTTCAAGCGACTTGAAAAAGAGTTTCCGAAAAGCGACCTGTGTGAAAAGGCTCAGCAGTATTTAACAACTCAAGAAAAGTTTTGAATGTTTTTGTGATTCGATTTCTTATTATGTTAGTTCTACCGCTTGCATTGATCTCACAACAGCCTGACAGCAATCAGGTGGGACAGAACAAAAATTTCATGTATGATTTGGGAATAAAAATAGAGCCAGCGAGGGAGTCTGCCCCCCTTCAAGGTATTGGCGTTGCTAACCCAAGTTTGGTTCATTTACAGAACCAAATGGACTCCCTCTCCTTGGCTTTTTCCGAATATCAGAAAAAGACCGATACCCAAATCCAGATGGTGAATCGGAGAGCCGATTCTCTGGAACTCGAAAATCAGCGCCTGAAGAACCTGATTCACGAATCACCCTTTGCGGCGCTCACTGTGCCGGATCGGATATATTCAAAAAAAGAAGGTGAACATTTTTTTCAAAAGGGAAATGATGCCTATTTTAACAAGAATTATCCCGTTGCCGTCGATTATTTTTTAAAAAGTATCGCCAGTCAATTATCCGGTGCAGTCATTGGTGAAGCCTACTACTGGATAGGCAATTGTTACATCCAGATGAATGATGATTATTTGGCACTGGAATATTTGAAAAAAGTCATTGAGTACCCGTTAAGTGAAAAATTGGACGATGCCCTTTTTCTATCGGCAGTAACCTACCGTAAACTCAATAACAAAGCGATGGCTGAGATTTTCTTAAAGCGGCTGATAAAAAGGTTTCCGGATGGTCAATTGACAAAGTTGGCGGATCTGGAATTGAAACGACTGGAAACGACAGATTGATACCAGAACGGAGCTGAATTTGATGATAAAACGTGGTTATAGCCTTTTTATTTTAAGTATCATTCTTATTACCTCACTTTCCGGACAGGTCACCCGGATTGCATTCACAAAGCCTGGATATATGATGAAAATTCCAACCAGCAGTATCTATCCGACCCCGTATGTTTTTCGAACCGGAATCAGTATTGATTCATATGGATTTACAGATACATTGATTACCAGGGGCATTCTTTTTGAGACCGATTTGGGCAATACATTTAAAGTCGGAGTAACTTCGATCCAGGGTGTGGGGAGCAGCCCGCCAGTCGAACTGGGATTCCATTTTCAGAAACGCCTTTTTATATATGGCGATATCAGTATGACTGCCGGATTGCATGACCTGGTATTAAAACAGGTTGAGAAAGAATTGAATGTCGATACACGCGCTCTGTCGTTGTTTTGTGTCATCAGTAACGAGAAGCAGTTTGAGAACTCCCGGTTGAGTACTTACATGGGATTTGGAACCGGTGGACTGGCAAAGGGATTCGGCAGTGATTCAACCAACAGTGCCGGTGTTTTCGCGGGAATTCTGATGCATACGGCGATTATGGCAGACCGCGGCGGGGTTGAGTTTCTGGGAGAATTCGACGGCGGGGGTGTCAACGCCGGTATAAAAATTCCCTTTACCAGAGACTATAATTTAATGCTGGGGATTAATAACCTGATCAAACTGTACAATTTCGGACCGGACAATTTTGACATTGATAATCAAAAAGATTCCCCGAGTATTAATCTCTGCCTGGATTTCAGGATTCCGCGGGTAAAACCTGAGCAGGCAAAGCGCCGCCGGATGGAGGGAATGGTTGATAAAGAAACCCGCATGATTCTGGATATGGAAGAACAGTTTGCTGCTAAACTGGATTCGACTCTGAAAGCGGCGGATTTTGAAATTGCCAAATTAAAAGATTCACTCCGTGTATTTGAATCGGAGATTAAATATCTGACCAGCGAAGTCGCGCAGCTGAGACAGAAAACAGCGGTTCTGGAAGATTCTGTCCGGTCGGCAAAGTTGGCTAAACATGCCATGGAAGAGAATATCAACCTGGCATTAAAGCATCTGTCCCGGTCCTTGCGTTATTTCTATGCCGGTGATTACCGGGAAGCGTTGCAGGAAGTCGAATCAGCCGTTGCCTTGAATCCGAATTTAGCTTTGGCATATGCACGGCGCGGATCTATTTACTATAAGCTGGGAGATATCGACCGGGCAACGATTAACTGGAACCTGGCATTACGCATTGATCCGGAATATGATGATGTCAGAAATATTTTACGTGCATTAAATGAAAACCGGCTCAGGAGTGCCGGTTCAAGTCGAAAAGAATAGAGGAATAGTTTATGGATATTGCGAGTTTAATAGGTATCATTGCCGGATCCGGACTGATTATCCTGGGTATTTATCAGCTAACGCCTAATTTTATCGTTTTCGTCAGTGTACCTAGTTTACTGATTGTTGCAGGAGGATCACTGGCTGCTACACTGCTCAGCTTTTCCATGAAAGATGTGTTTGGACTTCTTAGATCAATTATAGCAGTATTTAAAAAGCAGAAAGATAATCTTCCCGAGGAAGTTGAAACCATCGTAGAACTGTCTCCAATTGCCAGGAAAAGCATGCAGGAGTTGGAGAAATCCTTGGCGAATGTTGGTAATCCGTTCCTTCGCGATGGATTACAAATGGTGGTAGATGGTTATAATCCCAATGAAATTCGCGATATCCTGGAAACCCGCATTGAGAACAGAACCCTGCGTGAAAAGGGCGATGCCAATGTTTTAAAGACCATGGGAAAATATTCACCGGCTTTCGGAATGATCGGAACCCTGATTGGTCTGGTCGTTATGCTCTATGGTATGGCGGAAATGGCGACCAGTGGCGAAGATCCGATGGCGGTGCTGGGCGGCGGCATGGGCGCTGCATTGATCACGACATTTTACGGCTCGATCCTCGCCAATATGATTTTTAATCCCATGGCAGTTAAATTTGAGACGAGGATTGAAAAACAGAACACACTCCAGTTGATGCTGATAGAGGGAGTCCTGTTGATTCATGCCCGGAAGCACCCATTGATTGTCAGAGAAAAACTGAATTCATTTTTAAGACCGCGAGATTGGAAGAAACCTGAGGAATAAGCAATAATGGCTGAAGAAGCCCCAAAAAAGAAAAAGAAATTCGGTGGCGAAGAGGGTGGCGAAGAAGCGGAACCGTGGTTACTGACTTACGGTGACATGATGACGCTGCTGATGACATTCTTCGTGCTGTTGTTTTCAATTTCGACGATTGACAAAGTCAAACTGGAACAGTTGGGAAATTCTCTGGGTGAAGCGATGGGTAAACAGGCACCGGTGAATAAACCCTACTCTCTGGCTGAAATTTACACTGATGTTGTCAAGGTGATCAAAGAAGAAAACCTTCAGGATCAAATCAAGGTTGAAACCAGTGAACGGGGTGTTTCCATTAAGATTCCAAGCGAGATATCTTTTGGAATCGGCAGCGCCGATTTGAATCCGCAAATCAATTCTATTTTAGATAATTTTGTCGGGATGATGGCGAAGTCACGCTATCCCATTGCAATTGAGGGGCATACGGACAATGTACCCATCCGGTCACCGATGTTTCCCTCAAACTGGGAACTGTCCGCTTCCCGGGCATCTCAGGTGGTGCGTTATTTTATCAGTAAGGGAGTTCCATCTGAGAGATTTTCAGCCATTGGCTATGGAGACACCCGTCCCCGGGCACCGGGCAAAACAATTGATGAAGCCAATTCAACCCCCGAAAATAGAAGTATGAATCGCCGGGTGGAAATATTCTTTTTAGTAATCCAATAATTTTAGGAGAGGAATGATGCTCAATAGTCAGAAAAGTTTAAATAAATGGATTGCTTTAGTACTGATCTTAGGTCTGGGATTCATTTGGTCCCCTTCTCAGGAGAACCAAATGTCCTACCTGTCTCAGAAATTAATGCTGGAAAATAACCTCCGTGAACGTGTCACGGATGCCTTAGATAAACTCCTGGATGATATAAAATTTGTCGTTGATGTGGCAATTGAAATTGAATTTAGAGATGAAGGAAAAATCCAGACGACTTATGAAACCGCTCCGGAGTACAGTGCACCGGTTTCTAAAGAAGTTGCACCAACCGAAAAACAACCGAAACCCGGTCGGGGATCAGACCTCGCTTTGCCTTTACCCGGTTTTGAAACTCCCGAAGATATGGTCAAAGCGGAAGACGAAGCCAAGGCACTTGGACTTCAGGAAGGACCGCCGACCGCCGCTAAAGAGGCTTCATCGGAAGCTCTGCCTGGATACGCCAAAGAATCCAGCCGGAAACAGCCGGTGAGTTCGAGTCAGGTCAAGAGTTCGGCAATGTCTATTCCTGTTGTAAAACGCCAGAAGGTGAACATCATCATGGAAGATGGTGTGACTCCTGAAATTATTGAGAATGTCCGGCAGGTAGTCGCGATCGCATCCCATTACGATCGTGCTCGGGGCGATGTCATCAGCGTAATGACGGCTTCCTTTAAAAAGCGGGAAGATCAGGATGCGGCAGAAGCGATTATCCTGAAAAATATTGCCGAGAAAATTGATGATCTCGAACGTCGTCAAAAAGATGCGGAACACGTTGCCAAGATTGAACAACAGAAACGCCTGGAACGCCAGGCGGTTGTTCGGGATTCCCTGCGCATTCAGGAATTGCATCGCCAGATCCAGGATTTGCAGACCCAGCTGAATGGTCCCCAATTGTCCGACGATCAGAGAGAACAAACTTTAGCGATGGCGGATGCCCGTGAAGTGGAACTTGGTAATCTTAAAGAGCAGCTCCGTGAGAGTAATCGCCGACTCCAGGAACTCGAAATGGGATCCGTAGTAACCTCACCCCCGGGATTTATTCGTACCGAAAATCTCGGGCTCTATATCATTTTGGCAATTTTCGCAATTGCGCTTATTACATTATTGGTTATATTATTAATTAATCGTCGCCGGCATCAGGAGCGCCAGGAGATGGAGTGGGGATACGGTACGAAAGTTCCGATGGGTCCGCGTCCCCAACAGCCGATGCAGCAGCCGTCAGCTCAGCCGGC
Source organism: uncultured bacterium (assembly GCA_964605705.1). Taxonomy (GTDB): domain Bacteria; phylum Fidelibacterota; class UBA2242; order UBA2242; family UBA2242; genus CAZSDW01. The sequence continues at coordinate 52,618 of CAZSDW010000003.1, forward strand.
GCCGGTAAGCGAACCAAGACCAATGACAGCAGCGCCAAAACAGGCGCCACCGGTGAATATGGAAGCGATGAAAGAAGAGATGAAAGGGATCAAACAATCCGTCATTTCGATGAGTGTTGGACAACCTGATTCCGCATCCCGTGTGATTAACGATTGGTTGGGTCAAACGAATCAAACCGAAGAAAGCGAATCAGAATTCGAAGGAGGAATGTAAGCATGGTTGATTTTAAGAACCTTGACGGTTTGGATAAAGTCGCCATCCTCTTTAAGACATTGGGTAATAACCTTGCCTTGCAATTGTTTAAAGGGATGTCAAAGGACCAGATCCTGAAAGTCCGCCAACGAATGAATTCAGTCGGCATAATCCCGTTCAAGGTGAAAAAAGATATTCTGGAAGAGTTCTATTTTAGTTTCATATCCGATAAAATTACACCGGCATCTGAGGAAACCAAAAAACCCTTTGAATTTTTAAATAAATTGACCGATGAACAGATCATTTACCTGATCGCTACCGAACCTCCCCGGATTATCGCATTAACAATCGCGCAGCTGGAAACCGAACGTCAGGTTCATGTTCTGCAATCATTAGATCCGACTGTTCAACCGAGAGTGATGACTGAGATCGGGCAGTTGGGTGACATTCCCCTCGAAGGTGTTGTTAATATTGCGAATGAATTAAAGGAAAAATCGGCATTTATCCCGCGGGCGTCGGAATTCAACCGCGGCGGCGGTGAAAATCTTGCCGGCATTCTGAGCCAGATGCGTCCAAAAGACGAGAAAAGATTTCTGGAACATCTTGAAAAGGAAGCGCCCAATGTCGTCCAGGAGGTCAAGCGGCATTACTTTAGTTTCGACGATCTGCCAAAACTACCGCATGATGTTCTGGCAGATATTTTAAAATCCGTGGAAGCCTCGGAAGTTGCCTACTCTTTAAAAGGTCAACCCGATGAAATGAAGGAGCTGTTCATTAATTCCCTGCCGCAGCGAACCCAGATCATTCTCGAGGACGAGATGGAATTGCTGGAAGGACCGCAACCACGACGCAAGGTGGAAGCCGCTCAAAAAATGATCGTCGATAAGGCTCGGGAGCTTGAAAAAGAGGGTCGTTTCAAACTCGAGGATTTTATGGAAGCCGATTTCATCGAGTAAAATAATTGAAATCATTAATCGTATGTATTAAAATGCCCCGAATAATTGGGGCATTTTAGTAAAAGTTACCAGAGAAATTCAATCCGGGATATGAGAATAATAAAAAATCCATTTCTGACATCGCTGACAGTTATTCTTCTGATGTCATCAGTATCAGCACAAAGCTATGAAGTACAGGAGGCTAAAGTCCAGGAAGCCCTGTGGATGATGTATGGCAAAACCCATGAAGATGCCTACAATCTGTTTAAAGAAGTCTGGCACTCCGAGCCTTTTCACCCGTTGGGGCCCTTTGGAACGCTGGCAAATGAATGGATGATGAACCAGGGGAAATACGGCTATGAATTCGGAAACAAGCAGCTATTAAAAAATATTGATGATGTTCTGATAGAATATCGGAAACAATTGGTCATCGATCCGGACAACACCGAATTCCTTTACTATATGGGGCTGACAACCGGCTTTCGGGCGCGGGTCCAGTTATCCGAAAAAAACTGGCTGGGTGTCATGATCAGCGGTTACCGGATTATTCGTTATTTTAAAACCGCTCTGAAAGAGGATCCTGATAATCCTGACATTCTGATTGCTTTTGGTGTATTCAATTATTATGTCGGTCTCTCTTCGGGTTTTATGAAAATTGCTTCGAAAATTCTGCAAATATCGGGTACGAAAGAAGATGGACTTCAACAGATTGCCGAAGCAGCACGTCATGGTCAGTATTCAAGATATGAAGCGCGAAGTTTGCTGGTGTATATTTATCTCTATTTTGAAGAAGATTATGAGGCGTCCCGATACTGGCTGGATATAATGATTAAAGACTTTCCGGAGAACCTCTATCTGAATTATTTAATGGCAGATCTGCTGATTCGCACCGGAAATCCGGCGATTGATCCATATTTGGAAAAAATTAATCAGCACTATCCTGAATTGAAGAAATATACACAGATAGAGTACGATCAGCGATTACAGCTGCTGACAGGTTCAAAGGCATTTCTGGAAGGTGACCTGGAAACCGCCGAACTCAAATTGAGACAATTTGTCGAGAATTATGATTCGGAAATGGATTATGATCTTGCAAGTGGTCGCCTGCGTCTGGGGATGGTGTACGATTTATTGGGAAACCGGACCGAGGCAATCAATCAATATCAAAAAGTTATCGAACTTGACAATCGCTCCAGTGCCGTTCTGGAAGCGAAAGTCTATCTCAATACGCCATTTATCAGAGAGAATACCAGGTAATTTTTATTGTTAAGTTATCCCCTGGATTGTAATTTGCACTGATGCCTAATTTCGACCGCAAGATAACCCGTATTGTCAATGTCGGAGCTGTGCCGATCGGTGGTGGATTTCCGATTTCTGTGCAGTCCATGACCACACCACCGACTGCAAATATTGATGCGGTTATTCGACAGATCGAATCACTGGAAGCCGCCGGATGTCAGCTTATCCGGGTAACCGTTTCCGGTGCCGATGCTGTAAAGGCACTGCCGATTATTAAAAAACGGATGACGGTCCCGCTAGTCGCGGATATTCACTTTGACCATCGGCTGGCTCTTCAAGCAATCGATGCCGGGGCGGATAAAATTCGCATTAATCCGGGCAATATCGGCAGTAAGGACAGGGTAAAATTGGTTCTGGATGCGGCTAAAGCGGCGCATGTGCCAATCCGGATCGGCGTCAATTCGGGCTCTCTCGAAAAAGATTTGCTTGAGAAATATGGACATCCGACGGCTGAAGCCATGGTCGAAAGTGCTGCCCGCCATATCGATATCTGCCGGGAAAATGACTTTGAAGATGTCATTGTTGCGCTGAAAGCCAGCAATGTCAATTTGATGATTGCGGCGAATCGACTATTCTCTGATAAATTTGATAATCCTCTCCATCTGGGTGTCACTGAAGCCGGTCCACCCTGGCAGGGCACGATCAAATCGGCAATCGGCATCGGGACATTATTATCTGAAGGAATTGGTGATACGATCCGGGTTTCCCTGACCGATGATCCGGTCAGGGAAGTTCAGACCGGTTTCGAAATTCTGAAATCGCTGGATTTGATCAAAAAAGGCGTTACGATTATTTCCTGCCCGACCTGCGGACGTGCCGATGTCGATATCATCGGAATTGTGAAAGACCTGGAAGCGCAGGTTCGGAATGTCCGGAAACCGATGACAGTTGCTGTGATGGGTTGCGCCGTCAATGGACCTGGTGAAGCCCGGGAAGCCGATCTGGGAGTCGCTGGAGGTAAAAAGAATTTTCTGTTTTTCAAAAAGGGAACTGTGATTGAAAAAATTCCGGAGTCGCAAGTAGTCAATCGACTTCTGGAAGAGATAGAGAAACTTTCGGAATCGGATTCTATGTCCGAATCGAACGAGGAGATGCCATCATGAAAAAAGCTATTATCGTTTTATTAGGAATGATCATTATGACTGCCAGCTGGGCGCAGAACCTTACTCAAAATAAGAATTTCGATTATACGGATTATGGTCAAATGATTTACTGGAGAGCGATGAATCTGGAAGAAAAGAAGGTTTTTCTGCATGCCTATCTCTATCGCACCCATGAGATTTCCAAGGAAATGCGTCAGAGCCGCAAACTGAAAAGTTCAGCAAATCGCTATGTCAGTGAAATTGCAGATCCGGTTTATAAAATTTTCCGTGATCTTGATGAAAAACAAAAAAGTGATTTGATTTTTTGGATCGACACTTTTTACCAGCGTGAGTTCAATCGGGAAGAGAGTTTTATCAATGCCCTTGATTACGCCTCAAAAAAATTGAAATCCAGTGATAAAACCATGAATGATGTCTATAAAAGTACCTATCCTCAATAGATCAATTTAATATGACCTGCCCCTAACAGGGCGTTTTATCCCATGAAACATTCCAGAATGACGCCCAAGTTTTTCATTGAATTCCATCTGTTATCCTGCCTGAACCGCCTGCTCCCAAAATTAAGTCATCTCCAGCGACGCCAGTTTGCCACGATACTGGGCTGTCTGATGGATCAGGTATTTCCCTATCGTAAAAAAGTCGTGATGTCTAATCTGGCGAAAGCCTTTCCCGAGAAATCTTCGCGGTGGCGTAAAAAAATCAGTGGGAAAGCCTATAAGTATTTTGCTCGAATCTATTTTGATATTTTCGCGGGTTACCGGTTGAGTAATGCCCGCCTGGATCAGATGATTCATTCGGAAAATTCCGAAATAATTGATCGTGCAATCAGTGAAAACAGAGGAGTCATTATTGTATTGTTTCACTTTGGCAACTGGGAACTGATTGCCGACTGGTTAGCCCGGAAAGGCTATTCGATTGCCGGGGTTGCCACTCCCCAATATAATTCCTTTACAGATAAATTGGTAAACGATACCCGTACCCGCAATGGTCTCCGGATATTACCGAAAGGAAAACGCAATACCGTCAGGATATTCAGATACCTGAAACAGAATCATCTACTGTATATGGTTTCCGATCAGCATGCCGGTGGTCAGGGTACCTGGGTGAAGTTTTTTAATCAGTGGTCTTCCAGTTTTCAGGGACCGATTATGTTTGCACTCCGAAAAAAATGCCCGGTCATTCTTGCCACTTGTCTATTCAACGAGGATGGAAAATACGATCTTCACTTTGACCGGTTTTCCATGAAAACGCCGGAAAATTTATCGGATGAATCAAAAATTCGATATCTGGTTCAATCCTATACGAATTATTTTGAAGAAAAAATCCGGCAGCATCCGGAACAGTATTACTGGTTTCACCGCCGCTGGAAAAAGATACCGCCGGCAGTTTTAAAAGAATTGGAACAGACGTGAAACCAGAGATCATTCATCTGAATCGGTTTACCCAGACGGAGCAGTCATTGCTCTTTGAATTGCTGAATGCCGGCGAAGTCATCGCCTATCCCACCGATACGATTTATGGGCTGGGTGTGGATATTTATAATCCGGCAGCTGTGGCAAAATTGCAACATCTTAAAGGGCGGGAAAGTCGGAAACCTTTCAGCGTTTTGTATCCCAGTGTCAATAAATTATTGGCTGAGTTTGATCACCTGACTCAATTTCAGAAAATGGCTGTCCGAAGACTAATGCCCGGTATGGTTACTTTATTACTGCCGGTCGAAAAGGAGCATCAGTTTCCAGCGCCCTTTGTCAGCGCCGGACTTATCGGAGTTCGGGTTGTCGATTTACCGGAATTGAACCGGTTACTGGCGATTTATCCTCATCCGATTTCAAGTACCAGCATCAATCCGGCAGGTGCAAAACCGGCAACTTCTGTCGCTGAAATAGAACGCTACTTTGGATTCGAAATACCATTAATTATTGATAATGGAAATACCGATAGCGGTCAGTCTTCAACGATTATAAAAATAACCGGCAATACCTGGGAAATAATCCGGGAAGGCGCGGTTTCCAAAACTCAGGTTGAAGAATGCCTGGGAAGTCATTAAATTGCATTTTAGCAGGTTTTAAGTATGAAAAACTCACCTACGCTTTCGTTTAAATATTTGCCGTCGGTGCAACAGGTCATTGAGCAGTTTGACGACTTCCATATTAAAACCGGGTTTTTAGCAGAAATTATCCGGGCTGCCCTGGACGACACGCGCTCTCAAATTGAGCGGGGGAAATTGAGCTTATCATCCCGGAAACAGGCGCTGGCGATTATCCAAGAACAGGTGAATCGGACGGTTCAAACTCTGACCGAAACACCGCTGAAACGGGTGGTCAACGCGACCGGTGTGGTGCTGCACACCGGCTTGGGACGAGCGCCGCTGGGTGAACGGGCATTCCAATTTTTATCGAATCTGGGTTCCGGTTACCTGAATCTCGAATTCAATCTGGAAAACGGTAAACGCGGAGAGCGCCTTGACCTGACCGATCGTTATCTGCAGTTACTGACCGGCGCAGAAAGTTCCGCAGTGGTGAATAACAACGCAGCTGCAGTCATGATTGCCCTGAACAGCCTTGCCAACCGCAAAGAGGTGATCGTATCCCGGGGTGAACTGATCGAAATCGGCGGATCATTTCGCCTACCTGATGTAATGAAAAAGAGTGGCGCAAAGATGGTCGAGATCGGTACAACAAACCGGACTCATATCAGTGATTATGAAAATGCGATTACTCCCAGAACCGGCGCAATTCTGATTGCCCATACCTCCAATTACCGGGTGCAGGGATTCACCGAGAAACCCGCTGAATCGGAAATCGTGGAATTGGCGCATCGACAGGGAATCCCGGTGATATTTGATTTGGGCAGTGGTGCTTTGATTGCGACCGATACATTGGGATTACCATACGAACCAATTGTTTCAGAAGTCGTTGCAGCAGGAGCGGATATTGTATCTTTCAGTGGTGATAAATTACTGGGTGGTTCCCAGGCGGGATTGATTGTCGGAAAATCCGGATACATCAATAAAATTCGTAAAAATCCACTGATGCGGGTAGTCCGTTGCGATAAAATAATTCTCAGCCTGCTGGTCTATACTCTTAGTCATTATATATTGGAGGATGATATTTCCCGGATTCAAACCTATGAATTTCTGACACGCAACCGGGATAAACTCCAACGAATGGCGCAGCAGATTATTGATAATATTTCAAAGAGTATCGGTCAGGGAATAGAGCTTGAAATTTGTGATACATTGACGGAAGCCGGCAGCGGATCAATGCCGACGGAAACGATTCCCAGTGTTGCCTTGCGAATCCACAGCGAAAAAGTATCCGAAGAGAAACTGGCAAAATTATTTCGTCAGCAGGACCCGCCGGTAATCGGATACCTGAATAACGGTCAATTTTACCTCGATCTGAAAGCAGTAGCGGAAAAGGAAATCCCCTTCATCGAAAATGCAATTGTCAAGGTTGCATCACTAATTAAGTAAACCAGGAATAAGACTTATGCGTCCTGTCATAATTGGGACAGCCGGACATATCGATCATGGAAAATCGGCGCTGATTCAAGCCCTGACCGGGACCGACCCCGATCGCCTTGCGGAAGAAAAACAACGCGGTATGACCATCGATATCGGTTTTGCGTTCATGACGGAAAATATCGCCTTCATCGATGTACCGGGACATGAGCGGTTTGTAAAGAATATGGTCACAGGTGCCAGCACGATCACCACAGCTATGCTGGTCATTGCGGCGGATGATGGTATCATGCCGCAGACTCGTGAACATTTCGATATCCTGAGACTACTGAAGATTCCCAATGGTCTTATCGTAATTACAAAAATCGATCTTGTGGAAAAGGACTGGATCGATCTGGTTGAGGAAGAGATTCGGGAGTTTGTAAAAGGCAGTTTTCTCGAAAATGCTCCGATGTTTCGGGTGTCTTCAGTTCGGCAAACCGGCATTGTCGATTTGAAAAATTATCTGCTCAAATTACCGGAAAAACTTCCGGTTTTATATTCACAATCGCTGCTCTTTCGTCTGCCGGTTGACCGGGTGTTTGCGGCAAAAGGACACGGAACGGTGGTGACCGGCTCGGTCATCAGCGGTCAGCTGCGGCTTGCTGATGAGCTGGAATTACTGCCATCGGGTAAGCGGGTAAAAGTTCGGGGAATCCAATCCCATAATCAGTCGGTAACAGACATTACAGAGGGACATCGGGCAGCCATTAATCTGCTGGGAGTTGAGTATCGGCAATTGGATCGTGGTGATCTGCTGGCGACGCCGGGCTATTTCAAAGCGTCGAAAATAATCAGTTGTTCAATCACTCTATTACCATCAGCAGGAATGTTGAAATATAATGCCCGGGTTCGGGTACATATCGGCACCGGAGAGTACCTTGCCAGGATTCGTTTAATCGGCAGAGATATGTTAAATCCGGGAGAAACAGCGATTGCCCAGCTGGTTTTTGATGAACCTGTGGCGCTTGGCTTCCGGGACCGTTTTATCATCCGGCAATATTCACCGATGCTGACAATCGGTGGCGGTGAAGTCCTGGAAATACAGGCAAAACCGCTCCGGAAAAAGGAAGTGCGGGCTGGTGAAATCCTTGCCCAGCGGACTAACCGGCAATTGCCGGAACTCGTTCAACATCATCTGGAAATGAATGCTTCGTTTTTGTTTAATGAGCATGAGCTGGCAGTTATGTTTTCCAGCTCCGGTGATCGGATTCGGAGAATTTTAGATGAATTGATAAATGCCGGAAAAATAGTCCGAATCGAAAAACAGTTTAATGCCAGCAAAGAGCATCACCAACTGAAACAGTCTATTCTTGAGCAAATTCAGCGCTTTCACCAGCAGAAACCACTGTCCGCCGGGATGCCACGGGCGGAAATTTTTGACAAACTGAAAATATCGATTATCCTTGGTAATTACCTGATGGAGCAACTCAGCGCTGCCGGGAAGATAAAAATTACCGTTGATAAGGTCGCTCTCTTGGATTTTCGCCTGGAATTTTCAGATACTCAACGCCAGTTTATTGACGAACTCGAAACCACTTTGCGACAGACAGAATTCAATCCCATTGACTTGAAAGGTATTCATCAGCTGTCACCATTATCTGAAAAAGATACGCAGTTGCTACTTGCGTATCTGCTGGATGAAGGTCGGATTGTCCAGATTGACCGGGATAAATTTCTGCATACAGATGTGATTCAAAACGGAGAAGCGCGGATTCGGGAGTATCTTGCGAAAAAGCTATCAGCAACGGTTAGTGAATTGAAAGAGGTACTGAACACCAGCCGCAAATGGGCGATCCCTATTCTCAATTACTACGATAAAATCGGACTCACGAGCAGACACGGTGATCTTCGTGAATTAAATAAAGGATAAACATTAGCACTATTTACCAACTGACCAAATTAATAGGAATTCTGTCAATTGCTTGAGAATATTGATATAATATTTTATACTTCTGAACGATTCTGTATATTTAGAGCCGGATGAAAATGACAAAGAAAACGGAACATATCGACGAAACTACCCCGGTCATGCGCCAGTTCAGCGCGGTCAAATCCAAGTATCCTGACGCGCTGCTTCTGTTTCGGATGGGTGATTTTTACGAGACCTTTCGGGAAGATGCCAAAATTGCGGCAAAAATCCTGAATATTACCCTGACCAAACGGGCAAACGGCAAAGCCGCAACTGTGCCGCTGGCGGGTTTTCCTTATCATGCCCTGGATAATTACCTCCATAAACTGATCCGGGCAGGCTTGAAGGTTGCCATCTGTGAACAGGTGGAAGATCCGAAACTGGCGAAAGGAATTGTCAAACGGGAGGTAGTTGAGCTGGTCACGCCCGGCACTGCCATTACCGATAATTATCTCGAAAAAGAAAAGAATAATTACCTGGTGTCAGTAATATTCAATGAAACGGATGCCGGGATTGCGGTCATCGATGTATCGACCGGTGAATTTTATCTCAGCGAAACCGCACTGTCCCGCATGAAAGAGACGGTCATGGCGCTGCAGCCTTCGGAAATTCTCTGTCCCGAAGGGCAGCAGAAGGAAATCAACGCGCTGTTCGAAAACCAGGTTTTGCGGGTAACAGCGATGGAGGATTTTTTCTATTCCCGTGAAATGGCATACGAAACGCTGACCAATCATTTTCGCACCCGGTCGTTGAAAGGATTTGGCTGCGAGAAAGCTAACCTGGGGATTATGGCAGCGGGACCGATTATCAGTTACCTGCGCCAGAACCATCAAACCAACCTGGAACATATTTCGAGTTTGCGCCTGCAGAGCGACCGGGATGTTGTCCTGATCGACGAATTTACCCAGCGCAACCTGGAACTTTTTCGCAGTATGCAGACCGGCGGTGAACGGGGCACTTTATTCAACGTCATCAATGAAACCGTGACGCCTGCGGGCAGCCGCCTGCTGGTCAAGTGGATGCGTGCGCCGGTGCAAATTATCCCGGCGATCAAACAGCGCCACGACCGGGTGACGTATTTTTATGAAAATCATGATAACCGCAATGGACTGCGCAAGGTACTGGGGAAATCCAGCGATCTTGAGCGCCTGCTGTCACGTCTGACGACAAACCGGGCGGGCGCCCGGGAATTGAATTCCATGAAAACCACCTTGGAACTCATCCCCGATCTGAGCAATCGCCTGGATGATAAAATATTCAATGAATTAAAAAAACAGCTTAATCCCTTGCCTCGGTTGGTGAAGCTACTTAATGACGCCATCAAGGATCAGGATGTGCCGTTGTCAATTCGTGAGGGCGGGTTCATTAAGGATGGCTATTCCAAAGAGCTGGATGAATACCGATATATCATTCGGCATGGCAAAGAGTGGATCCTGCAGATGCAAGCCAAGGAACGGGAAGCGCTGGGTATTCCGACATTGAAAGTCGGTTATAATAAAGTTTTCGGGTATTATATTGATATTACAAAACCCCATGTGGATAAAGTTCCGGAAACCTATATTCGCAAACAAACCCTGGTCAATTCCGAGCGTTTTATCACGCCGGAGCTGAAGGAGTATGAAGAAAAGTTGCTGAATGCCGAAGATAAAATGGCAACGCTGGAGTATGAGCTGTTCCAGATAATTCGTGAACAGGTGCTGAAAAATATCGTCAATATTCAGCAGAATGCCATGATTTTAGCAGAGCTGGATGTCTTGAGCAACCTTGCTCACATAGCCGACCGTAATAATTATACCTGCCCGGAAATGACCGACAGCAGCCGGATTTTTATAAAAAACGGGCGGCATCCGGTGGTGGAATCACTGTTGCCGCCGGGCGAAAAATTTATTCCCAACGACACCGATGTGGATAATAGGAGCGACCAGATTTTGATCATTACCGGTCCCAATATGGCAGGGAAATCGACCTATTTACGCCAGGTTGGCATTATCGTACTGCTGGCGCAGATGGGCAGTTTTATCCCGGCGGAAGAGGCGTCGATTGGCGTAGTCGATAAAATTTTTACGCGCGTGGGCGCCAGCGATAATCTTGCCGCCGGTGAATCGACTTTCCTGATGGAAATGAACGAAACCGCTAATATTCTCAACAATGTCACGCCCCGTTCGCTGATTCTGCTCGATGAGATCGGACGGGGAACCTCGACTTATGACGGCATGTCCATCGCCTGGGCGGTGACGGAATATCTGCACCAGCATAAGGAGGTGGCTGCTAAAACGCTGTTCGCGACCCATTATCATGAACTGACCGAGCTGGAGAAAATCCTGAACCGGGTCAAAAATCTGAATGTTGCGGTCAAGGAATACGGTGACCGGGTAGTCTTTTTACGGAAAATCATTCCCGGCGGTTGCGACAAGAGTTATGGCATTCATGTAGCGCAGATGGCGGGCATTCCGCTGGAGGTCATTCACCGGGCAAACGAAATCATGTCTAATCTGAGTCGCGATGAACGAATCTTACCGACGGATAAACTGAAGTATAGAAAATTGCCTGAACCCGATAAAAATCAACTGGGGCTTTTCGAATCCCTGGAAAGTAAGCTCCGCCAGAAACTCAGCGAAGTGGATGTCGATAGTATGACGCCGATTGAAGCGTTGCAGAAGCTGAACCAGTTGAAAAAAGAATACGGAGTTTAGCCCGGGAACAATCGATTCAGAATGCCGTTTTATTCTTAGTATGAAAAACAAATTTCTTCAAATAAATAAAATTTATAGACCGCCACGGTTGTTGATTTTAGTAGTTCTAATTGGATTATTATCAATGTCCGCATTTGCGCTGGGTGATAAGTACGCCGGTGAATTCCTGAAAATCGGTATGGGCGTTCGGGAGATGAGCCTGGGCGGATCAGTTGTTGCGGCGCCCCGGGCGGCTTCCGCCATCTATTGGAATCCGGCGGCGCTGGCAGGAAATCAAATCCTGTCCGGTGAATTCATGCACACCGAAGAATTTGCGGGTGTCCTGAATCTGGACTATGCTTCACTGGCAATTCCGGGGACAGGAGATATATCTTACGGTGTCAGTTTTTTTCGGTCCGGCGTGGATGGGATTCCCGACACCCGATCGGCATTAATTGACGAGAACGGCAATGGCAAGCTGGATCCCGGCGAGCGCCTGGATTTCGGGAAAATCGGCAGTTTCGGCGCCAGCGAGAATGCCTTCATGTTCGCCATGGCAAAACCGATAAATGCCAGGCTTCATGTTGGCGGCACTGTAAAAACCATTTATAAATCTCTCGGAACTACTGATGCTTTCGGAATTGGTTTTGACCTGAGTGCATTATATGAATTATTACCCTCATTGTATCTGGGAGCAATTGTCCGTGATGTGACGACCACATTTTTATATTATCCTGATGGTGACAATGAATTTATCGCGCCGTCAATCCAGCTGGGCAGCGCTTATACTTTTGCGCCGTCTTTCATGCCAATTGTGCTAAGACCGTCCATAGGACTTGACATGACTCTCGAGGGCGAAACCAACCAATCAGATCTGAACCTTGGCTTTATCAGCAGTGGTTTGCGGGCAGGATTGGAATTGCAGGTGAAGAAATATATCATGCTGCGGATTGGCAGGGATAATCTCGGCAGTGCGCATGTTGGTTTCGGACTCAGTACTTCGCTGGGCAGTATCGATTACGGGCTGGCGATGGGCGGTTCCTATGCCGAACTGGGACAGTCACACCGGATCGGGCTGACGCTGCATTTCGTGGAATTGGGGAATTACCTGAAGAAGTTTCTGTAGCAGAACTAACCGCAAAGAACGCAGAGATTTATTATGTAGGAGCTTGGTGTTGGCGATCTGAACCTTCCAGAGGTGAAACCTGTCCCGCTTAGTGGGAAACCTTCGGAAGCTTGGCTCAGTGATAATAACGGATTTAAAATATTTATTTGAATAACTTACCATTATTGGTAAGTTACCGATATGAAATTTGAAGAGATCGAACATAGATTCAATAACCGTCCCTTTTTTGAAACCATTGAACTGGTAACACTGTTTGATGAGCCCGAATCACAGATAATGTCGCGGATTTCGCGCTGGGTCAAACAGGGCAAACTCATCCGCTTACGCCGGGGAAAATATCTGCTTGCACCGCTGTACCAGAAAAAGGGGGTGGATACTTTTTGCATCTCGAATTACCTCTATACACCTTCGTTTGTCAGTCTTTTTACCGCATTACAGCATTATCAATGCATTCCCGAAGAGGTTCATGTTATTCAGGCAATTACAACACGTCAGACTGCGGCATGGAATACGAGTGTCGGACGATTTCAATACTTCAGCACGATGCCCGAACGGTTTTTTGGTTATTCCAAAATGTCACTGGGCGACAGTGAGCAGCAGAACGCTTATGTTGCTGATGTGGAACGAGCGCTTGTGGATATTTGCTATTTTTCTACCGGTGAATGGGCGCTCGAACGCTGGTCGGCGCTCCGTGTGCAGAATATTGAGCGTATCAGCGCCGATCGTTTGCAGGAATATGCCACCCGCCTGAAAAGTCCAAAAGTGCAGCGGGGGATTGGTCAGTTGCGGGAATATTTACACAGGCTGGGAACTCAATGAAAGAGCAAATTAAATCTATTCTGGAAAATAGTCATAATTCCCGGCAGGCGCGTCTGCTTCTCAGGGAATATCTGCAGCATGTTATCTTGCGCCAGTTATTTGAGATGAAACTGTTGCAAGGATGGGTTTTTCAGGGGGGCACGGCATTGCGAATTATTTACGGTTTAAACCGTTTTTCGGAGGACCTGGATTTTCAATTACTCAAGGCAGAGAGCCGCTATTCTCTGACAACAAAATTACTGAAACTTAGACGGAACCTGGAAAAACAGGGCTATCGGATTTCCGAGACTCCGGTAAGTGAAAAAACGATCAGTTCGATGTCTATCCGGTTTGAAGATTTGTTAGCCGAGTTTGGTTTGTCGTCCCAGAGGAATGAAAAGCTCAGTGTTAAAATTGATCTCGATACCAATCCTCCGGATGGATATGGAAAACAGGCAATTCTAATCAACCGGTATTTTCCATTCAGCCTGATCCAGCACGACCCGCCCAGCTTATTAGCCGGTAAACTCCATGCAATATTACAGCGTGCTTATATAAAAGGACGCGATTATTATGATCTGGTGTTTCTGCTGTCCCGCTGGAAAGGACTCAAACCCAATATCCTATTCTTATCCAATGCGCTGACCCAAACCGGGTATTCCGGGGAGTCGATTACTGATCAAAATTGGCACGAGGTCATTCAGCGGCGAATTAATGAAACCGATTGGACCGCCGTTGTCAAGGACGTGGAGCCTTTTCTGGAATCCCGTGCTGATATTCAGCTGCTGACCCAGGAAAACCTGACCCAACTTCTCTCTGAAAATTATTGAGTTTTACCGGTGGTGAATTGAACTTTGCGAAGCTGAAACCAGTACCGCTAAGCGGGAAAGCTTCGGAAGGTTCTTTTCCATTAGTGTAACTCGCCTCTTAAAAAATATCTGTAAATATTCAATCTCCTCTATAGTTATTGGTAGCCATTGATTGTCATTCGTTGTGAAAAATTCTATCCGGATGTCAATGCCAGGCGAGGGATATTTTTTATTGCCCTTCAATCGGAATATATCTACTTTAAAAATGTCATTTGTTTCAGAAGATTCTGATTTGCGTTTTTTTAAGGGAATGAGCGTG
>CAZSDW010000003.1:67385-127726 GCA_964605705.1 uncultured bacterium
AATGTCATTTGTTTCAGAAGATTCTGATTTGCGTTTTTTTAAGGGAATGAGCGTGGAATGTACTTCCGGGAAAAGAGATGATACAGACAAACCTGTAAATGGAGAATATATGAAACCAAAGGTCGTCTGTTTAGTTGGACATGAAAATTGGGGGAAATCCGAAACGTTATATTATTTGGTGGAAGAAAGTTATCATAGAGCGTGGATTCAAATAAATAATGTTGATATTTTTATACGCCATATGTCGAATGATGATCAACCTGATAGTTTTATTAACTTTATTAATTTTAGTTAACACCATAAATAAGCCATTTCTCGTCATAGCGCTCTGTCCCAATTTTAATAATTCTTGGGCAAAAACTGAATATATAATGAAAAACTTGAAATTGATGTATGTATTATTTTGTAAGTAGCGCCGGTTCGCGGAAGGACCGCGACGGTCGTTAATTTCAATTAACCAAAGGAAAGGAGCAACCAATGGCAGAAGACATCAACCTGCTGGTACAGGACGGCTTTGTCCTGTTGGCAGCGACAAAGACCCACCAGGCGGAATTAGCGGAATACAGGGTTACGGCAGAAGAAGTCCAGAGTCTGGAAACATCTATCGGAAATCTGGAAAGTAAGGATGCGGCACACAAGGAAGCCCGCAATACGGAAACTGATAAAACGAAAGTCCAGAATGCCCAAATCGTACTGGCGCAGAAGCAGATCAGGAAAATTCAGGACATCGCGAAGGGAGCCTTCGGGCGTACCAGTCCCGTTTTAAAACAATTTCATATCAGCAAGAAACCGTCCAAGAGCGTATCGAATGTGCTCAACGAACTGGTCTATTTCAAGGAAGTCGCCACCCGTTACCAGGGCGATCTGGCGACTCGCGGCTTGAAAGACGATGACCTGACGGCGCTCGATACCCTGCATATCGCGCTGGCAGCAGCTGACAGCGACCAGGAAAACGCCAAGCGCCTGCAGACGGCAGCCATGGCAGAACGCACAGGTGCTGCGAGTGAACTCAAGGCGTTGGCATATCGCATCCGCAAGAGTGCCGACGTCTGCTTTGCGGACAATCCTGCCGTACTGAACGAGTTTAAAAGCATTATTCAGCACTCCAGGTCTTCCAAAAAATCGGATACCACTACCGGGGATGACTAAGTTTCCCACTCTCCCGGAGCTTGCAGCTTGCGGCGGGGCGTTTGTTAACCGCTGAGCTTGTTCCGGAGCAGACCCTTCGGGTCGGAGGTCGCGAGGATTTTCCCCGGAAATGCCTTTCAACTTAACTTCAGCCGCAGGCTGAAGTTATATTGGATTAATCGCCTTCGGATCCAACGGCTTTACAATCACACTTTTTGTAAACTTTGTAAATACCTGACCCGGCGGCATGTCTTTGCGTTTCCAGACGTATTTGCGTTTAGTATAAATTACCGGTACCACGGTAGAGTGTTTGGCTTTGCTGTAAAAAGCCGCAATTCCGGCGGCAATCTCAATGATGTCATTGGGCAGTGAATCCTGTTTGTTGGGATTGCGGACAACGACATGGGAACCGGGACCGTGCTCAACATGAAACCAGAAATCCTCCGGACGGGCGTGTTTGAAGCTGAGCAGATCGTTATCTTTGGCGCTCTTTCCAATCCAGATGGTTTGGTTTTTCAGTAAAAATGAATGATAAGGTTTGCGCTCTTCGGATTCTGCGGCTGCCTGCTGTTCGATGAAATGGGCGGGAATATTCTTTTTAATCCGGCGAATTTCTTTCAGGTCATCGCATATTTCAATTTCCTGAAGATAGCCGGATACCTGTCCGATGGTTTCTTTATTCTGCTCGATCGAAGACGCTAAATCCAGCCTGGACTGGTCGATCCGACGGCTCATTTCGTAATATTTATTGGCATTTTCCGGAGCAGTCAGTTTCGGATTTAAAGGAATTGTTATCATTTCATCGGGATTATTGAGTTTCGGAAGCAGCACTTCGGTTGCTTCCGAAGGGACTCCCCTGGAGCGTTTCTCTATCCGATGCACGTTCGTTAAAAGAGTATCCGCCCACTCACGATACTCATCAGCGGTTGGCAGATTTGCCAGTTCCTGCTCCTGTTTGATCAGTTTCCGTTGGAGCAGCTGCAGTGCGCCAGTCAGCCGACTGCTCAACTGTTTGCGGGTCTGTTCCAGGACATTCGTCTGGTAATAAAGGCTGATGAAATGGTTTGTCGCCTCCTGAACAGATCCAAAGGATTGAGCAGCCAGCCCTGATTTGGATCGGAGCTCCAGCAAGGAGAAAACCGGAGATTCGGAGGGATAAATGAAAAACCGGCACATTTCGATTTCCTGCAGGATTTCCTGATAAACGCGCAGAAGTGTTTCCGATTGAAATTCGGTGAGATTGACAGCCAATGTCTTTTTGGTAATCTTTGAGCGAAAGCAGATTTCCTGAGCAATTGTCATTGAGAAAACCGGTATTGGCAGTTTTGTCAGCAATTTAGAGATTATCAAATCAGGGTGAGTTTTTAAAATATTACGAGATTGATCGAGATCAATTTCAATTGAATCGGAATCGATAAAATCATTGATTGAAAATTCCGGTGTCTTTCGAATTTTGGCAAAGGTTTCAAGCAATTCGAAATCTTTGCTCAGGAAAAAGACATTTCCGTTTATTCCGTAAAGTTGAAAGAGCAGATAGCCTTGTCCATCCTTGAACTCAATCAATATCTGGCGGTCGTTTTTATGCCAGAAAGCCCGTGCGATAATCAGCCCACTCAGGGTTTTGAACAGGTGGACTTTATGGCGCGGTTCCGAGCAATTTTCATTCAGCCGCAAAAAAGGCAGCGGATTATGGAAGCAGAATTGCAGTTCTTTAATGAGATCATTGCCATCGATACCAATCTGAAGCTCATCTTTCTGGAAGGTGAAACATGTTCCGACAGCACAACCGGGTAAGTTCTTTGCTAAAAACCGGGCGATTGAGCGGATGTGGAACCAGCTGTTGAACATGGCGGAAAATTACGCAGGAAGCCGCTGAAATGAAAGACCTTCCCGCAAAAGAGAAGGTCTTTGGAGAAGCTGCCAAGTGAGTATATTTTAATTGCTGATGCGGATATTTCCGAAGACGGCGTCACCGGTAATTTTTAACACCGGTCCCGTCTGAGCCGAGCTTGCCATATTATCGGCTCGACCGAAGAATTGGGAACTGTGAAAATCAATTGCCATGCCCGGCGATGTATAAATAACAATTGATCCGAAAACAGCGCTTGCATTCAGGGTAGCTCCTTCGGGTACGACTTTCGCGTTGCGCAGGTCAAGTTTTATATTGCCGAAAATCGCGTTTATTTCACCGCCCCGGAACTGTTGGGATGTCACCTGCCTTTCAAAATTGCTAAAAATTGAATTGATCTCGAATTTGTCTTCGGGACTTGTGACAAAATCGATGCTGTTGTCCTGAGCAGGCGCTGTCCGTTTCACCAGCATACCAATGCCAATGATGATAAGAACAATTGGCCACAGACGGGAAATCTGATGCCAGCTGACGATATTCAGTTCAGACAGCAGGAACAGGCTGCCGATGATGATCATTACGATTCCGCCACTACGTTCATGTTTGTTGAATTTGTACAATCCAATCCCGATGAGGATCAGGGGCCACCAATCGGATATGATGTGACCGAGGTGAAAAATATTGTAAGTGTTACCCAGGAAGAGAATGCCGAGAGCAATGAGGAATAGACCGACCCAGATGGGATTTGATTTTGAATGCGGTGATTGGTGCATCATGATCTCCTTTGAAAGATTATAGGTGAATATAAAAGTTCTGGACAAATTATAAAATTAGTTTTATGATACACAGTTATGATTATTGCTGTAAATTAACGGAGGAATTTAAAAGGAGATTCGGATATGAAGAAATGTGTTCTGATTCTGGTTTTATTGAGCAGCTGTGGTCTGTTCGCTCAGAATCTGCAATTCCATTATGATTTTGGCGAAGATCGCAAATTTGTCACTACGACCCTTGAGATGTTCAAACCGGATGATTTCGGAGCAACGTTCTGGTTTGTGGATTTTGATTATAATGATGGCAATGGCAATCAAAGTGCCGCAATGGCTTATTGGGAAATTGCGCGCTACTTCAGTCTGCCTTTTTTTAAAAACAATTCGGTTCTAAATAAACTGAGCGCAACAATCCAGTACAACGACGGACTGAATACGTTCGGCAGCTTCGGCAGTGTCTGGCTGGGTGGTGCCAGTTATCCAATTGACCTGAAGATTATTACGATCAGCACCGATGTTCTTCTGCGAAAAGCGGAAGGGCAGGATCCCAGTTATCAGTTTACCTTTGTCTGGTTTAAGCCGTTTTTTAATGGGAAGCTTGTCTTTGACGGATTTATGGATATCTGGGGACAAAACAATTTTGATTTTGACGCGGATGGCAGCGATTCTCAGCTGGTTTTGCTCACCGAACCGCAGCTCTGGTACAATGTCTCCAAAAACCTGGCTATTGGTGGTGAGATCGAAATCAGCAGAAATTTCATTTACGGAGCCGACAGCGATCTGAAGATCATGCCCACTCTGGGACTCAAGTGGAATTTCTGATTGATTTTCCGCAATTTTCAGTTTCAATCAGGAGCAATAATAATTTGAATTGTCCAATGTCCGCAAGTTTTGGAATGATACTGATATGATTAGCTGGACCAGACCTCCCCGCTGGATTCGGTACTTTTATCAAAGCAGCATCTGGCAGACTGCCGATAGGCAAAGTATCGCGTTCAGTTTTGATGATGGACCCGGTGAGATAACGCCAATGCTCCTGAACTGGGCGGAAAAAACCGGTGTAAAACTCGTCTTCTTTGGTCTTCCCGAACAAATGAAGAAAAGCCCGGATATTGTGAAATCAGCCGCGTCAGAGGGGCACATCGTCGGCACTCATTTTTTAAATCATCACGGTTATTTACTGAAAGATAAAGTCGGGTTCCAAGCGGAGCTCCGGAAATCGGTGCAATTATTAGAGGAAATTATCGATAAACCTGTTAAATTTTGCCGGGTGCCTTATGGCAGAATATTTCCATGGCAACAGCAGTGGATCAGTGAATTAGGATTAACCCATGTGTTCTGGACAATGGATTTGAAAGATTACCGGCAATGGTCATCGGTCGCGACAATTCAGCAAAAAGTGCGGAAATCACTGAAAGCAGGTGATATTATATTGATGCATGATGGACTGGTATATAAACCGGAAATTATCGATATACTGGATTTTATCGTCGAGAAAATGGATTTTATTATCAGCAAAGGATTATAATGGCAGGCAAAAAATATAGTGGTCATCGCAAATTACGATATATGTGTCTGTCATTGATTGTTTTGTCTTTTCTGATGATCCAGGTATTGTCTGCCAGTCAGGTTCATGTGCGAGTCAATGATCCGGTTTATGAATTCCTGGAACGAATGATGGTCCAGGGCTTTTTAAGTGATTATTCCGATAATGCACTGCCCCTGAGCCGGGATTATATTGCCCGACAGCTGCAAGAGTTGGACGGGCAGCGCTCCGACTTGGCGGTAATTGATCGGAAAATACTGGATGAATATCTGGCGGATTACCGATATGAATTTGGTGCCGGAAAGCATTTCCTGATTCCAGCCGACAAAACCGGTTACTTTGGCTTTTATCCGTTAAGTAATGTAAAGAAGGGATTGCTGGATTTTATCCGCTATGATCAAAAGCAGGAAGAACATCACCTGGTTGCCTTCGAAACAGAAAAGGAAATGCTCTGGCTGGATGTCGATATGATGGGGCGGGCAGAGTTCAAAAATGGCTATGGCAGGCAAGTTACTCAAAATGCTTTTCGAATCTCATCCCAGGTTGGTGATTGCTTTTCGATTTACAGCGATGCCTATATTTACGATCAACAACTGAGACCGGAATATTCCGAAATGACCCGGGAGTACCAGGGTGGATTTACCGGAGTCGAGGAGAGACCATTTAATATTACTGGCGCATCTTTCGATTATTCTATCGCTTATATGCAGTATTCTTCATTTTTAGGAGATGTGGAATTCGGGATTGAGCCACTGATATGGGGAAATTCTCCGAACTCCATGATTTTATCAAATAATGTCGATCCGTTTACATTTATCAGCTGGCAGCGGCAATTTGGAAAATCGAAGTTCAGCTTTTTCCACGGATTCATTAAACCTGCTGAAGCGACAATCGCCGATTCGACGGCTGATGACTATATGCAATTTATCAAAAAATATCTCGTTGGGCACCGCTGGGATGTAAACATTTCAAAAAAAGTAAAAATAGCATTTTCGGAGATGCTGGTCTATGGAGGACGGGATATCGAAGCCGCTTATGCGCTGCCGGTCGTCTTTTTATGGCCGGTTCAGCATTCGGTTACGAAACACAATTATGATAATATTATATGGTTTTTTGAGGGGGAGTATTATCCGGTAAATCATCTGAAATTATATGGTACCTTTCTGCTGGATGAGGTCTCGACCCGGAACTTGTTCAAAAATGCCTTCGATTGCATGTACGGTCCGCAAGTCGGTTTTTATTATACTCCCGGAAGCGTATTTAATCTGCCGCTGGCAACGGATTTTCGGGCAGAATTTACGGCAATCCGCCCGTGGATTTACAATCACCGGGCACCGCTCCAGAGTTCCTACACCCATAACGGACGTGTTCTTGGATTTAAAGGGGGACCTAATTCTCAGCAGCTGTTTCTTGAAAACCGCTGGTGGATTAATGAACGACAGCGCTTGAAATTAAGCTACAGTGTTCTGGAACATGGTGTTAATGAAAAATCTGTCACTGACGAGGATTATTATACCATCGGCGACGATCCAAATGAAAGCTATCAGGATCGCAACCGGGATTATGATATGAAAACCAAATGGCTGATGGGTAATATTATCGAGACCCGTCTGTTTTCATTCAGTTGGATGTACCAATTGAGTAATATCATTTTTGTCGATCTTTCCTATACCAGGCAGTGGATCGATAATGTTACGGATGATTATTACGCGCTTCAATTACGGTTTGACTATTAACGCCGAGTATTAGTTCTGCTTACCCAAATATTTATATCGGTTTGGAAATTATCTGCGAATGTCGAAACAATCAAAACAGCAAATCTATAAAAACAAATTTTACAAATTATTAAAATGGATTATACCAATTGGCATCTTGATCTTTCTGGTAAGCTATGTCAAACCCGCAGAATTACTTGATCGTCTAAAACATGCAAATGTCAATTATATCGCCGTGGCTTTTATTCTCGTTATTCCCAATTTATTTATTCAGTATCTGAAGTGGGCGCTGGTTTGTCGGAATTTCCTGGGAGTGATTGATAATCGGAAAATAATAAAATCACTTTTTTATGGGATTGGCGGCGGCGCATTTACACCAATGCAGGTCGGTGAATATTTTGCACGAGCATTACCGTTCAGAGAGAAAAAAATATCGGAAATCCTGGTTGCGACGGCGATCGACAAAATGGTGACAATAATAGTTCTGACTGTTTTCAGTTCGCTGGCTGCGCTATTTTTTGTGGTTACGAATGGGCTTGTTGAAAAGGTGCTTACGAATCAACTTTTCATAGGAATTGTGATTGGTTTATTCATTATTGGTTTAATGATAATTTTCCGTAAGTATTTCAGAAAACTCATATGGAATCGCCTGATTAAAATAAAAATTATTCAGTTAATCATTCAAAATATCACGAAGATCAAAATACTCAAAACACGAACTATAATCGTTTTGTTTATTTTGACGATTATATTTTATCTGACTTTTACGATGCAGCTCAGTTTTTTAATCGGGGCGTTTGCCAATGGGTTAAATCTTAAGTTGTATCTGCTGATCGCCAACTTGGTCGTATTTGCTCAGGTTGTGCTGTCGCCGCTGGGGATTGGACATGTTGGTGTACGCGAAGCTGCCGCTGTCTTCTTTGTCGAAATCTATGGAATGGCGGGTGCGATCGGTCTTAATGCGGCGGTATTTCTGTTTTTAATGAATCTGGTGCTGCCAGCGATCATCGGGTTGATACTCTTTGTAACAAGAGACAATCCCTAAGTGGAGTATTTATGGACTTGCTAATTTTGGGTTTTTGGATACTTTTTTGGTGCGTTTTATACTTTGCCCAGGGACGGCATGACGTTGCATTTTTAAAGGAAACCCAGCTAATCAAAAAAAAAGTAACGCCGGCAGCTGTTCAAAAAATTGAGCCGGAAATGATAAAAAGTGAATTAAACTGGAAGTTCTGGCAAATGATTGAAAATCTCATGATCAAGATAGCCCTGACAGTCCTCATCTTCGCCCTGAGGAATAATATTATGGCAGCTCTGTTACTTTTCACACTGAGTATATTTATCCGCTGGTCTGTTCATGATATTGTCGTGGCGATTGGTTTGGGAAAGGGTACCCGGCATATTGGTCCCGACTGGATCTGGACGGACAGAGTGCTCTGGAAGCTGAGGGAAAAAGGCATCAATCAGTATATTGTAAAATTAATACCGATTGTCATATTGATCGTTGCTTATTGTATATGTGTCAAGTAAGTAAAACGGCGGATGCCTGCTCTGTTGTTAATCCGGTGATAACTCTATTTCCAACGGGGTTTCAGAATAATTCCGAGGGGATTCAGAAGCAGCTGATTCAACAGATACCAGAGTTCCCAAAAGGGAAATAAAAGCAATAAGCCGATTTTTTTCATTCTAACTACCACAAGTGACAGACTGATAAAATCCAGAACGAGTTTTATCAGAAATGCACCTATTGCCATCTGAATTAATTTGCCGGTTAATATTGCAGAAATAGGCAAGATAAACAGGGCAGTATTGGCAAGATTATATAATAAAAATGAAAATTGTGCTGGAAAGGAATAATACTTACTCGCGGAAACATGGCGTAAATGTTGCCGGATGTATGCCGTAAAATTCTTGACAGTCGGGCTGAATACTGCTGCTTTTGGATCGGTTAAAAATTTCAGCTTCCAGTTGGTATTTCGACTGACAGTCTGCAACAGGAGATCATCGTCGCCAGAAAGACTATGGGCGATTTTATCAAAGCCCCTGACTTCATCATAAGCGGTTCGCCGGTAAGCCTGGTTTCTGCCGGTGCAGGTAATGCCGATATTCCAACCGATACTGCCGGCTGAGATGAAAGCGCTGGCGTAGCTGTCGAGACTGATTAGACGGGTTAAAATATTGTGACCTTCCAGCGGAGCCGGACCAATGAGCATTCCGGTATTGGATTCAAAAGCAGAGATGATCCGGGCGATCCATTCAGGCGGCGGAGCGCAATCGGCGTCGGTGGTGACAATTATTTCACCACTCGATTGGGCAATTCCCATGCTTAACGCTCGTTTCTTGGGGCTGGGGGAAATTATATCGTCATCAATAGTGATAAGGCGAATATTTTGATGATTTTGCCTGAATGACTCGACTATTTTTCCGGTCCTGTCGGTTGACCGATCATCGATGATGATAATTTCAGTTTTTTCCTCAGGGTAGCTTTGAGCGATTAAAGCACTCAGACAATTACCGATATTTTGTTCTTCGTTGCGAGCGGCGACAATGATAGAAACGGTAGATTGAATCGAGGATGATCCCGGTGTATTCCGCAGGAATCCGACGATTAGGAAAAGCAATATTAGTGCATAAACACTGATGCTGGTAAGAATGATGATCGGAATGAATTGCATAATGAAATTTAAGGAGAATTATAAGTTATCGGCATCTATTTCTTTCGATCCGTCAATAATCCCGATATGGTTGACAATGCCGCCGCAAAAATAGGTAATCCGGTCTGCATATTGATGAAGATGTTCCCGTAACCGGTCTTTATTAAAATCAAGCGGAGCATAGACAATACTGATTACTTCGCTGGTACTGTTTTCGACGCAGGTCCGCTCAGAATCAGTGATTGGCGATCCGAATGGTCCCCTGTCATCGGCGAGAGTGAAGCGCCCCTCCAGATGGATATCCTGATGGTTCAATCCGTGATACTGTTCACCGGGGAGTCCCTTCCGCAACTGAATATTTCCCAAAATTTTATGGCTGTCGTAGGCACCGTTTGGCAGTAAAAAATCCAGCGCGCACCAGTTGCTGATATCGACCAGGGTATTAACGGAACAGGTGTCTTTGCCCTTTAAAAAACGCCGTAACATTGCCTCCGATGATGGGCGCTGTTTGGTCGGCTCGATATCCAGAGACCGAAACAGTTTCCGGGCGGATTGAATGCCGGGAATTGCGCTGATCGGTCGGTTTTCGTACAGATCGGTGTATCGTTGACCACATGCCAGCAACTGTTCATAGGCAGTTTTTTTGGTGCTGATAGTAATCCGAGAAACCTCAATAACGCCGGCATAAATTGGGAGGGAGAGGCTGACTTTTTTCAAGCATTAACCGAATTTGTAATGTTTTTTGACATTCTTGAGAATCTTCCAGGTGCAGGAAAGACCCTCCGGAAAGACCACCAGGTCGCCTTTGCCAAAATGGACAGCTTCTCCCTGATCGGTCGTAACCACGACTTCACCTTCAAGAATATAACAGGTTTCCTTATCGCTGTAGTACCAGGGGAATTCGGAGGCTGCTTTGGACCAGACCTGCCAGTTAAATACTCCGGTATCTTTAAGAACTTTTAAATCCGGGTGATGATTGACTTCGATCATTTTTATTTATCTCCTATTTGAATTTGTAAAAACAGGATATATCGGGCGGATAAACCAATCTGTTCTCCAGGATATTTATCACGATCATAAGCCGGTTTGTCCGATACATGGATCCTTTTTACAATGCCTATTCTCCCAGCCGTAGTTTAAAGTTTTGAACTGCAATTTTCAATAAGATTGCCGGCAAATTATTTTAAGATTCCTGAAATATAAAAAATACATTTTATAATTGTACTTAAGTTCTTAAAAAATAATGAGAAAAAGATGATAATTGTATTTGACAGTTTGCGTCAATGTCTTTAAGTTACCGGGCAATTTGAAGGAGATTTGATGATTAAAAGTATGACAGGATTTGGCAGAGCGGAACGGGAACTGGGCGAAAGGTCGCTGTCGATTGAAGTTCGGTCGGTGAATAGCCGTTTCTTTGACTTCTCGGTGCGGTTTCCGGAAATGTTCGAATCTCAGGAAGAGGAGATCAGACGCCTCTTTAACCAGCGTTTACAACGGGGGCGGATCAAACTTAATATATCTTTAAACGGACAACCGGAAGAGCAGCCAAAGATAGTCCTCAATTCAGAGTTGCTCAACCATTATCATAATTTGTTGAAACAGGCAAATGAATCACTAAACAGCAATGAACCCGTCAGCCTCAATCAACTGCTGAACTTTCCGGATATTTTTGGTGTGCAGACAGTTGAATACGATCAGGAAAAAATTCATGGAGAGCTGTTTTCCGCACTTGAAGAATCGATCGCCGATCTGCTGAGTATGCAGGAAAAAGAGGGAGCTCATCTTGCCGCTGAAATCGAAAATCATTTAAGCGCCATCCAAACTGTCATTACGAAAATTCAACGATTGTCAGATCAGACAAAGGAGAGTTATTTTCAGAAAACCCGGGAAAAACTTTTATCTCTGTGCCAGGATCTGGAAATTGATGAAAACCGGATTATCCAGGAGGTGGCAATCAGCTCCAAAAAAATTGATATTACCGAGGAATGTGATCGCCTGGAAAGTCATTTAAAACAGTTTCGCAGCTATATTGATTCCGATGAACCTGTCGGAAAGCGGATGACTTTTCTGGTGCAGGAGATGAATCGGGAAATCAGCACTATTGGGGCAAAATCCGAGAATGCCCGGATTTCCCATTATGTCGTCGATGTTAAAAATGAACTGGAAAAAATCAGGGAACAAGCGCAAAATATTCTATGATCAATAAGGGACTTTTACTACCAATCGCAGCGCCTTCAGGGACCGGAAAAACCACCGTTTGTCGTCGTTTAATGGAAATGGATGAGCGCTTTGTTTTTTCTGTTTCCGCCACAACCCGAAAATCCCGGAGAACTGAGCGGGACGGAGTCGATTACATCTTTGTTTCCAAAGCCACATTCGAAGCGTATATCCATGATGGGAAACTGGCAGAGTACGAGGAAGTCTTTGGTAATTATTATGGCACACTGCGCAGCGTAATTGATGATAATCTGGCAAAATCCAAAATTCTTCTGCTGGATATTGATGTAAAAGGGGCTTTACAAATAAAAAAACTGTATCCACATCAAACGATATCTATTTTTCTTTTGCCTCCCGACAGAGAGGAACTTCTTCGTCGTTTGAAAGGGCGTGGGACCGATGATGAAAAATCCATTGCTATCCGCAACGCCCGCATTCCCGATGAAGTCAAACTGGGTGAACATTTCGATTATCGAATCGTTAATGACAATTTAGATGATACCATAATAAAAATAATGAACCTAATAAAGGAGTATAATCAAAAATGAGTGACACTCTAGATTTTTCAGAATTGACAAAAAATTCAGAAGATCTTTTCGAACTGGTCGTGGCAACGTCCAAACGAGCGCGCCAGATCAATGCCTTGAAAATTGCCCGGGATCCTTTACCTACCCTGGGCGAAGGCGAGGAAGAGACTTTTGATGAGACACCGGATGAAGAGGAACACCGGGACTGGGACCGGGCAGAAAAACCGGCAACCATGGCTTTGAATGAAATGATGACTCAAAAACTGGAATATCGCCATACTTCGCAAGGAATTGAAGAAGAGGAAGATCTGGAAGATATTGAAAGTGATCTTGAAGAATAAAAAAATAACGCTGGGACTGACCGGCGGAATCGCGGTTTATAAGTCAGCGTCGCTGCTGCGGCGGCTGGTTAATGACTATGGTGCCGATGTCACTGTGATCATGACGAAGTCCGCGCAGCGTTTTATGTCGCCGCTGATTTTTGAAACTTTCAGTGAAAAACCGGTAATCACGGAAATGTTTTCCAGCGAAAAGGTCTATACCCGGCATATTGACCTGGGGAGAGATGTCGATCTGGTGCTGGTCGCTCCGGCAACTGCGAATATTGTCGCAAAAGCCGCACATGGCATTGCTGATGACATGCTCAGTACAGTAATCCTGACCGCCGGCAACAAAACCGTTTTCGCACTGGCAATGAATACCAACATGTATGAAAATCCGATAACCCAGGCGAATATTCGCAAATTGCAGGCGCTGGGCTACGGTTTTATCGAGCCCGAAACCGGTGATCTGGCGTGTAAGGATGTCGGCAAAGGTCGTCTGGCGGATGAGCAGACAATTATTGATTTTGTCAAAAGACGATTGAATATAGGGTCGTTGTTAGCTGGAAAGCAGGTCATTGTGACTGCCGGTCCGACCCGGGAATACCTCGATCCGGTTCGGTTTATATCCAACCGGTCTTCCGGGAAAATGGGATTCGCCCTGGCAGCGGAAGCAGCCCGACAGGGCGCAATTGCGACCCTGATCAGCGGACCCAGTCATGCAGTCCCGGTACCGGGAATTCAGTTACTCAAGGTCGAAACTGCGGTTGAGATGCAGCGAGTACTCCGGGAGCATTCGGAACAGGCGGAATATCTGTTTATGGCTGCGGCAGTGGAAGATATTGCACCGGCGGAATTTCAACGTACGAAGATAAGGAAGAGTAATTTTCCGGAAAGTTTAGCCCTGAAACAAACACCAGATCTGCTAACGGATTTTCGGCTCCTGAATAAGGATTGCTGTATCATTGCCTTCAGTGTTGAGTCGGTGGATGGGCGTCAACGATCTCTGGCGAAAATGACCGCTAAAGGCTGTGATTTTATTGTCTGGAACGATCCGACTGTTAAGGGTGCTGCTTTTGAGAGTGATACCAATGAGGCGATCCTGTTCGCCGCAGACGGAAGTGAATGGAAGCTGGCAATGGCGGATAAACATGAGATCGCCCGACAGATTATCGAAAATGTCGTTGAACACCGGAGGAGTCGCTGATGCGGCAGTCGGATAACATTGTCAAAGATTTTTTTCTGCAACAGGCAGAACTCTTCACCGATGAATTCTATTTTGAAGAAAGAAAAGAAAAGCCTCCGGTAACTGATTCAATTCCCCTGAGCGATCTGAAATCCGTCGTTTTGAATTGCCAGAAATGTGCCCTGGCTGAAACCCGGACAAAAGTCGTTTTTGGTTCTGGTCGCGATGATGCCGATTTACTCTTTATCGGTGAAGCTCCCGGAGAACAGGAAGATTTGACCGGTGAACCCTTTGTGGGTCGCGCAGGTCAGTTGCTGGATAGAATTCTGGCAGCAATCCAATTGCAACGTGCAGATGTCTATATTGCCAATATTTTAAAATGCCGACCACCGAATAACCGGACACCCCGTACCGATGAAATCGAGAAATGTGAACCGTACCTGATGAAACAGATCGATTCGATTAGACCATCCCTGATTATTTGCCTCGGATTGACGGCAGCCAAGACACTTCTTCGGGTAGAATCTGCATTAAAAGATATGCGGGGCAAAATTTATAATTATCATAGTGTCGATCTGATGGTGACCTATCATCCCGCAGCTCTGCTGAGAAATCCTAACCTGAAAAAATATGCCTGGGAAGATTTTCAAAAAATTCAAAAGATTTACAAACAAAAAACCGGGAGTCTATAGTGTCTGAAAAATCGGCTGATTATTTGAGAGTACCACCCCATGCCGATGAGGTTGAAGTATCGGTACTGGGGGCAATGATGTTGGACAAGGAAGCGGTCAGTAAAGCCCTTCAACATCTTGATCATACCGCTTTTTATAAGGATGCTCATCAATTGATATTCCGGGCGATGATGGACCTTTTTAATGAAAGTCAACCGATCGACCAGGTGAGCGTCATCGATCGTCTGAAACGCATGAAGCAGCTGGAAAATGCAGGCGGCGCTTACTATATCACCGGACTGGTTGAGTCAACGCCATCCTCAGCGAATGTAGAATATTATGCCAAAATTGTTCTGGAAAAATCCATTCTGAGAAAGCTGATAATATCATCGACTGAAATCCAGAATGAAGCCTATGAAGCCAAAGATCCGGCGTTTGAGATTCTGGATGCTGCCGAACAGCGGATCTTTGCTTTATCGGAAAACCGTCTGAAAGCCGGATTTAAAACATTTGATTATGTCCTGACCCAGACATTCGAACATATCGATTCTATTCACCAAAAGAAATTCCATACTACCGGGGTACCAACCGGTTTCATCGATCTTGACGATCTGACATCGGGATTCCAGAACGGTGATCTGGTAATCCTGGCGGGTCGCCCCAGTATGGGAAAAACCGCCCTGGCGCTTTCGATTGCACGCAATACAGCTGTCGAATATAATGTGCCGGTGGGTATTTTCAGTCTGGAAATGGCGGACTATCAGCTGGCAATGCGCCTGTTATGTGCCGAAGCAAAGGTTGACAGCCATATGGTTAGAACCGGTAAACTGCCCCAGGATCAGTGGCGTCGCCTGAGCGAACAGACCGGGCGCTTAGCCAAGGCGCCGATTTTTATCGATGATTCTCCGGCACTGTCAATGATGGAGATTCGGGCGAAAGCCCGCCGTCTGAAAGCCGAATATAATGTTCAGATGATTATCCTGGATTATTTACAGTTGGTCAAAGGATACAGGGCGGAAAGCCGGCAACAGGAGATCACGGAAATCTCCCGTAACTTAAAAGCTTTGGCGAAGGAACTGAGTCTGCCGGTCCTGGCATTGTCGCAGCTCTCCCGCGCGGTTGAAAACCGGGCCGGGGATCATCGTCCACAGCTGTCTGATTTGCGTGAATCCGGGGCAATTGAACAGGATGCGGATATAGTCATGTTTATCTATCGACCGATTGTGTATAAACGGCGGATGAGCGAGGAAATGGCGCCCGAGGATGAAGCCAAAGCCGAGATCATCGTGGCGAAACAGCGCAATGGTCCGACCGATACGGTGAATGTGGTTTTTATCGATAAATATGCTCGTTTTGAAAATATGGCTGCTCGCCGTGACGAGATCGCAGGGGTGCCCTTTTAATGGCGAATCAACTGATCGATAAAGTGTTGACCCGGAAGAGCAAGAGCCGACGACCCCAAAAGTTTTATGCTTTGGTCGGTTCTCCGGATAGTGGATTGTCGTTCAATAAACCCGATGAAGATTTTTTATGGGAGGTTTACACTTTTTCCCGGGATGCCCACCGCGGTCAGATGCGCAAATCCGGTGAACCTTATTTTGAACATCCTTATCAGACCGCTAAAATTCTGGCTGAGATGAACATGGACCCGGTAACGATCGCCTGTGGTTTATTGCATGATGTTATCGAAGATACCGGAGTTTCTTATGAAGATCTGAACGCAAAGTTCGGTCAGGAGGTTGCCGGGCTGGTTGAAGGAGTCACAAAAATCAGCGGTATTACATTCCGCAACCGACAGGAAGAGCAGGCGGATAATTTTCGCAAGATGTTGCTGAGCGTTGCCAAGGATATCCGGGTTCTGATC
This sequence comes from uncultured bacterium, assembly GCA_964605705.1. Classification (GTDB taxonomy): domain Bacteria; phylum Fidelibacterota; class UBA2242; order UBA2242; family UBA2242; genus CAZSDW01. Next base: position 83,833 of record CAZSDW010000003.1, read on the forward strand.
ATCAAACTTGCCGACCGTACCCACAATATGCAGACCCTGGATTCCCTGCCCCCGGTGAAGCGCCGCCGAATCGCTATCGAGACCAGGGATGTTTATGCCCCGCTGGCTCATCGTCTGGGGATGTACAAACTCAAGTCGATTTTAGAAGATCTTGTGCTGAAAAGCCTTGATCCGGAAGCCTATAAATTTCTGGTTAAAAAAGTCAAAGAAAAACGCAGTGAGCGTGAAAAATATATCAAAACGTTTACAACGCCACTGACTGAAGCAATGAATGAAGTTGGCATTAAAGCAAATATATTCGGACGTCCCAAACATTTCTATTCAATTTACAAAAAAATGAAAATCCGGAATAAGCCCTTTGAAGAGATTTATGACCTTCTGGCAATCCGGGTAATTGTGCGGAATAAGGAGGAATGTTATACTGTTTTGGGAATCGTCCACGATCTGTTTACACCGGTTATGGATCGCTTCAAGGATTATATCGCCAACCATAAAGCGAATTATTACCAGTCTATTCATACGACTGTCTATGGGCAGGGCGGACGGGTTGTCGAGATTCAGATACGAACCGATGAAATGGATGAAATTGCCGAAGATGGCATCGCGGCTCACTGGCGTTATAAAGAAGGACGCAGCCACCCCGATGAAGTCGATAAATACGTCAAATGGCTGCGTGATTTGATTGACGTTTTGCAGACAGAATCAGCCGATCCGAAAGATTTTATGGATACACTGAAGATCGATCTATTTAAAGATGAGATCTTCGTATTTACACCGATGGGAGACCTGATTCGCCTGCCGAAAAGTGCCACGCCGGTGGATTTTGCTTTCGAGGTGCATACGGTCGTCGGATATCACTGTATCGGTTCCAAAGTTGACGGGAAGATGGTTCCGCTGAACACTGAATTGAAGAGCGGTGAAACAGTGGAGATCATTACCTCCGAGAGCCAGCGCCCCAGCTATGCCTGGTTGAAATTTGTCAAAACATCCAAAGCCATCGGGGCAATCAAACGGTACATCCGCAAAACCCAGTTCGATGAGAGCGTTCGTCTCGGCAAGGAGATTATTGATAAAGAAAATCAAAAGAATAAACGCCTGCTGTTTTCCAAAACTGTCCAGAACAATTTTACGGAATTTGGTTACGATGATCTGGATAAGTTCTATGCCGCAGTTGGCAGCGGACTGATTACCGTACCGGGCATTTTTTCGAAGTTATTTCCTCAGGATAAAAAGGAAGAAGAATCCAAAACCGATCTTGATTCCATGTTTCTCGAGAAAGCCCGCCGGAACATCAAAGGTATCAAAGTTCAGGGAATTGTCAATATGATGGTCAATTTTGCCAAGTGTTGTAATCCGATCCCCGGAGATCAGATTATCGGATTTGTCAGTCGTGGGCGTGGTATCATCATTCATAAAAGCGATTGCAGCAACATCCCGGCGCTGCTCAAAGAGAACGAACGCTTACTTGATGTTGACTGGGATGTGGACCGTAACCAGCAGTTTTTAGCTCAAATAAAGATTATGGGTCAGGAGCGCAAAAATTTTTTAAAAGACATTATCGAGGTAATATCATTGACGAATACCAATATTATAACAATAGATGGTAATGTTGATGACACCATAATCCATGTATCACTGGTCATCCAGGTTGGTAATCTGAATCATCTGACGCGGATTATTTCCAAGCTGCATAGTGTCCAGGGGATTATATCAGTAGAACGAAAGTAAAGGAGGAAGTTCATGCGTACCAGAACTTATACAAAAAAGGACATTGTTAAAGTAACCGCCGATCGTCTGGGTCGGAAAGTAACCGATGTGGAAGAGATTGTTGATGGTGTATTTGTGACATTGCGGGAAATGCTTTGTGAAGATGCTCAGAATTTGCGGATTGAAATTCGCGGTTTTGGGGTCTTCGAAGTGAAACCGACCAAGGCAAAACCCAAAGCACGAAATCCGAGAACCAATGAAGTGGTTTATGTACCCCCCCGGAAGAAAACCCATTTCAAACCGGGAAAATTAATCAAGACTTCACTGAAGGGATAATTATTCGTCTGTTTTTCCCGAATATAAAACGGCATACAGCGGATAGGTGTTGATAGAGTGATGCGTGATTCCCAAATAAAAATTCCGGGATGGTTATGGCTTATTGTATCGGGTGTTCTGACGGCTGCGGCATTCCCGCCGCTGCCCCTGGGTTTTTTTGCCTATTTCAGCCTGATTCCCCTGATTCTGGTCTTTATAAAAGAAGACTTTCACCTGGGTTTTGAAAAAGGGTATCTCTACGGATTAGCCCTGAATCTCGGGATTATGTATTGGCTGGCGGTCAATTCCGGCACCGAATGGTACTGGGCGACTTTGTCGATGATTGCCGCCGTACTCTACTTAGCATTAAACTATGGTCTGATTGGATTGATTTTCGGGTTTATCGGGCGGCGGTTCGGACGAAATATTGCCTTATGGTCATTGCCCGTTGTCTGGGTGGCAATTGAATATATCCGTTCATTTGGTACCCTGGGATTTACCTGGAACAATCTCTGCTATTCCCAGAGTCAGGCGACTCAGTTGATTCAATTTATTTCCTTCACGGGTGCCAACGGACTGAGTTTTTTAATTGTAGTGGTCAATGTAATGCTGGTGCAAGCCTGGTTGCACAGACAGGATAATCCGAAAGTAAGCACAAAAGTGATTGCCGCAGTGTTGTTCATTTTTTTAGGCTTGGAGATAAGCGGAGCAATTATGCTCAGCAAAGCCGATCAACCGGGCGATAGCCGTAAAGTCCATGTTGCTTTGATTCAACCGAATGTCGATCCTACTGACAAGTGGGACCGCAATTCATTCTGGAATGTCATGCAACTCTTGCATGATCTGACCGATTCTGCCGCGGTTGAACAACGGGATTTGATTGTCTGGCCGGAAACAGCGACACCGACTTACCTGCGGAAAAACCGGGGACGCTCGCTGGACACTATTCTGCGCCACATCAGTCAATTGCACACCCATCTGCTGACGGGAGTACCGGATTTTGAATTCAGGGATGCCGAAGATTACAGCGTTTATAATTCCACATTTCTTCTGCGTCCGGACAGCCGGGAGATTGAGAATTACCGCAAAATGAAACTGGTGCCCTTTGGTGAGTATATCCCGCTGGCTGAGATTTTCCCGAATCTGAATAATCTCAACCTGGGTCAGGGACTCTTTGAAGCGGGTACGGAAGCGACGGTCTTTTCAATTCCCCTGCGGGCAGAACATGGTTCCGAACAGGATACCACCCTTAAATTCAGTTCGGTTATCTGCTACGAATCGACCTTTCCGTCCATTGTCAGAAAAGGAATCAAAAATGGTGCTGAATTGCTGGTCATTGTTTCGAATGATGCCTGGTACGGTAATAATTCGGCGCCCTATTTACATATGGAAATTTCCCGGCTGCGGGCGATTGAGAACCGGGTACCGGTGGTTCGATCGGCGAATACCGGAGTTTCCATGATCTGTGACGCTTACGGCAGGATTATTTCCAAAGCCCAATTCGGAGAAAAAGCCTGGTTGTCTGCGGAGCTGGCACAGGGTGATCGCAGGACTTTTTTTACGACGGTCGGAAACTGGTTTGGGGTGTTAGACGTTATAGTGCTGTGTAGTATTCTGGGAATTAGTTTAATTAGGAGACGCTCATGCTGAAAAAGTTCCTGTCGCAGGCTCTGGCAATTTTTGTATTTTTTAGCTTTGTACAAATTTCCGCACAGAGTGACAGTAGTGATTTTATGATATCGACCGGGCAAGCCCGGACATTACTGCTTAAATCAGTAATTTTACCGGGTTGGGGTGAACACAGCCTGGGCTATAAAACCCGTGGTTATGTCATGAACAGTTCCGAGCTGGGTCTCTGGGTTGGCTATGCGGCGCTGATTTTTATGGGGCAGTCTGCCGAGAAAGACATGATGGCATATGCCGCGACCCATGCCGGAATCAATCCCAGTGGGAAAGATAATTTTTATTTTACCGATATCGGAAATTATAGCAACATTCACGAATATAATGATCAAAAACTCCGCTACCGACAGTTTACCAGTCTGTATCCGGAAACGGCTGAATATTCATGGGCATGGGACAGTGATTATGCCCGGGAAAAATTTGATAAATTGCGCTATAAAAGTCAGCAGACCCTGCATATTGCTACCTTTGCGCTGGGCGGATTAATTCTGAACAGGATTGTCAGTATGATTGATGTCATCGCGTTGACCAAAGACCGCCTGGAAACACCGGTGAACGATTTTCAGGCATTGATTGTGCCCCAAAATGGAAATATGACTCTTACCTTAAACTTTGGATTAAAATGAACAGTCTGGATCCCCGGGCGAAACTTTTCTGGTCGTTTGCCTGGATGATTATCCTGTTTCTGGTCTATCGGAGTATCGGACAGCTACTGGTACTCGGTGCGATAATATTGATGATTCTAATCAGTGGGATTTCGCTGAAAACCATTTTCCACTCGATTCGCTACCTGCTAATATTTTTACCGATCACATTTTTGGTACACTTACTGATTAGCAGTCAGGGCTGGCGCTGGTTAAGTGGAGCAATCGTGTTTGATGTTTCAATGCTCTCTCAACCGACCTTATTTACCCTGCGACTTGGCAATCTGATTCTGTTTATGGCGTTTGTGATTAAGTGGATTAAGGACATCGATTTCATCGATGCTGTCTATCATCTTCTGAAACCGTTGAGACGTTTCAAGTGGCGTGTCGATGATTTTTTTCAAATTATTTTCATTTCGGTAAAGTTTTTCCCGATTTTAAAAGAGGAATACGCGCGACTTGACGAGGGCTGGAAAGTATTTTCTCCGGTGGCTGAAAATCGAATTTCCGAACGTGTTCAGCGTGTCCGTAAATCGCTGATTCCTCTGATGATCTTCAGTTTTCAGCGGGCGGAAACGCTGGCAGATGCGATCAGTATCCGCGGGTATGACTCTGCCCATCAACGCAGCTATTTTAAGCAGTTGCGGTTCAATATCTCTGACTGGCTGATTTGCGGTGTCGCGATTTGCGGATTATTTGCAGTAATAACCTGGATATAGTGCAGTGGTCAAGCGTTATAAAATACTTCTGGAATATGACGGCAGCGATTTTTTCGGCTGGCAGCGACAAATTCAGGAACGCACGGTTCAACAGGAATTGGAAGATGCCCTGGCAGCCCTGAATGGCGACCAGCCTGTAACTGTCATCGGTTCCGGAAGGACAGATGCCGGAGTGCACGCTCTGGGGCAGGTTGCTCATTTTGATCTGGATACGCCCCATCCGCCGGCAGATATTTGCCATGCCCTGAATGCCAAAACCGGACAGGATATTTATATTCACAATTGTGTGGAAATCGATAATGAATTTCATGCCCGCTACGGAGCCAGACAACGACATTATGAATACCGGATTTTGCTGCAGCCTTCGGTTATTCAGAGAAAATACACCTGGCAGATTGACAACCATATTGAGATTAATTTACTGCATGAATGTGCCCTGGCTGTCGCTGGCGAACATGATTTCAGCAGATTGAGCCGGGCGTCAGCGGAAACTGAGTTAAAAATTTGCCGAATCTATGATTCCAAATGGATTAAGAATGAGAATTTCTTAAATTACACGATTGTTGGTAATCGTTTTTTGCATAGTATGGTTCGTATGCTGGTTGGTTCGATGATCGATGTCGCGAGAGGCAAAGCTACGCCGGATGACTTTGTGGCTCTGATTGATCATCGGGAAAGTCATTTGAAAGTTTTTACAGCCCCGGCAAGAGGATTGTTTTTAAAGCAAGTTGAATATTAATTATGAGCATGCAAATGATTTTGAAAGCTAAAAATCGCTACCGGAAACCTGGAATTACACTGCTTATTATCATGTTTTTGCCGATGGTTTTAGCGGCTCAGCTGAGTCAGTATCAGGATGAAATTAATCTGTCCAGAGAAACTGCGATTACCCGGGCAGTGGAAGAAGTCAGTCCAACCGTCGCCGGAATTAATGTCACCGCGATCCAGGAATATGTTGCATCACCGTTTTTTAACGATCCGCTCTGGGATATGCTTTTTCCGGAACAGATTCATCGTCGGCGGGTCAAGAGTCTCGGCTCCGGTGTGGTTATCAGTGACGACGGCTATGTCGTTACCAATGCACATGTGGTCGAAGGAGCCGAAGAGGTCGTCGTCACACTGATCGGGGGGCAGGAGCATAAAGCCCGTATTATCGGCGTGGATAATGTTTCGGATATTGCTTTACTGAAAATAAAAGGTGACGATTTTCCCTATGCCCGGATGGGTGAATCCGAGGATGTCATTATTGGTGAATGGGTTATCGCCCTGGGAAATCCCTTTGGATTGTTCAACGTGAATTTTAAACCGACGGCGACAATCGGAATCGTATCGAGTAAGGACCTTGATTTTGGACGGCAGCAGAGCGGTCGGATTTACCAGGACATGATTCAGACTGATGCCTCCATTAATACCGGGAACAGTGGTGGTCCGTTGATCAATGCTGCCGGAGAAGTGATTGGAATCAACACGTTTATTTTTACAGGAAATAGTTACAGCGAAGGTTCTGTGGGCGTCGGCTTTGCGATTCCCATCGATCGGGTTAAAACGATTGTGGAAGAGCTCAAACATTATGGTAAAATTGACCGGACATTTCGGACCGGCTTATCGGTTCAGAATATTGATCGATTCTTAGCCCGTTACCTGAATCTGAATTCTACGAGCGGTGTGATCGTCACCGAGGTTGAACAGGGCAGTTCAGCCTATCAGGCGGGTATCAAGGTGGGCGATGTTATCATGGAAGTGAATGGCAAGATAATTAAAAGCGATGACGATATTATTCGGGAGATTCAGGAAAAATTTCTGAAAGCCGGGGATATTATTAAGTTGAAAATTCAACGTGGCAAGGAAATACTCGGAATTGATTTAACCTTGAGTAAATAACATGATTGCAAGATATACGCGCCCGGAAATGGGCAGAATATGGTCGGATGAAAATAAATACCGCTACTGGTGGAAGGTCGAACGCGAAGTCTGTAAAGTTCAATACGAACGGGGACTTATCCCGGAAGAGAACTGGCAGGCAATTGCTCAGAAAGCGGATTTTTCGCTTGAGCGGATTCTTGAAATAGAGCAAGAGGTCAAACACGACGTCATCGCTTTTTTGACCAATATCGCTGAGAATGTCGGTCCCTCTTCGCGATTTATCCATAAGGGCATGACCTCATCTGATCTACTGGATACCGCTCTGGCATTGCAAATGAGCGAAGCCGGCGATCTGATTTTGGAGCAGCTGCGGACGTTGATTGAAATCCTTGGTGAAAAAGCAATTCAATATAAAAATCAACTCATGATTGGCAGGAGCCATGGCGTCCATGCCGAACCCATCAGTTTCGGATTGAAGTACCTGATCTGGAAAGAAGAATTCAAGCGCCATTTGAACCGCTTCCGATTGGCTCTGAATGATGTGAAGGCCGGAAAAATTTCCGGGGCGGTAGGAACCTACCAGCACATCGATCCGGTGGTTGAAACAATGGTTTGTGAAAACCTGGGACTGTCTGCCGCACCGATCAGCAACCAGATTGTCCAGCGGGATCGACATGCGTTTTTTGTGGTGACGCTTTCCGTAATCGGCGCCTCTCTGGAAAAAATTGCCACTGAGATTCGTCACTTACAGAGAACCGAAGTCCTTGAGGTTGAAGAATTTTTCAGCAAAGGACAAAAAGGTTCTTCGGCAATGCCCCATAAACGCAATCCAATTCTCAGCGAGCGGATTTGTGGAATGGCGCGTCTGCTGCGCGGCTATGCAGTGACCGCCACGGAAAATGTGGCACTCTGGCATGAACGCGATATTTCCCACTCTTCTGCCGAGCGGGTGATTTTGCCCGACAGCTGCATCTGTATTGATTTTATTTTGGCGGAGACCATTAAGGTTTTGAAAAACCTGGTGGTCTATCCGGAAAATATGCAGAAAAATCTGGAACGCACCGGCGGGTTGATATTTTCCCAGGAACTGCTGATGGCACTGGTTACCCATGGTTTGACCCGGGAGGACGCCTATCAAATGGTTCAAAAAAATGCCATGAAAGCCTGGAATGAGGGCAAAGATTTCAAAGGACTGGTGATGGCGGATGACGAAATCAGTCAGTGGCTGGAATATGCGGAAATCGAGGAGTTATTCAATTACCAAAAAGTTTTAAATAAAATTGATGAAATCTATAAAAAATTGGGAGCGGATAAATAAAATGATAAAGGGTGAAAAAATATACGAAGGCAAAGCCAAAATTCTGTATAAAACCGAAGATCCGGATATTCTGTGGCAATCCTTTAAAGACGACGCCACGGCATTTGACGGGATTAAAAAAGGAACCATTATCGGTAAGGGTGTCGCCAATAATACCATCAGCTCGAACCTGTTTAAATTGTTGAAAGAGCATGGCATCGAATCGCATTTCATGGAAAAAGTATCAAACACTGAGATGCTGGTGAAAAATGTTGAAATCGTGATGGTTGAGGTAGTCGTTCGGAATATTTCCACCGGCAGCCTTTGCCGTCGGTATGGCGTCGCTGAGGGAATTGTGTTCGAAAAACCGATTGTGGAATTGTACTTCAAAAACGATGAACTGCATGATCCTCTCATGAATGACGATCATGTCGTTGCCCTGGGTCTGGCGGATCAGGAAGAACTGGCAACCATGAAAAACCAGGCGCTTCGGATTAATGAAATCCTGAAAGAGTTTTTTAGTACAATTGGGATTAAACTGGTAGATTTCAAACTGGAGTTCGGACGCTTCCACGGCCAGATTATCCTGGCAGATGAAATTTCACCGGATACCTGCCGCTTCTGGGAAATGGGCACCAATCGCAAACTGGACAAGGACCGGTTTCGTCAGGACCTTGGGGATGTGGAAAAAACCTATCACGAGATGATGCAGAGAATAGTGAGGAAATCATGATAATTGCCCGGGACGGATTAAAAATTATACTGCCGGCATTTTTACTGGCGTTTGTCCTGCTGCTGAGTTCGTTCTATTTTGAATTGCCTTTCCTGATGCTGGCATTCTGGGTCGTGTTTGTCTTTTTCCTGTTTTCAACGTGGTTTTTTCGTGATCCGGTCAGGGATACACCGATGGGTGAAAACCTGATTATCTCACCTGCGGATGGAACCGTGGTCGAAATTTGTCCGGTGGAAGATGAGTTTGTCGGAAAGGCGCAGCGAATATCTATTTTTATGTCTATTCTCAGCGTGCATGTCAATCGAATACCGATTTCCGGAATTATTGAATCCATTCAATATTCGAAAGGGCGTTTTCTGCCAGCCATGAAACCGGAAACAACTTTTGAGAATGAACAGAATACGATATGTTTGAAGAGTGACCGAATCCGGGTAAAATTTTCCCAGATTGCCGGTCTGATCGCCCGCCGGATCATTTGTCGTATCGAGAAATCCGATTCAGTCGAAACCGGTCAACGATTTGGTCTGATCATGTTTGGGTCCCGGGTGGATCTGATTATTCCCGAATCAGTGGTTTTGAATATCAAACTGAAAGAAAAAGTAACTGCCGGTAAAACGGTAATTGGAGAAATTACATGAAATTTAGACGCTCATTTATTCCCAGTATTTTCACGATCCTGAATTTATTTTCCGGATTTCTGGCAATTCTGCAAATTCTGCAGGGACATTATATCACGGCGGTTGTCCTGACGATGGCGGCAATGGTTTTTGATTCACTCGATGGGAAAGTCGCCCGCTGGATGTCGCAGGAATCGGATTTTGGGATTGAATTTGACTCACTTGCCGATATTGTCTCCTTTTGTGTGACACCGTCTCTGCTGGTGAACGCTCTGTTTGTGGCTGATATGGGATTCGTCGGCGGGATCATCAGTTTCTTCCCATTGCTCTTCGGCGGTGTCCGGCTGGCGCGCTTTAATTTGACAGCCACAGCCTATAAAAAAGAATACTTTACGGGACTGCCGGTACCGGCAATGGCAGCGACGATTGGTTCATTTATCTGGTTTAATAAAACGATTTTCGGCAATTATGGCGATCCCAAGATTGTCCTGCCGCTGGTAGTAGTGCTCTCTTTTATGATGGTGAGTAATATCCGCTTCAGTTCGACGTTTAACATTACATTTCATAATGGAGCCTTTGGAACGTTTCGGAGTATATTTTTAATTTTATCGGGTATTTTAATCGTGATCTTCCGAGGATATGCAATTTTTCCATTAATGGGATTTTTTATCATGACCCATGTTTTAGCGTGGATCGTTGGTTATGAAGAACCCAGGACCCATTTTTCAATTCGTAAAAAGGGCAGATAGTCATGTGGAAGGCGAAAATTATTGTGACCTATAAACCGGGGATTCTTGATCCGGAAGCGAAAACCATTCAACATGCGCTCGGCAGTCTGGGCTATTCAAATATAGATGACATCGAAGTCGGTCGATATTTTGATGTAAAATTCAATCAGAAACTCAGTCGGGCGGACGCCGAATCCCTGACCCAAGAAATCTGTGAAAAAGTTCTGTCGAATCCGGTTATTCAAAAATTTCAGTACGAGCTGGAAGAGGTCAGTGTATGAAATTCGGTGTCGTTGTATTTCCGGGCTCAAACTGTGACCATGACACCTATCATGTTTTAAAAAAGGTCATTGGTGCCGAAGTTTTTTATATCTGGCACAAAGAGTCTTCCCTGCGCCTGTTTGATGCCATTATTTTGCCCGGTGGTTTTAGTTATGGTGATTATTTGCGGGCTGGTGCGGTTGCCCGATTCTCACCAGTGATGAATGAAATTGTCAATTATGTTAGAGATGGCGGACCGGTACTGGGCATCTGTAACGGTTTTCAGATTTTGCTGGAAAGCGGATTGTTGCCGGGAGCGTTAATCCCCAATGAGAAGATGCGGTTTCTCTGTCAGGATGTTCATATAAAAGTTGTGAATAGTGATAGCATGTTTACGAAATGCTATGAAAAAGAGCAGGTGCTGAAAATGCCGATTGCTCATTATAGCGGGAACTATTTTGCCGAAGATGATGTTCTGAAGCAATTAGAGGATCAGGACCGGATCGCGTTCCAGTATTGTAATGCCGATGGTGAGGTTGCGGATGTCCATAATCCGAATGGATCGAAACTGAATATTGCCGGTATCTTCAATGAGTATAAAAATGTTCTGGGAATGATGCCGCATCCTGAACGGGCATCGGAGAAAATCCTTGGTTCTGAGGATGGATTGGGTATTTTTAAATCATTATTGGGAAGAATGTAAGATGGAAAAAAATCCGAAAAAAGGCACAATCATAACAATCATTGGCATACTGTTCCTGGGTGCAATGCTGGGATCACTGGTGGGTGAACTGATCAAATTGGCGGTACCGGATGGCGTTGTAAAAGAGGTCTTTCTGCGCTCGGTTGATTTGATGGTCGGTCCCGGTGTACTGGATTTATTGATGTTTTCAATAACCATCGGTTTTACAATAAAATTTAATTTTATCGGATTGCTGGGCATTATTGCCGCCTATTATCTTTTACGATTTTGGAGATAAATATAATAAAATACAAAAGGAGTGCATATGGGTAGTCTGGGTGCCGGCGAAATTATCTTAATCCTGGTTGTTTTTCTGCTTCTGTTTGGAGCCAAACGTCTTCCTGAATTTGCCCGCAGCCTGGGTAAAAGTCTGAGAGAATTCAAGAAAGCGACCAGCGAAATATCCAGCGAAATTGAAGATGCTGCCAGTTCAAAACAGATTAACGAAAAAAAATCCAAATCAGAAAATCTGAAAGATTCTGAGAAATAGATAATTCACCCAACAGAATCGAAGAGGTCGATATTCAGTGGAATCTGGTACTCTGGGTTAGCGTTTGGGACACAGCCTTCAACGTATGGAAATCGGGCAATCATCGAACATATTTATGACAGTTTTTAAAAGACCGGAATCAGTTGCCCGGCAGATTGAATCCCGCCTTGAATCTTGTAGCGCTGGATATTTTTACGATACCTGCAAAGCTGGCTGGCGTGCCCGTGATAAATATTCCGTCAGGTGTGAATTCCGAATGGCTTCCCGTCGGAGGACAACTGGTCGGGCACTTCTTAGAGGAAGAAACAATTTTGCGGCTTAGGCATTATATAGAACGAAATTTTAACTGATGCGATGGTAAGTTCATTATGTTGTATTTTGCTGATTGGGGTTTCTTAGTACTGCTTGTTTTAGTACCGGTGCTCTGGTTCTGGTATAAACGGCGGGGACACTGGCGCGAAGCGACAATTCGGTATTCATCCCTGCGGGCGATCAAGGATTTGTCCGGGCACCGCCAGGGCTGGAAGGCGGATTTGTTATTTGGATTGAAACTGGCTGGACTGGCATTTCTTTTTCTGGCTCTTGCCAGACCCCAGAAGGGCGATACGCTCCGGGAATTTACGACTGAAGGGATCGATATTATGATGGTTCTGGATATTTCCAGTTCCATGCGGGCAGTGGATTTTCAGCCCAATCGTCTGGAAGCCGCGAAAACGGTCGCCCGGGAATTTATCGAGGGTCGTCAGGCTGACCGGATTGGATTGGTCGTATTTGCGGCGGAGAGTTTTTTACAATGTCCGTTGACCATCGATTATGGAGTGCTTAAGGAGCTGCTGGATCAGGTCGATATTGTTGAAGAGAAATACGATGGTACATCCATCGGGATGGCAATTGCCAATGGTGTTAATCGTCTGCGGGATAGTAAAGCGAAAAGCAAGATCATGATTTTATTATCTGATGGTCGGAATAATGCCGGTGAACTGGATCCTGAAACCGCCGCAGAAATGGCAAAAGCATTTGATATTAAAGTATATACAATTGGCGCCGGAAAACTCGGGCAGGCACCGTACCCGGTACAGGTAACCGGTGGTGGCGTGCAGTATCGTCTGATAGACGTGGAAATTGATGAAAAAGTCCTGAAAGGCATCGCTTCAACCACCGGTGGTCGATATTTCCGGGCAACCGATGAAGCCCATCTGGCATCAATATATGAAGAGATCAGCAAAATGGAAAAGACGGAAGTCAAGGTCAAGGAGTATGTCAATTACAGTGATCTCTATCCGATTTTTCTGCTGCCCGGTTTTTTGCTGATTGTCTTGAGTATCGTTCTTGAACTGGCTGTCTGGAGGAAGTTTCCCTGATGGTTAAGTTTTCCTACCTGCAACTGATCTGGTTTTTCGGACTTGTCATCCTGGTATTCGGAATTCAGGTTTATTATCGGCGCTTTCAACGAAAAGCAATGGCAGAATTTGCTGGTAGCGATTTACATGGCAAATTACTTGAAAACAGCCGACCTTCCCGGATTCGCCGTAAACAGCAGCTGATGTTGTGGGCGCTGATATTTATTGGAATTGCTCTGATTGGTCCAAAGGTTGGTAAAAAGCTGACTGAAGTCAAACGCAAGGGCGTCGATATCATCATTGCATTTGATACTTCAATCAGCATGAATGCCGAAGATATTAAACCGAATCGCCTGATGCGTGCCAAATACGAGACGGGGAAATTTATCAGTATGCTGCGCGGTGACCGGATCGGATTGGTAGCATTTGCCGGGATCAGCTATCTGCAGTGCCCGCTGACTCTGGATTACAGTGCGGCAAAACTTTTCCTCGATGTCATTGATACCGGTGTCATCAGCACTCAGGGGACAGCGATAGCCGATGCGATTGGGACAGCATTATCCGCTTTCAAATCAAAGGAAAAGAAGCATAAGGTGATTATTGTCATTTCGGATGGCGAGGATCATGAAGGTGATATTGAAACGGCTATTGCAAAAGCCAAGGAAGCCGGAGCGGTCATTTATTCGGTGGGGGTCGGTACCTTGACCGGGACCACAATTCCGGTGATAAATGAGAAAACAAGTGAGTTTGAATTTAAACGGGACCGGGCAAACAGGGTTGTCACAACCGCGCTCGAAGAATCGACCCTGCGCGAGATTGCCTCGCTTTCAGGTGGAAAATACTATAATTTAAGCACCGATGCCGGTGTATTTGGGAAAATCTACAACGAAATTCTGCAGATGGAGCAGAAAGATATTCGCTCCCATGAGTATAGCGATTACCACGAACGCTATCAGATTTTTCTCGTCATCGGACTGGCATTTTTAATGCTTAGTTTATTAAGTTCTGAAAAGCAGAAAGGAAAATCCGAATCGGAAGAATAAGTGATGAAAATTATTCGATTGACCCTGATCTTAGCGACGATACTCACGGCAATGCTGTTTGCCAAAGATGAAGCCCGGAAAATGTATGACGCCGGACAGTACGAAGATGCTATCCGTAAATATGAACGAATTATTCTGGAACATCCCGATTGGGATGAGGCGCATTTTGGCAGGGGCGCGGCACTGTACAAGTCCGACCAGGTCGATGAAGCCATGCGGGAATTTGAAATGGCAATTCCTGCCAAGGATCCTGCTCAGAAATCCGCGGCTTTTTATAATATGGGCAACGCCTTTTTAAAATCAAACCGTCTGGAAGAGAGCCTCAAATTTTATAAACGGGCACTGGAACTGAATCCAAAGGATTATGATGCGAAACATAATTTTGAACTTGCCCGTCAGATGATGCAGCAACAGCAGCAAAATCAACAGAATCAACCGAACCGGGATCAGAAAAATCAGGATAAACAGCAGCAACAGAACCAGCAACAGCAGCAGAATCAACAACAAAAACAGGATCAGCAAAAGCAGGAACAACAAGCCCAACAGAAACCACAACTGCAGAAACAGGAACAGGAAAAAAGTCAGGAAGAAGCAGCCCAGGTTCTGGATGCCTTAAAAGACAATGAGAAGAAGATGATGCAGGAACGCATGAAAACCAAATATTCAGGCATAAAAAAAGAAAAAGATTGGTAAATTTAGCATCGATGAAACTGCGCTTGTCTAAAATATTCCTTGCAGTTCTGTGTATTGGTCAATTGCTGTTGGCTAATGATATTTCCGTTACCGCGAATGTTGACCGAAATACTATCTTTCTGGATGAGGTCATCACCTATACAATCGTAATCGAAGGAACCCGTGATTTTCCTGATGTACCGACACCGCAGAGTGACGGTTTTGTCGTTATTTCAGGTCCGTCCCAATCGAGCAATATTCAAATTATTAATGGTGCCATGACAGCCTCAAAAACCATCCAGTGGCGGCTCGCACCGGTCCGGACCGGTCAGCAGACCCTTGCACCCATATCCGTCATCATCCGAAGAAAAACTTATAAAACCAATACTATCACAGTGACCGTTAAAGATCGCCAGGCGACGAGTACACAATCACCGTCACAGCCGGCTCCGATACAGACACCCAATCAGCGCCCCGGCAGTGTCAACGCCTCTGATCTGTTCTTGAAAGCCGAGGTTTCGAAAACGTCGGTATATAAGGGTGAGGAATTGATAGTGTCCTTCGATCTCTATTTTAACAATGTGCGTAATTATGCGCCTCAGAAGCTGCCGGATGCCAAAGGATTCTGGACGGAGCAATTTCCGGAGACGCGGGATCCCCAGGTGACCACAGTGCTTATCGATGGCGTATCCTATAAAAAAGCGACACTGCGGCGACTGGCACTCTTTCCAACGACCACCGGTGAACTGGTGATTGATCCGATGATCATCAACTGTGAGGTTATGGTACAGAGTAATCGACGTCGATCAATTTTTGATGATTTTTTTGATGATTCTTTTTTCAATGACCCGTTTTTCAGCAGCACTAAGACTGTCGAGATCCAGTCCAAGCCGGTTAAAATTACGGTAAAAGAGCTCCCGGCAATTGGTAAACCTGACAATTTTAACGGCGCTGTCGGCAATTATGTTGTAGAGAGCAGCATAGACACACTCATGACCCAGCAGAATCAAGCCCTGACTCTGCGCTATAAAATTTCAGGTTCGGGCAATATTAATTCGGTTCGCTTACCGTCATTGGAATTACCATCGAATGTTGAAATATTTGAACCCACCATCGAGCGAAGTGTCAATAATAAGGGAAAATCGATTCGGGGAAATGTGAGCTATGAATATGTGTTAATTCCCCGCAGCACCGGACGCTTGAAGATTCCACCGATGAATTTTAGCTATTTTAATCCCGGTAGCCAGCGTTATCAGACATCGGTAGCGTCCGGATATACCGTCAATGTCAAAGCCCCTGATCAGTCGAAAATCGCTCACAATGCCGGCTTCAGAAAAGAGGAAGTATCCCTGCTTGGCAGTGATATCCGGTTTATCATTCGGGATAATCCCCGTTGGCAGTCCATCGGATCGTCGGTTTTTAACCGGTTCTGGTTCTGGTTCATTAATAGTTTATCGATTGGAATTATCGCAGTCAGTCTCGCATTTCGCTGGTGGATGGATAAACTGAAAACCAACAGCCAGTTCGCCCGTCGGCAAGGAGCATTTTCCAAAGCAACTTCAATCCTCAAGAAAGTTGCGGCAGACCTTGATCAAACAGATTATGATACAATCTGTACACAGCTGGATCACTGTCTGAGCGGATTTATTTCGGATAAACTGGGATTGGCGGTTTCCGGTCTCGGACCGAAAGAGATCCAGAGCGCCCTGCTGAAGCGCAAACTGGATTCGGAGATTATTAAAGAGGTGACATCTGTACTTTCAGAACTGGAAGAGTACCGGTTCCTGCCGGGGGAATTATCGGATGATGAATATCTTCGATTATCCGATTCTGTCAGTGATTTAGTAGGTAAATTAAACAAACTATTGTGATATGTTAAAAAAAGCACCACTCATTCTCCTGATTATTACCCTCTATGCCTGTATATTAACAGCGCAAAGTTCGATTGATTTTCATTATCAAAAAGGCAATGAATTTTATCTTGATGAGAATTATCCCGATGCAATCCAGGAGTATGAGGCAGTCATCAATAATGGTTATGAGAGTAGCGAACTTTATTACAATCTGGGTAATGCCTATTATAAATCCGGTCGTCTGGGAAAAGCGATCCTGAATTATGAACGAGCTTTGAAAAAGAAACCCAAGGATGAAAATATTCTGTTTAATCTCAAGCTGGCAAACCTGCGGGTGAAAGATCGGGTGGATGTTCCCCCCGAGTTCTTTCTTTTTCGCTGGAACCGCACCATTATTCAATCCCTTTCACTCCCGACCTGGGCTTGGCTGCTGGCGATGTTCTTCTTTTTTGGCAGCACACTATTTGGAGTGAGGTTGTTTTTTAATCTGAGACGTTTTCAGCAATTATGTAAAACGGCAATGCTGGGTTTTTTTATCGCGGCTGGCGTGATGCTATTTCCCCTGATCCAACGGACGCAGGTGGAACGGTCACACGAGTACGGCATCATCATCCAGAGCAGCACCAAGAGCCTGGCAGCGCCTCAGGAGGGCAGTACGGAACTGTTTATTGTTCATGAGGGCACTAAAGTCCAAGTGCTTGATAATGACGGCGACTGGAAAAAAGTTGAACTTATCGATGGAAAGCAGGGCTGGATTCCAATCGCGGACCTGGAATTAATTTAAGCTGGAAATTCAGGACTTCTCTTTTTATAAATAAAGATAATTTTGTATATTTCAGGCAGCTGAATATGATAATGAATAAACGATTACTCGCTCTCTTTTTAATATGTATTTTTGTGCCGGTTTTTGCTCAGGACGTTGGGGTAGAACAGGACGAAAGTTTTGATCCGTTGGATCTGTACGAACCATCTTTGCCGATTCTGGACGGATCACTGATTTATGAGATAATAACCGATATCCAGCCAGCGACAGCCGCCGGGCGTGCCGACCGTGATACCGCCCGGGTCGTAGAAAAAATGGGGTGGAAAGTCCAGCTCTTTTCCACCATGGATTTTTACCTTGCGGACACGGTCTATTACAAAGCAGTTGAAGATTTTATTGATCAGGATGTGGTGAAAGATTTTAATTCGCCCTATTATAAAATCAGGGTCGGTAACTGTACAACGAGAGAGCAGGCAGAGGAGCTGCTGAATCGGGCAATTGATCTGAGATATCGGGATGCCTGGATCATTCGCACCACCGTAAAAACAGAAGAAAAAATGATTTTTTATTAATACAGACTGAAAGTTGTTCGGAGATAACGAGGTAGAATATGTCAGGCCATTCTAAATGGAGTACAATAAAAAGAAAAAAAGGAGCGCAAGACGCGAAACGTGGAAAAGTATTTACGAAACTCATCAAAGAAATCCAGGTAGCCGCCAAAATGGGCGGTGGCGATGAAAATGCCAATCCAAGGTTAAGATCGGCAATTCAGGCGGCAAAAATGGCTAACATGCCATTGAGTAATGTTGAAAAAGCGGTAAAAAAGGGCACCGGCGAACTGGAAGGTGTCAATTATGAAGAGGTCACCTATGAGGGCTATGGTCCCGGCGGCGTCGCAATTTTCATGGAAGCCATGACCGATAATAAGAACCGGACTGTATCGGAAATCCGTCATATTCTCACAAAAGTCGGTGGCAATTTGGCAACCAGCGGCAGTGTTGCCTGGATGTTCGAGAAAAAGGGAATCATTACGATCGATAAAAATGCCGCCAGCGAAGACGATTTGCTGCTGATCGCTACCGATGCCGGTGCAAATGATATCATTGATGAGGATGATATTTATGAAGTGGATATGGATCCGGCGGTATTCGACAGTGTCAAGACCGCATTGGAAAGCAACGGTATTGTACTCCTGGACGCCTCGGTTCAGGCGGTTCCTAAAAATGTGGTGAAAGTCGAAGAGAATCTGGCGCTCAAAGTATTGGGATTGATGGAAACTCTGGAAGACCACGATGACATCCAGAATGTTTATGCCAATTTTGATATCGATGACGAGATTATTAATAAATTACAGGAAGATGCTGAATGAATTCCGAAATCCGGGTAATTGGACTGGATCATGGAATTCATCATACCGGATACGGTTTGTTGACTCAGAAAAATCATCAAATCAGTTGCCTTGGTTGGGGAACCATCGATACATCTCCCGCAATGGTATTTGCTCAGCGATTACGGAAAATTTATACGGAGTTAATTGAAATTATCACGCAGTGGCAGCCATCGGTGATGGCGATCGAATCGGCAATTTATGCACAGAATGTGAAGACCGCTCTTTTAATGGGACATGCCCGCGGTGCGGCATTACTGGCAGCCGCGAATTCTGACCTTGAGATATTTGAATACCCGCCCAAGAAGATTAAATCTGCGGTGGTCGGGAACGGAACTGCTACAAAGGAGCAGGTCCGGTTTATGATTACCAGGATTTTAAATCTTCCTGAAAAGGACATCCCGTTTGACGCTTCAGATGCCCTGGCGGCTGGCTTGTGTCATTTAAATCAACTTCGTTTGAGGTGAAATTGATAGCTTATCTGGATGGTATCGTAAAATACAAAGATCCGACCGTCGTCCTGCTGGATTTGAACGGAGTCGGCTATAAAGTTCTCATACCGCTTTCGACCTATGAACGTCTGCCACGCATCAATGAACGGATTAAATTATTAACCCATTTTCATGTCAGGGAAGATACCCAGACGCTCTACGGATTTTACACGGAAGAGGAAAAGGACCTGTTCCTGATGTTAATCAATATCTCGGGAATCGGACCCAAAATGGCGATTACGATTTTAAGCGGTGCCAGCCCGACTCAATTTAAAAACCGGATAGTTGCCGGTGATGTAAAAGCCCTGACCCTGATTCCCGGCATTGGGTTGAAAACTGCCAAGCGGATCATTGTAGAGTTGCGGGAAAAAATTGTCGGAGTGGACGATCAGCTGCCTGAGGATATGGAGGCAATTTTTGGAAGCGGCGGCAGTGACGAGGCATTGAAAGCTCTGCTTTCATTGGGGTACAAACGCACAGAAGCTTTAAATGCTTTGAAAAAAGCATCCCGGAATTTGAGTGCGGATGCAACCGTTGAAGAGATATTGAAAACCGCTCTGAATAATATGTAAGCAAGGAAATCTGTATGGATAGTATTGTGAAAAAAACACCTTTTTATGAAAAACATGTCAAACATGGCGCGAAGATCGTTCCGTTTGCAGGCTTCATGATGCCGATTCAGTACAAAGGAATTATGGAAGAGCACCGGACGGTTCGCAATGGAATTGGTGTATTTGATGTCACCCATATGGGTGAATTTATTGTGCGGGGTCAAAATGCTGAGACATTTTTAAATAAAATCACCGTGAATAATGTTTCCAAGCTTGAGATCGGTCAGGTGCAGTATTCCGCCATGTGTTATCCGGATGGCGGCATTGTGGACGATCTGCTGGTTTACCGGTTTGTCGATCATTACATGATGGTCGTAAATGCCTCAAATATTGATAAAGATTTCAAATGGGCGCAGGAAAACCTGATCGTTGGGGTGGACCTGCAGAATATATCCGAAAAAACCGCGCTGCTTGCCATTCAGGGACCTGCCAGTTTTGAAGTTCTGCAGAAATTGACGGATGTCGCCCTGCATAACATTCCGTATTATCATTTTGTAGAAGGAAATCTGGCAGGTGAGCAGATGATTATTTCGCGGACTGGATATACCGGGGAGAAAGGATTTGAACTTTATCACGATCCGGCATTCAGCAGTGGTCTATGGGACCTGATTTTTGATGCCGGCAAGGAATATGATATTCAGCCGATTGGTCTGGGTGCCCGCGATACCTTGCGGCTGGAAATGAAATACTGCCTCTACGGAAACGATATCGACCAGACGACCAATCCGCTGGAAGCAGGCTTGGGCTGGATCACCATGCTGGATAAAGGCGACTTTAACGGCAGCGCCGCATTAAAGAAAATCAAAGCGGCTGGTCTTTCCCGAAAACTGGTTGCTTTTGAAATGAGTGATAAAGGGATTCCCCGCCACGGTTATCCGATCATTGCCGGCGATACGGTCGTCGGTGAAGTGACCAGCGGGACACAATCGCCATCTCTGAATATTGGCATCGGGATGGGCTATATTAAAAATGAATTCAGTAAGATCGGTACGGAAATTTTCATTGATATAAGGGGACGAAAACTGAAGGCAAATGTGGTCCGACCGCCTTTTGTGGAGTCGCGAACATTATGAATTTAAAACGCCAGGAAATAACCGGATTATTGCTCATCGGTCTGGGAGTATTAATGCTCCTGAGCCTGATCTCTTTTAATTCACTGGAAGAACCGACGATTTCAAAAAATGTTGTGATCAGTAACTGGATGGGGATTTTAGGAGTTTTTATCTCCCATTATCTGATTAAATATACCATTGGCGCGGCGGCGTTTGTGATCCCGGTGCTATTGGTATTATGGGGATGGTGGATATTTGCCCGCCGGAATTTCAGGGTGCTGGTTCGCTTCAGCATATACGTCGTTATATTAGCTTTTCTAGTTGCAATCGCACTGGCGCTGCCTGCTGTCAAAGAGAAAATTATTGGACCAATGGGATTTCGTTACAGCGGTTATCTCGGAGGGATTGTCGCAAAAACCTTTGTGGATTTTCTGGGATTTTACGGAACCGTTGTGCTGCTGGGATTTCTGGCTTTGATTGCAATCCGGGGATATTTTTCATGGAGTTTTTATGGACCTTTTGACAAACTTCTCCATTTCAAGCTGAAGAGAGCGAAAAAAGACAAAACCGGAAAGCCGGAGATCAAACCGGAAAAACCGTTAAAGCTGAAAAAGTCGAAACCGGAAAAGATAAGAGAATCGGTAGTTGCCCAGGAACCGCCCAAGAGCGAAATCACTATATCCCAGGAAGATATGATTCGTCCTATGGAACCGCCAAAACCCATGGGTGCCAGAAAAGTGAAAGCCACCGTTTCGGTGGATGATCCCGCTTTTACAGTAGATAAAGCCATCAGCGAAGATGATATTGAACATGTTGATACATTACAGGAAAATGTTCCAAGACGGGAGTATGAATTGCCGTCCCTGGATTACCTTGATTTGCCGGAGGTCTCTTCGCAACAAGTCAGCAAAGAAGAGATGATAGAAAATGCGCAGTTGCTGGAAAATGCTTTGGAGACGTTTGGTGTCAAGGGACATGTGGTACATGTTTCTCCGGGTCCGGTGATTACCCGTTATGAAATCGAACCGGCATCCGGAGTTCGGGTGAGTCGTATTGCCGGGCTGGCTGACGATCTGGCGCGAATTTTACAGGCAAAGCGAATTCGGATCGTTGCACCTATTCCCGGTAAATCGGTTGTTGGTGTCGAAATTCCCAACCGCCATCCGTTAATCGTCTATTTAAAAAGCATCGTCGGCTCGAGACTCTTTGCCGATTCGGATTCGAAATTAACCATTGCATTGGGAAAAACTACCTCCGGGGATGTCAGTGTGCTGGATTTAGCCAAGATGCCTCATTTGCTGATCGCGGGTGCCACAGGTTCCGGTAAGAGTGTTTGTATTAATACAATTATTGCCAGCATTCTGTACCGTGCAAAACCCAATGAGGTAAAATTTGTATTGATCGATCCGAAAAAGTTGGAGCTTTCCGCCTACCGGGCGCTGGAAAAGTACCATCTGATTACTTCCGAAGATTTGGATGAGTATGTCATTACCCGGGCAGATAATGCAATTGTAGCGTTGCGGTCGGCAGAAGCCGAAATGGAGCGGCGTTATGATTTGCTTGCCGCAGCGACAGTCCGGAATATTGCTGAGTATAACAATAAAGTGACCAAAGGGCTCCTTGAACAGGACTATTTACCGTATATCGTTGTGGTTATTGATGAATTGGCAGACCTTATGATGACATCGGCAAAAGAGGTTGAGGAGCCGATTACCCGGTTAGCCCAAATGTCACGGGCGGTCGGCATTCACCTGATAATTGCAACCCAGCGTCCGTCGGTGGATGTCATCACCGGTGTGATCAAGGCAAATTTTCCGGCGCGAATCGCTTTTCAGGTTGCCTCGAAAGTTGACTCCCGTACGATTTTAGATATTAATGGTGCGGAAAAATTACTCGGACGTGGTGATATGCTGATCACTACGCCGCAAAATCCCGAGGCAATCCGGCTGCACGGTGCCTTTATTTCCCTGGAAGAGTTGGAAAAGATATTAGCGCATATTCAGAGACAACCCAAACCGGGTGAAATGGAATTACCTTCTGTTCAGGAAGCTAGTTCGGATGATTTTGCCGGAATACTGAATGGTGAGCGGGACGCTCTCTTTTATGAAGCCCTGCGCCTGGTCGTTACCCATCAGCAAGGCTCAATTTCGTTGTTACAGCGCCGATTGAGAATTGGCTATTCACGAGCTGCGCGACTAATTGATGAACTGGAGGCAGCTGGTATTGTTGGCTCATTCACAGGCAGTAAAGCCAGGGATGTTTTAGTTGATGAAAGCTATCTTGAAGATATGGACACTGAACAGTTTGATTGAGTGTGATTTGCTGACTCTGTGAGAAGTGTCACAAGGACCAACGGTCAAAAGTATTATACTTACCAGTTAATTTATGATTACTAAAAATTGTTACATAGGTGTCTTTAAAGCGTTTCTGATTGGTATGCTGTTTCACTGGTTCCCGCTTGGTGCTGAGGATGATCAGGCTCTGCTCAATGAAATATCTGCTAATTATCGGAGAATGACGCCCTGTGTTTTGAGTTTTGAGATTATTCAGTACTATGATGCAAATTCAGAAGATTATCAGTCCTCGGAGGGTAGTTTTCATATCGGTAGTGCGAATAGCTTCCGGGTTGATTTTGTCGATCAGGAAATTATCTTTGATGGCAAATGGTTGTGGAGTTTTGACAAACAAAACGGACAGGTGATTATCGAGCAAATCGATCCGCAGTCCAGTCTCAAATTTATATTTGATATGCTCTTTGGCAATTGGATAAATTTCAAAGTCCTGTCAGAAGATGAATTATCTAATCCAAATATGAAAATTTTAAGTCTGGATACAGTCGATGACAATGCTTATTTTAATTCGATTAAGCTGGAAGTAAATGTCCAAACAAGGGAATTTCGATCAGCCACTTATCTGGATTTCAATAATGTCAAAACAATAATTCGATTTACCTCACCCCGAAAACTCAATCCCAAAGTCGCAGAGATACTGTTTGATACCGAACGAATGGAAGCGAAAGAACTGATTGATTTACGACCATGACCCATCGACAAAAAAAGAAGATACTTAATTATAAAACTTTACTGGGATTTTTCATAAGTCTGTTAGGCTTGTACCTGGGTTTTAGAAAGTTCGATGCTGCCGAATTTATGGTCTCATTGAAAGAGACCAACTTACTCCTATTCGGGCTGGCTATGCTGGTAACGGTTGTAACGGTTTATTTAAGAGCGATTCGCTGGCGTTATATTATCGTGCCGTTAAAACCGGTTCCAATGAAATATGTCTTTGGTTCCGAAATGGTCTGTTATTTTGGGAACAATGTTTTTCCATTGCGGTTCGGAGAGATTCTGCGATCCTATTCTTTGAACAAGACAACCCAGGTATCGACAGTGTCCATTTTCGGCACAGTAGTGGTTGAACGCTTATTGGATATTATCTTCTTTTTACTATTATTACCCTTATCGATCATTGTGTTCTACCCGATTATGCCGATCTGGATGAAAATGAGTGGACTGGTTGCTGTCGGACTGTTAATCGCGGCGATCTTATTATTGATTCTGTTCCGTCGGATGCAGGCTAACGTAATTGATTTTGTCAATCATAAATTAGCGACGACTAAGTACCCAAAAATTGGATTATTAATCAAAAAGTTTTTAATAGGACTGAAAACACTGAAAAATACACCACACCTGGGAATAATTGCCGGGTTGTCTTTATTAGTGTGGATTGCCAGTATTTTTAATTACTGGGTAGCCGGAACTGCGGTTCATATTTTTTTCAGTTTTCAAAACCTTTTACTGGTTTTTCTGGTAACTTCGGCAATAATTTCAGTACCTTCGGCACCTGGATATGTGGGTACCTATCATGCCGGTGCAATCGGCATATTGGTTTATTTGGGATATGAATTAAGTAAGGCACAGGTAATCGCGGTTATCTTACACGCGGTTGGATTTCTCTCTTTGACTTTAATTGGATTTTTTTATTTTATAAAATATCATATCCATGTCAAAGATACAGGTCTGGACGAAATACAAACTAGTAACGAATGATTGGATAAATTGATGGAAGGAATGAACGGGCAGGCGCAGAACGGTTTTCAGGAAAATGAAGTATCCTTGCAGGATTACCTGCGAATAATTTACAGAGGTCGCTGGATCATTGCAGTGTCATTTATCCTAATTATGATAGCGACAGTCTATTATACCTTCACATCTCCACCGGTATATGAGTCGACCACATTGTTGATGCTGACCGAGAGGGGCGGGCAAACCTCCATGCTTTTCCAGAATCCGTTTATGGGTGGAAATTACATGAAGGTCAATAATGAAATAGAGGTATTGAAAAGCGATTACCTTGCCCGACGAGTGGTATTCCGGATGAAGGAATCTTCCATCGCAGATAGTCTCTATATTCTGGGCACCCGGGAATTTGAGAAAAGGGGAGTTCATATCACAGAGATAATCGGTGGCTTAAAACAAGGATTAATAAAATTAATTTTTGGTGAATCCGAATCAGGCATCGTTGTGGTTGATAGTCTTGATCGAGCCATTGTTCGATCTCTCAAGGCATCCATGAAGATCGAACCTATCCGTGATACTGAAGCAATTCGGCTGACAGTCAGTTCCATTGATCCTTATGAGGCGGCTTATCTGGCGAACATAATTGCGAATGAGTATTATGAGATGGACCAGGAATTTAATCTGGGTGAAGTTGTCGAAATGAAGGATTTCCTGGAAGAACAATTGGAGGATATTGAAAAAGATCTCACCAAATCAGAGGAGGCATTGACCAAATTCCAAGAGGAAGCTGGTGTTTACGTACTGGATGAGACCGCACAGACGCTGATTGATCAATTGTCAACTTTTGAAGCGACTTACTATACCTCAGTTGCTGATTTACAGGTTGCCCGGCAAAAGCTGGAAAACCAGCAAAAAATGTTAAATGAGCGGGAAAAATGGATTGTTGATGAGGCGATAAACACCACAAATCCGCTTATTAGCCAGTTGCGAGAGGCGATTGCGCGAATCGAAGTGGATAAAATTACGGCAATGACGGTCCAGGGTCTGCCAGCTAACCATGAAGCCATCCGAGAGATGGATAGCCGGGCGGATGAATTAAAAAACAAACTGTTCCGGGAAGCGCAAAATCTAACCAGTTTGGGCTTATCCCCTCAAGAACAATCCCAAATTTCAATGGAGCTGCTTCGCAGTGTCCTATTTACGACGGTCGAAGTCATTGCGTTGGAGAGTCAGGGTAAAGAGTATAAGCACCTTGTTGATCAATATAATGACAAACTGAATCAGCTGCCCCAGCGCAGTCTGGAGTTTGCTCGCCTGGACCGGGATCGCCAGGTTAATGAAAAATATTATATTCTGATGAAAACCAAGTACCAGGAATCCAGAATTACGGAAGCCAGTAAAATCAGTAATATTCGGATTGTCGATCCGGCTATCCCACCGGAAAAACCGGTCAAACCGAAGAAAAAAATGAACCTGCTGCTGGGTATGTTCATGGGCTTGGGTCTGGGTGTTGGAATTGCTTTTATCAAAGAATATATGGATCATTCGGTCCGTAGTAGTGAAGAGCTTGAGAAGATGGGGATCACGACGATTTCAATCGTCCCCAAAATTGATATTAAAAGTTCCCTCGATAAAATAAATAAACTCGGGAAATTAGATGAGGAAGAATATGCCTTAAAATCACGGATGATTTCCCATTATGATCCAAAGTCCACCGTCGCAGAAGCCTATCGAACCTTACGAACCAATATCCAGTTTTTAAATCCCGACAAACCGATCCGAAGTATGGTTGTATCAAGCGCTGGACCCGGAGATGGTAAATCCACGACAGTCGTGAACATCGCCATCGCTTTCGCCAGTCTTGAGAAGAAAATACTGTTAATTGATGCTGATTTACGGAAACCTGTTTTACATAAAGTCTTTGACGTGCCTAAAAGTCCCGGGCTGACCCAACGATTAATCCAGGATCTCAATGATCAGGATGTGATCCGGGAAACCGAGGTTCCTAACTTATACCTGGTGACCTGTGGTGATATACCGCCGAATCCTTCTGAACTGCTGGCTAGCCAGAAATTGAAGGATTTTATCGAGCGGATGAAAGAAAAATTTGATATCATTTTAATCGATTCGCCGCCAATTATCGCCGTGACCGATGCCAGTATCCTGTCAAAAATGACAGATGCGATTCTGCTGGTGGTCAAAGCCGGTAATACGGATGTTAGGGTACTGAAACGAGCTATTGATCTTTTAACACAGGTGAAAACCAACCTGGTCGGTGCGGTGCTGAATGGAGTAAATATTTCCGCCGGTTATGATTCCTACTATTACTATTATCATTACTATTATTATTATGCCGATACCGGCGAAAAGAAGAAAAGCGATAAACGATCCCGCCGCCGCAGAGGACCGAAAATTATCGATAAATTACGTGGCTAATAACCACCATTTGATAGTTATATTAACTTTCATTTCGTCTCAGTGCGTATGCTGAATTTTGATCAGATATACCATCAAAATTGCATCGAAGGCATGCAGTTATTAGATGATGGTTGTATTGATTTAATTGTCACCGATCCGCCCTTTGCTATTGAATTCAAAGCCAAACGCTCGAATTACAATCGAACATCTTCCAGGGTATTGGAAGGATACAATGAAATTCGGCAAGAACACTACTTTCAATTCACCCTTGAATGGGTGCGAGAAGCTTATCGGATTCTCAAACCAAGCGGCAGTATGTACCTGTTTTCCGGCTGGAATAATCTGAAAGATATTCTGAATGCACTGGATGATTCTGGTTTTATCACGATTAATCATATCATCTGGAAGTACCAGTTTGGCGTGGTAACTCGTCGGAAATTTGTATCCTCGCACTATCATTGTCTGTTTGTCTGTAAAGACGATAAACAGCGGAAATTTTATCCCTTTTCCCGGTATCAAAAAGATGAAAAAAACCTGTTCGGACGGAGCCTGCATTACCAGGACAAGGAAGATGTCTGGACGATCAAGCGTGAATACTGGACCGGTGATCATAAAACCCCGACAAAACTTCCGGCAGAACTTGTTGAAAAAATTCTCAGTTATTCCAGTGTAAAAAATGATATTGTCTGCGATCCCTTCCTCGGTTCCGGGCAGGTTGCCTTCATCAGTAAGCGGATGAATCGTCACTTTATTGGTTTTGAAATTAATAAAGAGTACTACGATTTTGCGAACACCCGCCTGAAAAGTGGTCGATATCGCCTGAAAAGTCACAAGTAACTTACTTTTATAGATGCCATTCCTGTACAATACTAAATGCCGCGACCGGCAACGGATCATGGCTCAATTTTATCCCTTTCAAAAAGCAAATTCTATTGAGGGGATGATTATCGGAAATGATCTGGATTCTCTGCTGTCGGCGGCATTATTAAAGGAATTATTTGACTGGGATATTATGGGTGTTTATGATTATAAAACGCTTTGGTTTGATGAAAAACTCGACCGGCAGTTTTTCCAAAAGATCAAAACCGGTGTTTATATCGCCGTTGATCTGGACATTTACCGAAACAGTATTCCCAGTGTCGGTCATCATATTTTACAGTATAATGCCAATGATTGTCTGAAAAAGCATATTCAGTCATTGAATCCCAATTTTATCTTTGGGATTGATTGTCAGACCTTTGCGTTGAAGTATCCGCTTGGAACCATCCATTTTCTGCGCTGGTTGTTCCAGGCTGAGTTGGATCGTAGAGGAGAACTGCTTTGCTGGCTGGCAGATTCATCCTATATCAATGCCCAGAGTCACCGCTTTCGGGAGAATGTCGCGCACTGGTTATATATTTTTTTTGATTGGCATCCTTTCTGGGAAATTTTCATTCTGCTCGATACTGAGGAATATGAAAAATTGCTCGTTCGGGAAATCGGAAGTTATCTTGATTCTATAACTAAATCATCCCGAAATGGGCAAGTTAAATCACGCTATAAAAGGCTAAGCGGTTGGCAATGCCAATGGAAAGATCCAAATAAACAGCGCCAACAGATCCTTGAAATATTTGATTTAGTCCATCGGATTTGTGGGTGGCAGATTCCGTCGATTCCTGTCAAATTCGCCTCTGTGCAGGGTATCCGGAAAAACAGTCCGATTGCGACAATTCTCTATCACTACAATTGCCTGGATACATTTCTGCAACGCGAAAGGATTTTTTCTTATGCATTTACCTACTCAGATCAGATTAACTTCACTGTATTTCCCGCAGATGGTGCCATAATTTACTAAAATTGAGCACTTTTCGCTGGTTTATGGTGATAATTGTCATCACAGCTTTTTCTAATTGCTTTAAATTAATAATAGTTATTTATGTGAGAAAAGGTGAAGAATAAAGAGTTGATGATGTACCAAAGAAATAATTTTTCTAAATAAAAAGGTGGTGAACATGATAACTTGTAGAAAATTGATTGTGCTTGTGATCGCAATTAGTGTGTTGAGTTCATTGTCACTTTTAGGTGAAACTCATGAGTATGCCAATTTTCCATTGCATAATTGGGTGATGATCGGATTTCCGGTGACTCCGGATAATCAGAGTCCCGATGCAGTCTGGGGACCATTTTTTGGCGGAAGCCAGGGGAATGATAATAATACAACCAATGAATTATGGCGTTTTTCCCGCTGGCTGGCAGAGTACGATACCTATATTCGCTGGGGGGAACTGGATCGGGACACCAGCGGTGTCTATACCGATATCGGAGAACCCACGGATATTATCCCCGGCTGGGGCTACTGGTTTTACCAGAATCAATCCAGCGATGTGACCTTCAGCGTCACCGGAGCCGAAGCGCCGGATTCCAATTACTGGATTCCAATTGATCCTCCTCAAAGTGGACACCGGGGGAAAACCATGGTTGGCAATCCCTTTTCCTTTCCGATCGACTGGAAAAATACCCGTGTAATCGTTAGTTACCCTGAAGATACGCTTAATATGGATCTTTCTCTCCTGGAAGCTAATGATATGGGCTTAATTGATCAGCATGCCTATCCCTGGAATATGGGACTGATGACTAGCCAGGATACTGGTTATATTCCCTATAATGCGACCGGCGGTGGCACAATACCGAAACTACAGGGATTCTGGGTCGAGCAACTGAATAATTATACCCAGTACTTGATCAAGTACCATGTCAATCATACCATGGGTGACCGGCTCTGCAAATTTCATCAGGCATGTCACGGACATCCAAGTGACCAGGATGATCTGGGAGCCGACGGGATTCCCGAGACTGATCGGTTTGTCATGGTGGTCCAGAGCCCGAACGACGATATTGATGTAACGACTAAAGCATCAGGAAATGCTTCGGTAAGTTTTACAAATTGGCGGGACCTGGCGGACGGTACCAAGCTGACCAATAGTGACGGTTTTGAGATATTCCTGATCAGCCGGATAGACCATGGTAATGATAAATATACAATTACTTTTGATGTGCGTGCTACCATTGATGATGATCTGGGCTGGGATAAGGCGATGGAACAAGTGGAGTTCTATTTTGGAAATGGCAGTACTGTTCTGTATCCGGTAGCACCGAATGCTCATAACCAGGAATACCCGATTATTCCTTGGAGTCCTTCAGGAAATGGTAATGCCGGATCATATACAGCGCTGCGGACAATTGAAAATGGAATTGGGCAATATACTAATCTATCACTGACGCTGAAAATTCCACCAACGGATATCAGTCTGCAGAAACGTACAAAAGAATATACTCCTTCTTCTGTTGTAGAAACAATTACCGAACGGGATTGGGTCATGCCGATCGGTATTTCCAGTACCGATGGTCAATTCACGGACAATTTCAATGCTATCGGGATTCTGACCGATGCCTGTGACGGATATGATGTTAACGATGTCACTCAGCAAACACCTCCGGATGCCTATGTGGAGATTTACTTTCCCCATAACGATATCAGTGATTATTACCACTATTGGTTCGAACGTCCCGTCAGCGTTTGTTATGATATGCGCTCAGATTCTTCCCACAAGGGCTGGAAAATGGCGGTAGCAGCCTACGATGCTCCCAATCGGCAATGTACGATTCGCTGGGATGCCTCGCAGGTAAACGCCGAATGGACACTGACTCTATACGACAGCGAGTTTAATGTCTTGATCGAGGATATGAAAACGGTCAACGAGTTTCAGATGACGACTCAGAATTCATCAAACAGTGTTGAAATCTTCTATATCGCTTCAAATTTTGTACCGGGTCTTCTGGCTGTTGAATCGGAAACAGTACCGGCAGAGTACATATTGTTAAGGAACTATCCAAATCCATTTAATCCCAGTACCACAATTCAGTACAATATTGAGAAGAATGATTTCGTTCAACTTCATATTTATAACATGCAGGGAGCGCTGATAAAAACTCTCTGGTCGGGAGAAAAACCAGCCGGTAGCTATCAGGTCCAGTGGAATGGAACGGATGAAACGGGAAAAATAGTTGCCAGTGGAATTTATATTTATAAATTAACATCTGGCACGAAAACAATTTCAAATAAAATGTTGTTGCTTAAGTAATTTAATAAAATCTAATAACATAAAGGGAAGTGTTATGAAAGAGAATATCCATGAAAATGAAAAACTCGATGAGAAAATCGAGTATGATGCACCACGCATTATTCAAAAACGGGAAATCGTGATTGAATTGCAGACCAACTTTATTCCCGATGAACCGCCACCTCCTCTATGAGATGGGTTGGGATGAAGGAGACATATTTAAGACACGAAACCTATGAAAGTGAGATTATTATGAAAGTTAGAACATTCTATACGATGTTAATTATCGGCGTGATGTTTCTATCCGGCGTGGCGTTATCCCAGCAGCAGACGATCACTTATGAGAATTTTCCGAAAGCAAAAATGATGTTAATCGGGTTACCGCTTAATTTTACGGATGACGATCCCGGCGCAGTTCTGGTACCGGTATTTGGTGAGCAAATCCGAAGCGGTGATGTTTACTGGCGTTTCTCCCGCTGGAATATTGCCAACCAGACCTATCTTCGTTACGGTGAAGAGGAATATACCTGGGACCATGCAGCTCAGGCATATACCGCCGAGAAATCAGAACAGGGCAATCCCCACGATATTGCACCTGGGTATGGATACTGGTTAGCCCAAAGTTCTGCCAATGATGTGGACGATTTTTCATTGACGGGTACACCGGCAGATCAGGAAGCACCAATCTATGTAACAGTTGATCCACCTTTGACAGTCCAGGGAAATGATTATCCCGGTATCACAATGGTCAGCAATCCATTTCTATATCCCATCGATTGGAAAAATGCTTATTACCGGATTAATGGTACTACAGAAGTGACTCTGGAACAGGCTGTGAATATGGGACTGGTTTCACAGTATGCCTATCCCTATGACGGCGATCAATATACGCCATTTAACATGACGGATGGGGGTCATCTTAATGTCTGGGACGGATATTGGGTAGAGCAATTGAATCCGGTGGAAACGGAATATATTGTTTATGACGTTGCCTGCAGTATTGAAGGTAGCGGCAGTGGTGGCGATGATTGTGGTACCTGTCCTGATGATGATGCCGGTCAAATGAAATATTTAAAGCTTCAATATAACGGGACATTGGCAAAGTGGATCAAAGTTAAAGATAATAAAAATTATCTACTATTCTGGGGTGAGGTTCAACCCGGAGCGGAATTCGAGTTTTATGGTGTGCAATGGAAACAATCCATGGGTCCCAAAATTAATATGTATCTTTGTGGCGGTGGCTGTTGTTGTTGTAATTGTGATTTTGATTGTGAAATTCACACCAGCTGTTCGGTACCCATTGGACCTGGTCAGGTATGGGGATCATTTACAATTATTGAGGCTATCAGTAAAAACGATGTTGTTATGTGTCCGATAGGAGATACGAATAAACCGGTTATTAAATTCTATGATGCCGATGCAAATGGCTCAGATGCCGATTTGGGAGATGGTGGTGCGATCGAGACAGATCGGTTTGTAATAACATTGACCGATGCTGATAATGATGAAACTTATTTTAAAACAGTTACTGTAAATGATGATTCTTCTACCTGGATTGCATTAACCGAGGAAGGAACTGCCGTTTCCGACGAACAGGGATTCACAGTGACACTGGTTAGTGAAGATGAAGGAGAATATACATTTGATGTTGCCAGTACCGGGAGCCAGACAGCTGCGTTGGAGTCAGTTAAATTCCGTTTTGGGGATGATCAAACGATTAGCTCGCCTTCCCATGGCGGTACCTATTCTTCAACACGGACACTTTTGGGTGGTGTTGAAGTTACGTCACTCGAATTAAAAACTCCGCCAATCGATGTAAGTGGTCAGTTAGCAAAAGCATCCGATAAGCCAGTGTATCCGGTGACAGCGGAATCGGTTTCCGAATGGATTATTCCAATCAGTGTCTCCAGTGAAGATGGGCAATTGATTGATAATTACAACGGATTGGGCGTCAAAGAAGCTGCTTCAGATATGTATGATCCGTTGGATGCGCGTAATTTTACACCTAATCTGGATACTTATGTTGATATCTATTTTCCTCATCATGAAGAAAACGACCGTTTGAATTACTGGTCGCAAAAACCAATGAAAGCCTCCTACGACATCCGATCCGATGCGGAAGCTATCACCTGGGATTTTCGTATGGTTTATTATTATGCTCCTGAACAGCAATTTACAATCAGCTGGGATGCCAGCCAATTTCCGTCTGCTGATAAGGAATTAGTACTTATAAATGAGCAAACCGAAGAACGGATCGATATGCTGGCGGTTTCAGAATATACAGTGACAACACCTTCAGATGAATATGGAATCCTCTATTTCGCTGTTGCGGCATTTAATAAGGAAGAAGCAAGCGCGGTTGAAACTGATGACCTGACAACACCGAGCAATTTTCGGTTATTTGCGAATTATCCCAATCCGTTCAATGCCAGTACGCGGATCTATTACTCATTACCGCAAGCTGCCGATGTCAAGCTGAATATCTATTCGCTTAATGGTAAATTGGTCAATACCTTAGTTAATAACCACCAGGTATCCGG
Organism: uncultured bacterium; assembly: GCA_964605705.1. GTDB lineage: Bacteria > Fidelibacterota > UBA2242 > UBA2242 > UBA2242 > CAZSDW01. The sequence goes on from CAZSDW010000003.1 coordinate 117,921, forward strand.
TTATTATGGGTATAACTGGGATGGTACCGATCATCTGGGTAACCAGGTCAGCTCCGGTGTCTATATCTACTGTCTCCAGGCGGATAATCGAGTAGAGTCGCGTAAAATGGTTTTAATGAAGTAAAAGGAATATTTGACAGTAGCCAGGCAGATGAGTTATAATCAAATCGTAATCAGTGAAAAAAACAAGATGATCTATCAGCCTCCCCGGATTTTAGAAAAGAGTTTGTTGAAGATCGATATCCAGACCGAGGACTCCTATGAATCTGCCTATTTGCCTAAGTTTCAGGATCAAAATTGAATGACGATAATGGATTACTGAATCAAATCGAAAAAACAATAACTTTCCACTGTCAAGGAAATAGCATGCTCCCGGAAATTCAGCCGGGAGCATTGCTTTATATCGAATCCGGGAAATTTCAAGAGCAGGCTCTCAAACCCGGTGAGTTGATTGCCTTTTATCGAGGTGACGGAATAGTGTGTCACCGATATTATGGAACTGTCAAAATCGGTCGCAAGTATTATGGCATTGAAAAAGGGGACTACAATCGCATCGCGGGATTATTCCGGATGAGTGATTACCTTGGGAAAGTGACGATGATCGATAAAGAATCCGCAAATTTTTTTTTCCGAGAGGTTCAAAAGCCTCGAAAAATAGCCCTGTTTTGGGGATTACTGCAGGAGCGGTTCCATTGGCTTTTTCAAAAAAAACCGTGATAATGATCTAAAATTATTTCAAAAACTTTTCTTTTCCTCTTTCCAAAATCTGGTTATATTCTTTGAATGAGTGAATATACAGAGCAGTTGAGAATACTCTGCCGTACAATAAGTGGAGCCTGCAGTCAAGCAACTATCTCAAAAACCCAAAAGAGATTTTCTGCGGACGCCATTTTAGAACATATGCAATATCATCAAATTGTTGCATTAGTGTATTATTTTCGGAAGCAGCTGAGTGTGGCTGGTTGGGAATTCTCCGATAGATTTATCGAGGATCTGAAAAGTTATACACTTTTAAATATCAGTCGGGTAATGGTTTATGAGCATTTTCTGAAACAATTGGATGCTTTGTTGAAAGAACACTCGATTGATTACTGCTTATTCAAAGGTATTGTGACAGCGCGGTCGGTGTACCCGGAGGACTACCTGCGGTCATTCACTGATCTTGATATTTTAATTCGACCCAAGGATCTGCAAAAAGTCGAATCGTTATTAGAGAATGATGGATTTATCCATGCTGATGATCTTTATGAACCGTTTCCGGATCATATTGTTCAAAAATATTCATTTGCTCAGCATTATATGCGGGTCAAGCCCAATAATGTGGCGGTGGATATTCATATGAACCTGAGCGGCAGGTTGCATCCTTTTCAATTTGATTCGGAAGATTTTATAAATAACAGCAATAAGTTCAAATTGGATGGGCATGATATCCTGACATTTGATCCGGAGCACCAGGCAATTTTCGCCGTTTATCATGCCTTTAAACATTATTTTTATAAATTGATCTGGTTTATTGATGCGTTTTTATTGCTTGATCAAAAAGATTTGGATCGGGAAAAGTTTTTTCGCCTTATACAAAAATATGAGCTTTCGAAATTATTAAGCTACTTCGCACAGATTTCAAGCGATCTGTTCGGGCGGTTACCGGTTGTAATTAAGGATTATCGGAATCAAAACAAACAAGCACATCGGATAATCAACAGCGAGCTGATTGTAAATGGTACCTTACCCTATTCCAAATCCCGGGCTCGGATTCTTTTACCAATGTATTATATGGCGAAATCAGTTGCCCGGCTAAAGTTTTTATGGGTACAGCTTTTTCCGCCAATCGAAACTATCCGTGATTTTTATATTGCCGAAGGACCGAAGAAAAATATTTGGAACTATTTCAAATTGAGACGCAAAGCGATAATTGATCTATTCTCAAAGGTGCACAAAGAGGAGTAGTTATATTTTGAAATATCGACACAGCGATAATATTGATTGGAAAGAATTTGATAAAGAGAGTGTTTTATTGAATTTATCGACGGGTTTTTATTTTCGGTTGAATCAGGTTGGGACTTTTGTCTGGCCGTTGATTGATGGCAAGAAAAATTTAAGTGAAATAATAAATGCAGTAACATCTCACTTCGAAGTTTCCCAGCGACAAGCCAACAAAGATATCCACAATTTTATTGAGCAATTGGTAACGGAAAATCTCATCCAAAAATCCTGATTTTTAATGACAAATGAATTTTCTTTCCAGGATAAGTTCCCCTTCTTGAATTTTCAGATTTGCTGGAATACTAATCATGAAATACTAATTGAGATTGTCAGAGAACAGTTTCTGTATCAGCGTAGCAAGGATTCAAGCACTCCCCTTGACACATTCAATTTTTATATTGAACTGATTGAAGATTCGAAAGATGATGCCTCATGGAATACCGCCATGCAACATCGGTATGATCCGATATCCAATATCCTTTATTTAAGTTATTTAAATAATGCAATATCAGTGAATGTGGATTATAAAAATAAAAGTGTGTCCGCGAAAATAATGGAAAGAGCCCTCAGTTATAAATCCGCTATCGGGAATTGGGTGCTTACTATTCCGCTCAGCGAATTGTTGAAAATCCACGGATATTATTTAATGCACGCGGCCTGTATGGTTCAGGAGGGCAAAGGAGTACTTTTTGCCGGTCGCTCGGGAGTCGGCAAAACAACTCTGGCATTAGGACTGCTAAGTATGGGCTGGCAATTAGTATCCGATGATGAGATATTCTTGATTGGTGGGCAACGAGTAGTCGCATATGGTGGACCTGAAAAAGCAAAGGTCAATTGGCAGACGTGGAAACGGTTCAGTTATTATTTAGGGGAGCAAAGCCGCTTTAATGGAAAACGAATGATTTCATTAGAAGATCATTTTCCAAAACAAATCTTGGATTTTTGTGACGTTTCGGCAATTTGTTTTGTAAATCAATCCGACCGTATTTCGATATGTTCATTGGATCAGATCGACGTTTACCGCCGTTTATTGTCAGTCGCCTTTTTGACATCCGAACCGGAAATAACTCAGAATAATAGCCAATTTCTATACACGTTGTGTCGAAAAGTTCCAGCCTATTCACTGAGTGTCAATTTGGACTTCAAGGCTTTACACGAGATTCTTTTGAAATCGGCAATTTTTTCAAAATAGTCTTTGACTATTTGAAGTGTCTGTATATATTAGTGGCAGTTTGGGCAAGCTATAGATGAGGTTATGCAGGTTTCCTGTAGGGGTTACTTGAAATAGAGAATTGTTTAAAAGCAAATCCAAGAAAGCCAGCGGCTTTTGGAGAGGAGTATGCGTGACCGAGAATGTCCCAACTGTGGCACAGAATATCTCAGGAAAATTCATCGTAAAAAGTGGATGAAATGTATCCCATTTTCCTGTTGTTATGAATGTTCTGAATGCTATGCCAAGTTTTTATACCTTTTTGGATTAATTATCTGGAAACAATATTATTAATAGAAAGTTGGCTGAATCAATTGACCTTTCGCAAGAATTTTTTAAAATGGACAAGGTAGAAAATAAATAGTAAAAAACCTCTGTTTAAACGATAATGAATAAACCGTTCAATCGATAATGTCTAATTAAATAAGTATTTGGATAATATTAAATGTGGTTAAATCTGATAATGGATGTACATATTTTACATTGCATAATAATTGAAAAATCTTTAACATCCGCACAGTACAATTGTTTTTTTTAGATCGAAAAAATTATAAAAATATTCTCCGAGTAATTTACTATATCTTACAAATAACTTTGATTAATAGATCGATAGATAAAATTAAAATACGTCCTGATATCGGAATAATAATTATCTTGTGAACTTGATCACTGGATTTTATTAAAAATAAGTTGAAATTATAAGTTCAATACAGCAAGCCTCATCAGTCTATGTGACTGACGAGGCGGAGCCCTGCCCGGAACGCGGAAAACTGATTGGTTTTGATTGTTAAATGATTTGAATGATAGCCAGTGAAAGAAAATAGAATTCTAAATTTATCCTCACAATTTGCGTTGTCACCAGTCGAACAAAAATATTAAAATCAGACACTTCCATTAGTGTAAAAATTATAGATACTGCTATATAGGAGTAAAATTCAAAATTCAATAATTAGAATTGGACATTATATGAAGGTTCCTTTATTAGACTTAAAAGCGCAACTTGATTCAATTCGTGATGAGGTGAAATTTGCAGTGGATGAGGTATTGGAATCCACCCGCTATATCATGGGTCCGAAAGTCACCGAATTGGAGGAGAAAATCGCCGGGTATTGCGGAACTACATTTGGCGTTGGTGTTTCTTCGGGAACTGATGCATTATTGATTTCACTGATGGCATTGGATATCAGGTCAGGCGATCTTGTGCTGACTACTCCTTATTCTTTCTTCGCGACTGCCGGAGTAATTTCCCGGTTGAATGCAATCCCGGTTTTTGTAGATATTGATCCAGATACATATAATATCGATCCTCAGAAAATACAGGAATGGTTCAGATATAATTCTGATAAAATTGAAAAGGTAAAAGCGATCGTTCCGGTGCATTTATATGGACAATGTGCCGATATGGATCCGATTCTTGCTATCGCAAACCAGTATAATATCCCTGTCATTGAAGATGCGGCTCAGGCGATTGGATCCAGATATCCTTCGAAAAATGGTATCAAGCGCGCCGGTTCAATGGGTACGATAGGCTGCTTTTCATTTTTCCCCAGTAAAAATCTTGGTGGTATTGGTGACGGCGGAATGGTGACAACCGGCGATGAACAACTTGCAGAGAAGTTGATTAAGCTCCGGAATCATGGTTCATATCCAAAATATTACCATGCCATGATTGGCGGCAATTTTCGGCTGGATCCCATCCAGGCGGCTGTTTTACTTGTAAAATTGAAATACCTGGATACGTGGCATTCCGGGCGTCAGAAAAACGCAATTTTCTATGATGAACATATTCCCAAAAACGGTTTTAAAAAACCGACAATTGCCTACCAGCGTGACTATCATATTTACAATCAATACATTTTATCTGTACCAGAAAAGCGGGATGAACTGGTGGAATTCCTGCATTCCAACGATATTGGTTGTGAAGTATATTACCCGGTGCCATTTCATCTGCAGGAATGCTTTCAATATCTTGGGTATAAAAAAGGCGATTTTCCGCTCAGCGAATATGCTGCTGAACATACGGTTGCCCTGCCAATTTACCCGGAGTTAACGGATGCAATGCAACGGTTTGTTATTGAAAAAATCATGGAATTCTATAATTAAGAGTAGATTGATGAGTACTGAAAATTACTTTGTTCATGAATCGTCCTATGTGGATGATAATGTAGAGATTGGTGAAGGCACTAAAATCTGGCATTTTTCTCATATTCAGTCAGGATCGAAAATTGGAAAAAAAGTTACAATTGGTCAGAATGTCAATGTCGGTAATAATGTGATTATTGGCAATTATGTCAAGATTCAAAACAATGTGTCGGTTTATGAGGGTGTAACTCTGGAAGATTATGTTTTTTGCGGACCTTCCATGGTTTTTACGAATGTCATTGATCCACGCTGTAAATATCCTCAGCGGGGTGCAGAGTTTTACCATAAAACTTTAGTAAAAGAGGGCGCGTCAATCGGAGCTAATGCGACAATTGTATGTGGGAATACAATTGGTAAGCATGCTTTTATTGGTGCCGGAGCAGTAGTGACCAAAGACGTTCCAGATTATGCTCTGATGGTTGGAGTTCCTGCTTGCCGCAAGGGCTGGGTATGTGAATGTGGAGAAGTTTTACCGAAATTTGATAATTTAGTAAAATGCCCGCGCTGTGGTATAGCGTATTTTCTTAAGAATACATTATTAGTAACCACTGGTTGACATCAATCAGTGTGAAACTCAATATCCTAATTCACTCAATAAAGAAATGAACTCAATTCTGTTCATCAAACATACAACTACCATAGAACGACATTATAACAACTATAAAAACAGATTAATATTATGAAAAACATTGCCCTTCTTGGAACTGGTCGAATTTCAAGCAAACATCTGGAATCGATCAGCCAACTTAAAGATGAATTGAATCTTGTTGCGGTTTGTGATATCGTGAAGGAGCGGGCGGAAGAAGCAGGGCGGAAGTATCGGGTTGATTGGTACACTGATTTTGATCAGATGCTACGAAGAGACGATTTAGATATTGTTTCGATCTGCACGCCGAGTGGGATGCATCCCGAACATGGAATTAAAGCTGCGAAAAAGGGCTGTCACGTCATCGTCGAAAAACCGATGGCGATAACCCTTGAAGCCGCTGATGAATTAATTCATACCTGTGATCAGGAAAAGGTTCAATTGTTCGTGGTGAAGCAAAACAGATTAAATGCGACCATGCAGTTGTTGAAACGTGCTATTGACAAAGGTCGTTTTGGGAAGATTTTTGTCGTTCAATCCAATGTTTTCTGGCAGCGACCGCAACAGTATTATGATCTGGCTAAATGGCGCGGAACCTGGGAATTTGATGGAGGTTCCTTTATGAATCAAGCCAGTCATTATGTCGATGCAGTTCAGTGGTTGATTGGTCCTGTCGAATCGGTCATGGCTGAGACTGCTACAATGAGACGCCACATTGAAACTGAAGACACCGGATCGGCAATTTTAAAATTCCGTAACGGTGTAATTGGTACTATCAATGTTACTATGTTGACATATCCAAAAAACTTTGAAGGATCTATTACTGTCATCGGAGAAAAAGGGACTGTGAAAGTTGGTGGCGTTGCAGTTAATCATATTGATAAATGGGAATTTGAAGATTATGACGATGATGACCGGTTAATTGAAGAATCCAATTACAATCCGCCAAACATTTATGGGCTTGGGCATCTGCCTTACTATAAGAATGTTATTGCAACACTTAATGGTGACACAGAACCAGATACTGATGGTCGCAGTGGACGTAAAAGCCTTGAGTTAATTATTGCAATTTATAAATCCGCGCAAACTGGTATGAAAGTCGCTCTCCCTTTAAAATTATAAACATGAATTTTTATAATTAGAGGTAAAATGGAAAATATTAGAATTGCCACAATGGGTTTGGGCTATGTTGGCTTGCCGCTAGCCGTCGAATTTGCCAAAAAGGTTCCGGTAGTTGGTTTTGACATCAATTATGACCGAGTGGAAGAATTGAACGCAGGTCATGATTCTACTCTGGAAGTTGCCGATGATAATCTGCAATCCGTAATAGTTAAACAAATCCCTGATAAGTGTGGGCTTTACTTGACCAATGTTCTTGATGAGATCAGACACTGTAATTATTATATTGTTACGGTTCCCACTCCTATCGATAAATACAAACGTCCCGATTTAACGCCATTAATAAAAGCATCTGGCACTGTAGGAAAGGTGCTGAAAAAGGGTGATATTGTCATTTATGAATCCACCGTCTATCCCGGAGCAACGGAGGAAGATTGTGTGCCTATCCTTGAGAATATCAGCGGTCTGAAATTCAATAAGGATTTTTTCGTGGGATTTTCTCCGGAGCGAATCAATCCGGGAGACAAAGAACACACGTTTTTAACCATAAAAAAAGTAACCTCAGGATCGACTCCTGAAGTGGCAAAAAAGGTTGATGATCTGTACAATTTAGTTGTTAAGAACGGTACCCATATCGCATCATCGCTGAAAGTTGCTGAAGCCGCCAAGGTTATTGAAAATTCCCAGCGCGATTTAAATATCGCCTTTGTCAATGAATTAGCGAAAATATTCAATATTATGGGAATTGATACCCTGGAAGTACTCGAAGCTGCCGGCACAAAATGGAATTTTTTACCCTTTCGACCGGGACTGGTTGGCGGTCACTGTATCGGTGTTGATCCCTATTACCTGACCCATAAAGCCCAGGAAATCGGTTACCATCCGGAAGTCATTCTCGCTGGACGCCGGATAAATGATTCGATGGGAAAATATGTCGCCAGTGAAGTCGTTAAATTAATGATTAAAAAAGGGCATACAATTGCCAATGCCAATGTGCTGGTACTGGGAATTACTTTTAAGGAAAATTGTCCCGATATTCGTAATTCCCGGGTGATCGATGTCATCAAAGAGCTTCGGGACTTTGGGTGCAATGTGGATGTTTTTGATCCCTGGGCAGAAGCCGAAGAGGTTATGAGAGAATACGGTGTTGAGATGATTTCAAAAGGTGATCTGAAAACCTATGACGCAGTCGTCCTCGCTGTAGCGCATCAACAGTTCATTAAAATGGATTTACGGAATCTCACCAATGGTGACGGCATTCTCTATGATGTTAAAGGGATCGCCAAAAACGCGGATGGGCGGTTGTAAGCTTGTGCTATGTTCGATGTTCAATGTTGTGTGTCACTTAATGTTGAACTATGAAAATTGAACGTTTTGAAGATATTGAATCCTGGAAAGAGGCACGCAGATTAACAAAACAGATCTAAGAATTAGCTAAACATGATTTCTTCATCAAAGATTGGGGATTAAGAGATCAAATTCAGAGTGCTTCTGTGTCAATCATGTCCAATATTGCAGAGGTATTTGATAGTGGTTTCAATCGATCTTTTTACAATTTTCTAAACTATTCATTTCGATCTGTTTCTGAGGTACAATCGTTATTATATGTCGCTCAAGATTGTGAATATATCAGCAGTAATGAATTTTTAATATTGTACGATTATTGTATAAAAATAAAAAATTTAATTGGTGGACTAAAAAGACATCTTAAGAATTCAAAAAAGTAGCAAGATATCTCAATGACTTTGAACTACTAAACTTTGAACATTGAACTCAACCAATTTGAACATTGAACCCGCGATATGAAAGTAATAGATTTTTTAAATAAGTCCAAAGAACCATTGATCAGCTTTGAGATCATACCTCCAAGTCGTGGAAAGAGTGCGGAAGTTATATACCGGATTGTCGAAGAATTAATGGTTTTTAAGCCACCCTTTATTGATGTTACCAGTCATGCTGCAGATGCCAATTATATTGAAAAGCCCGATGGCGCGTTTATCCGAAAAGTAACCCGCAAACGACCTGGTACTATTGGAATTTCCGCGGCGATCAAGTATCGGTATAAAGTCGAAACGGTCGTTCATCTATTATGTAATGGTTTTACCAGGGAAGAGACCGAAGACGCGCTGATTGAGTTGAATTATCTGGGTATCGATAATGTTATGGCACTAAGAGGTGATGTTGGCAATTTTCAAAAAACTATCCAATCAGACCGGACTGTCAACCAGTACGCTGTCAACATGGTGAATCAGATTAATCAGATGAATCATGGACGCTTTTTAGATGAAGAATTAGTTGCGGATGAAACAAACTTCTGCATTGGAGTTGCCGGTTATCCGGAGAAACATGAAGAGGCACCAAGTCTTGATGCTGATATCCGATTTCTTAAACAGAAAGTCGATGCTGGCGCCGATTATATCGTCACCCAGATGATTTTTGACAACACGAAGTATTTCAGTTTTATTGAAAAATGCCATACTGCAGGAATTGATGTTCCGATAATCCCGGGTATAAAATTACTGACAAGGCGGAGCCAGCTGACCTCTCTTCCGCGCCATTTTGGGATCAGTGTGCCTGATCAATTTGTGAGAGAAATACTCGATGCTAAAAATGATGAGGAAGTATTAGAGATTAGTTTGGAGCATACTCGAAGACAGGTTGAAGAACTCTTGAATGCAAAGGTTCCCTGCATCCACTTTTATGTAATGCAACAGCCGGAGATGGTCAAACGGCTGATTCAGAGTTTGGGGATATAATTCAATATCA
>CAZSDW010000004.1:0-13118 GCA_964605705.1 uncultured bacterium
AATTTTTAACGATGGAGATATTATGATATTGGCAATATTGATTGTACCGATAGCTTCCCTTGTGGCACTGACGACAGCGCTGCGACTCTTTACCTTTATCAAGCGACAGGATCGGGGTACGCCGCAGATTATCAAAATTTCGGGCTATATCCGGGAAGGGGCGATTGCCTATCTGAAACAGCAATACCGGACTTCCGGGATTTTCTTTGCGGTAGCCTTCGTGCTGCTGCTGATCTTTTCCTATGGATTTCATGCCCTGAGCGTCTATGTGCCCTTTGCCTTTGTAACGGGCGCCTTCTTTTCGGGACTCAGTGGATTTCTGGGAATGTTAGCCGCTACGCAGACCGCCAGCCGGACAACCACGGCTGCGCGTAATTCTCTGAATGACGCCCTGCGCCTGTCTTTTCGCGGGGGCAGTATTATGGGGATGGTGGTCGTCGGATTCGGTCTGCTGGATATTATCGTATGGTTTGTCGGATTGAATAAATTTACTTCCCTGAACCTGCATGAGATTACAACAACCATGCTCAGCTTCGGATTCGGTGCCTCATCTCAGGCGCTGTTTGCCAGGGTTGGCGGCGGAATTTTTACCAAAGCGGCGGATATGGGCGCCGACCTGGTGGGAAAAGTCGAGGCGGGCATTCCCGAAGACGATCCCCGGAATCCGGCGGTAATTGCCGATAATGTCGGCGACAATGTGGGTGATGTTGCCGGAATGGGTGCGGATTTGTATGAATCCTTTGTCGGTTCCATTCTGGGAACGGCGGCACTGGCGGTCGCTGCATTCATGGGAACCGATTTAGCCTTTCGCGGTGTAATTCTGCCCATGCTGATTGCGGCTGTCGGAACGATCGCTTCCTCTATTGGAATATTTATGGTTCGCACGGGGGAAGATTCAGACCAGAAGGGCTTGTTGAAAGCCATTAACCGGGGCATCAACATAAGTTCTATTATTACTTTATTCCTCAGCATAGTTGTGATCAGAATGTTGCTGCCGGCGTATTTCTGGCAGTTGTTTATTCCGATCCTGTCCGGGTTATTTGTCGGTGTCGCGATTGGTTATACGACCGATTTCTATACCAATGCCGCTTACGGTCCGGTTCGCTCCATTGCCAACCAGGCAAAAACGGGACATGCCACTGTTATTACTGCTGGTTTGTCGGTTGGTTTAATTTCGACCGCGCCGTCGATTGTGTTTATCATTATCGGGATGTTGATGGCTTTCGGTTTTGGGGGTGGATTTGCAAATTTTTCAGCCGGCTTGTACGCCATTGGACTGGCTTCGGTGGGGATGTTGTCCACCCTGGGAATCAATCTGGCGACGGATGCTTTTGGTCCCATTGCCGATAATGCCGGGGGTTTAGCGGAAATGGCAGAGATGCCCAGCCAGACACGGAAACGCACTGATGCTTTGGACGAGCTGGGGAATTCTACCGCTGCAAGGGGCAAAGGTCTCTCTATCGGGGCGGCTGCGCTGACTGCCGTAACCCTGATCGCGGCGTTTGTGGAAGAGATTCGAGCCGCCGTATTGCATATGGATATGGAAAAAGTCCTGACGATTTTTCCCACTTTACATAAAGATACGATTATCTCGGTATTGGAAGCCGCTAATGTCAGTGAGATTCTGAGTTATCTGGGTGGTTCATTGATGGATATTCGCTTTATTATCGGTCTCTTTATTGGCGGCGTTATCTGTACCTCATTTTCGAGTAAGACGATTCAGGCAGTTTCTCAGGCAGCCGGAGAGATGATCGATGAAGTCCGTCGGCAGTTTCGGGAAATCAAGGGCGTTATCACCGGTGAAACCCAACCCGATTATAGTCGTTGTGTCCGGATTTCGACCCTGGCGGCACAAAAAAAGATGGTCGGTCCGGCGATGATTGTCATTTTGACGCCAATTGCCACCGGTTTGATTTTGGGACCGATTGCCGTTATCGGATTACTGCTTGGTAATCTGTTGGTCGGTTTTCTGTTCGCGATCTTTATGGCGAACTCCGGCGGAGCCTGGGATAATGCGAAAAAATATATCGAGCGGAATAAAACGGAATTAAAATTTAAGATTATCGAAGGGATCAAAACGGTATCCCGCCGGGGGTTGTGGCCTTTTTTCCTTACGAAAGATTACCACAAATTTCTGTTTGAACTGGTCAATCTCAATCCGCTGGCATTCAGTATTGATGAAGAGGTTTCCGGTTATATTGAAAAGATCATCGATTATATTGAAACTGAGTATATTGCCAAGGATCGTTCCATTGACGGGATTCAGAAACATTTTACCGATAAAAATGCCGGAGATTATCTTGAAGATCGGCAATTGAACAGCCTTTATAAAAAATTGAATGAAGAGGATCGACCGGTTTTCCGGGTATATCTCGAGCTGAGTGATGAAGACCGCAAATTCCTTTTCGGGATGAAGGAGATCAAGGAAAAATATACCGTGACCATGAATAGCTACTCGGCGGCAATAACCGGTGATACTGTTGGTGATCCCCTCAAAGATACCAGCGGTCCGTCCTTGAATATTGCGATTAAACTGGCGACAATGGTTAGTATTATCACCATCGGACTGGTCATGCGTTTCAACCTGGCGGATTATTTGTTTCGATAGGACCTGATAGACGACCATATAAAAAAACTTTTGACTTTTTGATATTTGTACTATATTAGCAGGCAATGAAAGCAAACCTCTTAAAAATGTCGAACAATAACTGGTGGTGGTGCAGGGAGTAATTCTTCAGGTTTGCTGATCGGGCATTAACTAGAAAACGAAAAATTTACCATAAGATCGCAGGCCTGAAAAGACCTGCGGTTTTTGTTATATGACAGCGTGAAACTTGAAGGGGCTAGGTAAAATTTGAGACTAACGGTAATTCTGAGCGATCGGAATGACAGATAAATGTTTTGGAATTCATCATAAAGACAAGTAAGCCTGAAACCTGTAAAATAAACAAAAGGAGATTATCATGGAACAGACTAAGTACGTTCTCGCTGAAAAGGACATGCCGACGCGCTGGTATAATGTTCTGGCGGATTTGCCGGAACCGTTGCCGCCGCCCTTGCATCCCGGCACGCACCAGCCACTTGGACCGGCAGATTTAGCGCCGCTTTTTCCCATGGAACTGATCAAACAGGAAGTCAGTACCGAACGGTATATTGATATTCCGGAAGAGCTGCAGGATATTTATAAACTCTGGCGTCCAACCACCCTCTATCGGGCACACCGCCTGGAAAAGGCACTGGACACGCCGGCAAAAATCTACTACAAATATGAAGGCTCCAGCCCGCCCGGGAGTCACAAACCCAACACTGCGGTTGCCCAAGCCTATTATAATAAAGAGGAAGGCATTAAGCGCATTACTACCGAGACCGGCGCCGGGCAGTGGGGCAGCGCCCTTTCATTTGCCGGAGCGTTGTTTGATATTGAGATCAAAGTTTATATGGTCAAATGCAGTTTTTATCAGAAACCCTACCGCCGGATTATGATGGAAACCTGGGGCGGCAAATGTATTCCCAGTCCGAGTACCGAAACCAAAATCGGGCGCAAAATTCTGGAAGAAGATCCGGATTGCCCGGGCAGTCTCGGATTGGCAATCAGTGAAGCCGTGGAAGAAGCAGTGTCCCGTGATGATACCCATTATTCTCTTGGCAGCGTGCTGAATCATGTCTTGTTGCATCAGACGATTATTGGTCAGGAGACGAAGATCATGATGGAAAAGATTGGTGTCTATCCGGATATCATTATCGGGTGTATTGGTGGCGGCTCCAACTTTGCGGGTATGTTCCTTCCCTTTATCAAGGATAAAATAGACGGTACCAAACCGGATTTGCGGATTATCAACGTGGAACCCACCAGCTGTCCGACAGTGACCAAAGGATTGTATGCCTATGATTATGGTGATGAAGCGGGTATGACCCCCTTGTTGAAAATGTTTACGCTGGGGCATGAATTTATGCCGCCCCCGGTACACGCTGGCGGATTGCGTTATCACGGCATGGCGCCCATCATCTGCCACTTGCACAAACTGGGTCTTGTCGAAGCCACGGCTGTGCACCAATTGGGTACTTTCCAAGCCGGGATAACATTTGCACGCAGCGAGGGCATCATCAGCGCTCCCGAGACAGACCATGCCATTCGAGTGACCATTGATGAAGCCCTGAAATGCAGAGAGTCCGGCGAGGCGAAGACCATTCTCCTTGCGCACAGCGGGCACGGGCATGTGGATATGGCGGCGTATGACGCCTATCTGTCAGGGCAATTGCAGGATTATGAATATCCAGAGGAAAAAATCAAGGCAGCCCTGGCACATCTGCCATTGAATGAGAAATAGGGGTTTGTATTAAGCCTTCAGAAGGTCATTTGACCTTCTGAAGGCTTAACGTTGTACCTGTCGGGCTGATTTGAAAAAATATCTTTACACTTAAGAATTTCGCGACTATATTAACCCAATGATGAAGATAGACCGGACATACACACCTTTTTATTATACACTCTATTTTTATGGGTATATCCATACAGGTCCGCCGATTCAGACCCAATAGAAAAAATTGACAGAATATGAATCGCGGGCTTTGAGAAAAGACCCGCGATTTTTTTTGGAGAAAAATAAGAACCGTACTATGGACAAACTGGAAAAAATGAGGCAGGACGTTCGGCAGATTGATCGTGATATTATCCGGTTAATTGCCCGGCGGCTGGAACTGACGCGAAATATTGGCAAAATTAAAAAAGAATCCGGTTTACCGCTTCTGAACTACCAGGTTGAAAAAGCGGTGATCGAGAACGCCCGGGCGCTGGCTGATGATCTGCAGCTGTCCCGTGATTTTGTCAAAGCCGTTACCCAACTCTTAATTAATGAATCCCGGACTCAGCAGGAACGTCTGCACTATTCAGCCTATACCGGTGATAAAGAGACAATCCTGATTGTCGGTGGTGCCGGAGAGATGGGGCGCTGGCTTTACTCCTTTTTTGAAATCCAGGGGCATGAGGTGTTTATCTATGATATCAAAAAAGCGGACTCCCGTTTCCAGGCAGTCGCGACCCTCGAAGAGGGTTTAAAACGCGCCAGCTGTGCCGTGATTTCGGTTTCCCTGGATGTTGTTCCTGTAACGATTGAAAGAATTGTTGCATCAAAATTTAAAGGACTGATTTTTGACATTGCGAGTATTAAGGGTCATTTGGTAAATTCCATTGAAATTGCGCAGCAAAATGGTGCGTTAATTACCAGTATTCACCCGATGTTTGGACCCGACGTCAGAACACTTTCGGATAAAGTCATCTGCTTTTGTGATTGCGGCAGTGCTGAAGCACTTAACCGCGCTGAAGCATTTTTCCAGGATACTGCTGCCAGAAATGTAGAGATTGATCTGGATACCCATGACAAAGCGATTTCCTATGTATTGGGACTGTCCCATATCATTAATATTATTTTCATGAAAGTCCTGTCCGGCAGTGATTTTGATTATGACGAATTACTCAATATATCCAGTACGACGTTTTTATCCCAGATGAATACGGCATCGAGCGTGATTAATGAAAACCCGGAACTTTATTATTTAATTCAGAAGTATAATCCGTTCAAGGAAGAGATATTTCGACAGATAAAGGATGCTATTGAAACGACCATCAGCTGCATCGTGGACGATCAGCAGGATCTGTTCACCCGGCGGATGGAGACATCCAAAGCATGGTTGAATAAGGGACGTAAACCAGGAAAGGAGTAAAGTTTGATCATTACTGGTATTATCGGATATCCATTGGATATTACCCTTTCGCCGCAAATGCACAAGGCCGCATTTGAGGCACGGTCCATTGACGGCGTCTATCTGAGAATCCCGGTAGAACCGACCCGCGTGGAGGAAGTGTTACACGCTCTCCAGGTGATCGGCTGCAGGGGAATCAACGTTACAAACCCACATAAAGAAACGTTATTGCTCTTTCTCAATGAAATATCAAGAGAAGCAAAAGAGGTAGGCGCCGTTAACACTGTTGTTTTTAATGACCAGGGCTTGTCCGGATTTAATACCGATGTCTATGGTTTTGAGACCTTACTCCGCAATGTCTGTGATAATTTAAACGATAAAAATATAATATTGATTGGCGCCGGAGGTGTGGCGAAAGCTGCTGCCTATGTGCTCAACAGATTTAATCCCCGGCAGCTGTACATCACCGATTTGGTTGAATCAAAAGCCGCCGTGCTGGCGGATCAATACAGTGCAAGAGTTATCAACACCAGTACAATCCAATCCCTTCTCAACTCGACGGATATTGTCATTAATGCCAGCTCCGCCGATCTCCAAAATGATGTGACTCCTTTTCTGAAAAGGGGTTCCTTGTACGTGGACCTGAATTATAAATTCACTCTTAAACCAAGAGAAGGAATTACAATTGTCAACGGACTGGATATGCTGCTGCACCAGGGCGCAAAATCGTTTGAAATCTGGACCGGTGAAAAAGCCCCGGTCGAGAGTATGAGAAAGGCATTGGTGCCGTAATATGATCAGAATGCTCAGCGCCGGTGAATCCCATGGTAAAGGACTGAATGTCGTTGTTGACGGTTTCCCCGCCGGTTTGAAAATTGATGCGGATTTCATTAATGCAGAACTAGGGCGACGGCAACAGGGATACGGGCGCGGAGAACGGATGCAGATTGAATCGGATCGGGTGGAAATCATTTCCGGTGTCCGGGATGGATTGACCATCGGTTCACCGATTGCACTTTGGATTGAAAACAGGGATTATAAAAACTGGCAGGGGCGCATGAGCACGGGAAAACTATCCGTGAATGAACCGGTAACAGCACCGCGACCGGGACATGCCGATCTGGCGGGTGTACAGAAATTCGGATTGAAAGATATCCGCAATGTACTGGAACGCGCTTCTGCCCGTGAAACGGCTGCCCGCGTCGCTGCCGGCGCATTAATGAAATTATTGCTGCAAGAATTTGGTATTGCGCTGGGTTCGAAAACCGTCTCCATCGGACAGATTGCTGTTAAAAAAAATTCCCGATCAGCACAGGAAACGGAACAGTCACCACTGCGCTGCGCCGATGCAGAACAGGAAAAGGCGATGATGCGGCTGATTGATGAAGCGTCGGCAGAGGGTAATACTTTGGGCGGAATTTCAGAAGTAATCGCACGTGGCGTCTGTCCCGGTCTGGGAACATATACCCAGTGGGACCAGCGTTTGGATGCAAAAATAGCAACGGCAATGATGTCGATTCCATCGGTCAAAGCGGTCACCATTGGTGATCCTGACATTGGCGCAAAATTGGGTTCTGAGGCTCAGGATGAAATATTTTACACTGAAAAGAGTGGGTTTGTTAGAAAGAGCAACCATGCCGGGGGAATTGAGGGCGGCATGACAAACGGCAATGATATTGTCCTTAACATTATGATAAAACCATTACCGTCCCTGCGCAAACCTCTGCAATCGGCAGATATCCGGACGGGTATAGCCGTTGATGCTCAGAAAGAGCGGGCAGATGTTTGCGTAGTCCCGGCAGCGGGCGTGATTGCCGAGGCGATGCTGGCACAGGTGCTGGCTGATGCGATGACAGAAAAATTCGGGGGCGACTGTCTGGAGGACATGCAAGCGAGTTATCAACAATATCTGGGAAGAATATGCAAAATATTATCCTGATTGGATTTATGGGAAGTGGTAAGGATAGCGTGGCAAAGGCGCTTGCTCAACGCAGCGGTTTGACATTTTTATACACGGATCGGATGATCGAACTGACTGAAAACCGCTCTATCAATGCCATTTTCCAAAGTCATGGTGAAGCTTATTTTCGGCGTCTGGAAAAGAAAACGCTGCGTTCAATCAGAGATATACAAAATACAATTATTGCGACTGGTGGCGGTATGGTTCTGGACGAGCATAATCGGAAAATAATGTCAGCAATGGGTACTGTCGTACACCTGGCAGTGGATACTGAGACGGTCAAACAGAGACTGGCGAGTGATGATACCCGTCCATTGTTGAAAATGGCGGGCGGGCTTGAGGAATTATTTGAAAACCGCAAAGGTGTCTATGATTTTGCAGATATTATGATTGACACAAAAGCAAAAACACCGGATCAGATTGCCGATATAATTCTCTCTCAAGTCGATATCCCGGCAATGGAAAAGACCTTTGATGAACCGACAACTATTGAGGTAAAAACTGCCACTAGTGAATATTCCGTGATCGTGGGTAATGGTATTCTGGCAACACTGACAGCGTGGATAGATAAAATTCCACGCCGGTGTGCCGTGATCAGTAATCCGCTGGTTGCCGGTCTGGCGTTGGCGCGGGTTGAGACCCAATTGACATCAGTCGGGATAGAAGTTTACCCGGTGATTATTCCCGATGGGGAACGGTACAAATCTTTGAAAACGGTTTCCCTGATTTATGACATATTGCTCAGCCGGCAGTTCGACCGCTCGGATTCGATTTTGGGGCTGGGTGGCGGAGTCATTACGGACCTAGCCGGATTTGTTGCGGCGACTCTGAAACGAGGGTGCCGATTGATCAATATACCGACCACTTTGCTAGCCCAGGTCGATGCCAGCGTTGGGGGGAAAACCGGTGTTAATCATGCCGCCGGGAAAAACCTGATTGGCAGTTTTTATCAACCCGATCTGGTTCTGGCGGATATCGGATTATTAAATACTTTGCCGCCGAAGGAATTTCGTAACGGTATGGCGGAGCTCATTAAAACGGCGATTATCCGGGACGCTGAACTGTTTGATGTACTGGAATCAAACCGCGCAAAAATAATTGCCGGAGATATTCAAATTATGCAGAATGTTATTGCACGCTGTATCGAAATCAAGCGCGATATTGTTGAAGCCGACGAAAAAGAAATTTCCGGGATTCGCTCACTGTTGAATTTCGGGCAC
The DNA here is from genome assembly GCA_964605705.1 of uncultured bacterium. Lineage (GTDB taxonomy): Bacteria > Fidelibacterota > UBA2242 > UBA2242 > UBA2242 > CAZSDW01. Next base: position 8,881 of record CAZSDW010000004.1, read on the forward strand.
ACGGTGGGGCATATCCTTGAAGCCGGCAGCCATTATCGTGGGATAAAGCACGGCGAAGCCGTCGCTGCCGGTATGGTACTGGAGAGTCGAATCGCCCGGTCATTATCGGGAATGCCAGCCCAGGATATTCTGCGGATTGTCAATTTGCTCACGGAATTCGGGCTGCCGGTATCACTGCCAAGAAACTTGCTGAAAGAAAACATTGTAGATTATCTCGCTCAGGATAAGAAAATAAGCGACGGAAAAATCAAATTTCCGATGGTCAACGCCATTGGTAAAAGTACAATAAAGGAGATGACATGGGAGCGTATCGTATCATTCATGGACCAAATCTGAACCTGCTTGGTCAGCGGGATCCCCGGCATTATGGCATTCTGTCACTGGATGATATCAATGCCAAAATAAAGACCTTTGCAAAGTCCAAAAATATAAATGTGGATATTATCCAAAGTAACCATGAAGGTGAGATCATTGACGCCATCCAACAGTCAGGAGGATTGACCGGGATTATTCTGAATCCCGGTGGATTTACCCACAGTTCCGTGGCAATTCGTGATGCCGTTGAAGCCATTGACGTGCCGGTGATTGAGGTCCATTTGAGCAATATTCATGGACGTGAATCCTTTCGGCGACAATCACTGATTGCCCCGGTTTGCATTGGGCAGATCAGTGGCTTGGGACATCAAAGTTATATTCTGGCAATAGAATATTTTCTGAGACAAAACACATCCTTATAGAGAGGAAAAATTAAAATGTTAGTAATTATGGAAGAATCAGCGACCCGGAAAGAAATTAAGCGGGTAACCGAGCTGATCAAGAAAATGGGAGGGGATGTTCATCATCTCACGGATGACAAGACAACTTCCATGACAATTACCGGAAATAGTGATGGCGTCGAGCGGGAATTTCTTGCGAAAATGCCCGGCGTGAAGGATATTAAAGATGTGAAACAACCCTATAAACTGGGCAGCCGGGAATCAAAAGCCAAGGATACCATTGTCAAAGTCGGCAAAGTGGAGGTTGGTGGAAAGAAACTGGCGATTATTGCCGGGTCCTGTGCGGTGGAGACCGTTGAGGGGACCAACGAAGGTGGGCGCCTGCTGAAAATGCTCGGAGCGAATATGCTTCGTGGCGGCGCCTTCAAACCGCGGACATCACCCTATTCTTTTCAGGGATTGGGCAAACGCGGACTGGAGATTTTAGCCGATGCCCGGGAATTGATCGACATTCCGGTGGTTTCCGAAGCGGTGGACACGGACAGTTTTGACCTTGTTGAGGAATACGTGGATCTGATTCAAATCGGTGCCCGGAATATGCAGAACTTTTCCCTGCTGAAACGGGCGGGTAAATCGAAGCGACCGATCCTGCTGAAACGGGGCATTTCAGCCACTATTAGAGAATATCTGCTGGCGGCGGAATACATCATGTCCGGTGGCAATGCCAATGTAATTCTCTGTGAACGGGGCATCCGGACATTTAATGAATATACCCGATTTACCCTGGATATCAGCAGCATTCCTGAATTGAAGCAGCAATCCCATCTACCGGTGATGGTTGATCCCAGCCATGCGTCCGGACGCCGGGATATGATTATACCATTATCGAAAGCAGCCATAGCTGCCGGTGCTGATGGCATCATGGTGGAGGTTCATCCTTTTCCGGACAAAGCATTGTCCGATGGATATCAGTCGATTACGTTCGATCACTTTTTGGCACTCATGGATGAGATTGCTAAGATTGCCAAAGCCGTTGGGCGGAGCCTGTAGATGGCAGATGTTTTTCTGTCAAAAATCAGGAAATTACATGGAGAACTGACCGTTCCCGGAGATAAATCGATTTCCCATCGCGCGGCAATGTTTGCCTCAATCTGCAACGGGGTCAGTGTCATTAAAAATTTCTCATCAGCGATCGATTGCCAAACCACATTAGACTGCATGAATCAGCTGGGTGCTGATATCCACAAAAGCAGTCTGGACATCACTGTCCAAGGCAAGGGGCTCCGGTCTCTAAGCGGGACCAATGAGGTACTGGATTGCGGCAATTCAGGCACGACTATGCGTCTGCTTTGCGGCTTATTGGCAGGTCAAGCCTTTTCAACAGTCCTCACCGGGGATGCCAGTTTACGCCGGCGCCCCATGGATCGCATTCTCAGACCGTTGAACATGAATGGAGCAAATATATCGGGCAATAAATCCGATCGTTTTGCGCCGCTTTGTATCAAGGGTGAAAAAATGGGAGATGTACACTATGAATTACCGGTTGCCAGTTCACAGGTGAAATCGGCAGTATTGCTGGCGGGATTGTATGCCAGCGGAAATGTAGCGGTTGTTGAGCCGGTTGCCAGTCGCGATCACACCGAGCGGATGCTGGCATATTGCGGGGTAGATATCAGCCGAAACGGCAAAGTCATTTCCCTGGGTAAAAAGCGTCAATTGCAGGCGCGGGAATTTCTGATACCCGGCGATATTTCGTCTGCGGCGTTTCTGATAGCATTAGGCTTATTACTGCCCGACAGCCAGCTGACATTAAACGATGTCGGTATCAATCCAACCCGTACCGGACTCTTTACCGTACTGGAAAAAATGGGTGCGAACATTGTCATTGAAAATGAACGTGTTGTCGCCAATGAACCGGTTGGAAATATTAAAGTCCGAACAGCGATACTAAAAGCGGTTGAAGTCGGGGGCAGCCTGATTCCCAAACTGATTGACGAACTGCCTTTGATTGCAGTTATCGCGACCCAGGCAAAAGGTCGGACGGTTGTAAAAGATGCTCTTGAATTGCGGATTAAGGAGAGCGATCGCATTGCGGCAATTGTCAGTGCACTGAAAAAAATGGGCGCGAATATCGAAGAGAGTCAAGACGGATTTATTGTGGAAGGACCAACCCCGCTGCATGGCGCTGTCTGCGAAAGCCACGATGATCACCGGATTGCCATGGCGCTGTCCGTCGCGGCCTGGATCGCAGAGGGTGAATCGACTATCAGGAATGCCGATTGCGTGGGGATTTCTTTTCCGGAGTTTTACACGCTGGTTGACAATATCGGAAAATAACCCCGGAACCAACTACCCGAAAATAGATTAATCAGAAAAATAATATCGCAGCGTAAATAATTGTCCGCAGTTATGAAATGTGATTATCTTGCCGGTACTGGAACCATTATCTCTGGTAGATAATGCAAGCATAACCAGTCCCTGTTCACCAATGCTGAGTCGAGGAGAGTCTGTTATATAATATTCAATGTCGGGACCGACTCCAAGACTGATTTCAAAGGTCTTAAGAATATAAGAGCCTTCGTTGTTATAATATTGGGCTCCGATTTCTGTTCATGTCCCAAAGTGCAATTTAGGGCTCGCTTTCAGAATCTTTATAATGCCGATGTTAAGTCCCAATCCTATGGAGCGTTCATCAGAGTCGATTTGTCTCGAAATGCCGAATGTCGGTGTAATATCCAAGGCTTTTATCGGACTGATATACTTTTGGAACGTCAGGTTTCCGGTTGACCATTCGGTTCCGACGCCCTGCAGACCAATTGCACAGGATTTTGGTGTACTTTGTGCAAAGGATAAAACAGCCATTAATAATACCAGGGCTACAATCAGAAAGTAAGTTTGCCGCATAATTCTCTCCTTTCGGACCGTAACATATTTGACATAATTTGAAATCCCAATTATCCAGTACTTCAATACTCCACTGCTCCAACAATTTCATCATTCCCACCTGAGGGCTTCGATAGGATCGAGCCGGGCGGCTTTCATCGCGGGATAGACGCCAAAGACCAAACCGATCAGCAGCGAAAATCCGACACCCAGTATGATTGACCACAAAGGAATAGTCGGGGGCAGTTTCAAAGCACCGGCAATGAGAACGCCGATGATGACGCCAAGGATAACACCGATTAACCCGCCAAAGAGACAGATTCCGATAGATTCGGTGAGAAACTGGTTCAGGATATGCCGCTTCTTGGCGCCCACGGCTTTGCGGATGCCGATCTCCCGGGTGCGCTCTGTGACCGCAACCAGCATAATATTCATAATACCAATGCCGCCGACCAGCAGAGAAATGGCACAGATGACGACCGCCGCTATAAAGACAAAACCGGTCAGGTTTTTCAGAGTATCCATAATGGAATCCTGGGTGATTACTTCAAAATCGTTCGGTTCCCCGGCAGGAACTTTGCGGGCAATTCGCAGAATAGCCGTTACTTCATCCATGGCTTCCGCCATTTTATCGGGTTG
>CAZSDW010000004.1:13218-126383 GCA_964605705.1 uncultured bacterium
TTGACATCCGCCCAGTTTTCATCACCACCATAAACGACAACGTTTGGATTGGTAGTTTCATCCCGGTACTGGATCTGTTTGCCCCAGTTGTATATTTCTGAGGAAACCGCCTCAATATTCCTGGCATGTTCACGAATCGCTTCCGCATGTTCGAATTTCAAATCCTTGCGCATACGAATCTCTTTGGAGAGATGTCCCATTTGAACTGCCGGGTATTTTTGAATCCAGAAGGTATTCCCGCCAACCGATGACAGGGCGTTGATCATATGATGTTCCAGGGCATCGATTATCGACATCATTCCGATCACCGACATCACACCGATCACGATTCCGAGTGTTGTCAAAAACGTCCGTAATTTGTTGGATTTTACAGTTTGCCAGGCGAGTTTGAAGCCTTCGTCATAATTCATTATTCATACCTTAAGCACTCAATCGGGTCCAGTTTTGCGGCGCGCCGGGCTGGATAGATTCCGAAAAAAAGCCCAACGAAAGTCGAGAATCCCAGTCCCAGAAAAACTGACCAGACCGGCACATTGGACGGAAAGGGCGTGACCTTGTCAATCACCAGTGAAATCAGGAAGCTGAAAAAAATTGCGATAATGCCTCCCACCGAACAGATAATGATGGACTCTATGATAAATTGAAAGGTAATGACCCGGCGTTTAGCCCCCAGCGCTTTTCGAATGCCGATTTCCTTGCGGCGTTCGGCAACCGAGACCAGCATGATATTCATAATACCGATACCACCAACGAGCAGTGAAAGCGTGCCAATGCCAAAAGCCGCTGTGTACAGTCCACCCGTCAGCTTCTTGTACATGGTGGTGAGCATCTCCTGCTGATTGATTGAGAAATTATCCTCATCCAGAGGTTTCAGTTTCCGGGAAACCCGCATCAGAAAGTGGATCTCATCCTTGACCTGTTCCAGCATTTCCGGGGAAGGAACCTTGATTATAATCTGAATGCTGCGGTGAAACCCGAAATTTTTAAAGATTGTTCCCAGGGGAACATAAACACCGGTATCAAGATTATGCCCTAATATGCTGCCCCGCTTTTCCATTACGCCAATCACAGTATAGCTGGCATCACCGACCCGAACGCGCTTGCCCAGAGGGTCACTGTTTTCAAAAAGTTTCTCTTTGATATCGTAGCCAAGAATAATACTGGGTTTATTATGATCAATTTCAATATTGGTAAAATAGCGTCCCTCGGCGACAATAAACCCTTCAATAATTTCACTTTCCATCGTCACGCCGGCGACCTGGACGTCAGCCACTGATTTATTACGATATTTAATGTCTCTGCCGGTGCCGGCTTGTCCGCTGATTGCTTCCGCTAAACGGGAGTGATTTTTCAGGTATTCCACATCCCTCATCGTAATATCAGGACGGTTGCGATACTTGAACCAATCATCCTGAATAATCCAGGGATATTTTTGAACATAAAGGGTGTTGCTGCCCAGGTTGGATATCTGACTGGCGAATCCCTTGTTCAGCCCGGAAATAATGGAAGCCACGGAAACGACGGTGAGAACGCCAATGATAATTCCAAGGGTTGTCAGGATCGCGCGCATTTTATTCTGCGCTAATGCCCGCAGGGCAATCAGGACATTTTCCCAGACACTGATAATGAATGAAATCACGGGTTGTTTACCTGAATATCTTCGGCGATGTTACCGTCGAGAATGTGAACAATTCGATCGGCGTGCTCGGCGATCTCCTTTTCATGAGTGACCAGAATAATTGTGTTGCCGGCTTTGTGAAGATCGTCGAAAATAGCCATAATTTCTCTACCGGTTGTCGAGTCCAGGTTGCCGGTCGGTTCATCTGCCAGGATGAGCGAGGGATTGTTGACCAGTGCCCGGGCAATGGCAACCCGCTGGCGTTGTCCGCCGGATAATTCACTGGGGCGATGGGTTTTGCGATCCGTAAGTCCGACCTTTGCCAGGGCTGCTTCTGCTATTTCCTTGCGTTTACCGGCGTGAATCCCGCTGTAAATCAAAGGCAGTTCGACATTATGCAGAGCATTGGCGCGGGGAAGCAGGTTGAAGGTCTGAAACACAAAACCGATTTTTCGGTTGCGAACCTCTGCCTGTTTATTGTCATCCATGGTGGAGACCAGTTCATTTTCCAATTCATAGCTGCCGGAGGTCGGCGTGTCGAGGCAACCGATAATATTCATCAGGGTCGATTTTCCGGAGCCTGAGGGACCCATGATGGAGATATACTCATTTTTATGAATATTGAGATCCACGCCGCGCAAGGCATGAACATTAATAGTACCGATTTGATATGTTTTTACAATTGCTTTCAGATTAATCAGGTTTTCCATCAGCCACCAAAATAAAAATTTAGGCGGTAAATGACATTGGAGAAATCAATATCCGGAACGCCGGCGACAGTCTTGCCGTCTTTTCTCCAGCCGTCCTGATTCATTCTGCTGTAAAGATATCCGACATTCATACCGACCGCTGCCCAGCGAAAGAAATTATAACGAAAACCGATCGTCGGCAGAATGGTTAGATATCGGCAGCTGAGTTCGTTCTGATAGTCGGTATAGGGATAATTGACTGCCAGCGAGTCGTTATTATAGCCGGACCAGAGATCATTCCATTCTATCGAACCGCCCCATTGTTCAAATTTAAGGTGAGCATTCCCGCCTCCAATCATGGTGCCGAAATACAGTTCGGTTTTGTTCAATGGATGATAAACTTTTTCGATCATAAATCCGCCAAAATTGAGGGAAAGAGTCACTTCCTTGGTGATATTCATGTTGCCGGGACTGCCGATCGATTTGACACGCCCATGCGCGCCCATGCCACCGATGCGGATACCGTGACCGACGAAACCCCAGCCACCGCCGCCGGACATAAAGATCTGTTCATCAAAGGGATTAAGACCAATCTCCGCCAGTTTTATGTTAATCGCACCGACATTGAGATCCATCAGATAAAAATCCCAGCCACCGGCACCACCCCGGAAATATCCACGCCTTTTGTCGCTTTTCCATTTGTTTTCTGACTTGGATCGCCAGTCATCCCAATCATCCCAATCTTCGTCTTTTTGCTGCTTTTCTTTTTGATCGTCGCTTTCGATGCGGGTGCTTTTGTACTCCTTTTCCGGAGACAGGTCGTCCGTTTTTTTCTCATTGGTAACGGAGTCGGTAATTGCTTCCAATTCATCTTCGGCGCTATCAAACTTGTCCTGGGCGCTCAGCCCCAGGCTGCTGACAAGCAGAGTGATTATAATCAGATATAGTTGTTTCATTTCTTTTTTCCTTTCTCTTTGCCGCCACCGGTAGTTTTAATGGCACTGTTGTGTTTCAGATCCTTACTGATGGCTTTATAGGATCCGGTAATAATTTCTTCTCCCGGTTTAAGCCCATGGATAATTTCAAATTTTGTGTCGCTGCTGATGCCCATTTTGACCTCGCGCTGTTCGACGGTCGGGTAAACTTTGGCTGCGAAAAGGCTTTTTTTAACCGGTTGATCTTCAGCGACCGGTTTTACAACAAAAACAACATTAACGGTTTTTTGATTGATAAGGTTGTTGTTGCCCGGATTTTCCGGTTTATTAACTTTTGTATCGGTAGAATCTTCACTGGCTGGTTGCCGGATGGTCAGGGATTGAATCGGGACGACAATCGCGCTGTCCCGGATATCGGTGATAATGTCAACGGTTGCAGACATACCCGGTCGAAACCGTTTATCCTGACCGAGGACCGATACTTCGATTTCAAAATTGGTTACCTGTTCCTGGGTACCCATTCCGACGGTTTTGGCGCTGTGGGCAATTTCTGAGACGATGCCTTTAAATGTCGTATCGGGAATAGCGTCGATTTCAATCATAGTCGTATCGCCGACACTGACGGAAACCACGTCGGTTTCATCGACTTCAGCTTTGACCTCCATTTTTGACATATCGGAAATCACCAGAATGACATCTTCCTGAAAAACCGATCCCAGGGCAATCTCACCGACTTCTTTATTGATACTGGTGACAATCCCGCTCATGGGTGCCTGGATACTGGTTTTATCCAGATCGTCTTTCGCCTGTTTCAGAGCGGCGGATGCCTGGACTACCTGGCTCTCGGCAATTTCAGTCTCGGCAATTGCAGCTTCCAGATCGGCTTCCGAGGTCAGATTCGCTCCGTAGAGGTCACGAACCCGCTTCAATTCACTGGAGACTTTCCTTTGATTAGCCTGGCTCGAGTGAACGACTGACAATGCCCGTTCATAAGCGGCTTCATATTGTGCTTTATCTAACTCAACTAAAAGGTCACCGGTTTTGACGTGATCACCTAATTTGACGGTAATGTTCATGATCCGGGCAGCGACATTGGCACTGATCTTGACCTGAGTTGTCGGAATCAGTGATCCCGAGGCGTTGACCGTCTGGACGATTCGCTCCTTTTTGACGGTATCGACTTGAACCTCGATTGGTTTTACCTTACTTTTATTTTGATTGGCGACGACCACTACCCCCACGATAATGGCGACGGCTACCAGAATTAAAATCTTCGTTCTGTTTTTCTTTTTCATCGAATCCCTGAATCTTTCTCCTATAAGGTGCCCATTAAAAATGCCAGCTGGGCTTCGGTTATCTTTGCATCATATTTTGTACTGATCATTTGTTGCTGAGCGCTTGTCAGTGCCACCTGTGCATCCAGGACTTCCAGTAAGGTGGCAGAATTCAACCGATACATCTCCTGGGCTAATCGTAAATCTTCTTTAGCGGACACAATATTTAATTCCTGGATATCGATCATTTCCATATAAGTATTGAGATTTTCGATTAATAATTGAATCTGGTTACGGATTTCAATGGTTTTTTTAGCGATGCGATCGTCGTACATCTGATAATTTAACAGGTTGCGCTGGATAGTTGTTTTCCGTTGAAAACCGTTGAATATCGACCAGCTCAAGTCTAAACTGAGTGAAGTGTTCCAGGCTTCATCAAGTTTTGAATATACCAGATCTAATTTATTACCGCCACGGCTATAGGAATAGGAACTGCTAAGCGAGGGAAGCCAGTTCCCTTTGGCAATTTTATACTGTAAATCCGCACTCATCTGATCCGCTTCCAGCACTAATAGCTCTTTATTGTTGCTGAGGGCTTTTTCAATGGCGGGTTCCAGCCCGATTGCCTGGGGTCTGATATATTCTTTTTCGATGACTTCAAATTGGTCGGCGGGATTACGACCCATCGCCTGGTTTAAATTAGCAAGCGCATTTTTGTAAGTGGCTTTTTGGGCGATGATGTTCAGCCGGTCATTCCCCTCTCTGACCTGGGCTTTGAAAAGATCTTTTTTGGCGACCTGACCGATTTTATGCATTTCTTCGGTTTTTTTCAGCTGTTCGCGGCTGTTTTCCAGAGATTTTTCGTAAACCTTCAGAAGCTCCTGGGCTTTTAAAACGGCATAAAACTTTGCGGTTACGTCGTTGATAATATATTGGCGGATGTATTCCTGATTGATTTGTGAGCCCCGTAAATCATTCTTGGCTTTTTTAATGGTATTCCACCATTGTCCACCATCATAGATATTTTGATTGACTCTAAAGCCAACGCCGTATTGGCTGCTGGTGGATTTACCGGTGGTGTCAATCGGGATACCTTCCAGATAAATGACACGCGGTCCTTGGGAAGAGGATAATCCGGAATAGCCAATCCCGACATTTGGCAGGATGGTATTATAGGATTCGGTTACTCCTTCCTTGGAAATTTTGTACTGTTTTTCGGAAATCTTGATGTCCGGATTGTTCTTAATCGCCAGTTGAATACAGTCTTCGATCGTCAGTGATTCAGCCGGGAGATTAATTGCAAAAAATAGCAGCAGGGCAAAAAATGTCAGTTTACGCATAACTCCGTTCCTGTTTTAAAAATTTGCCAGACCAGCCAGAGCGGCAGCAACCAGTGCATAGACCAGCCAGAGCGCGGTAATCGGCAAAAAGGTTTTGGTTGTTTTTTTATTTAACAATATCGCTGTGGCGATACTGAAAAGGATGATTTTCCAGAGGGCGAAAATGTCAATCTGGGTCATTAAGCGGTAAAAATAGCTACGGCTCTCTTCCATGAAAAGTGCCAGACTGGTATAGACTTTGATTGTATCCTGTGATACGATCAGGGGCGTTTTGACCGCAGCGTTGACAATGTCGATCAAGCCCACATAGGCAGAAACACCCAGCATGGTTTTGAACTTCAATTCGCCACCCAGCAGAAAATTTGCAATAAACAGCATTGCGCCAGAAATGATCAGCCATTTTATTCCAATTGCGACGAATGTGCTGACATAATTCATCGGCGAATTGATTCGACTTTCCATACGCTCTACCAGGGTCTCTTTCTGAGTGTCCGGAATTCTCTCGCTGTTTTCGATTCGACTGATCTGTTCCTGCATGGCAATCGGTGTGATGTACGAGGATGCCACCAGCCCGACGATAATAACCAGCAGTAATGGTATGACAATATCTGTCCAGTTGATTTTTGTTTTTAATGCTTCAAAGCAGGCGGATGGTTCCCAGAATATGGATATCAGTTTTATTAAAATACTTTTATCCTGATTGTCACTCATGTTATTCCCTTAGCAGTTTCAACTTGTTTTTAGAGCGAGGCAGAGATTTTAAGTTGTCAATTCCTCGCCTGAGCCTTTATATTTCTGATAATAGTTTGTCTTTATTTGAATTAAGAAAAGCTTTTGCAGCTTCATAAGTGTTCGGTATTTCCCCAGCAAGAATAGCCTCTTCAATAGCGCTTTTTATATGACCGACAACGGGTCCAGGTTCCAGCCCGCAAACTTCCATGATTTCATCGCCGCGCACCGGTGATTGAAATGCCCGCAGGCGATCCTTTTCTGCGACCTCCTCAATCTTTTTTACGACCCGGTCGAAATTTGCCATATACTGGGTAACTTTACGGGGATTTTTTGAAGTGATGTCCGCCCGGCAGAGTATGATCAGGTCTGCCATATCATCACCGGCATCGACACATAAACGCCGGACAGCGCTGTCTGTAATTCCTTCATCGGCGATAGCGATGGGGCGCAGGTGCAGGCGGGTCATTTTTTCGGCATAATCTTTGACCTTATTGGAAAGTTTCAGCCGCTGGCTGAGGGGACCAAGCATGCGCGCACCCAGTTCTTCATGCCCGTAAAATGTCCAACCTTTACCCTCAATATACCGTTTGGTGTGAGGTTTGGCGATGTCGTGGATCAGGGCGGTGAAACGCAGTTCAAATTTAGCTGTTTTTTCGGCAATATTATCCAATACCTGCAATGAATGGCGAAAGACATCTTTGTGATGATAACCGTTTTTCTGATCGACACCGTCGAGTTGATCGATTTCCGGCAGGATGATTTCCAGAAGTCCGCATTGCTTCATTAACATGAATGCCCGGGATGGTTTTCTGGGGACATTCAGGATTTTGGTCAATTCTTCGGTAATGCGCTCCTGTGAAATAATTTCCATCCGGTCTTTGACCTTTTTAATGGCGCGAAAGGTTTCGTCTTCAATTTTGAAGCCCAATTGGGTTGAGAAACGGATTGCCCGCAGCATTCTGAGGGGATCTTCGGAAAAAGTGGATATTGGGTTGAGCGGGGTTCGAATTATACCTGAATCGAGATCGTGAAGCCCCTGAAAATAATCTGTCAATTCAAAGAGCGTCTCTTCATTCAGAGACATCGCCAGGGCATTGATGGTGAAATCCCGGCGGGCAAGGTCTTCGTAAAGATTTCCTTCGCGGACGGTTGGTTTGCGGGAATTGGATTGATATTCTTCTGTTCTGGCAGTGGCGACTTCAATGAGCATGTCACGGAAAGGAACCATGGCTGTCCCAAAGCGGGGAAATTCTAGCACCCGTTTCAATCGAAAGGAGTGCGCGATGGCTTTGGCGAATTCAATACCGTCTCCCACAACAGTTATATCGATATCTTTGGTCTTATGACCGAGAATACGATCGCGGATCACACCGCCGACCAGAAACACCTTAATGTTCTGGTTTTCAGCAATCCTGGAGATTCGTAGCAGAATCTGGGTTATTGGGTCATCCTGCGGGAACAGGAGTTCTAAAAATGCCATTATCTATCTCAATTAATCGAGGGAATTTAGGTATCACGGATATTATATGCAAAGGAGTCGCAAATCGAATCATCGCTTGTACGTAGATTCCGGAATGTGTTCGAAATATGTTATACCCGGAGGATATGATTTTAGGGGAAATTAAACCTTGGAAAAAATATATAAAATGTTGAAAATATTAACGTCGAATTAAAAAATCCTTATAACCGGTGAATTTTCAATTTTAAAAAAGGCTCATATATATGGATATTCCGGGACTGACCATTATCGGTGAATCGATAAATGATTCGATACCGTCAACGCATGCTCTCTTTCAGGGAAATGATATCGATGGCATCGTTGAGCTTTCCAGGTTTCAGGCGGAGAGAGGTGCGGCATACATTGATGTGAATATCGGGGTGCGTTCTCCCGGATTCATGGCGGAAGTCGTCAAAAAGATCCAGCAGAATATTTCAGTTCCACTATCAATAGACACACCGGATCCGGAGATTGCTGTTGCGGGACTGGAAGCATACGATAGCGAGCGCGCCGGAAATTGCAAACCGATCCTGAATTCAATTTCGGAAGCCCGTTTGGAAATGTTTACTTTTTACCGGAAACAGCCCTTTATACCAATTTTACTGATTACGGAAGGGAAGAACGAGTTCGGAGAGGTAACAATGAACCGAACCGCCGAACAGAATTACGCTACCGCTAAATCGCTGGTCAATATTGCCCGTGAACATATCAAGGGGCTAACAAACGACCGACTCATTCTCGATCCCGGGATTATGCCCATTGGGAGTGATATGGATGGAAATTTCAAAAGGCTGCTGGATATCATTGAAATGATTCATCGGAATCGTGATTTTGCAGGCATCAATATGTCGGTCGGTTTAAGCAATTTTACGGTTATGTTGCCCTCCAAAAAAGGGGACGGTTCACCGGTGAAAAGCCCATTGGAAAGCGCATTTCTGACCATGGCAATCCCCCGGGGTTTGAATTATATTGTTGGCTCGGTAAAGCGTAAATATAAGCTGTTACCCGATGATCATCCGGCGATGCAGTGCCTGAAGGATGTTCTGACAATGGATGGTCTGAATGCGGTTTTACGGGTAATGAATTATTTTGCCTGAGCTATAAATTTATACCCAAGCGAACATTTGAACAGAAAAGGACAAGCATGCTATCGGATTTGGCGACATTGGACAAACCACCTATTACACCTCGTGAACGAAGATTCTCCCGCTTTCTCCTTTTTTTAGAAGACATCATTAAAGTTCCTTTATTTCGCTGTCAGCATTGCGGCGAATGTCTGCTTTCGTCAACCGGATTGGTCTGTTCACAGCGTTGTCCGAAACGGCTCCGAAATGGTCCCTGTGGAGGAACCGGAGCCGATGGCAGCTGTGAAGTATTCCCGGAACGAAAATGTATCTGGTACAAGATATACTATCGGTCAAAATTTTTCGGTCGCATCAGTCTTTTGTATAAGATCAATAGAATCCATAATTGGAATTTAGAACGCACTTCTGCCTGGCTGAATGTGTTTAAAAAACGCATCGATGCCCCGATTTTGTTTATTCGTAATGATCAAGCCCCTGTAAAGGATATAATTATCGATGACCCTCAAAGAAAAAATTAACTCTGGTCGTTTTATTGTTTGTGGTGAGATCGGACCGCCACAGAGCTGCGACGGTGATATAATCCGGAAAAAATCACAATATTTTAAAGACATTGTGGATGCTGTCAATATCACCGATAATCAGACCGCAATGCCGCGGCTGTCAAGCATTGCTTCGGCAAAAATATTGTTGGATGAAGGTGTTGAACCTATCATGCAGATGACCTGCCGCGACCGTAACCGGCTGGCGATGCAAAGCGATTTATTGGGAGCTGCGGCGCTGGGAATTCGGAATGTACTTTGTCTGACGGGCGACTATCAAACATTCGGTGATAACCCCGAAGCCAAAGGCGTATTCGATCTGGATTCAATTCAGATGATCGCCACAGTTGCAAAAATGAACGCAGGCTATTTACTCTCTGGTCATGAAATGAAAAAAGCACCGGAATTTCTCATCGGCGCGGCGGCGAATCCATTTGCGGTGCCTTTTGAAATGCGCCTGATTCGTCTTTATAAAAAAGTCCAAGCCGGTGCCCGTTTTATCCAGACCCAGCCAGTATTCGATCCGGAACTGTTCATGCACTGGATGGACGGAGTGGTCGATATGGGATTGCATGAAAAGGTCGCAATTCTGGCGGGTGTCATGCCGGTCAAGTCCGTAAAAACATTACTGGCAATGAAAGCAGATGTACCCGGTGTTAAAATCAATGATGAGTATATTCAGAGAATGGAAGCCGCAGCGGACCCAAAAACAGAAGGTGTCAAAATAGCCGTTGAAATTATTGAGACAATTAAGAAAATTAAAGGCGTGCGGGGCATTCATATCATGCCCGTTTTTTGGGAAAGTATCGTACCGACAGTGGTCAAAGAAGCCGGATTAAGTAATTAAAACCGAGGAGTAAGAAAATGCAGGACGTTGTTGAAAAAATTGCCTTATGTGTTGAAAAGGGCAAAGTTGCCCGAAAATATCCCTTTCCACCGGACATGAAAGACCAGGACGGGGCCGATGAAATAGCTGCTGAGGCATTACAACAGGGAGTTCCGCCGGAAACGTTACTGCAGGGCTGTATGCTTGGGATGGATCGGATTGGAAAACAATTCAGTGAAAATAAGGTTTTTGTACCCCATCTGCTGGTTGCTGCCCAGGCAATGAATGCCGTCATGAAACATCTGCAACCTTTTCTGGAATCCGGCTCGGTCAAGCGTAAAGGAAAATTTTTGATTGGCACCGTCGCGGGGGATTTGCACGATATCGGGAAAAATCTTATATCAATGATTATCAGGGGTGGCGGCTTTGAAGTGATCGATCTGGGAATTGATGTGTCATCACAAAAGTTTTTAAGCAATATTGACCAGCATCCCGGTTGTTTTGTCGGGCTCAGCGCATTGTTGACAACGACTATGGTGAATATGGAAAAAAGCGTTTCAGTAATCAGAGAAGCTTATCCGGACATCAAGATATTAATTGGCGGCGCTCCTGTCACAGAAGATTTTCGGGCAAAAATCGGGGCAGATTTTTATTCTCCCAATCCCCAAAACGCAGTGGAGTATTTAAATCGCCTGGTTGCCTGAAATAATTACAAACGTTCGGTGGTATAATTTTTATGGGAAGTTGGGATTATAGTAACTCTTCCGCATGATAGGAACTGCGTACCAGCGGTCCTGCCATCACTGAACGGAATCCCATTTTCAGACCCGCAGCTTCAAAATATTTGAATTCGTCGGGCGGGACATAGCGCTCAACCGGCAGATGCTCTTTGGTTGGTTGTAAATACTGACCGGCGGTAAATATATCACAATTCACTTTACGCGCGTCTTGCATCAATGTCAGAATTTCTTCATTGGTTTCGCCCAGACCAACCATGATTCCGGTTTTCGTAACAGCACCGTTTTCTTTGGCAAATTTTAAAACCTGAAGGGACTGTTCGTAATTTGCCTGAGGGCGGGCAATGGGATAGAGCCGCCGGACAGTTTCAAGATTGTGTCCCAAAACAGCGGGCTTCTCATCCAACACTATATCCAGCGAGTTCTGATCTCCGTTGAAATCAGGCACCAGAACTTCGATTTTGCAAATGGAATTCTGCCTGCGGATTTCTCGAATGGTCTTTGCCCAATGGGCGGCACCGTAGTCCGGTAAATCATCTCGTGTAACCGATGTGATTACCGCATATTTCAAGCCCATAAGTTTGACCGCTTTGCCCACTTTTTTCGGTTCGCTTGGATCGGGTGGAAAGAGTTTGGCATTAGCAACGGCACAGAAACGGCAATTACGGGTACAATTGTCACCGAGAATCATCAGGGTTGCCGTCCGATGTCGCCAGCATTCGCCCTGGTTGGGACAGCGGGCTTCTTCGCAGACGGTGTGGAGATTATGTTGATGCACGATATCGCGCAGTTCTCGGAAATCGTCATTGATGGTATATTTTACTTTGAGCCAGGCAGGTTTCCGGATAGTCATTTTGTATCCACGAATTATACCAATTTTACGAATTGGTATTGGAGTAAGAACAGATTGTTGAAATTAATCATAGATTGATTTCTATTAATTTATGATAGATCAAATAATGTTCTGAATTGATTGATAACATCATGCTTTACTCGTTCCATCTGAATGTCCGGTGCGAAATCGATTATCCGGGTGATACCCTTACTTACGATTCCGCACGGGATTATCCCATCATACAGTGATAGATCAGTGTTGACATTCAGCGCAAATCCGTGCATGGTAACCCAGCGAGAAACCCGCATCCCGATGGCGGCAATTTTCAGGTTATCCACCCAGACGCCGGTGAGTTTATCAATGCGTGCCGCGTTGATGCCGTAATTCGCCAGTACCTGGATTAATACTTCTTCCACGGTATGAACATACCATGAAACACTCTCTTTGTGATCTTTTAAATTGAAAATCGGGTAGCCAACCAGTTGACCGGGTCCATGGTAAGTGATATCACCGCCGCGGTCAACGTTATATGTTTCAATTCCTCTGGATTTCAGGTAATCCTTACTGGCGATCAGATGCCGGGCGTTGGCGTTTTTTCCCAATGTATAAACATGCGGATGTTCGACCAAAATAAGGGTGTCGTGAATTTCGTCGGCAACCCGTTTGGCGTGAAGGTCTTTCTGAATTTCCCAGGCTTTGCCATAAGGACAGGTACCCAGATCCACAATCTTCAGCGGTTTGGTCATTTTATTGCGTCCTTCAGCAATTTGATTTCTCGGGCATAGTGCTCATCATCGCCGGGAGTTTCCAGAATCATTGGTATCTTTGCAAAACGGTCGTCATTGATCAATCGATAGAATGGTTCAAGTCCGATGAATCCTTCGCCGATTTGATGATGACGATCGACGTGCGAGCCAAGTGCTTTTTTAGAATCATTCAGATGAAAGACTTTCAGGCGATCAAGCCCGATGACATCGTCGAATCTCTGAAATGTGTCCTGATAAGCTTCTCTATCGACAATGTCATATCCGGCTGTAAACGCATGGCAGGTATCTAAACAGACACCCAAACGATCGGGATAATTACATTGGTCAATAATTGTGCGAAGGTGTTCGAAGGTGTAGCCCACATTGGTTCCCTGTCCGGCGGTGTTTTCCAGAAGAAGCTCGACACTTGAATCGGTGACCTGCTCGATACAATAATCCAGACTTTCAGCAATCACTCGCAGAGCAAAATCATCACCCTGACCCATGTGTGAACCGGGATGAAAAACGATATAGGGAATATTTAAGAAAGTTGACCGCTTGATTTCTTCTGTAAAAGCTTTGCGGGACATGGCGAGTTTTATCGGATCGGGGCTGCCAAGATTGATCAGATAGGAATCATGGGAAACCACCGATTTTATTCCGCTTGTCTGAAGATTTCGGAGATAATTATTACGGCTCTCTTCTGAAATCGGAGCGCCTTTCCATTGCATCTGATTTGCGGTGAAAATTTGCATGACGTCGCAACCGAGAGATTGGGCGTTGAGGGGAGCATTTTCAACTCCGCCGCTGATGGACACATGGCAACCGATCAGGGACATTATAATATTGCTCTAAATTCTTGATATTTTTAGCAGGTCCAGAAATTCCATCCGGGTGCGTTCCTGCTCGCGAAAAATTCCGAACATGGCGCTGGTGATCACAACGGAATTCTGTTTTTCCACACCCCGCATCTGCATGCAGAGATGGGTGGCTTCGATGACAACCGCCACGCCTTTTGGCTTCAGGACATTCTGAATGGTTTCCGCAATCTGATTGGTCAGACGCTCCTGAATCTGCAGGCGCCGGGCGAAGGCATTGACAATGCGGGGAATTTTGCTCAGACCGATCATTTTGCCATCGGGAACATAAGCGATATGGGCTTTTCCGAAAAAGGGAACCAAATGATGTTCACAGAGACTGTAATAATCGATATCTTTGACCAGAATCATCTGGCTGTAGTCATCGTCGCACACCGATTCCTGCATCAGCGCGTCAATGTCAACCTTGTAACCTTGAGTCGCATGTTCCCAGAATTTTGCGACCCTTTCCGGTGTTTTCAGCAAAGCCTCCCGTTCCGGATTTTCGCCGATATTTATCAGTAGCTGATGAATCAGTTCTTCTGTTTTCATTTTTTACCTTTCGATAGTTTTCGCCGACGGGCAGATATCATTCAGGGTACAATCATGGCATTTCGGGTGCCGGGCGATGCAAATTGCCCGTCCATGATCAATCATCAGGTGTCCCAGCAATGTCCATTGTTCCGGCGGAAACAGCAGCATTAAATCCTGCTCGATTTTTTCAGGATCGGTGTTCCTGGTCAATCCCAACAGGTTGGAGACTCGTTTGACGTGAGTGTCAACAACTATTCCGGGAATCCCAAAGGCATCTCCCAGAACGACGTTGGCAGTTTTTCGTCCGACTCCGTTCAGGCTGGTTAACTCATCCAAGGTGTTTGGTATTACCCCGTCGAACTTTTCGACAATTGATTGCATTGAGGCTTTGATGGCTTTCGCCTTATTATTGAAAAATCCGGTGGATCGGATCTCATTTTTCAGCTCTTCAATATCAGCCTCGGCAAATGCCTGGGGGGTTGGATATTTTTTAAACAATGCCGGGGTTATCGAATTTACCCGTTTATCAGTGCACTGGGCAGAGAGAATCGTGGATATCAGCAGCTCATGAGGCTTTTGGAAAGAGAGAGAGCATTGAGAGTCGGGATAGTTTTTGTGTAATTGTTCAAAAATTACAGAGGCTTGTTTCTTCAGATCTTTCATCACGGGAATAAGATAAGGGATATTATCTGAAAAACCACGTGAAAGTGTCTGTGAATTTCAGATATTGGCTTTTTGTCCCTGATAAGAATTACGCCGCCTGAGCTCCTGTTGAATTTGAGATAACATTTCGGCTTTTGACAGGGTCCACAAGGGTGCAATCAGGGTACCCGGTAGCGCATCGCCAACCAGTCGCTGGATGACGATATTTGGTGATAATCGTTCCAGGAAATCACTGACCAGCTCGATCCACTCATGCTCGTTGAAAAGATGGAACGGCGTTTTTTGATACAAGCTGGCAAGGGCTGTGTTTTTAACGATGTGAAGATGATGAATCTTTAGAGCATCCAATCCAAGTTGATTTAAGGTCGCAGCTGAATTGAGGATTTCAGCGCTGGTTTCAGCAGGAAAACCAAAAATAATGTGCCCGGCGACATGCAGTCCGGCGTTTTTACTATTTTCGATGGCTTTGCTGGTCGTGGCAAAAGTATGACCGCGGTGTGCCCATTGGAGGGTTTTATCATAAACCGATTCGATGCCGAATTCGATGGAAACATAGGTTTCCTGATTCAGATCTTTTAATAATCGGAGAATATCATTATCAATACAATCCGGGCGAGTGCCGATCAAGATGCCCAGCATATCGGGCACATCGAGGACTGATCGGTATAATTTTTCCAATTTCGAAACAGGGCTGTAAGTATTGGTATAAGATTGAAAATATGCCAGGTACTTTTTGGCTTTGCGATGCTTTTTTGCCCGCTCGATTCCTTTGATCAGCTGATCGCGGACTGGCAGTAAGCCTTGCGAACGATCGGCGACAAAGCTGGCATTATTGCAATATAAACAGCCGGCAGTACTGATTGAACCATCCCGGGTGGGGCAACTAAAACCGGCATCCAGCGGAATACGGTAAACCCGCTCGCCGAATTTTTCCCGGAGATAACGACTGAAGCGATTATAGCGGTCTTCAACAGGGAAAGGAAGTACTGTCATAATTGAGTTAATAAAAAGTCAGTCGAAGCTGCGATTTTATTGAATGATGCTTTCAATTTGATCAACTGCCTGGGAAATGTGGACCTCGTTCTGGTCACCGGTTGTCATGTTTTTCAAGATGACCAGATCCCTTTGAATTTCATCCTCGCCGATAATAATGACCCACTTTGACTGCTTTTTCCCGGCGTCCCGCAGCTGGGCTTTGAGAGAGCGGCGCTGGAAATCCATTTCCACGTGGAAGCCCCTGGCTCGCAATGAAGAAACGATATTGAAAGCCAGCTGGCGGGCATTGTTTCCCAGCACGGCAGTATAGATCAGGTTTATTTCCTTTTCCGGGATTGCCTGTATTTCGCTGAGAATCATGAGCAGGCGCTCCATCCCGGATGCGACTCCCACGGCGGGTGTTGGAATTCCATCCAGATCTTCTGCCAGGTGATCATAGCGTCCCCCGCCGCAGATGGCGTCTTGAGAACCGAGCATGGAACTGGTAATCTCAAAAGTAGTACGAGTGTAATAATCAAGCCCGCGCACCAGTTTTTGATCAATTTCATAAGGGACATAAGCCGCATCCAGAAGCGCTTTGACTTCTTCAAAATGCTGGAGATCTTCTTTACTGAGGTGATCGAGAATAGATGGAGCATGTTGATCCAGTATTTCCTGACAGTTTTGGATTTTACAATCGAAGAGCCGCAAGATGTTTTTTTCCAACCGCTCCCGGCAGGTGGCACAAAATTCAAGGGTGTGCGGTTTTAGAGCGCTTTTCAGAATCTTGAGATAATTTTTTCGGCTGTCACGGCTGCCGATACTGTTGATCCGTACGGACAGATCATTAATGCCGAGTTTCTGGTAAATCGCATAGATACTTTGAATTACTTCGGCATCGGCTTCCGGGTATTCGGAGCCGATGATTTCGAATCCGAATTGATTGAATTGGCGCAGGCGCCCTTTCTGGGGGCGTTCCTGGCGAAAGAGCGGACCGATATAATAGAGCTTATTGACCGGATTAAGCTGGTTGAGATTATTTTGAATATATGCCCGAAGCACCGGCGCAGTGAGCTCTGGGCGAAGGGTCAGGCTGGTGCTGCCCTTATCCAAAAAAGTGTACATCTCTTTTGAGACGACATCGGTATCGGTACCGATTCCGCGGGCAAACAGCTCGGTGACTTCGAATATCGGCGTTCTGATTTCCTGGTAATTGTTGTGTTCCAGGTGGTCGCGGATAATATTCTCAATATACTGCCACTGGAAAATTTCATCCGGTAAAATGTCTTTTGTTCCTTTGACTCTCCGATACACGATTTGTCCTAATTTTTATTTTGGTTCAAGAATTCCTTCGGTAGAAAGATCAGATGGTTTTTTCATACTGATAAAGTATCGCGACGATTTCCCCAGCAGAATTTGCCATCAGTAACTCTTTCCGGCAATCATCGATATTCAGCATTTTTGAAAATTTGCTCAGTAATTCCAGATGTTTACTGGGATATTTTTCAGGCGTAAGCAGAAGGACAAAAATGTGAACCGGCTGTCCATCGATAGCATCGAAATCGACACCATTGCGCGAAATCCCGAATGAGATAAGCACGTCTTCCGTATCGGCAAATTTACCATGGGGCAGAGCGACACCCTTACCAACTCCGGTCGTCATTAATTTTTCACGAGCAAATACGGCTGATTTGGCGTCCTCAACGTTTTTAAGCTGATCGTTTTTTTCAAGGATTTCGATCAGCTGAGTAATGGCTTCGTCTTTTGAAGCGGCTACAAGAGGAAATAAAACCAGCTGGGCAGTTAATAGGTCAGATAGATTCATTAATAATATGAAATTTTCTTATTGTCAAGTTCACCGGAAAATTTACACGAAACAGCAATTTATCCCAATTATTAATCTGATATTTTTTAGGTTTGATTGAATCTGGCAGTTTTAATCTGGATTCGCATGACGGTTTTTTCAAATGGTCGGCTCTCTACGACGAATAGCTTACCGTGGTGATATTCGGTGATGATTCGTTTGGTCAGGCTCAAGCCCAATCCCCAGCCCCGTTTTTTGGTACTGTATCCCGGTCGGAAAATATTCTTTTTGTCTTTTGGACGGATTCCTTTGCCGTTGTCAGTGACATCTATTGCCAGCCAATCGCTATTTTTTATTCTGGAAGTCGTAATTGCGACTTTTCCATCTTTTTGCGGAACTGCATCGATGGCATTCTTGATAAGGTTTTCAATCGCCCAGCCGAAAAGGTCTTTAATAATCACGACACGATGGTCTTCTACTGGTTGGAAACTAATGGTGACGCCGGGACCGAGTTGCGGTAAACGTCGTCGATAATATTTGACGGCGTCCTGAATTAACTCATTTATTAGTATCGGTTCGGCGGCAGGTGTTGATCCAATTCTGGAAAACCGGTTGGTTATTTTTTCCAGGCGTTTGATATCTTTTTCCATTTCTTTGACATTTTCATTTCCGGGTAAATCCGAGCGCAGGAGTTCAATCCAGCCCATCAGCGATGTCAATGGCGTACCCAACTGATGAGCGGTCTCTTTTGCCATACCAACCCAGATGGAGCGTTTTTCACTACTTCGAATAACCTGGAAGCCCATATAGCCGAGGAAAATAAACAGCGCCACCACTGAAATTTCAATATACGGAAGTGAAACCAGCCGCCGAATTAGTTTTGTATCGCCATAATGAATATAACCCAGGTTATAATCCTTATACTTCAGGGGAATGGGCTCATTGGCGCCGTCCATCTCCTGCATCAATTTTTCAAGTTTGGCTGCTATTTCCGGGGAAATCTCCGTTTCCTCAATATCAACCCCTCTCCAGAAAGTAGGATTTTTATCGATTTGGGATGAAATAATCATAGGGATTGACGATTTTCGAATAATTTCATCAAAGATAAAGCTATAATCCGTACCGCTTTCATCGACCGCAGCCTGGGCATAGACGCCTGCCGAAAACCGGACCAACGCACTGAGGTCTGCGCGGAGTTTGGCGACGATTGACTGGGAATAATGCAACAGTGAAAAAATCAGAATGATTGCAATCAGTAATAGTAGCCGTTTTATATTCCCAGTCTGCCGATAAACGGATATCTTCATTCTGCCAAACTCCACATGATAAAATTTTTAAATTTCAAATTTCTTCAACTTCAGTTCTTTTTAATTTTCCGGCTGATTGTCCGCCATTGTAAAACCAGCTTCTGGCGGTTTTGTTGAATATAAGTTACAACCAGTGTTAACCAAACCAAATAGGTGAAAATGGAGGATATCCATTGACTTCGATAATATTTCTTTGGAGCAAATATCAACTGAAGCTTGTGATCACCTGCCGGCACGACCATGCCCCGCAGAATGTGATTAACCTGATAAATTGGAATAACTTTGTCGTCAATCGTTGCTTGCCAGCCCTTGGGATAGTAGGCTTCCGATAGAACCAGGAATTCGGGATTGTCACACTGGTATTTAAGGTGGATCTCATTCGGAGTATATTGCTCAATGCTGACTTTACCCTTACCGCTGAACTCTTGAGACTCAAGTTCTTCGGTAACCAGTGCCATCTCAACCGGATTGAAATCAGGACGATTTAAAAAGCGAACAACCGCTTGTTCATCAGGCAGGATTTTAATCTGTTTTACAAAATATACCCGGGGTAACGCATTTTCATTTTTGTAGAGAATAGTTTTTGATTGCTGGTTAAAATCTAAGACGGACAAACCCGCATAATTCAGCTGTACCGGTGAAATAATGTATCGACCGTTTAACATGTTCGCCACATTCCAGTTAATCGGTTCCGCCGGATTCTGAGTATAGATGTTATTTTCAATAATATCCTGAATTAACTGGGGCTTTATGGCTGAATAACCGCCGATAATTTGATGGCGATATGCCAGGTCATTACTCTGGAATAGATTGCCCAGGGCTAAGATTCGGTTTTTATCGTGATCCTGTTCTATCAATTGATCGTATTTTGTCACCCTGAAATATTGCTGCTCAATGCGATCGAGCGACTTTAGTGGGGCATTTTTGATAAACCGGAGGCTGACCGAAATCATGTCAATTGCAATTAGCAGAAAAATACCGATTATGAGTCCATCCCGGTTGATTTTTCTAAAATAAACGGCGGTCAGTAATCCTGCAAATAGTACCACGAATCCCAGCATCCGCAAGGTATCCTGGACCATCATCTCCCGGCGGATTGCCCGGATCATTTCCAGGTACTGAGGATTAGAAGCAAGCTGGGCATCTTTTGCTGAGGTAAAGGAGAGAATACTCGGAAAAAGGAAAAGAATTAAACCAAGCGCAGCGAAAAAACCGGCTATGAAGAGTCCTGTCATCAGCTTCTTCCGATCGATTGCTTCAAGCAGCTCTTTGAGACCAAATGTAGCCAGTATGATAAATATAAATGCTGTCAGAGTGAGAATCATAGCAGGAGATCGGAATTTACTGAAATAGGGCAGGTAGTCGAACAATAATTTGTACAGGATTGGGAAATGTCTGCCAAATGCCAGCAAGAAAGTCAATATCAGTAAAATAGACAAACTTATCACTAATCCGTTTCTACGATTGTACCAGATTCCAATCAGTGCCAGGAGAATAGTAATGATTCCCATATATTCCGATGACTGCGTCATGGGCATCTCACCCCAGTAACTACCCGGTACCTGGCGCCCTTTCAGCTGGGGATAGATTTTCCCTGTATAGGGTTCACTCGATGTTCCGCCGTAAATGCGGGGTATAATCAGTGCCAGTATTTCTTTAGGGCTCAATGACCAGCGCGTCGCGTATTCAAAACTGACACCTCCGGATTGTTTTTCAGTGTCAGTCTTTTCGGTCAGATGAATTGCTTTACCGCCGCGGGTCGATTCAGGTGTATATTCACTGACCACAAAGAGGGGCTGGGCAACCATAAAGACTGATATAACCAGACCAAGAAGGAAAAGTGGAAGAGTTTTTGACAAATGATCAAACTTCTTTTCTCGAATCCATTGTACAATCGTCCAGACACCCACCGCAAAAAGCAGTAGTGCCGTGTAAAAAATAATCTGATAATGCTGTGTGCGAATCTGCAGAGAAAATGCCAGAACGAAAACACAGAGCGAAAAAATATCGACTCTTTTAATGAACAATAGGAATCCGTATAACACGAGCGGTATTGCCATGATAGCCATGGTTTTCGCATCATGCCCCACTTCAATCAGCGCCTGAAAATGTGGCAAAAACAAAAAAGCAACTGTCGCAATCAGGGCAAAATACCAGGGAAATCCAAAATGCAGAACAATCAAAAATATGCCGATACCGGCAAGGGTAAACCAGCCTATTTTCCAATCCAAAACGGGGTGTAGAAACCGAATGAGAACATCCAAATGGAAAGCATTTGATGACAGTCGATGATAGGTGGGAATTCCACAGAAAATATTGGGATTCCAGAGTGCACGTTCGCCGGTCTTTGCGCTGTATTCCCGGATTTGATGGGTTTTTCCAATAGCGCCGATTTTATCACCACCCATGGGTTCCAAGCGGTCAATGACATAGGGTTTATAAAAAATGACAAGAGTCATAATTATCAGGAAAGCGCTGAATAGCAAGCCCTTTTTCAAACTGATCTTGTCCAGAATCGACAACTCTTTGTTTTCAACTGCTGTCTGTTGGCGTTCTTTCTTTTTACTGGTCATATTTATCCTTTTTGGAAGTCATTTCTAATTTTTCCAACTAACACCTGAAATGGAAGTTTAATGTAAAAGGGCTAATGTAGCAACCTTAATTTGTACAATAATTAGATCTTGAAATTTAACATTAAATCATTAATAATCTGAAAGATTGTTAAATAGAATTTAGTACTTTAGGGAATATTAAGATGGGAATATATTTTTGGTTATCCGAGGCAACAATAGTAAATTTCGATCCGACAAGTTCTAGTCTAATATGAAGATTTATTGGGAAATATTGAATTGAGCACTGAAAAAGATTTTTTAGAAAAAAGTTATCATAGCCACGAAATCCATTATACCAAATTTACAGAGGGTGGAGAGTGTGAAAATACGGCAATAAACTGGTGTGCCCAGGGGACTGCAGATGGGTGGCGACATCAGAGACTATTCGATAATTTATTACCATTAATAGAGCGGTATTCCGATGCAACTTGGTTAACTGTCGGAGATGGGAGATATGGTTCGGATGCCCACTACCTTCAGGAAAAAGGTTTAAATGTTATCGCGTCAGATATTTCAGATGTACTTTTAAAAGAGGCAAAAGAACAGGGTTATATCAAAAAATATCAAAAGGAGAATGCGGAAGCGTTATCCTTTGAAGATAACCGATTTGATTTTGTCCTGTGCAAAGAATCTTTCCATCATTTTCCGAGACCTATTATTGCATTATATGAAATGTTGAGAGTTGCGAAAAAGGGGATTGTTTTCATCGAACCTGGAGACAGCTATATCGATTCCGGTTTTATGCAAATTCCCCTAAGAAATATAAAAAATATTGCACGAAAAATTATCAGAAATAGAAACAGCAAGCACGATTTTGAACCAGTTGGAAATTATGTTTATCGATTATCCAAAAGAGAAATAGAAAAGATCGCGCTTGGAATCAATTTAAGAACCGTTGCCTTTCGTGGAATGAATGATTATTATTTTAAGGGATTAGATTCAGTTAAAGCCGAATTCGGAAATAAAGTTTTTCTGAAATTAAAAATCATTATTGGCATTCAGAATATTTTATGCAGACTCGGTCTTATTGATTATACTATGCTGATTGCGATAATATTCAAAACCGAACCGGATGAAGATTTACGAAAACTTCTAAAATCTTTTTCCTTTGAAGTAATAGATTTACCACAAAATCCCTATTTGAAGTGAAAAATGTGTTTTCTTCTGAAATTTAGAGATTAATTATCCGACTCCAATTGCTAAAGGTCGCGTAGATGAAATATAAATACCCTGTCTATATCCCTTATCTAAAAGGTAATGAAAAGAAGTTTGTAAATGAATGTCTCGATTCAACCTGGATTTCTTCAAAGGGGAAATTCGTTGAGTTATTTGAATCCGAATTTTCGAAATATCTCGATATTAAATACTCTGCAACAGTTTCCAATGGGACGGTAGCTTTACATTTAGCACTTTTAACTCTTGGAATTGGTCCCGGAGATGAAGTTCTGGTTCCGACTTTTACCTATATCGCTTCGGTGAATTCGATTACTTATACCGGAGCGAAACCTGTTTTTGTAGATTCCGAATTGGATACATGGCAAATAGATCCCGATGATATAAAGAAGAAAATAACACCCCGATCAAAAGCAATTATGCCAGTTCACTTGTACGGTCATCCTTGTGATATGGATTCTATCTGCAAAATTGCTAAAGAGAATGATCTTTTTATTATTGAAGATTGTGCAGAAGCATTCGGAACAAAATATAAAGGTCGATTTGCTGGTACATTTGGAGATATCGCCTGCTTTAGTTTTTTTGGGAATAAGACAATCACGACCGGTGAAGGAGGGATGATTTCTACAAACGATAAACAACTTTTTGAACATGCAGTTCACATTAAAGGTCAAGGTCTGGCATCACAACGGGAATACTGGCATGACGTGATTGGTTATAACTACAGGATGACCAATATTTGTGCTGCAATTGGATTAGCACAATTAGAAATCGCAAATGATATTATCTTTAGAAAGAGACAGATAGCAACTTGGTACTTTAAATATCTGGCTGATTTGCCAATTAAATTTCAGAAAGAATCTAAAGATACTTTTCATACATACTGGATGTTTACAATTCTTGTTGAGTCAACTGATTGCCGATATAAGATAAGAGAGCATTTAAAAAAAGCGGGAATTGAGACCAGACCCACATTTTTCCCGATTCATAGTATGCCGATATATTTATTTGATAATGGGAAATTCCCAGTGGCGGAAGACATAGCCTATCGGGGCATCAACCTACCAAGCTATCCGGATTTGACTGAACAGGATATTATCTATATAAGCAACAAAATTAAGGAGTTTTATGATAAGTAATGACTCTTTAAAAAACGTAGAGATTAGAAGAATTAATAATACCTACGCAAAGATACTTTATCAACTTACATCCAACTCAGGTGTGGAATATTTAAAATATTTTACGCCCTTTGAAATATCAGAGAATGGTTTTAATACTGTATTATCTAAAGCTGTCTTGGATCGTTTCTTTGGCGTATTCGTTGGAACATCATTAGTCGGATTTTACATGTTGCGGGGATTTGATGAAGGTTATAAAATTCCGGCATATGGTGTTTTCATTTCAAAGAAGTATGCCGGTTTAGGTTTGGGATCTTTAACAATCCAACATGCAATCACGTTTTGTAAAATAAATAAAATCAGGCGTTTGATGCTGAAAGTATATCCGGAAAACGTATCAGCCAAAATGATTTATGAGAGTTTTGGATTTAAATCTGAAGGTATCGATAAAAGAAACAACAATCTCGTTTACTTTAAGGATTTTTAACGGAAATTTATGAAGGTTGGAATTTACATCGATTATTCAAATATGAAAGCTGGTGGAATATTCACCTACTCTATTGGAATTTTAAAATTGTTGCTTTCAATAGATTCCATTGAAAAAATCATTTTAATATATCCACATGATCAGGAAGAAGGAATACGTCAATATTTAAACTCACCAAAAATTACAATGATTCCCATCAACCGGAAGCTGTTTTGGATAAAATATCGCTCGATAATCGCATTTTATTTTCATACGACTTTCTATGTATACCAGACCTATTTTAAAAAATATTTTCCGGCTTTTGGCAAAGTCAATCTAATTCGGAAACTTGCAATTTACTTAAATCCGTATCGAAGGATAATTGACGATTTAAAATTAGATGTGCTGCATGTTCCTTTTAAAATTTCACCGGTATATGCTATTAAAACTCCGGTCATTGTGACAATGCATGATATCCAGGAATTACATTTCCCCGAATTTTTTAGTTCGCAGGAACGAATTGACCGGGCTATTACCTATAAAATGGCGGTCGATGAATCTAATCATATTGTTGTATCCTTCGACCATATTAAACGGGATTTGATTAAATATTTTCACATATCGGAAACAAAAGTATCAGTTTGCAGATTACCCTTGGCTAGCTCATGGTTTGTAAATAATAGCTTTACACCAAAGCAAGAGCTGCTGACAAAATATAAAATTAAGGAACACTTTATTCTTTATCCGGCGGCAACCTGGCAACATAAAAACCATCTGGCTTTAATTAAAGCGATATCCATACTGAAAAAACGAGGGCTGGAAACATTTCTGATCTGTACTGGCAATAAAAACGAACATTTTAAAGTCATTGAAAAAGAAATTGATAATTTAGAACTACGAAACAATGTCAAATTTCTGGGAGTCGTTCCCGAAGAGGATTTGATCGGATTGTATAAATCTACCGATTTAGTAGTTATACCGACATTGTATGAAGCCGGAAGCGGGCCGTTATTTGAGTCGATGAGATACGGCGCACCGGTGATTAGCTCAAATGTGACCTCATTGCCTGAAACAATTGATAACGATCATTATACATTTGATCCCGAGAATCCAATTGAGATCGCTGATTTGATTGAAAAAGGATTAAAGGATAAAGCCTGGAAAAAGAAAAACATTGAAAATTCAAAAAAAAGAATGGATTATTATCAGAACCTTGATGTCAGCGAAGATTTCTTAAATGTATATAGGTCTCTGATTTCAATATAATCCATTTCCTGTTTTTCAAATAAAACCTATTCTGAATTTATAAAAATTTATCATTCTGCGAATCAGGGATGGTCGAATAAACTTTCTGATGTTTTTGATAATTGTGTCGTTCAACTTCAAATTTTTATTAAATTGAACATTCATTTGACTACTGCTCAAGTCTACATTATAAATGTTTGTTTTTCTTGAGTGGGTTCCACTCCCATCTTTTCCTATATTTTGGACTTTTGAGATGACTGGAAATAGACAAAAAGCATTGTTTTTATAATGACTATAAGCCCAGCGGATTGCCCATGAATCGATAATTCCCTGCATCTGTTTATGTAACATGGGCGTCAGATCCTCTCCGCCACGGTTGAAAAGATGTTGAGATGCACGGTCTTTTTTAAATGCCGGATAATCTTTGATTTCCCAGTCGGCTTTACCCCAGCGATCACGCCAGGTTGCCCAGCCCCATGAAGATGCCCGGTAGGATAGATATACATCATTATAATAATCGGCAGGTATTTTAATCGGAAAGTTATACCCGGAAATTGAAAATATTTCAGGACTATCTGCGTAAAAATCCAGCGCAGAATTCATAAATAATAAAAAATCCGGTGACATTTGAAGATCATCTTCGATCACAATTGCCTTTGAATATTTTTGGAGAACTTCGGATACACCGGCAATTACTGAATTGGCTAAGCCGTTATTGTTATCCTTCTCCATGATTTGGATGGTTTTAAAACCGGAAATAGTCTTCAGATACTCACGAACACGATTGACTTTCTGAGCATCGCTACTATTTTTTGGTCCATCAGAATAGATAAATAAATCTGATTCCTTTGAAATCTCATTTGTCTGTAAAGAAATCACCGTCTGCTGTAAGTGAAGCAGTCGATTATAAACAAATAGAGCAATAGGAGCGAATTTTTTCATACGCAAATTTTACTTCTTGAAGAAATCGACAATTAGGGAAGTGTAGTTCGGTTCTCCTTTTATATTCCTTGAATCGTTCAAAAAAGAACGGTAAATAAATCCTTTTTCATCATTCTGATAAATTGAATGAAACTGTCTGTTTTCATCCCAGTATTCAAGTAATTGAGCCTCAAATCCCTGTATTCGAAAAGCGTCAAGTAAGCTTTGGTAATTAAAGAGTACTTGATGGCCATGGGACATCAGCTCCGTGTCTGGTTGAACCGATTTGATATAATCTGTATCCGGATGATTTCCATCGGGCACAGCGATTCTGATATTTACATTTTCAGTACTATAAAGATAAAAATTTCTTATGGCTTTGGATAATTCCTCTTCCGTCAAATGTTCTAATACATGTTCAGCAAGTAGTCGATTAATTTTTTTTTCCTTTAGTATTTTTCGAAAATTGCTTTCTTTCCGGATATCCAGAAAGTATTGTTCAGATGAAAACCACCCCTCACATTTTGTTCTTGATGAACCAATAATGATTTTGATTTGACTATGCTTTTTCAAATAACGGCGAAACCGGATGGAATCCCGAACATGAAGAATGTGGAAATAAATTGGTTTAATGTTGTGTTTTAAATGTTTAAACAATTCTTATCCTTGTAAAAAACAGAGGTACATGTAAGGCAGTTTTCCATGGCTCCCATTCCACAAAAATCTATCTTTTTAAATCCCAGTGACAAAATATATTGAATACCTTCCTGATATTCGGGGCGTTCAGAATTATCTAAGATTACGACACCATCTTTTTTTAACTTCTCAACAGACACTTTCAGGCAGCAATTTCTTTCAACACCATCAACAATCACGATATCAAAGTGTGAGTCGGTATTGAGGAGTTCATGACAATATTCCATTTTACCGTTCTGTTCACGATAAACAATCTTAACATTGGCTGGCAGATTCAGTGATAATTTTTTAAACCAATCACGATTATGCTCAACAGATTTGACGGTACCAACTCTTTCCGCCAGCCAGATCGTAGAATTTCCTGAACCATATTCAAAAACATCGAAATGTTTTCTTAAGCGGGGCTCGATAAAATTCAGGAATGGATACGAGTACCAGGGAATTGGCTGACCATTTTTATCCATCGGCATTTTCTTTTCAGCACTTTGAAACCAGCCAATATCTATCAAATATCCACGATGTCTGAGCGATAACAAGGTTCGCAGGTCGCGTGGTTGCAACAGTAAGCTCATTAATATTTGTAGTTTTTTCATCATTTCTTGAATTTAATATGAAACAGGTTAATAAATAAAATTGATTTGATCATCATGCCAATCTGCTTTCGTGTTTTCGGAATGAAGACAATGAAAAAAGTCGCACAACAATAAGAAACGACGGTAGCAACAGCCGCTCCGACAACACCCCAATATGGAATTAAAATTATATTTAAAATGATATTAATCACCATGCCCGAAATTGTGCGGATCAGTGAAATTCGGGTATAGTTTTCCGTGATCAGGTACTGGCTGTTCGCAGTTCCCAGGAATACCGGCACGCCAGCCCAGATATAAATTGACAAAACTGCCGATGCTCCTATAAAATCGGAGCCATACAGAAAATTTATTATCTGGCTTGAAAATAATGATATCGGAATTGCGATCAGGATGGATATCCACGCCAGGAGATCATACAGCTTCTGAAGACGGGTGTTGTAAAGATGTTCGTTCATTTTTTTGGCGCTGATGATAGCGGGGAACAGCGAGGATGCAATTGCGACGGGAATGAAATACCAGCCTTCACAAAGCCGGACGGCGGCATCATACAGACCAACCGCAGCGTCTCCAAGCATTTCCTTCAGAATGATTTTATCGACCTTCATGTAGATGGTCACTGCTAGTGACGAGAACATCAGTGGCCAGGAATCCCTGACAAGCGATTTTGCAATCTGCCAATTTACGCGCCACTGGAAGATGCGCTGCTTTTGATACCAGTAGATAATGACCAATCCGATTCCTGCCAGGAAAATTTCCATAAATGCCATTATGCCGAAGTAAATCAACGGCATTTTATATAAAATCAGGACGATTTTTCCGCAATCGGAAATAATAACGCTTAATGTTTTTACTAAAACCGGATATTTTGATAAAACCCGGGATTTGAAGTAGGCTTCAATAACATCGAATGGTTTGAAGATGATTGAACTGGCTATAATTAGTAATAGAAGATTTTGGACATCACGATTATAAAAATAATAAATGACAATTAATCCATAGACAATAGCTGCTGAAAAGAGTTTTAAGAAGAAGGAGGTCCCAAGTATCTTGTTTCTGTTCTCGCTGTCGGCTATCAGTTCCCGAACAATAATATCGCCGAGTCCAATTGATGTAACTGCTGATAAAATTCCAATGACACTGAGAGCGTACGCAAACATCCCGTTACGGACCAATCCCAGGTACCGAACGACATAGATTCCGACAATAAAATTGACCAGTAGTTTTATGACTTTTTCACT
This sequence comes from uncultured bacterium, assembly GCA_964605705.1. Classification (GTDB taxonomy): domain Bacteria; phylum Fidelibacterota; class UBA2242; order UBA2242; family UBA2242; genus CAZSDW01. The sequence goes on from CAZSDW010000004.1 coordinate 42,275, forward strand.
AAATAACCACGAGGTGTTTACAAAGAACTTCTTAAAGGTCTTTCCTCGAAAGTTTATCCTGGTATTGATGGGTTTTGAATCGGTCAATTTAATATTACTTTATTTATGGTCAATTTCGCTAATTTTAGAGATCAATTCCGTCATCCAATATAATTATCGGACTTATCATTTAAGATACAATCTAGAATTTTTGACAGTTCACGGGCGATATTGTACCGGTCATATTGCTTTACGCTGGCATTATCGGTTCTAAATTCATTAATACGATTAAAAAATTCCAAACCGGGAGAATTATATGGAAACAGCATCCCGGCGCCGGTTTCATCCAAAATATCACGGACTTCGTTGTTGTCGTCACAAAATGCGATGATCGGTTTGCCGATTCTGAGATATTCGAACAATTTCCCGGGAACATGCCGGCTGTCATAAGGACATACCAGGAGATAAGTCGCCGCATTCAGTTCCTTAATCAAACGAGAATAGGGCAGAAACCCGGGATATTCACAATATTCAGACAAATGGTTATCATTGATGGATTTTTTAATTCCTGTTCCGACAGTTCCGGTGAATCTCAGAATCATCTTCCTGCCCGAATCAATTCGCTGTCGGATAGTAGTCCAGAAGTTCACCGGATTTTGGTAATCAAAAAGATTCCCGGCGTGTAAAAGTATCTCATTGTCGTCAGGCGGCGCTGAAAGTTGGTCCATGTCGGAAAAGGCGTCTTCATTATATCCCCAGTAAAGGACACGGGTTTTGTCCTTTAAAAAGGTATATTTTTGGATATATTCATTACAAGTATTTCGGGTTACGAAAATTGCTTTTTTGGCATTTTCCAGAACGGACTTTTCAAAGTAGTGATCCAGTCTTTCAGCCAGGCTGTTCCGCTTGAAATGGCGATAATACGAAATTGTTGTCCAGGGATCACTGAAAAAAGGCACGTGAGGAATGTCAAATAACTTTCCCAGACGTTTTCCAATTAGATGAGTGCTGTGGGGTGTTCCAATGGAAATAATTGCCTGGATTGGCTGATCATTCCTGGTTGTTTTTTTAAGGGAAGTTATTAGTCGCTTGCCACCCCTGACCGCACTGAAATACCAGCCAATCCGGGCATCGGGTATGAAAAAGTTCATGCGAACCCAGAGCGACAGACGATGCCGAAAGCCCTTGTTGTCCGTTGACATTGTTTCGGAGACCGAGAGAGCGTCATGTTTTTTCTTTCCGATGAATCGCCGATAAAGATTAAATACTTCAAATGCCCGCGTTTTGATTACCAGCATATCCGGGCGAACCTCTTTCAGCAGACTTTCATCCTTGACCGTAAAAGTCTCGTTTTCAACGGTAAGAATGATTGGTTCCCAACCGAATTCCGGCAAATGCCGGGTAATATTTAATGGCCAGTGCAGAGAAGCTTTTCCAGCTGGCGGCCAGTAGTAGGAAATGAATAAAATCCTTTTCATTTGGTCAGACAATACAGAGCCCCCAAGGTGAAAAATTCTCGCAGCACATTATTTTTACTAAAAGGAGCCTTCAGTCTGCGCAGATGAAATCGTGATTCATAGCAGGGACGAATCAGGTAAAATTCACGTTTCAATATGCCCAGACCGAGATCCCGGATAGTTTTTTCAAAATCCCTGATTGAGATGCGCTTGTGCTTGGTATCTAAAAGACCTTGCCCGGAAGTGATCCGCATTCCTATTCTGGAAAGATACCAGCTGTACAGACGATCCGGTAACAGATACAAATACGGCAGTTTAACCAATTTTTTCGGAGCGACCTGCTGGTGTCCCGCATAGGGTGAATATTTTGGAGGAAAGGAGACGAACATTTTTCCGCCGGGTTTAAGCAGCGCCGACATATTCTGGAGAGCAATGTATTTTTGATCAGTGTCGATGTGCTCAATAACATCCCGGCAAATCACAATGTCCATGAATGAATCGATCTGAGACTGAAAACTATCCGGCTTGGTTATGTCTCCCCGGAGAAAATGAATGTCTCGGTTTTTATTCAATTTCAGGGAATTATCATATCGAACTTCTGAATATTCAATGCCGTAACAGTGATGACCGTTTTCATTAAAATATTTCAGTGCGCCTCCTTCCGCCGGACCTACTTCCAAAATCGATATTTGTTTTGTGTTTGTGATTCCCAGGAATTTTTCGAGAACATTCCGGGCATACCAGTACTGTTCATGATAGGAACGCAGATGTCTTTCGATTACTTCTGTCATTTATAATATTTTTTCACAAAACCCGTGTATTCCTGGTTTTTTAAAACCACTCGTTTCCAGAAACCAGCCGTAAATCCCAGTCCATAAGCAAAAATCTGGGTCAACGATACTACCGGCGCCAGTAACGCTGCTTTGATATCCCGATATTGGTGCAGGGCACTGAGAAATATTACGGTGGTTATTCCTAACACCATTGCTGTTCCAAATAGCCAGAGATAAAATATGTACCGATGTAACGGTGAGAGCAACAAAAGGCTGATATAGCTCAAAGTTCCAATAGCTGGAATGAAGTGAAGCGGTTCAAGTATGGCATTATCAATTAAAGTTAAATTGATTCGGGCTACTCCCCAGTTGAAAATCTGGCGAAAGAATTTTCGGAGACTGGTTCGGCGCTTATGATAAACGATCGCATCGGGAACAGAAATTACCTTGGCGCCGCTGGCAATTATTCTCCGGCTGAACTCAAGGTCCTGACCATGTCGCAGGGTGCCCATTCCACCCAGTTTTTGATAAATTTTATGATGAATACCCATGTTGAAGCTGCGGGGATAAAATTTAGCGAGTTTTTTCCTGGAATGACCGCGCATACCGCCGGTGGTCAGAAAAGAGGTCATCGCAAAATTAATGGCTTTTTGCAAAGGAGTAAAACTGTCCAGTACTGAATCGGGTCCACCAAACGCATCGGGCTGTTCTTTATCAATCGCTGAAGCCAGCTCTTTCAACCAGTCTGGATCGGCAATACAGTCAGAATCAATAAACAGAAAATATTCTCCTTCAGCCTGGTTCATGCCGTAGTTTCTGGCTGGCCCGGGACCTTCATGATCTCTGTGAAAAAAGCGGATATTAAAATCCGATGTGCTGATTAAATTCTGCACCTGTTTCTTCGTGTCGTCAATAGAACCATCGTCAACCAGAATTACTTCGAAGCGATCATGGGAAAAAGTTTGCTTCTGAAATGAATGAACCAGATCGACTAGCTCATCGGCGCGATTATATAAGGGAACAATAATCGAGAATAAAAACGGTCTCATCTAATTTTTGGATTTCTGATAATAGGCGATCATCTCACTGATCAGTCCCAGTGAAAAGAACTGCATCCCGAAAATGATGAACAGTACGCCCAGCATGAGTAGGGCGATGTGGGTCCGAAAAGGATGTCCAAAACCATATTTGAGAACAAGGAGATAGATTTCGGCAATCACTCCCATTGATACAAAAAGCAGCCCCCACAGTCCAAAAAAATGCATCGGGCGTTTCAGGAATTTCATTGTGAACAGGACTGTCAACAAATCCAGAAATCCTTTATAAAAACGACTGGCACCGTATTTGGTCATTCCGTATTTACGCGGAAAGTGACGAACCTTCATTTCACCACTGGTAAAGCCGTTCAGCTTTGCTAAAACCGGGATAAAGCGGTGCATTTCGCCATAGATGCTGATGCTTTTAACGACTTCGGCTTTATAGACTTTCAATCCATTATTCATGTCATGCAGTTTAACGCCGGTCATCACGCGGGTGAAGAAATTAAATATTTTTGAAGTGTGTTTTTTAATAAAGCGGTCCTGACGATTCTGTTTCCAGCCGGAAATCAGGTCACAGTCACCGGTTTTAAGCAGATCTACCATTTGAGGAATTGCATGGGGATCATCCTGAAGGTCGGCGTCGATGGTTGCGACAAATTCGCCCGTGGCAGCAGCAAATCCCGAATTCAGTGCAGCCGCTTTCCCGCGATTTGCCAGAAAACGAATGACCGATATCGATGAATGTTTTTTCGTCAGTTCCTGTTCGATGTTATAAGATCCATCCCGACTGCCGTCATCCACGAAGATAATTTCATGCTCATAAGCGCTGTTATTAAATGCTGCCCTGATCTCTTTGAAGAGTTCGGGAAGTGATCCCTCTTCATTATAAACGGGCACAATGACCGATACTAAATTTGTTATTGGTTTTTTCTCCACGCTTGCCCCTTATTCTTTTAATAAATCAGCTTAATTTACGCAATTCCAGTTGGAATTGGGAATATTGAATAATAATGGTCATGCCCTGGCTGGTGACGATATTCAATTCTGTCGGATAAGCATAATATTTTTCTGCAATTTTCCAGTCGGAAAAAGAGACGATAAAGGCATTTTCATTTCCAATCGTAACCTGAACCGGTAGTCTGTTTTTATCCGTTTTTAATGTTAAAAGCGAATCGTTTTTGGGGAGATGATCAGTTTGCCCGATAAGCAGTTGCGCGATACTTCGAACCGGTACAGGGGGTACCTGAAAATCTCCAACGGCGGAAGGTAATTCAATCCCTGAAATAAATCGATCTTCCCGTTGCAGCCACAGATTATATTCATTATTACTGATTGTCAGATTAGCCAATTGCCGTCTGAGGGGATCTTTCAGTTGAATGGAAACAGTATCCATGCCCCGATATTCAATTTCGGCGGACAGGGTGACATTCCCCCGTTCGGATTGAATGGAAATCCGGGCATTGATAGAGAGATGCGCGAGTGATTCGCTGAGTGGTGGCACCGATACTGGACGGGGAATAATAGACGGTTCAGTCTTTCTGCACAGATTTTTGCTGATGGAACAACTGTTCAGAATCAATCCCAATAAAACAGTTGTATATAAAAAAGGGGAAAAATTATTCCGATATTTTTTGCTTAAGCGCTTCATTATCAGGATCGATTTCCAGTGCCTGTCGGTAATATTTTTGAGCGTCAGCCGGTTTTTTCAATTTTACAAGAATGTCGCCCATATGCTCAAGAACTTCGGCATTATCATCAACCATAGAAAGGGCTTTTTCCACATAGACCTGAGCCTCTTTATATTTACCGAAAAGATAGAGCAGCCAGCCTTTCGTATCGAGGTAGGACGCATTGTCTGGTACGATCTCAAGCGCCTTATCCACCATGGTCATTGCTTCTTTCAGTCGTTCACCTCTCAGCGCAAGACTATAAGCATAATTATTCAACGCGACCTCTTCGTCGGGATTAAATTCGATGATGAAATTGTAAAGGCTGTCTGACAGGGTATATTTTCCGAGTGTTTCCCAGGTGTTTGCCAGCAGAATCCGGGCTTGCAGATTTTCCGGATCGACGTCAAGCGCTTTCAGTAAAAATTCCGCTGCTTTATCGTAGCGTTTATTAGTATTATAGCTGTTTGCTAATAAGAATGGAAAATAGGACTGGTCGGGAAAGCGTTTCATCGCCGAATCAATATACGCCGCCAACGAATCGAGATTACTGTTTTGCCTCAGGTAAAATGCCAGGCTGATGTAGGCAGATTGACGGTCGGGATATTCCGCGATCAAAGATTTTAAATAATTGTAGGCTTCGTCTTTTTGTCCGCCGCGGGATAAGATATTACCATAACGCTCCCTGATTTCAATATCATCCGGCAGCATTACAGTCAGATTTTTGTATATTTTCAGGGCTGTTTCAATATCCTCCTGCACAGCGGCTATGTCTGCCCGGTATTTGTAGTATTCAACGGTTTCAGGATGATTTTGAATTAACAGGTCATAGTACCCTGCGGCTTTTTCCAACTGCTGACGGGCGAGGGAAATTTCCGCGGCTTTTTCCAGTGCTTTTACCTGGCTGGTATCTGCATAATAGATTTTTTCATAGACAGTCACGGCTTCATCAACCTTTTTGTTTTTCAGATAAACTGCCGCCAACTGATAATTTAATTCCAGATCATCCGGATTGGCTTGAATAAGCCATTGATACTGCTTTTCCGCATTTTCATTATCCCCGGACAGATAATATACCTGTGCCAGAATTTCCCGCAATTCATTATCGTTCGGGTCAATTTTCAGCGCTTTTTTTAGAGCGTCAATACCGCGCTCCAGCTTTCCCAGGTTTATATAGGCTTTTGCCATAGAACCGTAGATTGTGCTGGAACTGGTATCGTAGCTCAGGGCATCCTGATACTCCAGAATCGCCATCGCGTGATCGCCCTGCATGCTGTAGTTTTCACCCAGCATAAAATGTTCGACAGCAAGGGAATTGTAACTTTTGACCGTATCGGTGCCGGCGGTATCGCTTTCAGCTGCCGGATGTACACTGCAGGTTGAAACCAGCGCAGTAAAGCCGGCAATTAAAAGGTAGTGAAAAGCATTCCTATATTGTTTCTTTGGCAGATCCAATATTTTACCCATTGCTTAGATTTTAAAGATTCAGGTGCAGCTGATAAATGATCCGATCCGGATAAGTCGCGAGCTGTTTTATCCGAAAATGTCGTTGCGATTGCAGCTGCAGACGCCAATGATTTTTTCCTTGAAACGAATAGCATCTTTGGCAGTGTCTTTATTGGTAACGACATGCTTGATCATCTCTATCGGATCGCCACAAATGGCGCAATGTCTTTTATTATCCTTGAGTGCCTTGGATGTTTTATCTGCAAATCCTTTTGTTACTCGTTTTGCCATGAGTTTTCTCCTCTATGATTCTTGTTCGAACATTTCCACCCGGTTGCCGCCGGCACGCTTTGCCCGGTACATTGCCATATCAGCGCTGGACACGAGGGACTGCAAGTCATCACCGTCCGCGGGATATTCAGACATGCCGATGCTGATGGTCATATGTTCGGTCATTCCTTCTCTTTCAAATAAATAACTGTGAATATTTTTACATATTCGGTTGGCTGTATTCAAACAGCTTTTTTTGTCGGCATTGATTAGAATTACCGCAAATTCTTCGCCGCCGTAGCGGGCTACCGTATCAACGGTTCGGACACTTCCGCGAATTAAGTTTGCCGATTTTTTCAGGACGAAATCACCATGCAGGTGTCCGTAAGTATCGTTGATACGTTTAAATTTATCGAGATCAAGGATAAGTAATGTCAGGTTTGATTTATAACGGCGACTGCGCTCAATTTCCACCTGCAACCGTTCCTTGAAAGCGCGGTGGTTCAGGATATTGGTCAATCCATCGATCATCGCTAAATCTTTCATGGACTGATAAATCGTCAGGCGGCTGAGGATTTCTGCAAAACTTTTCCCGAACAGACTTAGAGTTTCCATATCGTCTTTGGTATAACTATGAACTTTGAAGCTTTCCAGAAGAATGCCGCCGGATTCTTTGGTGGAAGTTGCCAACGGAATACCGAGTGCTGACCGGAAAGGGATGATCTTGAGATCGTCAGGCTGGAACCGAAATTCGATTTTGCTCTTGTCGTAATCTTTAATCAGGACCGGTTTGTGGGCGATAATTGGTTCCCAGACGCCATTTTTTACTGTAATCTCATGACCGATAGTATAGTCCGCTTCGGAACCCTCGACATAATCGATGACCAGTTCCTGAGAATGGTTTTTGGTGATGAATGCATAAGTCAGCTTATCAAAATTGAAGAATTTTTTCAGAATTTCTGAAGCTTGTTTGTACAATTCATGCGCATCTATTCCGAAGCTTATCTCTGAATTTAAATGGCATAAATGCTTGAAAAAGTCGATATATGTTTCCTGCTGGTCTATAACGTCAATCTGTAAAACCGCATTGGTAAAAAGTTTGGCAAAAGACTGAACCAGTTCAAGATCTTCACTGCCCCAGCTCTCCTTGTCGATGCTGTCCATTCCAATGAAGCCGACAAAGGATTTATTGATAGTAATAGGCACCAGCATCAGAGTGCCGATTTTAGGCGCCTGCTGGTAGTATTTCAGATAATCCGGTCCGATCTGATCAGCCTGAAAGAGTTCCGGTTTTGGCTTCAGGTGATAACCTTTAAACAGTTCTCCGTCGGCTGAAAATTTATTCAGCGGTGCTGCTTTATGGGAAGAGCTGCTTTCCTGAAGAACGTAGCTGTTATCGTTATTATTAAAAAGATAAATTACGACGGATTGTGCCATCAGGGATGCGTGAATTACTTCAACCAACTGATGAATTAATTGCTGATAATTTTTACTGGTATCGATTTTGTAATGCAAGCCGATGCCGGCGACATTATCTTTTTCCTTTCTGTGTACCGGATTTTCTTCGGATAATAGTTTACAGCGTTTATACCAGTTGTTCATCTCGGTCAGGAGGTACACGATCAGGGAAAAAATAGCGATGAACAACAGGGCGCGAAACACATTTTGAAAAGGTGCCGGTACATTCCCGAACGCATCAATTGATGGATAAACGGTAAATAAAAACAGGATAACTATTAAGAGGATACTGACGATCCAGGCGCTTTTTAATGTGTTCATTTCATTCAATCCATACAGCACGTAAAAATAATATTAACCATAAGTAAAAACAATACTAAAGATTTCCCGCACAGCAGCGTGAAATTAATATTCTTCTTTGACGGTTTTTATTTTATTCTGGAAATCCTGTTGCGATTGACGGAGATTGTCGTCCGATTTTCCAATGGAATCGGATACTGATTCCGAAGCTGCCATTTGTCCCTGGCTCAGCAGGGGCGGTGTACTTTGATATTGACGAGCACCGGGAGAAGATTTTTGGATCTTTTCCTGAACAATCTGCGGTGGCATTTGTCGGGATTGGAACGAGGGTTGAAGTTCGATTAGATAAAAACCAATGATTACAACCACGAGCGCTGCGGCAAATCCATAGACAAATGAAGGAATGCGACTAAAAGAAAAGCCCTTTTGAAGGCTGGCTTCAATTTGGGCGTTGCGTTCGGTGAGAATTTTATTTTTAAGGTTTTCGAGAAAATTGTCACTGACCGTGACATTGCTGAACTGGTTCATGGAGATTTTTGTACCAAGGATGAGTTGATAGAGCTCTTTGCACCCGGGACAATTGTCCATGTGTTCTTCGAAAGATTTGCGATTTTGAAAGGAAATATCTTTATCGATATATCTTGATATGATAGTTTTAAACTGGTAACAACTGATCATTTAACTCCTCAAGTAACAAATTTTTTTTATTTACCTCTCAATTCCATTAATTCTTCCTGCAATTTCAACCGGGCTCGATTTATTCTTGATTTCACAGTGCCTAACGGTGCGTTGATTATATTACTAATTTCCTCATACGAAAGTTCCTGAATATCCCTTAAAATGATTGCCGTTCGAAAATGTTCCGGTAATTTTACAATTGCCCGCTGAATTGTTTGTTCGTCAAATTTTCCTTCCATTTTTGAATGGGCGGAAAGTTCTTTTGAGGGAAAATCCATATCTTTATCTTCTGGACCGAGCCGTGAAAAATAGAATAGTTTGCGATTCCGCTGTTTGCGTAAAATTGTTTTTGCAAGGTTAGCGGTGATCGTATATATCCAGGTCGAAAACTTGGCAATTTCTTTATAGGCGTAGCGGTTCTGGTACACTTTGAGAAAAGTGTCCTGGACAATATCTTCGGCTTCTTCACGATCCAGAACAAATCGATAGGCAAAGTTCATCAGGCGGTTTTTGTAGCGCCCGACAATCTCTTCAAAGGCGGCTTCATCGCCGGCTTGGAAGCGGCGGATCAGTTCTTCATCGGTAACTTTAAAACTGTTTTTCATCGGATTAATTTATCACTTTAATAGTTCAAATATCAATGGTATCATCAAGTCCTGGGTGCTGATACTCGTTGATTTTGCTTTTAAATCAACTTCCAGAAGTTTCTCAAAAACGCTTTTATAATTCCGGTCAGCATAATTTCGGTAGGCGCTCTCGTAAAGCTCGCGCGTTTTTTTGATAGGATAATAGTCGCTTTGGGTGCCGGCATGAATCTGCTGATATGCCCAAACATTCGCGAATAATCGGTACAGCGAAGAAATAAAGTAAGGAGTATCGATACCGGTTTCTATCAGTGCCAGACAGATGTGGATTGCCTGGTAGAGATCTCTTTCTGCGACAGCCTGATTGAAATCCGCCATCTGGTAATTCTTTTCGCTGCCTACTACAGCGCGAACATTTTCGAGAGTAATTTCCGGTTTATCACCGATGTAAATGAGGATTTTTTCGATTTCCGCGAAAGCATGGCTGAGAGAATCGTTGGTGGATATGGAAAGAATTTCGAGCGCTTCGGGGCTGATCTGGTATCCCTCTTTTTTTATCTTGCGTTGGATCAATACCGGGAACTGGCGTGGATACGGTGACCAGATTGATAAGGTTTTAATCGCGGTATGTTTCTTGAGTTTATTTAGTAATGTGCTTTTCTGTCCACCAGCCGCGGTCAAAATCAGAAGCGTATTCGGGTCAGGAGCGTCCAAATAGCTGAGCAGTGATTTATGATATCGGTTAGAGAGGTTGGTTATTTCTTTAAATATGATGATTTGCCGGGAGGCGAACATCCCGATATTTACGAGACTCTGTAAAAATTCATCGCCGGTGTCCTCTGATCCGTAAAAGACTTTTTTCTCGGCTGCCGCGCTGGATTTTTGGATGAAACCTGTTGACAAACTGCCGATGACTTCCTCTTCCAGGTAGAGATCGTCTCCGTACAGGAGATAAACAGCGCCGAGTTGCCCGGCTTCAATTTTTTCCAGTTCGTCGAGTATAAATGCCATTATCTATCCAATTTTCCTCAATGACAGGATTAACCAATGAATATCAAAACAATCAGTCCGGCGGCAAAACAGTAAGGCGCGAACCAGGCAAATTTACCGCTTTTCAAAACAGACAATAAAATTCGGATAGCAAGGTAGCCGATGATGAAAGAAGCCAAAAAACCTGTCAACATCGGACCGACAGCGATTCCGGTCACCTCTGCCGAAAACAGGTCAATGATATGCAGTAAAGCGGCGCCGAGGATAGCCGGAATTGCGAGAAGAAACGAAAAGCGGGCGGCATTTTCCCGCGAGATTCCCATCAGCAAAGCGCTGCTGATGGTAAAACCGGACCGTGAAATTCCCGGTAATATCGCGATCGCCTGAGCAACGCCGACCAGCAGTGATTTGCCGGCGGAAAGTTCTTTTTTCGGCGCATTGATAAAATGGCTTAATAAGATTATTGTCCCGGTAACCATTAAAGTCACACCGACAAGGTTGATATTGTGAAATATGGAAACAAAGAGATCCTCAAAGAAAAGCCCGGCAAAAACCGCCGGAATGGTCCCGATAACGACATATATACTCAGGCGGAAAAACGGATCATCTTGATAGGTGGTGTTAATGTTTTTATGGGTAATTCCACGGAAAAGGCTCCGGATCATTTGCATGATATCATTGAAATAGACAACCAATACACTCAGCAGAGTACCGCAATGGACAAAAACCTCAAAAGCGATATTGTCACTGCTGATTTTCAGCAGGTGTTGAAAAATCACCAGGTGCCCGGAACTACTGATCGGTAAAAACTCCGTCAGTCCCTGCACAATTCCAAGAACAATTGCATCGAAATATCCCATATGGCAAAAACCTTTCCAGGTAAAAATTAGGATGTCGTTTAACGGGGTGGAATATTAATTAAATGACGACAGGTAACAATTCAGACCAAATATATATAAAAAATCTTTTTGTGTAAACAATAATTTTCACCGTAACGAATTTTTGTGTTTTCAATCAAACAATGCATAATATTCAATTTACGGAGGCGCTCTGATGAAACCGATAAAAATTGCACTTTTTGATGCAAAGCCCTATGATATTGAATCCTTTCAGCGGATCAATCCGGAGTTTGGATTTCAGGTGAAATATTTTAAGAATCATCTGACGGCTGACACTGTCAAACTGACGGAAGGTTATGACGTAATTTGTGCGTTTGTCAATGATCAGATTGACCGGGAAATTATTGATGCCCTTGTGAAATACAGGATTAGACTGATTGCCCTGCGTTCCGCGGGTTATAATAATGTGGAATTAGCGGCGGCATATAAACACATTCATGTCGTGCGGGTACCCTCGTACTCGCCCTATGCCATTGCTGAACATACTGTCGCCCTGATAATGGCATTGAACCGTAAAACGCACCGGGCTTTTTACCGGATTCGGGACAATAATTTTACGATAAATGGGCTTAAAGGTTTTGATATGTTCGGAAAAACCGCCGGTGTCATCGGGACGGGGAGAATCGGGACAGTGCTCATTGGCATTTTAAAGGGATTTGGCATGCGGGTGCTGGCGTTTGATCCATATCCGGACCAGAAGAGGGCTGAGGAAACCGGATTTGAATATGTTTCGCTCGATGAGCTGTACAAAGAATCGGACATCATTTCACTGAATTGTCCCCTGACCAAAGAGACCTATCATCTCATCAACAAAGCGAGTATCGCCAAAATGAAAGATGGTGTTATGCTGATTAATACCGGACGTGGTCATCTGGTGGACACCAAAGACCTGATTGGTGCCCTGAAAGCGAATAAAATTGGCGCAGCCGGGCTGGATGTTTATGAAGAGGAGAGCGAATTTTTCTTCGAGGATTTTTCCAATCAGATTGTTGGTGATGATGTGCTGGCGCGGCTGATGACCTTTAATAATGTGCTGATTACATCGCACCAGGGTTTTTTTACGAACGAAGCCCTGGAAAATATTGCGCGGACAACGTTGCAGAATATTCAGGATTATTTTGCCGGAAAACCGCTCCTGAATGAAATTTGCTATCACTGTAAAGAGGATGATTGCCGCAAGAATAAATTGGGACGCTGTTTTTAATTAACTCACTGTTCCGCATTCATCGGCGTGATATCGGCATCGATAAAAATTTCAACCCGCCGATTTTTGGATCGTCCTTCAATGGTATCATTACCAGCGATTGGACGAAATTCACCGTATCCCAACGCTGAAAATTTACCCTCGTCTATCCCGGAGATATGACTCAAAAATTGAACTACCTCCAGCGCCCGGGCGGAACTGAGTTCCCAGTTGCTGGAATAGCGACCGCCGCGAATTTGCCAGTTATCGGTATGACCTTCTACCCGGATTTCGACATTCAGCTGATGCTGACTATGCTGCAATGCTTCATAAAAATCGTGTAGCTCGGGATCATTTTGAATGCTCAGCAATCGTGACTGCTTGACCGTATTGCCGATGTGTTCCAGGATGGGACGGAGTGCCGGAGTGATGTCAGCGGAGTTGATATCGAAAAAATACTCACCGCTGATGGTCAACTGGACCCCTTTGGTCGTGCGCCGGACAGTGATGTTTTTATCGAGATGCTGTTCGGTGACATAACTGTCAAGTTTCTGCTCGGTTTCAGATAACAGCAGATCGAGCATGCGGTAAATGTTGTTTTCCGCTTCATTCAAAATGACGATCATGAGGATGAAAAAGGTCAGCAGGAGGGTCACCATATCGCCATAAGTGATCAGCCAGGTCGCTTTGAGAGCTTGTACCGTTGACGTCTTCATCGAAATCAAATTTATGAAAACGAATGGCAGAAAAAAAGGTAAACCTGACGATCGAAATATTAGCCGGAATAATTCACGGCATTGATAGTCATTTCCAATCCTTAAACAGGAGGTTCTCCAAAATAGTTTGTTATAATATTTAAATCCGTAAATTGTTACTATTCCTTGGCTAATTCATCTAATTTAAAAAATAAAGGCATGGATATGATGAATACAGATACGAAAAGTTTTAGTGATTTGGTGACCAATTCGGACAAACCGGTCCTGGTGGATTTCTGGGCGGAGTGGTGCGGTCCCTGCCGCATGGTTTCACCGGTGGTGGAGCAGATCGCCAGAGAGTACAGCGGCAAATTAACCACCGTTAAAGTGAATGTGGACAAAAAACCGCAGGTGGCTTCAAAATATGATATCCGCAGCATTCCGACTATCATGATGTTCTGGAAAGGACAACCAATCATGCGAGTCACCGGGGCGCTGCCCTACCACCGATTAAAGGAACAGATTGATAATCATTTTCCGAATATATGTTGATAATTTCTATTATTCTGATGATAAACAATTGTATTTCTTATCTAAAACCTGCATATTCGCCGGTCGTGTTGGTTGATTAAATGAAGAAATAGAATGAGTCAAATTCAGAATATTATTGATAAAAATACATTCGACAAATCGGATCTGGTAAACCTTTTATCTATCGAAAACCCGGCTGATCTGAAAATCCTGTACGAGGCAGCCTACAACGTTAAAACAGCATTTGTGGGGAATATCGTCTATTTTCGGGGAATTATCGAGTTCAGCAATATCTGCACAAAAAACTGTTATTACTGCGGTATCCGGCGGGACAATCGGGATATTCAGCGCTATATAATGAGCGAATCCGAAATTCTCAATGCGGTGCGCTGGGTATGGGAAGCGGAATATGGTTCGCTGGTATTGCAAAGCGGTGAACGGATGGATCCGACATTTATCGATTTTGTCGAGCAGTTATTGGATAAAATCCGGGCAATAACAAATGGTGAATTAGGCATTACGCTGAGCCTTGGCGAGCAATCCGAAGAGACCTACCGGCGCTGGTTCGAGGCAGGTGCTCATCGATACCTGTTAAGAATCGAAACCAGTAATCGTGAACTATACCGCTCGCTCCATCCCGAAGATCATGATTTTGAACAGCGTTTACATTCGTTGGAACTATTACGGAAAATTGGCTATCAGGTTGGCACGGGTGTCATGATTGGCTTGCCGGGACAGACAATTGACGATCTGGCTGAAGATGTCCTGTTTCTTAAAAAGTATGATGTGGATATGATCGGTATGGGTCCGTTTATCCCGCATAAAGACACACCGCTGGCAAATTCCCTGGGTGATTTTGAAAAGATAAAATTACACCAGCTGGAACTCGGCTTGAAAATGGTGGCGGTGACCCGCCTGCTGCTGAAAGATGTGAACATTGCCGCAACCACCGCTCTGCAGGCGCTGCAGCATGATGGGCGGGAGCTGGGTATTCAAGCCGGGGCGAATATTATCATGCCCAATATCACTGACACCAAATACCGGGAAGCCTATCAGCTGTACGATGATAAACCCTGCCTGGATGAGAATTCCTCCATGTGTAAAGACTGCCTTGAATTGCGGATACAAACCCTTGGTGAAAGTATTGGCTATAATCAATGGGGCGACAGCCCGCACTTCTTCAAACGGAATGCCAAACCACCAAGTCACTAAGGCACAAAGAGCAGTTTTTTATGACTGTTGCATTGCTCTCAGTCTTCACTGTGTCACGCCGGACAGGCTGTGTTACAACCAATTGTGCTGGACCTCTGAGTAATATCGATAGTTTTTATTAAGATACTTAGTGTTTTGGTGTCTTTGTGGTTATTTAATTAAATCCAGGAACTCGGATTCGGAGAGGATTGTGACACCCAGTTCCCGGGCTTTGGCGGCTTTGGAGCCGGCATTTTCACCAATCACTACATAATCAGTTTTTTGGCTGACCGATGACGAGGCTTTTCCCCCCAGTTTTTCAACCATCGCTTTGGCTTCGTCACGGCTGAAGTGGGTCAGGGCGCCGGTGAAGACAAAAGTTTTACCGGTAAATTTTAATGTTTCCTGGGTCGTTTCGGATTCTTCGAATTGAATACCGCCATCAAGGAGTCTTTCGATGGTTTGAATATTACGCTGTTCGTCAAAGAAATCACGAATGGATTTTGCTACGATCGGTCCGACACCATCGATGGATTCAAGAGTTTCAAAACTGGCGTCGATAACTTTATCAAGCGTCCTTAATGCTTTTTGCAGCACTTTGCCCATGTGTTCGCCGACATTGGGAATACCGAGGGCGTGGATAAAACGCGCCAGTGTGGTTTTCCGGCTGGCGTCGATGGCGTCAATGGTATTCTGAGCGGATTTCTCCGCCATGCGTTCCAGCGCCGCGATCTGACCTTTTTCCAGAAAATAGATATCGGCGACATTTTTAATCAGCCCGCTTGCCACCATCTGTTCAATCAGTTTGTCGCCGAGTCCGTCAATATCCAGCGCCCGTTTGGAGACAAAATGCTGGATGCTGCGGATAATACGGGCGGGGCAGCTGATATTCTGGCAGCGATGCTTGGCTTCACCTGCGGGGCGAATGACATGACCGCCACACACCGGACATTCAGCAGGAATTTGATAGGGAATTTCCGAACCGGTCCGGCGCTCGGTAATGACTTTGACGACCTGGGGAATCACATCGCCAGCCCGCTGGATAACCACCCAGTCACCAACACGAATGTCTTTTCGGTCGATCTCATCCTGGTTATGCAGGGTAGCGTTTGATACGATTACTCCGCCGACCTCGACAGGAGTTAAATTTGCGACCGGTGTGATCGATCCGGTGCGCCCGACACTGGCTTCGATATCTAATATTTGAGTGATTTCCTGCCGGGCTTTGAATTTACCGGCGATTGCCCAGCGTGGGCTGCGGGATTTGATGCCCAATTTTTGCTGCTGAGCGATGGAATTGACTTTAAAAACCACCCCGTCAATATCGTATGAGATACTGTCACGTTTCGATTCAATCGAGTGATAATATTCAATTAACTCATCAGCAGTGCGACAAAGTGAAATCAGCGGATTGACCCGGAATCCCCACATCGGTAATGTTTGTATAAACTCATGATGTGATTTGAAGGTTTTTCCCTCGATACTACCCAGGGAATAGCAGTAAATACTCAAAGGGCGGGCAGCGGTAATCCGGGAATCCAGTTGGCGCAGCGAACCGGCTGCTGAATTACGGGGATTGGCAAAAGGCTGATTCCCATCAGCTAACTGCTTTTCATTTAATTTCTCAAAATCCCGCCGATCCATATAGACTTCGCCACGGACCTCAAGGAGCGATGGAATCGGGATTTGATCATCCTGAAGTTTGAGTGGAATGGATCGAATGGTTCGCAGGTTCTGCGTAATGTCTTCACCGGTGACGCCGTCACCCCGGGTAGAACCGTTGACAAAAACGCCGTTTTCGTAAACCAGTTCAACCGCCAGTCCATCGATTTTTGGCTCGGCAACAAATTCGGTTGTTTCACCGGGTAAAGCTTTCTGAACGCGATTGATAAAATCCAGTAATTCCACTGCGTTCATGGCATTATCGAGGCTGAGCAGCGGTACCCGATGAGTGGTGGTCCGGAATTCAGACAATGGCGTCGCCCCGACGCGCTGGGTCGGTGAATCGCTGGATTTCAGATCAGGATACGTTTCTTCTAATCGTTGTAATTCCCGCAAAAGCCGGTCATACTCAGCATCGCTGATGGTGGGATTATCGAGGACGTAATAGTTATAATTTGCCTGATTTATCTGTTGTCGAAGTTCTTCAATTTTTTGTCTGAACAGATTCATGTTGCAAATTTATCGATTTCGGTTGATAATGTATATGAAAAAGGCGACAGATTGATGTCTGACACATGCAGATTTGCAATAGTAAAGATGAAAAATCTTGTACCAATACAAATCATTTTCATACGCTGTGTTTGATAAAATATTGTCCCGGAATTCGAAGTGCTTGACTTCTTCAAATCTGGATATTTATATTGAAATATAAATAACGGGGGCAGAAGCGGTGAGTCTGAACCGCAAGGAAGATTTTATGGATATGAGATTATATATTTTTTTGTTGTGCCTGGTGAGTTTTGGCCTATTTGCCGCAGAGTACACCGTGCCCCGGGCGGCATACTCATTAGATGCTGAAGACCTGGATCTGGATGGCGATAGGGATATTGTGGTGGGACATATAGTAAGTTGGCAAAACAGTCAAATCGAGCGAAAAACAATCAGTATTTTAAAAAATGTCGAGTATGGGAATTTCACTGTCTTCGACACAAATATCAGTTACTGCGGTTATCAGGAAAATATATTGGCAAAAAAAATAGATGGCGATGGTTATCCTGATTTGATCACTTTTATGTCTGATTTTTCATCAGGAGTGGCAGATAGATATATCAGAATTTACTATAATGATTATGGTACATTCGATACATACAAGGATTACACATTGAATAGTGATGATACTTTTTCTGAGATAACCTCTGGTGATGTGGATGGTGACGTTGACATTGATATAGTCGTTGGCTCAAATCAGAGCCAATTTTGGGGAGTTCTATATAATGACGGTACAGGTCAGTTTTCGCTACCCACCTACTATTCTATCGGTTATCCGGCAGATATTAAATGCGGTGATCTAAACGATGATCACCGGGATGATGTTATTATATGTAGTGGATCTGTGCAGGTATTTTTCAGTGACACATCTGGATTTACTCATGCAATTATTGATTCAATTGAACATGAGACTGAGATTGCGGATATAGATCAAGACGGAGATCAGGATATGGTGGGACTGTATAATATATATCTGGCTGGCTATACCGGGATTACGCTATATGAAAATCAGGGGAATAGAGCGTTCAAGGTTCACGATGAGGTTCTATTTCAACCAGCGCTCTCTTATCTTGAACTGGCTGATATGAATCACGACAGTCTGCCGGATGTGGTTTGCACCGGGGATGATGGTATTTACATTCTCTGGAACCGGGGCAGTTATCAACTCTCTGATCCAGAGTTCGTCGAGGTTCCAAATCACGATGCCGGATTACTTCAATCCATCTGTGCCGATCTGGATGGGAATGGATATCCTGATCTGATCGCGGTCCGCTATAATCATTATGCCCTTTCTGGAAATCTGCACATTTTGTTCAATGACGGGAAGGGCAATTTTGTTGAGAATCCGGTTACCGCAATGGATGAGAAAACGCCTTTGCTTCCTCAAGATTTTCATTTATACCAGATTTATCCCAATCCTTTCAACGCCTTGACAAAAATCACATATTATTTGCCGACTTCGTGTAAAAACAGGCTTATCGTATATGATATTTCAGGTCGGGAAATAGCGACATTAATAGATAAATATCAGCCTAGCGGAACATATAGTATTTGCTGGAATGCCGCTATTTTTTCCAGCGGAGTGTATTTCGCACGGATGACAGCAGGCGATTATAATGCAACCCGGAAGATGTTGTTAATTAAATAAACAGCCCCGGTAAGAATACCGGGGCTGAGGGGAGGGAGGGATAAACTTCGCGATAGCCTAGAACTATCACAAAGTGAGGTAAAATTTTTTCCTTATTTCAATAATCAACTTTTTTCTGATCTCTCGTTGCTAATATAGAAAATCGTGTTTAAAAAAGATGTAGTGCAAACCATGATATTTTTGTAGTAATAACGCTACAAAGATCATATGGATATTTGATATTGGATTGCAGGATAAATATAAAACCTCCCAAAGGATTTAAACTTCGGGAGGTTTACGTATCCAGTAAAATCCGGTGAGGCTTATTCAGCCTTTTCTTCGACTTTAGCCAGTTCCGCCAGTTTCAAAAACGGTTTGACCAGGTCAATGGGCAGCGGGAAAATAATAGTGGAGTTGTTTTCCGTCGCGACTTCCCGCAATGTCTGCAGATAACGCAGCTGCAGAGTGATGGGTTGTTTGGTCAATATTTCGCCGGCTTCCAGCAGTTTGGCGGAGGCTTGGTATTCACCTTCGGCATTGATAATCTTGGCGCGGCGCTCGCGCTCGGCTTCCGCCTGTTTTGCCATGGCGCGCTGCATTTCGGTGGGCAGATCGACATGTTTGATCTCGACCTGGGATACTTTAATACCCCACGGATCCGTGTGTTTATCCAGGATGGTTTGCAGGTCGAGGTTGATTTTTTCCCGGTTGGACAGCAATTCATCCAGCTCGCTTTCGCCCAAAATACTCCGCAGAGTTGTTTGAGCCAGCTGGGAAGTGGCATTATAATAATCGACAACTTCGACAATTGCCTTGGTGGGATCCATCACCCGAAAATAGACCACCGCATTGACCTTGACCGATACATTATCACGGGTAATAATATCCTGAGGGGGAACATCGTGGACTTCGGTTCGCAGGCTGACCTTGACCATTTTATCGATAATTGGAATCAGCAAGATCAGTCCGGGTCCTTTCGCATTGATTATGCGACCCAGGCGAAATATAACTCCCCGCTCATATTCTTTCAGCACCCGAATCATGCTGGACAGCAGAAAAAGCACCAGCACAAGAATTGTTAATAATGGTAATTGCATAGGATTCTCCTTATGGGTTTATGATTTAAATTCTTCGACAGTTAAGAGCATATGATCAACAGATTTTACGATGACTTGAGTATCTTTTAGAATGGGTTGAAGTGCCCGGGCTTTCCAGATTTCGCCATGAACTTCGACCGTCCCTGAATTTTGAACGTCCGTGACTGCCCGTCCAATTTCATTAATAATTCCTTCCACACCGGTGGTGGGTTTGCTTTTGTGGGCTTTAAAAGCATAAGACAGCGCGACCACAAAAAACAGTACGGTAAAAATGACAACGGGAATAATGATCGACAGTGAAACGGAAAAGAGCGCTTTGGGAGCTTCACTGACATTGAACAACATGAGTGAGCCTAATATCATTGAAATTAATCCTCCAATTGTTAGCAGACCGTAGCTGGTGATGCTGATCTCCAGAATGAACAGGATAATAGCGACAATGATCAGCGCCAGTCCGGCATAGTTAATGGGTAGTACCTGAAACGCGAAAAACGCCAGGATCAGGAATATACCTCCTAGAACTCCAGGAAAAATTGCACCGGGGCTGCGGATTTCAAAAAACAGTCCGTAAAATCCCAGGATCATGAGCAAATAGGCAATATTGGGATCGCTGATAATATCCAAGATTTTCCGGTGGATACCCATGGGACGCCGGACAATCCGGGCAGTGTGGGTTGACAATGTTTTTTCACCATCGGGCAGTTCGACAACTTTACCGTCCAGGTATTCAATCAGTTCGTCGAGATTACTGGCAACCAGATCAACGATATGCATATCGACGGCTTCGGTTTCGGTGACGGAGACGCTTTCCCGGACGGCTTTTTCGACCCATTCTTCATTGCGTCCGCGCTGATGCGCCAGGCTGCGGATTTGCGCGACCGCATCATTGGTGATCTTTTCCATTGAATGTTGCATGCTGGAAGAATCGGGTTTACTGCCCCCAAAGGGACCGCCGCCGCCCCCCAGGTTAACCGGATGAGCGGCACCGATATTGGTGCCCGGAGACATGGCGGCAAAATGGGCTGCTATCGTAATAAACACACCGGCGGAAGCTGACTGGGCACCCCGTGGACTGACATAAATCACCACCGGAACCTCGGCATTCAGAATATCTTTGATGATATCCCGCATGGATGTCATCAAGCCGCCGGGAGTATCCAGCATAATGATCAGGCATTCGGCATTCGCAGCTGTCGCACCATTGATGTTTTCATGAATATAGGAAGCGGCAACCGGATTAATGACGCCATCGATTGCCATGACCCAGATTTCCCTGTTTTCCGATAAAGAATCCGGGTAAAGCAGTGATGATACGACGAGTATCAGAAATATTAGATGAAAAGCAGTTTTTTTCATGTATAAATCCTGACCGAAATATACATGTCTATAAAGGTTTTCTCAAAGTGTTTCTGTATAATGGAGAAAAAAACTACATCCGGCGACCATTGAGAATGCGATAATCGGGATTATTTTCAAAATCGGCGGACGGGTACATCAGGATCGAAAAGTCGTTATATTCCACGATGATATAATAGGAGAGCTCGGAAATGTCAGCCGACGGCGGAACTACGGTGTACTGGTACCGCTCTTTTGTATATTTCATGATAACCGGATTGAATTGATTCGCCGCTCCGTATTTTGTAAAAATTGTGACACTTTTGACATTCTTAATATTTCGTCCCAGATCGCAGAAGATTTTTTCGACCTCGTTGGTATTCACGGTAATTACTGCCCGTTCCATTTGGACGATGGGTACGCTGAGGGGATTGACTTTGGGTTCATTCTCGGGAAATGCCAGCAGCGAAAAATTACTAAATTCGGCTGTGATAAAATAGATAAAGGAATCCGCCTCGGTCATTTCCGGAATAATCTGAAAAGTATAAACGCCATTGTCGTTATACATTGCATACTCGGTGAAAACCTTTTTCTTGGGGTTTTCCTTAATGTAAATATTGACGGCTTTGATCCGCAGTTGTCCAGGATCGACGATGCAGGTCACACGGTCAAACTGGTTGTAATAATATTTCTGGCTGGGTCGGTGAAAAATTTTCGGACGATCTTCGGCAAATAAAGTGGATAGTAGCAAAGTTAAGCACAAGATGGATAAACGGGATATTTTCACAGGTTCAGCCGTAATTTAGATTAATTCGATTAAAGTAAAACCGCCATCGAAAGAGAAAAGAGATTATTGTTAAAAGATTGTGTGCTGTAACTTCCGAAATAGGGATGTGAAATTGTGTTTTCACCCATTGCCCGTTGATAGGAGCAGCCAATGATGATTGATTTTACCAGAATGGTTTCGATACTTGCACCGATCAGATGATTGATCTTATCATCCTTGTTCTGAAAAATTTCATAGGGTGATGGGATTCGGCGATATGCCAGCCGGGTGGAGATTGTCTTGCCCAGCGGCACCGCCAGGGACAAACCGAGATCGGTCGTTCGTCGCAGGTTCCAGTAGAGGTCATTATTGATGAGATTACTGTCTTCCAGCCGGCTGACTTCGATATCCTGCCAGTTGTGGACCAACAAATCCATCGCCAGGGTAATGCCGGCGACACTCAGCGCAAAACTGGGGGCGATTTCAGCCGGGTAGCGGGATTTATATTCAAAGTCATATGCCGTAGTGGTATCCAGCTGGGCGGCGGTCTCATAAGTATAAGTCTCGGAGAACTGGCTGACCTCGTGAATATTCATCGATAGAGGCGTCGAAAATCGCAAGCCAAGTTTTATGGTTGCAGTCTGATAGGTGAAACCCATATCCGTGTTAAAACCTTCGTAGCTCGGTTTGATGGATTCAGTGTAGATTATATTTGGAAAATCCTCGGTGTCGGTATCGAGCAGGTCCTCATTTTCCTGCATGACGGAGTAGAAATTACGGTTGCCGTTATAAAAGTTCAGGGATAATCCGGCGTTGAAGTTTGGTAAAAACTCGACGGCACCGGCGAACCGCAGGGTGTTCAGTTTGCCCGATTCTTCTATATTGATATTCTCGGTGACAACTCCTTCATCAATGGTAAATGGACCACTGCTCTGCAATGAGGAATAATAGAAGGCAGCAGGTTCATAGCTGATGGCAAAAACCATACTGCCCTGATATACCGGAACAGGATAAGCGAATCCGAAATGATTGGCAAAAATGCCGTTGGAATTGGTGGCAGTGCCGGTGCTGTTTTCTGCCAGGGAAGATTCCTGATTATTGTCCAGATATTTGACCGAAAGATTGACTTTGGCTCGTTGGATATTAATGAGAAAAGCCGGATTGGAAAGGGTCGATGATATATCACCTGAAAGCATGGAATTGTTGTGCAGTGAAAATCGCGATGTGCCGAAACCGTTGACGTCCCAGAAAGGTCTCAGCGCCTCGCTGCTGATCGCTTCGTTAAAAAATTGTCCAAAATTCTGTCCCGTCAGGGCTATAAGAAATGCTGATACTAAAATGATTTTCCGGACTGTGGGCATTGAGTAACTCCTATTTGCGATCCTTTTTGGATGAACTGCTTGATGAGGATTTCGATGATGAGGAACTTGAAGATCGGCTGCTGGAAGAGCTGGACCGGGTTGATGAACTTTTGCTGGAGCTGGATGAACTTTTTACAGAAGTTGATCTGCTCGATCCGGATGAACTACTGCTGGATGAGCTGCTGGACGAGGACTTGGGCGGTGCTTTAAAACTGGATTTGGAACTTCGGGACGAAGAACGGGGTTTGGAAACAGTTTTGGTTTCTTTGGTTTGGGATTGATCCGATGTATCTCTCACTTTCCGAACTTGGCTTGGAGAGCTTTGTTTATTGGGACTGGAGAGTGGCTGCTTTTGGGGCGGGGGACTATAAGCCGGCTTGGGTCTTAACGGTAACAACTCGGGATTTTTCGGCGGCAGCAGTTTAGTCTGAAAACCGGGAATCGGTTCATCGGGAGATTTCTTGGTGCGGAGGTCGAGGCTTTTAATTTCACCGGTATCGGATGTAACGTCTCGTTTTTTATCCGGAATGAACTGCTTGCCCGGCAAAGAATTACTGGTTGTTGAGATACCACCGCCGGAGCTGGCTGTCATCGGCATGTCAAGGGTATTCTGGAAACCGGGATCGGAACTGATCGGTATCCGGTTCGCCTGGTTGCTGCCGTAGGAAGCTCCGCTAACCGGTTCCCGATTAGCCTTCAACTGGTCCCGCCCTTTGGAATCGGCAGACCTTCCGGCATAACCACTATGATAGTAATAGGGGCGGTGATAATAGTATCCATGGCTGTAATAGCCGCCATAATAGGGAGAGTACCAGCCGCCATACGAGTAGTAGCTATAGGGTGAATAATAATCATAGTAATCCCAACCCCAGAAAGGATCATAGGAAAACGGATCGTAGATGCCCAGATAAAAGGAATGGTAATAACTCCAGGGAGAATACCAGTAAGGATTATGAGAGTGGAAAAAGTAACTGTGAGGATTGTAGCCGTACCAGAGATTTTCATTCAGAAAATCGCGGTATCCGTCACGGTATCCCTGATTATATTCGGACAGTTCCACCTGATCAGACGGATAATACTCTTCATAAACAGTATCCGGTTCCGGGTAATAATCCTGGCTGACAGGTTCTGATAATTTTGTGTAACAACCCGACAAGAGGGAGACACTGAGAATAAAAAATATGATTTTCAAAGGGTTTTTTTTCATAATCTCGTCCTGTTTATCTGGTTGAATATACTTATCATTGTTCACGTCGTCAAGTTAATCCTGTCTGTTTGACAACAGTATTGTTGAAAAAGTTTCTGCAATTTTTGTGATATTCGTCTAATGTCAGGGACAATTCGGATTTTGTGCCGAAATGGTCAGGCTGGCGGGCAGGATATTGATCCCTTTGGAATCCTGAATAATTCCCCGAATCACAATCGGTCGATTCTGTAATCCGTCCAACCCTTTGAGTGAAATAATTTTTCGGCTCCAATGATGGGGTTCGCAGCGTTCGAAAATAAGTTCGTCATCCATTTCAATTTCACCGGATCCGACAGAAGTAAGGATTTGAAGTTTGACGCTGTCCATGGTCATGGTGCGGGTTCGCAGGTCAATTAGCAGACTGGCTTCCTCTCCGGCGCTCAGCCAGCCATCCTGATTGGGATCTTTAAAAACCAATCCCGCGATATACTCATTTTTAATGCCGGACTTCGCTTGTCGGGACGTTGCCGTATTTGCCCAGTCTGGTTTAGGCAACACCGTTACGGTGAAATTTTGAACATCTTGCATACCCTTACCGTCTTCTACCGCAATCGTGAAATCATAGTTGCCGGGAGTGTTGGCGGGATAGTAAAATATACCGGATTTTGGTAGAATCTCAGCTGAGGCAGGCCCGGATAATTGACGGTATTCAAGCATGTCGAACTGATCAATATCGACCGTATTGACCCGGTAGATATAAATATCTCCCTGCATAACTGTTTCCGGCGGATCGGAGATGATTTTTGGAGGATTGTTATTTCTGGCTGCGATCTGAGCCAGAACATCTTCCAGGTTTTCCATCTCGGGAAAAAGGCTGGTAAATTGCGGTATGCGCGGCTTGAAGATATTGACGCTGCTGATTTTTTCCCAGACGATATCTGTCAGAATCAGGTCTGCGGCAAAGTATCCGCGCTGGAAAAACGGATTATTGCCGGTGTTTGATTCATTGCTAACAGATGTGCAGACCAGCTTATCTCCGGTGATTGCCCAGTCGGGTAATGAAATTAAGGGTGCTGGTGACTGGTCATCGGTTTGTATTTCGACCCTGGCTGTCATGGTATCTTCGGGATGCACTGCCAGAAGCGAACCGTCATTAAAATTGGCGATAATCCAGGCTCCACTGGGACTTGCTGTGATTCCTCTGATAAATTTACTTTCTGTGAAACAGGTCAAAGGTTCGACGATATCAAGAGGAGTCTGGTTGATTTGATTCCGACCATCTTTGCGTTTTTCGATCCAAAAAATATTCAGCTGATCGGAGAGCAGGATCGGGGAAAAGTTGGCGCTGACATATGATTCGGTGATATTTTTCGACCGTAATGTCGGGATGTGGAAAGCTTTTAAATTTGCATCGATGACACCGGAATACAGCACGGTCTCATTATCGGGCAGCAGGAGTGGATTATTGCCAAAAAACGGCAACGGTTTTTTTTGTCCGGTTTTAATATCGAAAAGGTGAATCTGGCGCGCAAAACCCTTGGTATATACTATTTTGCTGCGATCGTCAGAGAAAGACGGGTAGAGCAGATCGTCCGTGTCTTCGATTAGTTTGCGATATTCACCACCCTCGACCGGAATGGTATAAATGCAATCCCAGGAATCCCCGTCCAGACGACCGTTGAAGATGATCACCTCGGCGTATGAGTCGAAGCGTGGGACTGTTATGTAGTTGGATATAACAGTCTTGATCAGGATTCGTGGATTTTTAAGGATAAATTTCGGACCGTCAACTGGCTCGCTTCTACCACATTGAAACCCGCAGAAAGACAAACATCCGGTCAGAATGACGATCAGGCTGTTTTTAAAGAAGCGCGGAAAATTCAAATATGGATTCCTTTCTGCAATGGAAAAGTTTAATTAGTTGGCGCTTGAAAAACAATAAAAAACCTGTATTATTTGAGAATTGGGAAATCCGTTGATGAAATAATTTGACATATGAAAAGTAGGTCGATTGGTGTATATTTCAACGGATGAAGCGCGTAACTCGAAAAATATTCTCTTATTGCGGTGTCTGGATTGGCGCTCGCTATATTTACCGGGAACTTTTGTTTCCCTTCTTTTTTTCGATCAGTGTAGTGACTTTTGTACTACTGACCAATTTTTTATTCAAATCCGTCGATCGTCTGTTGGGCAAAGGACTCCAGTTTTCGGTCATATTTGAGTTTTTATATCTGAATCTGGCGTGGATCGTCGCCATGTCGATTCCCATGGCGGTACTGGTAGCGGCTTTAATGGCATATGGCAGACTGGCGGAGGACAATGAAATTACCGCCATGCGCGCCAGCGGAATCAGTTTTATTACAATTCTGGGACCGGGAATTGTATTCGGGCTGCTGGTCACGGTTTCCATGATTTATTTTCATAATAATATTCTGCCGGAATTCAATCATAAAGCCCGCTTGCTGGCGAGTGATATATACCGGAAGCGTCCGGGGCTGAACATTGAACCCGGTTACTTCATGGATGACATTCCCGATTATTCAATCTATGTCAAAGAGCGCCAGGGCGACCGGCTCCGTAAGTTGACGATCTATAATAAAGATTCTCAATCTGTTCAGACCACGATTTATGCTGACAGTGGATTTGTCCAAGTCGATGGAAATACGGTGCTGTTTACTCTTTTTTCCGGTGAAATACACGAGCTGGATCTGGAAAATATGGAAGATTACCGGCGGACAGATTTTCAAAAACATCGGATTGCTATACCGGTG
The DNA here is from genome assembly GCA_964605705.1 of uncultured bacterium. Classification (GTDB taxonomy): domain Bacteria; phylum Fidelibacterota; class UBA2242; order UBA2242; family UBA2242; genus CAZSDW01. Next base: position 69,770 of record CAZSDW010000004.1, read on the forward strand.
GACAATCTGATGCTGGAACGCCGGGAATCATCCCGCCGTGGCAACCGGGAAATGACCATTGCAATGATGCGGGAAAATGTCGAAAAGTACACCGGTGAACGAGACAAGGTCTATGAAAAGATTGCAAATTTGATAAAGAGTGAGCTGGACTCGAGCGTAACGCCGGACATGGCGGAATTGAAAAAAGCCATTGATTTAAAACAGCAGGAGAATAACCGGATACTTTCTGCCATTGCAGCCAAAAACAGTAATAAGCGTTTAAATTCACTTCTGTCCCGGGTTAATGGTGAAATGCGGCTGGCATTGAGCTATCAGAAACAGATCAGCCAGTACGAGGTTGAAATTCACAAGAAATATTCCATTCCGGTGGCTTGTGTCATTTTTATTCTGATTGGCGCGCCGATGGGCGTCATTACCAAAAGGGGCGGGATCGCCTTGCCGGCGCTCATGAGCCTGTCAATTTTCCTCCTGTATTATGTATTTCTGGTGGGTGGTGAGGAACTGGCGGATATGATGATTATCCCGCCATTCTGGGCAATGTGGACCCCGAATATCCTGCTTTTCATCACCGGACTGTACCTGATCTACTTTGCGACCTGGGAGCATAAATCATTGAATATTTCAAAATTATTCCGAATATTCAAACGGAAGAAACCAAAAAAGGAATTGTTGGAGCATTGATGATAGCGACAGATTTTATTGAAAAAAAGAAATTCGGCAAAGAACACACCGCCGCGGAAATCAGGGAGTTTATCACTGCTTATGTCAGTGGCGAGCTGCCGGATTATCAGATGGCAGCCTGGCTGATGGCGGTGAATTTTCAGGGGATGAGTGACAAGGAAACCATGGCGCTGGTGGACGTCATGCTGCATTCCGGTGAAACAATTGACCTGTCGCATGTCAGTGCGTTTAAAGTGGATAAACACAGTACCGGTGGTGTGGGTGATAAAGTCTCCCTGATCCTGGCGCCGCTGGCAAATGCGGTGGGCTGTGTGGTGCCCATGTTATCCGGTCGCAGTTTGGGACATTCCGGCGGAACCCTGGATAAACTCGAAAGCATCCCCGATTTCAATGTAATGCTGGCTAAGCAGGAATTTATCCGCCTGGTTGAAAAATACGGGCTGGCAATGGGTGGACAGACCCAGGAGGTTGTCCCAGCCGATCGGAAAATGTATGCCCTGCGCGATGTGACTTCGACAGTTAAATCGATTCCCCTGATTTGTGGCAGCATATTGAGCAAGAAAATTGGCGAAGGTATTGATGGGCTTGTCCTGGATGTTAAAACCGGTAATGGTGCTTTTTTGCCGGAATACAATCAAAGCCAGAAGCTGGCAAGGCAATTGAAAAATGTAGGGCAGCATTTTGGTCTGAAAGTGAAGGCAATCATTACGGATATGAACCAGCCGCTGGGAAAAGCGGTGGGTAACTGGCTGGAAGTGCTTGAATCCATCGAGGTTCTGAAAGGCGGTGGTCTGGCGGATTTGGTCGATATTACCCTGCATCTGACTGCCTGGATGGTTGTCCTTTCGGGCATTGAAAAATCGCTGGAAAGGGCAAAGGCAAAACTGGCTGAAGCGATTCAGAGCGGGGCTGCTTATGAAAAATTTCTGATGATGGTGGCAAATCAGGGCGGTTCTGTCGATATGATCGAGCATCCCGAGAAATATAAAAAAGCGAAGCATATCGCTCCGGTGATCACGGCTGAATCGGGCTATATTGAGGCGGTCGATTCTTATGCAATCGGAATGTCAGCCCTGGAAATGGGCGCTGGGCGCCGGGCTTTGACGGACAAAATCAAACCGGAAGTGGGATTTATCATCGAGAAAAGAATTGGCGATACGGTCACAGCCGGCGAGCCATTGGCGGTTATCCACGCACCCGACAAAGCTGCCTGGCAAAAAGCAGCGCAGCAGCTGCAACAGGCATTTCGGATAAGCGCTCACAAAGTCGCGCCGCCGCCGTTGTTTTACGAGACATTCTAATTATGTGCTTATTTATCTGTCTTCACGAATCCGACCTGTCGGATGAAGTGATCTGTTTTAATCCACTTTCGTACCTATTGGGAATTATTAGTACAAATTTACCGAATGATATTGCTGATCGTGTTTCAAGGCAAGTGAAACCGGAGCGTTGGAGTAATGGAATACTGTCGATGTTTTGTGACACTTGCTTTGTAGTTTAATGAATATTAGCTGGATGCAGCTGCTGAAAAGTCAATGCTGTCATTGATGAAAGAGCAAAGCGACTGTGATAATTCCTAAAGAATTAGTGCAATATTTAAATGGATCACCGTGCTTACGCTGGTGATTACTATTTATCTCGATTTGTTAGGCAGCTGCGACAGATTGGTCTTATCAAATTTCTTTGCGTTTATTGAACCTGTTCCGCACGGCTTCACTTTTTAATTCCCGCAGGGCGTCTGCGGCGATCCAGCGCGCGTTTCGGGAATTTATTTTTTGAATGTCTTCCGCGACTTTTATTGCTTGCTGGTTCAATGAAAGGTTCCGTTTACCGATCTGGCGCAGTGCCCAGTTAACGGCTTTCTTCACCAGATTGTTCGCATCGCTGGATTCACGGATTATCAGAGGAAAGAAAGGTAAAAATTTTTCGTCCGAGGCTTTTTTATCGCTGACGGCTAAGCGTGCCATCAAAACAAAAGCTGCCCGTTTTTTGCCTTCGTTTTGCTGGTTGCTCCATGATATTGCTTTATCCCACGCCAACGAGTGTTTTTCAAAGAGATTCATGCAAACCTGGTCACAGATTTCCCAATAGTCGAAACATTCAGCCCAGGATTCCATCTGCTTCTCAGTTAGCAGTTTGGGATCAGCGATCATCGATGCCAGGATGCGGGTTTCGCGGTTATCAATTTCCCAGAGGGCTAATGCCAGTTCATGATCTTTACGAAAGGATTTGGCGAGTATTCGCAATTCGGGAATTTTTACTCCGTAAGTCTGATCCGGTGTGATACCGAATTTTGCCATAAAGGGAATTGCCTCGGAATCGCCAAGTGTTTCCAACTGTTGAATAATTGTCTTGATTTTCGCTTGAATAGCTGTCATGGATTTAAAAAGAATTACGGTTTTACTTCAGTATAATCATTTTCCGGGAGCGCTGCTGCAGGTCTGTTTTTAATACATAGAAATAAATACCTGAACTTAATGCCGGTTGCATGGAATTGATGTCCAGATTGTAATGGTGTTGTCCGGCTTGCTGATAAGTGTTTAGCAGGGCTACAACCTTCTCGCCACGCAGGTTATAAATAATCAAATTGACCGGACCGGGTTGTGCCAACTGGTACTGAATCACAGAACATGGATTAAAAGGATTTGGATAGTTTTGTTCCAGGCTGAAGGTAAAATCTGATAATGGATCTGATTTTGATCCGTTAGGATTTTCGATTGAGTAATAATAAATCCGGATATCATCGATATACCAGCCATCGTATTCCAGATAGTCATCGGAGGACAGCACAAATCTCAGCAGAATGCTTTTCTCAGAAAATTCGGAAAGGTCGATATCTTCCCGGACCCAATCCGGTTGAAAACCGTCATAAACGGGTCTGTTCTTTACCTGGCGACCACTGCCGGTTCCGGAATCCGTATATATTCCTTTCAAAGTAATCCAGCTGGCGCCGCTGTCGGTACTGAGTTGAACATAACCGCAATCCCAGTTGGATTCGATTTCATAGCGGGTCCAGAATGAGAGGCGGGGTGAGTCGTAGCCGTTCAGATTGATGGGTTCTATCATTGTCAATATTGCGGTACTGTTGCTGCTATAAAGAGTGTTTTTTGAATCGGTATAGGCACTCGGTGCGCTGTTGTATTTTTCATCGGTAATCTCCCACCCGGTGGATGATGTGGAGTCATTATAATCCCAGCCAGTTTCGGATATATTTGCAGATTCGTGGAAAACCACGGTCGGATTTCCGATGTAAATGGACAGAGTATCCACATCCATTGGCAACTCATCATAATATGTCCGGACAGTCAGCTGGATCGGTAAAGCTGCGGGCAGATTGTCTTTTATGGTAAAGCGTGTACGCAGAGTGTCCTGCTGCCAGACGTTCAATGGATTGATATCAACGGATAGATCGGCGAAATCCAAATAACCGGATATATCTGCAAATCGTACCTGTATATTGTCAGCTGCTGCAAGTCCGCGATTTTTAATATACAAATCAAGATCAACGGTGTCGCCGGGCAGGAAAACAGATTGGTTAAAACTATGACCCGCGATGGCAGCGTAAGCTTCGGGAATCCAGCATAAATAGAGATTTGCAGCGATATTTTTTTCGGCGAGGGGAATAATGCGATCTTCAGCTGCCCAGAAACCATCGCTTGCCCGACCGACCTCAAAGACGAAGGAATAGATATTTTCCTTATCCGGCTGCTTGCTGTATATCCAGTCCGATTCGGTGCCATTGGAAAAATATCCGATGGCGTTTCCATTCCCATAATCGTAACCGTTATTTTTACTTATATCCCGGGCATACTCGAATAAAATTGTCGAATCGGGGGGCTGCTCAGCGGTATAAGACCAGGGGTACAGGATAATATTACTGTAGGTGTGATAGTTGATGTGAGTTTTTATATTTTTCGATTTGATGAACTCAGCAAAATTGTAGGATTCGGGTTCTGAAAATGCTGACGGACCGCGGTAGGTCTCACTGGAAGGCACTGGACTTGAACCATCATTATCCAAACCCCAGGCAAGGTCCCAATTGCGGTTTAAATCGACACCGATACTATCCCGGCGATTCTTACGCCACATGCCACCGCCATTGGGATCTGTCGAACGATTATACTCATATCCATCCGGATTAAGACATGGGAGAAAATAAATTTCACGGTTATTTACAAGGTGTGTTACGACCGGGTCCTGACCATAATTTTCCAGAAGATAGTCCATGAAGTACATGACGGTTGCCATGCCTCCGGGTTCACGGGCGTGTAACAGCGCATCAAAACAGATTTGTGGTTCAGCTTCATTCTGGTCCGGATGATCGGAAATTTTCACAGCCCACATCTCGCGCCCTTCAACGCTCTGTCCGATGGAAAATTTTTCGGTGATAATTTCAGGATATTTCAGATGCATGGAATCCAATTCCGCCACGATCTCATCAAAGGTGTAAAATCCTCCCATGGAGCCGAATGTGAATCCGGTTACGCCGAAATTTTGAGCGCTTTCATTCAATTGGATTCGCTTTGCCAGCGCGGACATTTTTTGCCGGTTTCGATAAAAAGTCTGCCAGTCATCAATCAGTACTTTGTACTGGAAGCCGAGTTCAACCAGACGCCGGTATTCCCTTTCACCCAGAAAGACAATGATAGAGTTATCGCTTTGAAGTTCAGCATGATCAATATCCAGATTTGAGCGGTAGATTTGTTGCAATTCGGCTCGATCGGTAAAGTAGATTTGAATTTTTTTGTATGAATCTGCCGATAAACTGACGAGTGACAGTATGATTAAAATCGTAATATTCAGGTGACGAATGTTCATTTTAATTTCCTAAGATAATATTTGCTGATTATTTTAGAAAGTGAAAAGGCGGAATTCTGTCTCAAATCAAAATATTCTGAATATTCTCACTTTGAAATGTCACCGTTTTGCAGGCTAAAATACTTGACAAATATAAATTGATTGATTAGAATACCAACGTTACCGGCAACGTTGATAATTTTTGGTGGTCAGTGGGAAATAACACTGTTTTCTGAGGAATAATCGATCAGCGCTGCCAGATATGGGGATTTGAGTTTTACGGCGTTTTGGCGACATACCATTTAAAGTAAAAGCGGTGATCGCTTTTCTGAAAATTGAAGTAAATCTGAATCTCCAATAAATCGGACAGGGATATGGCTCAGGTAACAATTGTCGATATCGCAAAGAAATTAAACCTAACACCTTCGACGGTTTCAAGGGCGTTGCGCAATCACCCCGATGTCAATAAAAAAACCCGGCAAAAGATTCTGGAACTGGCGGAAGAACTTGATTATCATCCAAATACCATCGCTCAGTCGCTTAAAAACAGAAGAACCAATTTGATTGGTGTCATCGTACCGCAGTTCCGGCATTCATTTTTTAGTGCCATCATGGCTGGGATCACTGACGTTGCCGAAAATGCCGGTTTTACGATTGTGGTGTGTCAGTCCAATGAAGAGATGAAGCGCGAGATCAGCAGCATCAGAACCCTGATTTCTCAATCGATCGCCGGATTACTAATTTCTGTCTCCAAGACAACGACCCATTTTACTCATTTTGAATCGCTGAATAAACGTAAAATTCCCACGGTATTTTTTGATCGAACCTGGGACGATCCGAAAGCCAGTAAAGTGATCGTTGATGATTATGAAGGTGCTTTCAATGCGGTGGATTATCTGATAAAAAAAGGATATAAAAAAATTTCCCATATCGCGGGTCCTGAAAATCTGTCCATTGGGAAATTGCGACTGAAGGGTTATCTGGGCGCCTTACATCATCACGGTATTCCCGTGAATGAGGATTATATTATCCGGGGTGGTTTAAATGAAGAAGATGGCAGACGGGAAATCGAAGCAATTCTGCAAATGCCGCTGGAAAGACGACCCGATGCAGTTTTTACCGTCACTGATCCTGTGGCTATCGGAGCATTTATAAAAATAAAAGAAAAAAAGCTAAATATTCCAGGTGATATAGCCCTGGTTGGATTCAGTGATAATCCGGAGGCATCTCTGATTGATCCACCGTTGACAACGGTTCGCCAGCCGGCTTATGAACTGGGTCGGGAAGCCACGAAGATTCTGATTAACCAGATCACTAACTCGGTCATTCGACCGGTGATAAAAACACTGCATACGGAATTGATAATTCGCAAATCGACATGAATGAAAAAATAAATAGAGGAGACTGACAAGATGCTCTATAAGAAATTTGGTGTGGTAAGTATTATTATTCTTGTTATCCTTGTTTTAGGGCAAGTGGCATCCGCCGGGACGACCGGTAAAATTGCCGGGACGGTTGTGGATAAAAGTTCCGGCGATCCGCTCCAGGGTGCCAATGTCATGATTACGGGTACGTCGATGGGTGCCGCCACCGACGAAAATGGAAATTTTACCATTCTTAATATTCAGCCCGGGGTCTATGATTTAATGGTGACGGTTATTGGTTATACGAGATACAGTGTCACCGAACTTCAGGTCAGAATTGATCAGACGACCCGGGTGGATGTGCAGCTTGAACCGGAAGCCCTTGAAGGTCAGACCGTCACCGTAGTCGCTGAAAGAAATGTAATCAAAAGAGATGTCTCTACCAGTGTTGTCGCGATTCCGGTGAGTGAAATTGAAAATTTGCCCATTACCACAGTTGATGAACTGGTCAGTTTACAGGCAGGTGTCGAAGAGGGCTTGTCTATTCGTGGCGGTGGGGCTGATGAAGCCCTGTTTATGGTCGATGGTATCACGCTGCGGGACCCGCGAAATAATCAGCCAATTTCGACGGTTGCTTTTTCCGCAGTTCAGGAAATATCTCTGGAGCGTGGCGGTTTTAATGCCGAATACGGAAATGTCCGGTCGGGTATTATTAATGTTGTGACCAAAGAGGGCAGTAAAACCGGGTATAGCGGTGCCTTGACTGTCAAATACAGCCCGCCGGCACCTAAAAATTTTGGACTTTCGCCCTTTGATGAAAACTCCATGTGGTTGCGCCCCTATCTGGATGATGAAGTCTGCTGGGAAGGAACCGAAAGCGGTGTCTGGGATGAATACACCAAACGGCAATATCCAAAATTTGATGGCTGGAACACCATTTCCGAGCGATTACTTTCCGATAATATTCCGGAGAACGATCTATCACCCCAGGGCGCGCGCCAGGTTTTCCTGTGGGAGCACCGTCGTCAGCCAGTGACGGATCAGCCGGATTATAATATTGATGCCGGTGTTGGTGGACTGGTACCGATGATTGGTAAACAGCTGGGCAATTTGCGTTTCTTTACCAGTTATCGCCAGCAGCGAGAGATGCTGTTAATTCCTCTTAGCCGGGACGATTATCTTGACCATGACTGGACAATGCAGCTGACTTCCGATATTTCGCAGTCAATGAAGATTAAAATTTCCGCCCTGACCGGGAAGAGTTATAATGTCGCCATCAATGCCACGGACAATAATTACAATGGAACAGATTTCGGAATTAATGGAACACCCTACTGGAAACCCACTGACTATATCCGGACCCCATTCGAAATTGCCAAAGTGACTTCGGAGACCCGTCCGGGACGTATATTTACGGATTCCTGGTACAGTTTGGCGAATGAGGCACATACTTCCCTGTCAGCAAAGCTGACCCATACGATCAGTGCCAAAACGCTCTATGAAGCCAGTCTTGAACATATTTCGCGAAAATACGAGACCGGTCCCAAAGAAGCCAGGGACACAGAAACACTTTATGAGATTTTACCGGGTTACTATGCGGATGAAGCTCCGTATGGCTGGGATCCCAATCCGGAATCCGGTATCACCGGGATGTTTTTTGGTGGACATACCAGTACCTCGCGGGATTCTACGAAAACTTCCTCTACGACTTTTAAATTTGATTTGACCAGCCAGGTGAATTTCAGAAATATGGTAAAGACCGGTGTGGAAATTGTCTCCAATAATCTGAATTTTGATTATGGTCTGATTAATCCTTTCTTCGGGGATGTCAATTATGTCAAAATCCAGGAAAAACCATTCCGAATTTCAACCTATATCCAGGATAAATTGGAAGCCCAGGGATTCATCCTGAATGTCGGATTGCGTATGGATTACAGCAATGCCAACACCGAATGGATTGTGGCGGATGCTTTTGATAAGACATTCTTCTCTTCGAAATACAATCCATCCGGGGATTATAAAAAAGTAAAAACCGAGCCTGATATTTCCCTGAGTCCCCGGCTAGCGATTTCTCACCCGATTACCGAAAATTCAAAACTGTTTTTCAATTACGGACATTTTAAACAGCTGCCGACTTATGAAGAGCAGTTCAGAATAGGACGCAGTATCTCGGGAGGAATGCGGAATTATGGTGATCCGCAACTGGCATTGGCAAAAACAATTTCCTATGAGCTCGGTTATGATCATGTCTTGCTCAACTCCCTGCTGATTCAGTTAGCTGCATTCTATCATGACATTACCGATCAACAGGATTATACGCAATATACCAGTGCCGATGGCAGTGTTTCCTATTATAAATCGAACAATAACAGTTATGAAGATATCCGCGGATTCGAGCTGACCCTGAGAAAATCCACCGGCCGATGGTGGAGCGGTTTTGCCAATTATACTCACCAGATTAATACCGGTGGTCACTTCGATCGCGCAGAAATATACGAAAGCTCCTCGGAACAGCGGATCTATGATGACAATACCAGGAATCTTTACCAGGATAGACCCATTCCTCAACCTTACGCCCGAGCCAATTTGATATTCCACTCTCCCAGCGATTTCGGTCCCAACGCATTGGGTATGAAACCGCTGGGCGGCTGGGGCGTCAACCTTTTATGGGAGTGGCGCGCCGGAGAATATATTACCTGGAATCCGCAGCGCCGTCTGAACGTCGCCCAGAATGTTCAGGTCACTGACAGACAGGATCTGACCTTGCGATTAAACAAAACTTTCAACTTTCAGAAAGTCCGCCTGACTCTGTTTGCGGAGGTGGATAATCTGCTGAACACCAAACGTCTGTCGGGCGCCAGTTTCTATGATACGAACGACTACCTGGATTACATGTATTCGCTGCATCTGCCGGAGAGTGATTTTTATGATAATATTGTCGGTGATGATCGTGTCGGAACCTATCGAAAATCCGGAGTGGGCTTCCAGCCAATTGAACAATTGGGAGTTATAGATGCGACAATGACTGGAACCGCGGGGGTCATTTACCATGACAATTCCACAAAACAATATATGGAGTATCTGAATGAAGAATGGGTTCCGGTTGACACCAATCGAATGAATCAGGTTCTCGATGATAAAGCCTATATCGACATGCCCAATCAAAGTTCCTTTGATTTCTTGAATCCAAGGCAGGTATTTTTTGGAATTACGGCGTCTGTCAGTCTTGATTAAAGCCGGATTAGGATAAAAAAGAGAGAGGTTATTAATGGATGCGTATTGTAAGATAACACAAAAAGTAACGAAGGTTGTCGGGATATTGTTACTTATCTCGATTATACCGACGACGGTGCTGGCACAATATGATGGTCCCTCTGAATATAAATGGATTCGGGTCAGTCAGTTGCATAGCTGGTTTTCCAATTCAGGGAATGAAATCGAATATGGTCGGCGAACCCGCTCCCATTTGGAAGACCAGACTGATGGCATGCGCTGGCAGGCACAATTTACCTTTCAGGATCACTGTGCCGCAAAAGCCATCTGGATTGGAACAAAAACCTATACCGATCCGATGACAAATGAAGCCTATCCATACAAGGTCATCTGTAATGGGTCACGGTCAACTGATATGCTGCACGATTTCATCCCGGTGGAATTTCAGATGATTGGGAAATATTCCCATCCGGCAGTGACCGTCGATGACAATTCCGGATCCCAGAATGATATCGATGATATTGTTGATGATTATCAGGATATTCCATGTGACCGGCTTGTATATAATAAATTGAATACCGCCCTTGGTATTACTATGACCCGCAAGGTGCGGGCATTCTCACAGCAATACAACGATAATTATTATATCTATGAGTATGTTTTTAAAAACACCGGCATTATTGATGATGAAGGTACTACGGTCAGCCAGACACTGACGGATGTCATATTCGATTTTCAATATCGATATGCCTTTGGTTTTGAAGCATTTCGGAACAACTGGGGGCTTCCATCCAATATCAGCTGGGGTAAAAATTGCGTCAATCATGTGATCGGACAGAATCCCAGTGTGCAACATCCGGAATTTCAGGATTTGGGTTTTCATATCAGAGCGTTATATGCCTGGTACGGACCCCATTCGGATGGCGATGGTACCTATGAGGAAAAATGGGGCGCTCCTCATCCAACTTCGGGAACGCTACTGGCAGCACCGGCAGATATCGGAGTTGTTGTCCTGCATGCTGATCATTCAGCTGGTGATAAATCCGATGATCCGGCGCAACCAAAGACGACACAATATTTAGGCTCGGATAATGATTCCGACCAATTCGATCCCTATAATACGGACGGTATGACCCAGATGTATGCGTTTATGTCGGCTGGTCATCCCGAAAAAACCCATGCCGAAGATGTGGAAAATACGTTTGCAAATCAATATAAAGATGATCCCGGTGGCTATATGTCACAGCAGGGATTCGGTCCCTACGATCTGTCACCGGGCGACAGTATCCGGATTGTTCTGGCGGAAGCGGTTGCCGGATTGGATAGAGTCAAGAATATGGAGGTGGCTTCGAACTGGTTCAACAACCGGGCACCATTCACCTATCCCGATCCTCTGCCGGTTTTACCCGATTGGATGACTCCGATTAATGCTGATCCGTCGGATCGTAATGAATATAAAAAAGCCTGGGTTTGGTCCGCGCAAGATTCGCTTTTTCAGACCTTTCGCCGGGCGATAGACTGCTATAACAGTAACTATGCTATCCCGCAGCCGCCCCCTCCACCAACGACCTTTGATGTCAGATCAGGTGGCGACCGGATTACGCTTACCTGGAATAACAATGCAGAAACCGAAACGAATTTCGATGGTTATCGGATCTATCGGGCAGTTGGTCAGCCGGACACGCTTTATCAGTTGATTTTTGAATGCGATAAAAACAGTGTCGTTAACCTGTACGAAGATAAAACTGCCCGCCGTGGTTTTGATTATTATTATTATATCGTGTCCAAGGATGACGGCTCTGCGAATACGGTTCAGCCGGGTGTACCGCTGGTCAGCAGTATGTTTTATACCATGACTAATGTACCGGCATATCTGCGCCGACCGGCGGAGCAGGACCTGTCGGAAATCAGGGTTGTGCCCAATCCTTTTCATCTGCGGGCAAGTGAAATTCAGTTTGGCAGTAACACTCCTGATCGAATTGCATTTTTTGGACTGCCACCCAAATGTGATATCAAAATCCTCACCGAACGTGGCGACCTGATCAAAACGATTAAGCATACCGATGGCAGTGGAGATGAGTTGTGGGACTGCATCACCTCATCTCGTCAGATCGTGGTTAGCGGGCTCTATATTGCTTTTATTGAAGTGACGGAAGATTATATCGATGAAAACAGCGGTGAGCTGATTTTCAAAAAAGGTGAAAACACCTACCGCAAATTCATTGTGATTCGATAGATAGGGAGAACAAAGATGATGAAGAAAATTACCCATATATTGATTGCAGGAATTTTCCTCTTTGCATTGCTCCGGATTCTGGGCTGCGAAAGCCTCCTGCCGGAAGATTATAAAGAAGATAATACAATCACAGTTCCCGAGCTGGATGAAATTGCCTGCGGGTATCTCAGCCGGGATCCCGCTGTGCTGGATACGATTATCGTCGGCACCGATACTACCACCGCTCTGCGCTATAAGGCGCTGGATGCCACCCGTCTGGACGGGATTCTGGTTTCAGGTGTGATCGCTGACAGTGACTCGGTCATCATTGATACTCAGTTTGATTCACTGGTGACGGTCATGGATACCCTGATTTCGGATACTACTCTTCTGATCAGTTATCCCGGCGATGCCACTTGTTATCTGCTGTATGAGTATATCCCGCCGGCGGGACAGACCAGCGGGACCGTGCATTTCTACAGCAGTATAATCTTTAATGCCGAGAATCTGCACAGTTATATCAAAACCGAAATACTGACCCGCAAAGCGGCAGCGATTACCACAACCTCAATTTCTCAGATGGATCTGGAAACTATCGCCGGTTGTTCGGAATTTGTTGAGATTGCTGGCACGGGTGAGCAGTATGTCGTTCCGAAAATCAGGGGCAGGAACAGTTTTATTCTGCAGCAGGGTGCGTACCTGGTTCGGTTTACACCAACAGAGACCAGTGGTTTGGAAACACTGGTCGTCACGGTGATCGAGGAGCAATAATGGAGACAAAGATTAGGAGATATACATTATGAATAAGTACATACGATTATTCATTATCTGGCTGGTGCTGATGGGATCATTGTTCCCGGCGAATGTGAAGTGGGCACAAACCGGGTTCCAGTTTCTGAGTGTTACATCGGACGCCAGGGCAGCAGCAACCGGAGAAGCCATGACTGCCGTCGAAGCCAATTCAAGCTCTCTCTTTTTTAATCCGGCGGGGATGGCGAGAATGGATGATATGGTTGATGTCACATTCTCTTTAAATACCTGGATTGCGGATATCAGATATAACGCACTCAGTATGGCGATTAATCCGTTTGGGGGTCGATATGGTGTTTTGGGATTGAGCCTGGTGTCGGTGGATTATGGCAATGTCCAAGGCACTCTGGTCTGGGGTAATGACAAGGGCTATATTGACACCGAAGTGATGAATCCAAGCGCCTTTGCGCTGGGCGTCGGTTATTCTAAGGCACTTTCGGACAGGTTCAGTGTTGGCGGACAGGTCAAATCCACTTATCAGTATCTGGGCAGAAGTGTTGTTCCCTTAACTCTGGACGGTGAAATGGCATTAAAGAAGAATATCGCCGGCACCTGGGCGGTGGATTTTGGGACGCTCTACAAGACCGGATTTAAAGATATTGCTTTTGGGATGGCAGTTCGCAACTACTCAGATGAAATTCAGTTTGAACAGGAGAGTTTCCAGTTACCCCTGACCTTTGCGATTGGAATCTCCATGGATCTGATGGAACTGCTGACAAACCGTCCGCCGGGGCAATCGCTGCGATTTTCCCTGGACGCCGTTCATCCTCGTTCCCATCCTGAGCAGCTGAAGTTTGGTTTGAATTATGAAATGTGGGATGCCATCTATATCCGAACTGGATATATCCTGAATAATTCACTGGATAATGTTTCATTTGGTATTGGTATAGCGCAGTTTGGATGGAAGGTCGATTATGCCTATTCCCCTTTTGAATTGTTTGGTAATGTTCAACGTATTACTATCCGGTTTTCATTATAAGTCAGGAGGAGACCAGTTATGAAATACAATAGACAACAGTTGATCGTATCAATTTTGCTTGGCATCACTTTGATGTTGCTAATCAATTGTGAATATGAGGGACCCGATCCGATTCTGAAACCGGTTCCTACCGATCGTGATGATCCGGTGATCACTGAAATAGTCCCGGCTGATGTCGCTTTACCCGGTGTGCTTGAGATTAAAATTGTCGGTGAAAATTTTTATCCGGCGCTGGATACCAATGTCGTTTATATTAACGGACAGATCGCGCACCAGAAGAGAGCAACAGCTGATACCATTACTATTTACAGACCTACAATAACCGGCAGTGGCTTGCGCTTCGCCGTTAATGTGCCGGGAGCGTGGGTGATCGCGGAAAAAGATGGATATGAGATTACCGAGGTGACAAGTGAATATGGTCGATACGTTGATACTGAGACAATTTTGACATTTTGCCTGGACGCCGATCAGAATATCTACGGTCTCGAGCAATTTTCATATTCAATTATTAAAACGACGCCTGATGGTATAAGGAGCACTTATTTTGTGACCGATGTTAAGAACGTCAAGGATGCTATAAAAAAAGCCACAACCTTACGAATAACACCGGACAAAGAAATAATGATGGCTCATTCAAAAAACAGCAAGTTGTATATTATTCACCACATTACCGCGGACAGCATGGCGGCAGATGAATATACGACAATGCCCGCTAAAACCCCGTATATTGATTATGATGTTAATGGCAATATGTTTGCCGGGGGTGAGGGATTGTACGTTGTAAATCCGGACACGGTTATTACTACTCTGTCCGGCTATGATGGTTTTAACATTATCGCTTTGCGGGTCGCCGGTGATACGCTTTATGTTGCCGGAACCGCTGCGGATGGTACGACGGTTGGAATCTGGAAAAATAAAATATTATCATCCGATGGTCAGCTTGGCGCAAATATCCCGGTAGTTGCTAATTGGGCTAATACCGGTGAGTATGCCGGTTCTGCACTTAACGGTATTATTGTGTCGGAAAACGGGGATGTATATGTGGGAACGGATCATGTGAATCCCATTCTGATTATTCATTCCAACGGTGACATGGAACCACTTTATACTGATATCCTGTCGCCAACGGCTAACGAGATTATCTGGGGCAGCGGAACCTATCTGTATATTCGTAATTCCACTGCTAAAAGAGTCTATAAAGTTGCCGTCGGGCTGGCGAGTGCTCCGGCTTATTTTCTGGATCTGGATTAAAAGCGGTAGTCTGTCGGAAAATTCTAAAAACTGCTCACGGTCCCTGATAAAATATTTCAATCGGATAATATCCTGATATTAGCATAATTCTGCAATCCCAGGCTTGCCAAATACAGATACAAGCTTAGCTTTAGACTTGTGTCAGTATTTGCGGGAAATTGTCAAAAAATAGCAGATAAGAATGACCGCTAAAAAGAAATCAATGCCAAAAACGGATGATAAAAAAAGTCTCCGGACTCCGGATATTGAAACCGTTGCTGAAAAACCACAGGTGAGTCAAGAAAAGCGGCGTGTTTTTGTGGCTATTATGGTTTTGCTGCCCTTTCTGCTGCTGCTGCTTTTTGAAGCCCTGCTCGATCTGTTTAATTATGGCGGGAATACTGATTTGTTTATCCAGGCACCGGCAGAAGTATCCCAATACAGGATGATCAATCGCAATGTTGGCAGGCGATATTTCTTTATGCAGTCCACGCTGCCGACGCCCCAAAAAGATCTGGTGCTGAAAAAAAAGCCGGCAAACGGGTATCGTATTTTTGTGATGGGCGGATCGACAACGGCAGGATTTCCATTCGGGAACAATGTTATGTTCTCGAGGATTTTGCATTTTCGGCTGGCGGATGCGTTTCCTGATAGAACCATCGAGGTTATCAATGTGGGAATGTCGGCGATTAATAGCTACACAGTCCTGGATTTTATGGATGAAGTGCTGGCGAACGACGCGGATGCGATTTTGATTTATGCCGGACATAACGAGTTCTATGGTGCCATGGGCGTCGCATCCATGGAGTCGCTTGGCAGGAATCGGGGAGTGGTCAAAGCCTATCTGAAGATGGAACGATTTCGGACTTTTCTTCTGGTCCGTGATGTCGTCGGGCGATTGCGCCGAATGTCGGGAAAGACCAAAACCGGAAACCGGCAGGATTTGGAAACCGCTACTTTGATGGAGCGTATCGTTTCCGATACAGTGATTCCCTATAAAAGCCGAATATATGAATTGGGCAAGCAGCAATTTGAAGCTAATCTGCGTGAAATTATTGAAAAGGCGCAAAAGGCGGGCGTGTCTGTCATAACCAGTGAACTTATCAGTAATATTAAAGACGTGAAGCCCTTTGAGTCGGTTCAACTTGATCAACTGCCGGCTGCTTCAACGGTTTTTGAGTATGCCGAGGACCTTCAAAAACAGGAAAAATATGATGATGCCAGGGCAGCTTATTATCGGGCAAAAGACCTGGATGCGGTACGCTTTCGAGCCGCGGAAGAATTTAATGAAATCATTCACAATGTTTCCGATAAACTGCATGTGCCGGTGGTACCGATGAAACGCTGTTTCGAAGTAAATTCGCCCAATGGCTTGATTGGCGACAATCTGACAGTGGACCATCTGCATCCGAACATTCAGGGCTATTTTATCATGGCGGATGCCTTTTTCGATTGTATGCGTGAGCACCATTTTATTGCCGACAGTTGGAATGCCGACCTGATCAAATCCAGTGAAGATTATTGTCGAAATTGGGGTATTACCCGTCTGGATACGCTGGCGGCGGAGATCAGTATCCGCTATCTGAAAGGCAGCTGGCCGTTCCAGCCGAAATCGGCACGGAACTGCACGCTGGACAACTATCATCCCAGCTCGATAGAGGAATCCATCGCCTATGAAATTTTGACCAGGGAAGATGTGTCACTGGAAATTGGTCATGTGAATTTGGCAAGCTATTATATCGACCGGAAAGATTATGAATCTGCTTATCATGAGTATAAAGCCCTGATCTATATAGTTCCTTATGAAGCCATTTTTTATGAAAAGGCTGCCGAATTGCTGATGAAACTGGACCGATATGACGAAGCCCTGGCGACTCTTCTGGAATCACTGAAGTTTGATGATAATTTTTATGCGAATAAATGGTGTGGGCAAATATATTTGAAAAACGGTGATCCAAACCGGGCGATCGCTTATCTGGAAAAAGCCGTGAAACAGCAGCAATTCGATGTCCAGCTGCTGTTCAATTTATCCCGGGTTTATTTAGACCTGAACAATCGACCGATGGCGCGGAAATATTATGAAAAATTAAAACGGATCGACCGAAATTCCGACTATACTAAATATCTGAAAAGGAGTCTTGAAGCGCCTGCCGATTAAACGGCACAATTGAAATATTTTTTCTTTATCAAGACTATTATTTGAAAGTCTAAATTTTTGCAAATAGGCAGAATAAATATTATATTGCAGCAGTTAAAAATTATTGTCAGTGTTAATAGATACAATCCCACCAATCGTTCGCGAATTTCTGCCATCTGTACTGATGGAAGCCGGTGTTTGGGCAAAGTAAATTTTTCAGAGAGAAGGATGGAAAATATTAAATAGATAGTGTGATGATGGCTAAAAACAAACCAACAATCCAATCTCTTGACCGGCTGAAGGGCTGGCGTGATCTGCTGATTCTGCTCCTGTTTTTTCTCTATATCTGGCTGAGAATTAATCCGAGACTGTATTATCAGCAACAGGAACCTGTTTTTTATTTATCATGGAATTTTTTCCGGGATTTTTTTACTTATCCCGGCGGGCTGACCGATTACCTGTCCGCATTTTTATCACAGTTCTTCTATTTTTCATGGGCGGGAGCGCTGGTGATTACTTTGGTCGCTGGATTCGTGTCTTTATCGACAATCCGGATGATTCAGGCAATAGTTAATGAACATCAAAAATCCCTGAAGGAACGGCTCAATATTTTACATCTGTTACCGGTAATTTTGCTGATTGGGATTCACAACAATTATGAGCATACTCTGAATCTCAGTCTAGGGTATTTGCTGGCACTGGCAGCCGCATCGGTCTATATGAATTTTAAACCGAAAAAGACTGTAACCCGGGTGATTTTATTTATCGGATCGGCGATGGTTCTCTATTATATCATTGGCGGACCATTTCTTTTGTTTGCAGGATTATGTCTCTTGTATGAATTGCTGGTACGTGGTGATTTCATCAGTTCCGTGGCGATCATTATTGTGGCAGGTCTTATCCCTTATCTGGCATCGACGATTTTCTTCATGGTGACTGTCAAGCAAGCCTATACATACCTGCTACCCTTTGACCTGGTCTATAAGCCTGTAGCAATGCCCTATGTTTTATACTTGTATCATCCTCTGCTACTGCTTGGTCTTGGTCTTCGATTACGGTTTTTCCCCGATGGAACGGTAAGTCTGATATCCGGGATACCGCTTTTTAAAAAAGCAATCCAGAGGATCTACAGTGGTATATATCGACTGACGGTTGATACTGTGGTAATTATAGGCTTGGGAACACTGGTATCCGTCGTAAGTTTTAATGAATTGTTTTTTAGCTATTTAAAGATTAATTATTTTGCCGAAACCGGTCAATGGGGTGCATTGCTGAAAACTGCCCGAAAGTACGGGGTTCAGAACGAAACCACAGCCTGTATGGTAAACCGGGCATTGTTTCATCAGGGGAAGCTGTTAAATGAGATGTTTTCATTTCCTCAGTATTATGGTGTCGGTGGTCTGTTCATGTCCCGGGAATATCGAAATGCGTTCCCAATAATCCGAAGTGATATCTTTTTTGAAATGGGACACCTGAATGAAGCCGATCATTGGGTACGGGAGGCAATTACACTAAATGGAGAAAATCCCAGAAATCTCAAGCGGCTGGCGGAAATTACCCTGCTCAAGGGAGAGAAGGAAGCCTGTCGCAAGTGTTTGCGAATTCTGGACAAATCGCTGTTGTTTCGGGGCTGGACTGACCGATACTATCAATATCTTGAGAATGATTCGCTGATTGCCGGGGATTCCCGCTTGTCCAAAATCAGATCAATGATGCCCAATGCAGATTTTATTGTCATGATTAACATGTCCGATTATGATCTGGAGCAAATCCTGATCCAGAATCCGGATAATCAGATGGCATTTGAATATCTGCTGGCAAGCTACCTGCTGCAGGGCGATATTCATAGATTGATGGAATCTTTCAGGAAATTTTCGCGTTATAAAGCCGATGAAATCCCGCGATATTTTGATGAAGCTATGCTGATCTACATGACGGAAACCAAAGAAGAGACCGCCCCGATTCCGGGTAACTTTTTGGCTATTCAGAAAACTATCAAAGAATTTAATAAAGTTAAAAAAATCCTCGTCGATTATAAGGGAGATAAATGGCGGGCGCAACAGCGTTTAAAACAGGAATTCGGGGATACATACTGGTACTATGCACTATATAATTTGAGGCCTTCAAATGAGTAGCAGAAGATTTAATAGGATACATTGCCGATTAGGGCTGATCTTACTGATTGTCGCGATCGGGCTTTTCTCCTGTGCCGATATTGACCTGGAGAACGTTGCTCAAGTGGATGAATTACCCCAACTCTACCCGGATTATGTCAATGTAACGATCCCGCCGAATATTGCCCCGTTGAATTTTGCCATTCAGGAGACAGCGAAAAAATACCTGGTAAGAATTTCCTCAACTGAGGGGAAAGAGATTACAATTATTGGGAAATCGCCGGATATTATCATTCCCATGCATGCCTGGAAGCGCCTGCTGCAAAAGAATCGCGGCAACGATTTAAATATCGATATTGCCACCCTGAATGATGATGGAAAATGGCGCCGTTTCCAGACCATTATCAATCCGATTGCCGAAGAGGAAGTGGATGCCTATCTGGCTTATCGGCTGATTGGTTGTGCTTATAATTACTGGAAGAAGATGGGAATTTATGAACGGAACGTCGAAACCTTTCAGGAGCGCCCCCTGTTGACCAATAAGGTAACCGATGGGAACTGTATGAATTGCCATAATGTCTGCGGCAATGATCCGGATGATATGCTGTTTCACATGCGCGGCGGTGAAGCCAGCGGTATGATGTTGCTGCATGACGGTGAACTGAAGAAGGTCAATACCAGTACGGAATTCAACAAAGCCGGCGCATATCCTTCCTGGCATCCCAATAAAAATTTGATTGCCTTATCGGTCAACAAGCTGATTCTGTTTTTTCATGCGACCGGCGAGCCGCGGGATGTTTTGGATATGGCTTCGGATATCATTGTTTATGACATTAAGCAAAATATGGTGACCAGCTCGCCGAAGATTTCCGGTGATGAATATATGGAAACGTTTCCCTGCTGGTCACCGGCGGGCAATTACCTCTATTTTTGCAGGACCAAGCCATTGGAGAATTTTTTTACTGAAGGGTCCAGCGATCTGCAATGGGATCAGATCCGTTACGATCTGGCTCGTATTCCTTTTGATGTCGAAAGCGATACCTGGGGGGATGTGGAAATTCTGATCGATGCCTCAAAAACGGGTAAAAGTGTAACCATGCCCAGGGTTTCTCCCGACGGCAGATTCCTGCTCTTTTGCAGTACCGATTACAGTAATTTTCCGATCTATCTGTCAAGCAGTGATATTTATTTACTGAACCTTGAAACCATGCAGATAGTTGATCCGCCAATCAACACGGAGCGACCGGAAACATTTCATTCCTGGTCGAGCAACAGTCGCTGGTTTGTGTTCAGCAGCAAGCGTGATGATGGTGTAGCAGCCAGACCGCATTATAGCTATATTGATCGGGATGGCAGGGTCAGCAAACCGTTTGTTCTTCCTCAAAAAAACCCGGAATTTTACCAGTCATATTTACTGACATATAATGTTCCGGAAATAATGAAAAAAGCTTTCCCCGTTAACTGGCGGCGGATCACTAAAGTGGCATTTAATAGCGAAAAGGTTGTTAAGGCAAACCTCGATCCGAAAGTTCAACACCGGGTAAAAAATAAAGAAAAAGAAGTACCGGGTAGCAAATGGCAAGCTGCTCCTTCTTAATAGTAGTAGTTATAGTAGTCGGTTTACAGTAGTACGACGATTTTGAAAAGGGTATTAAATGGGAAAACGAGTGATTCACCGCGGTGATTCCTATGTAATTACGGAGACAATGATTGGTGGTCACCAGGCTTACCTGACGGCATCGGTGACGGATACGCAGGCAGACCCGGTGGAAGTTTGCCGAAAAATTTATCAGCAGGTAGTAGAAATTCTTGCTCACGATAATATGAAAATTGTACACGACCGGCTTTTTGGCAGTATCAAGATACAAAATGAAATTGTCACCACCCGGAACGCAGTCCTGTCAAATTTTCAGTCTCATCAGAAACTTCCGTTTACCTACATTCAGGGAAATCCCTACTGGGGAGATGGTTTTGCCGGGATTCAGCTGCGAGCCATCGATCCGAGTAAAATCGGTGACGACGTCTGGACGATTCATCACAAGGATGTTCCCATTGGCAGGGGCTGGCAGAAAAACGGAACAACCTATCTCATGCTTCAGAATATTCATGGGATTTCGGCGGATGGCGATAATTCCGAAGATCGCAGCGAGCAGGCGAAGCGCATGTTTGAACTGACGGAAGCCCTGCTCATGGAGCGGGGTGCCAGCTATTCGAATGTCGTCCGCACCTGGATTTACCTGAAAGATATTCTCGATTGGTACGATGAGTTCAATGTTGCCCGTAACGAAAAATACCGGCAATTTCAATTAATCCCGACTGCGGAAAAACCGGCAGAAGCAGAAAATATCTATCTGCCCGCCAGTACCGGTATTATGGGTGAAAATCCGCTGGGAGCCGCGGCGGTGATGGATGTCCTGGCAATTATCCCGGGTTCATCCAATAATATAATGATAAAACATGAAACCGGTTTAAGGCAGAATTCGCCCTTTCGCTACGGCTCGGCATTTTCACGAGCGACCCAAATCAGAGAGAATGATATCACCCATATCATGTTGTCTGGAACCGCCGCCATTGACGAGGCTGGCAAGAGTCTCTATCCGGGTAATGCGGGCAAGCAGATTCATAAAACCCTTGAAGTGGTGGCGGCACTGGTCGAAAAGGGTGGCGCGGCAATGACAGATATTTGCGAAGCTACGGTTTTCCTGAAACGCCCCGGGGATGTGACGGTGTTTTACAAGGTTATGGAAGAGTGGGGACTGGAAAATATTCCTTCTGTAATTGTTATCGCCGATATCTGCCGCAAGGAGCTACTATTTGAACTGGATGCCGTGGTCGCGCTTTCGAACAAAAATCTCGTAAAAAAATAAAAGCCTTGATGAATCCGGTCAAATCGCCGGTTTCCCATGCAAATTCTTTTGGATATATGCGCAGTTTTTTCAGAATCGGGGAAGGGAATCGTCGTTTAGGAACAGCGCAGCTTGACGCTCGAAGAGAATAAATTGAAACCAGCTACGAAAATGAATCTTCAGGATAAGCGAAAAATCCAATGGATAATATTTGCAATGGTATGGATAATTTTGCAGACAGAACTCTCCCTGTCGGCACAAAGCCAGCTTTTTATCAATGAATTTATGGCATCGAATGTGGCTGTTATTGCGGATGATGCCGGGGATTATGATGATTGGATTGAGATTTATAATTCCGGTACAACGCCGATCGATATGGCGGGATATTATATCAGTGACAATCCGTCAAATTTGACCAAGTATCAAATTCCCTCCGGTCACGCAGCTGTAACGACCATCGCATCGGCTGGATTTCTGCTGCTCTGGGCTGATTCAGAAATTGAGCAGGGACCGCTGCATTTGGATTTTAAACTGTCCCGGGATTCGGAGAGTGTTCTGCTGGTCGATCGCAACGGAACAACGATCCTGGACAGCCTGACCTTTGCCACTCAATACACCGATATCTCTTTTGGGCAGTATCCCGACGGAAGCGGCAGCTGGCAGTATTTTGTGCCAGCGACACCAGCAGAGTCAAATTTTCCGGGATATATAGGTGTCAGTAATCCTCCGATGATTGCCGAAGCTTCCGGCTTTTTTGAGGGGGCGGTTGCGATAAATATCACACCGGCAAATCCGGCAGATCAGATTTATTACACACTCGACGGTTCCGATCCGGACGAAAATTCGTCGTTGTACAGTAGCCATTTTATCATTCAAAACTCGGTTGTCTTGCGGGCAAGCAGTATCCGGGATCAATATGCGCCGAGTGCGATTGTGACCCGGCATTTTTTCATTCAGCAGGAACATACATTGCCGGTGCTGTCGATAGTCACCGACCCGGCGAACCTGTTTGATGATGAAATTGGGATTTATAAAAATTACAAAAAGAGTGGGCGGGACTGGGAACGCAAAGTGAATGTGCAGTATTTTAAAGATGACACTCTGCAGTTTGATATTGATGCCGGCATCCGGATTCAGGGGAGTTCTTCGGTGACGATGCCCAAAAAATCTTTTCGCCTTTTTTTCAGAAATGGCTATGGCGCTGAGCGATTGGAATATAAACTTTTTGAAAATTCTCCGCTGAATACCTTTCAGAATATAGTCTTGCGGGCGGGCTATGATGAAGACCTTCAACAGAACCAGGGAACACTTTTGCGGGATCCCCTGATTACGGAATTATGGCGGCAGGCAGGATTTCTGGTTTCCCACAGCAATTTTGCAGTTCTTTATCTCAATAATGATTTCTGGGGTATCTACAATGTCCGGGAAAATGTGAACGAATACTTTGCATGGGATTATGGTTTTGAATCTGATGTTGATTTGATCCGATACAGAAACACGTATTGGGAAATCAGTTATGGATCGGATATTGATTGGTCTAATCTGCTTGGATTTTTTGAAGATAATTCTTTTGATAGCGATGAAATGCTGGCGGAAGCCGGCAGACGGATCGATCTTGATAACTATACCACCCTGCACGCTTTCGGGCATGCCACCCAGTACCGCAGCTGGTATTATGGCGTCACAGCCGTGAAAAATCAGCGCCCCGGTAGCCGTTGGCAATGGACTATCTGGGACATGGATCGGGCATATACCGATATGTCGTGGGATGGGTTTTCTTACTATGATGAAACAACCGGAACTTACTGGAACAATCAGTTTATCAGCCGTTTATTGGAGAATCAGAATTATAAGGAATATTTTATTAATCACTTATCTGATCTTCTGAATACGCTTTTTGAACCTCAGCATGTTATTTCTGTACTGGATTCGCTTGTGTCGGTCATTGAGGAGGAAATTCCCGGAGCTGCCAACCGATGGCGGACAGATCCTGCCGATTGGTACGACAATGTTGAATATTTGCGTGAATTCATTCGCCAGCGTCCTGATGTGGTGAGAGAACAGATGCACCAGTATTTTGGGCTGGGGCAAGATCATGAATTAATGCTTGACGTTCCCGGGGGTGGTGGCAAGATCAGGATTAACACCGTTGAAATTCAGGGCTATCCCTGGTCGGGTGTCTATTTTGAAGATATTCCGGTGAATCTTATTGCGATTCCCGCTGATGGCTATCGTTTTGCTGGATGGACTGATCCGGGTGTGCCGATATCCGATTCAATTAATATTATGCTTACGGATGACAAAACCATGGGTGCCAATTTTGAGAGAATTGGCTCAGGCATTATGAATGATGAATCTGATCAGAACTATCTTGCGGAGTTTTCGCTGGAGCAAAACTATCCCAATCCCTTTAATCCGGCGACCACGATTGTCTATAGTATCAGTAAAAAGACCAGGGTGAAATTGAAAGTCTATAATATTTTCGGTCAACAGCAGGCTGTGCTTGTTGATAAAATTCAGGACGCAGGTGTATATACAGTAGAATTTCATAGTGATAATTACGCCAGCGGGATTTATTTTTACCACCTTGATGTGGATGGACAGGTCCTTATAAAAAAGATGGTTTTAATCAACTAGGGATGGAAATTGAAAAATGCTCTTAGAATCTTCTTTATCTGTAAATAAGCTGTTGTAACTGATAATATCCTAATTAATTTAACGACTGATTATGCCTCTGAATCAGTATAAATCGCCAAATAGCAAGACCGTGGAAACGAAACAATCCCAATTAACCGTCACTAAAAAAATTGCTTTTAGCCTGGTTCTGGTAGGAATTTTTATAATCCTTTTAGTCTTTCTGGAAGTTGGGTTAAGAATTGCTGACTATGGCGGCAATTCCCGGCTGTTTGAAACTGCACCGGATGAATCATCAAAATTTTACAGGATCAATTTAAATATCGGACAAAGATATTTTTATTATTTTGGCGAAGGGTACGATCCCAAGCCGAAAAAAGACATGTTCCTGAAAATAAAACCGGGAAACGGTTATCGGATTTTTGTCCTCGGGGCTTCCACAACGGCGGGCTTTCCATTCGGCGATAATGTCACGTTTCCCCGAATCCTGCAAAGATATTTGATGGAAACATTCCCGACAAAACATATTGAAGTTGTCAATACCGCGATCACGTCTCTCAATAGTTACGCCCTCCTGGATTTCATGGATGAAATTCTACAGCAATCCCCGGACGTGATTTTAATCTATGCCGGGCATAATGAATTTTATGGACCGTTCGGACCGGCTGCCAAGGTTTCTTTAGGAAATCATCGAAAAATGGTCAGATTGTTGCTTGGATTGCAGCGCTATAAGTCCTATATATTGTTCCGGAATGTCATCGGTTCCGGTTTCAGGAAAATGATAAATAGCCCGGAATCCGGTCAACAGGTCGATGCGGAATTTAAAGCCAAGACGTATATACCTTTGGGAAGTCGTCAATATCAGGCGGGTTTGGACCAGTTTGAAGAGAACATGGAAGGAATCATCCGGAAATGTCAAAAGGCTGAAGTCTCTCTGGTTCTGAGTGATCTGGTTTCCAATATTCGCGACCGGAAGCCTTTTGATTCGATCTCTGCCGATAGTTTGCCGATGGCGGGAGCGGTATTTCAGGAAGCTCGCAGTCTGGAAAACGAGGGAAAATACGCTGAAGCCCGGAAGATGTACCTGAAAGCGAAAGATTTGGATCCGGTCAGGTTCCGGGCGCCGGAAGCCTTTAATGATATCATCCACCATCTCGGGGAAAAATATCGGCTGCCGGTGGTCCCGATGTTCGACTATTTCAGCAAAGTGTCGCCGCATGGCTTGATCGGCAATAACATCATTCTTGAACATGTCCATCCGACCTATGCCGGTTATTTTTTAATGGCGGAGGCATTTTATAAAACAATGTATCAAACCGGAATGGTTGATGCGCAATGGTCTAATTATATCGAAAATCCAGCCGCTGACTTTATGCCTCGCTGGGGCTATACGGAGCTGGATCAGATTTATGCCGGTCTGGTGACCGAAAATTTGAAAAGCGGTTGGCCCTTCGTCAAAGATAAATTCAGCACGATCACCGGGAGCTATTTGTTAAATCATTTTACACCGCAGAATAAACTTGACTCAATTGCACTGGCAGCCTGCACTGATGCAAAGTACAGTATTCAGGTCGGACACCTGGATTTGGGAGAATTTTACGAGAAAAACGGGGATTTTGATAGAGCGCTGGCGGAATATAAATCCCTGATTTATATTATTCCGACGATGGATATGGTTTATGAAAATGCACTTAATTTGTTGTTAAAAACCCAAAACTACGAAAAAGCAAATCAACTCATGCAGGATGCGGTAAAATTCAGTCAATCAGCCTACATTTATAAATGGCTTGGACAAACCTATCTACCGCTGAATAAATTAAGGGAAGGGCTTACTTATCTTACCTGTTCCTTCGAATTGGATTCGAAAGACCGACAGGTTCTGTTTAATCTGGTGCGTGCCTATTACGGAGTTTCGGATATCTCCAATGGTGATAAATATCTTAGAATATATCAGGAGTCATTCCCAAACGATCCGGGAATTGAGCAACTTAAAAAATTCCGTCAAAGCTTACAATGAACTTAAGCTTGTCAGTATAATATGAAGTCAGATTTTAAAAAGAGTAGAAGTCGAAAATGAACATTCTGGGAATATCGTGCTATTACCATGACAGCGCTGCCTGTCTGGTTCGGGATGGCGCAATTATCGCCGCTGCCCAGGAAGAGCGCTTTACCCGGATTAAACATGATCACTCTTTTCCCAGCAATGCCATCAATTATTGTCTGCAGGCTGCCAGCATAAAAAGCGACGAATTGGATTATATTGCATTTTATGAAAAACCATTTCTGAAATTTGAGCGCATTCTCGAGACTTACCTGGCGTTTGCACCTTTGGGAATCCGGTCATTTCTGAAAGCCATGCCACTGTGGGTGAAGAAGAAACTCTGGCTGAAAGACCTTATCAAAGAAGAACTCGGCTGCAGCGGGAAAATCATTATGCCGGAACACCACGAATCCCATGCGGCGTCTGCGTTCTTTCCGTCTCCTTTCAAAGAATCGGCATTTATTACAATGGACGGTGTCGGGGAATGGTCAACCACCAGCTACGGCATCGGTGAAGCTAATCGGGTGCAGATCAGCGCCGATATTCATTTTCCCCATTCGCTTGGATTGCTCTATTCTGCCTTTACCTATTATACCGGATTTCGGGTTAATTCCGGCGAGTATAAGGTTATGGGACTGGCGCCTTATGGGGAGCCGCAGTACAAAGACCTGATCTACCAGCATCTGATTGATGTCAAAGATGATGGTTCATTTAAGATGAACATGACGTATTTCGATTATTGTGCCGGTCTGACTATGACCAATGCAAAATTCCACAACCTGTTTGGCGGATTACCTCGTAAACCGGAAAGCCAGCTGACCCAGAGAGATATGGACCTGGCGCGTTCGGTTCAGGAGGTTATTGAAGAAGTCGTTCTGAAAATGGCGAAACACGTCAAACAAGAGACCGGTATGAGAAAGCTCTGTCTTGCCGGTGGTGTCGCGCTGAATTGTGTCGCTAACGGCGAACTGCTGAGAACCGGTCTGTTTGATGATATCTGGATCCAACCCGCCGCCGGCGATGCCGGTGGTGCCCTGGGTGCGGCGCTCTTTACCTGGTATCAGTATCTCGGCAATCAGCGACAAGCGGATAATCAAACCGATACAATGCGGGGCGCTTATCTGGGACCCGAATTCAGTGCTGATGAGATTGAGGATTTTCTTACAAAAAATGACTATTTGTTTGCCCGGTTGGAGGATGCTGAAATTTCAGATAAAATCGCTGAGCTGATCGCAGCTGAAAATGTCATCGGCTGGTTTCAGGGGCGAATGGAGTTTGGACCCCGGGCACTTGGCGCCCGCTCGATTATTGGCGACGCACGTTCACCGGAAATGCAGCGGACAATGAACCTGAAAATCAAATATCGTGAAAGCTTTCGTCCTTTCGCTCCGTCGGTTTTATCGGAAAAAATATCCGACTACTTTGAAATTGACCGCCCCAGCCCTTATATGCTGCTGGTGGCGTTTGTGAAGAAGGACCGTCAAATTGCAATGAGCAATGAACAGCGCGATTATTTCGGTCTGGCAAAACTGAATGTGGTTCGCTCGGATATCCCGGCAATTACCCATGTGGACTATTCAGCCCGGATTCAATCGGTGGATCAAAGAACCAATCCGCTTTACCATCGCATGATTTCAGCCTTTTATGAAAAACAGGGTTGTGCGGTGATTGTCAATACCTCCTTCAATGTCCGGGGGGAACCGATTGTCTGTACGCCGGAGGATGCCTATCTCTGTTTCATGCGGACGGAGATGGATTACCTGATCCTGGGCAATTATTTGTTGGCAAAAAAAGATCAGAAACCCCTGGCTATCGATACAAACTGGCGCAAAGAATTTACTCTGGATTGATATGCTTGAAGAGTTTAGAAATATCAAAAGGGATAAAAAGGATATTCGCAAATTTGCGATTACCGTCGGAATCGTGTTGGTTATTTTAGGCATCGTACTCTTTTGGAAAGACAAAACCGTTTATAAATATTTATGGTTGATCAGCGCATTTCTGATCGTGACCGGTATCGGTATCCCGGTTATTCTGAAACCGCTGTATTTTATCTGGATGGGATTCGCGGTGATTATGGGCTGGATCATGAGCCGTGTTATTCTAAGTGTTTTATTCTATATTATCTTCACGCCGATTGGTTTAATCTCGAGACTCTTCGGCAAACAGTTTCTGGATTTACACTGGGATAAGACGGCACCATCCTACTGGAATTATCGGGATGCGAATTCAACAGATACGGATCGATACGAGAAACAATTTTAATGATTAGGCATAAGCCCTGAAGGAGTTTGGATGAGTAAATTATCAATTCTGACCGAGTTCTGGGATTTTCTCAAAGTCCGCAAAAAATGGTGGCTCGGACCGATTGTTTTTTTTCTATTACTGCTGGGATTTATCATTGTCCTGACGGAAGGCTCTGCCATTGCCCCCTTCATCTATTCTCTGTTTTAACCGATTGTATAGCAACTTTTAATACGAGGAGGTCAACATGAGAATTCGATGTATTTTCGTGATTGTTCTCGTGAGTACCGTTATAAAAGCCCAGGTGAATATCGGGATAATTGGTGGTTTGAACGTCTCGACATTACAGTCGATCCCCCGAGGATTATTGACAATGACCAATGATAATAACTTTGGTTTCGGCACTGTTTTCGAATATCAGGCAGAAGACAATTTTTCGCTGAACCTGGGAACGCTGCTTCTGAATAAAGGAGCCAATTTTACCATTGAGGGACAGGACAATATTACTGCCGTAACGAATCTTATGTATTTCAATACGCCGTTAACGTTGCACTACTCCTTTGGTGCCAAACCACTGCGACCGTATATCCTTGGTGGTGTGTTTGGAGAATACAACCTGAAATCAGGCAGAAAATACTACAATACGCCGGATGGTGATGTGGCGGTGGATATGACCGGAGAAATAGACCGGTATAATTATGGATTTCTGCTGGGTGGCGGGATCCATTGGATTTTTGGGGAAAACGCCCTGTTTATCGAAACACAATATTCACAGGGCAGAAGAGATATTGATACAACCAATGATGCCTGGGTACTTAAAACCCGCGAAATCCAGACCTTTATCGGACTGAAGCACACAATATTCTGATCATTCAATTTGGATAGGATTGAAAATGAAAGTATTAATCATTTACGGAACTCGTTACGGGAAAACCAGACTTACCGCTGAAACCATGAGCCGGCTTCTGACCGAAAAGTATGGGCATTCGGTCGTTGTATCATCTTATAAACTGGATCAATCAGTGAAAAAATCCCTGGATGATTTTGATTACTTTATCGTCGGAACTTCAATTGTTGCGGGGATGTGGAAATCCGGAGTGAAACGATTTTTGAAGAAATATGCAGCCGGAAAAAGACTTGCCGTGTTTGTCACAGCCGGCGGGACCCTCGAGATGGCAAATAGTGGCAAAAAGAGTAAAGCGGAAGCAATCGATTCTGCGATTCAGAGATACATCCAACCGAAGATGCTAAAATTCAATCTTAAGCCGGAAAAAACCGGCGCTTTTGGCGGGCAGTATGGAGAGGGTAAACAGATGAAATTCAATAACTGGTCGAGGGAAGACATTGAAATCTGGATCGATGAGTTATCGAAGCTGTTGAATTAATTAGTTTTTGTTATTGACTCGTTCAGGAATTTGAGTAATAAAAATTGATTAAATTACCGTTCATTTCAGGTTTTGAATCACCCTTTGGTGATTTTTCCATTATGTGGCGAGTCGTTAACGATTCACTCAAAATTTTACGTATATTTCTGTCCAAAGAAGAACAATCATCGGAAATATTCGCCAGAGCTGCTTTTCGGGATTTCAGGCAACAATCCCATTCAATGGTCAAAGAACTGGGGCAAAATATTCAAAGATTTCTTGAAGGGGAAGCCATCGAATTCACTCTCGATTCAATGGCGCTTGAAAGCTGTAGCCCATTCCAGCGTCGGGTAATTCTGGCGGAATTTGCCGTACCGCGCGGACTGGTGACTACTTATGGAAGACTTGCCAATCATCTCGGCATTGAAGGCGCCGCCCGGGCGGTTGGATCAGCGCTGGCGACAAATCCCTTTCCCATTGTAATTCCATGTCATCGCACTATCCGATCGGATGCTACTCTGGGTGGTTACCAGGGTGGTTTGGCAACGAAACGATCCTTGCTGATTTATGAAGGTGTGGAAGTTTCTGAAAATGGGATAGTTCAGCAACCCAGACTATTCTATTAATTTATTATCTCCCTTTACCTAATAAAGCGAAATAAAATTTGACAGTCGCATAATGCTATCAACAAATCAATTGTAATATTGATAAAATCTATGTATATATCGTCAAAATATATTCGTTTATACACAGGAGGGATTGGATATGATTTTGAAAGAAAGTCGTCGTCAGTTTCTGAAGCAGTGTACAAAAGTGGGATTGGGATGTTTGCCGTTGTTAATGTGGCATGATAAATTGTCAGCCCAGACAGCTGACTCTACTGCCATAGAAAAACCAATACAGATCGATCCCAAAACCCGGTCGTACTGCGGGATAGCCTGCGAAGACAGCTGTGAACTTTATAAAGCCACAATGACCAATGATGTCGAGCTGAAGAAAAAGGTTTACACAGATTGGAATTGGAAGGAAAGATTCCAGGTCGATTTTGATCCGGAGAAAGTCTTCTGCTATAACTGCAAACCGGTGAATGGGTTGCTCAAACCGGGCATGGCGGAATGTAAAGTACGCCAGTGTGCGATTAACAATAAAATGGATTCCTGCATTCAATGTAAAAACCTGGTATCCTGTGATCAGGAATTATGGACTCGCTGGCCTCAGTTCTATGAAGGTATGAAGCAGACTCAGCAGCAGTATCTGAGCCAGCCCGGCGCAGAATTAATTGATGTACAGACGGGTTGAGATTTTAGCCGACTCTGGGCGGTAAGCCAGTATCATTACGATCAATAAGCGTCACTACTATATAATAGGCAAAGCCATTGGTTTTCTTTCAGATTGCTTGTAATATGTAAAATAGCAGTAAATATTTTATACAGTTCTGATTGATAAAATCCGCAGGATAATTATATTAATATCTCAGGTGTCACCTTAAAATTGGGATAATTATGAAATTTAAAGCAATAATCCGCAAACCCAGTCTCTATTACCTTTTCTTTTTTATCTTTTTGACACTCTATTATCAAATTTTTTACAAATCGTCGCTATACTATCATTTTCATCAGCCGATTTTTCTGTTTGATAAAACGTACTTCCGAGAATTTCTCGGTTATCCCGGCGGTATTTCCGAATGGGCGGCTCAATTTTTCTTTCAATTTCTGTATATCGATATTGTTGGGGCGATCCTGATTGCACTGATTACCATTGCATTATTCATTGCGATTCACCGGGTAATCGTTAAGAGCGGCTCAGCGTCCTTGGGACTCGTTCTGGCAATGCTGCCGGTCAGTTTTCTGCTAATCCAGCAAAACAGTTATCATTATCCCCTGATTATCTCCGTAAAATTCCTGCTTGCGGTTTCACTATTCCTGTTCTATATGAAAATCAGCAGTCGCTTTCGGCTGATCCCGATTCTGCTCTCCATATTCATCTATTATCTGTTGGGAGGTTGGATTTACCTGTTTTGGACGGTGCTTTGTATAATCTTTGAACTCATGTTTACGCAGGATACTGAGCGCTATGTCTTCGCTGGAATGCTGGCAACATTCTACCTGTTGGTTCCGCTGATTGCGGCACGGTTCTTTTTTTCCATGACACTCAATGAAGCCTACCGCTATCTTACTCCTGCCATTTTCTTCTTTCCGCCGTTTCAATTTACGTTTTCAACCAGTTTGTATCTCATGTTCGCGGCGCTGCCGGTGCTGCTGATAGTTCTCTTTATCTATCGGAAGTTTGCCGGAGAGAAATTAAGTCGATTATTTAAACGATTGGATAAATTGCCCCGGTGGCTCAATCCGGTACTGCAGTTTGTTATCGTTCTGTTGATTGGCGGCTGGGTATTGACAATTTCTTTTGATAAGGTCGAACAAAGTAAAATTCGGGTCGATCAATTGGCTGAACAAGAAAAATGGATTGATTTGTTAAAGGTGGCAGTGGATATACAGAAATATGACTGGATGGTCAATTTTCAGGTAAACCGGGCGCTGTATCATACCGGTCAACTGCTGGATAATTTATTTGCCTACTGGCAGATTGCCGGGACAGACGGGCTATTTGTCAATAGAATCATTGCCAGCCAGATATGTGTTCAGGCGAGTGACCTCTATTTTGATCTGGGACATATCAATGCATCGCAGGAGTTGGCGTACGAAGCCCAGACAAAATTCAAGTACAATCCAAGAATCCTGAAAAGACTGGCAATGACGAATCTGATCAACGGTCAGTACCCAGCTTCCAGGATGTTTCTGGATTTGCTTGAAAAGAGTCTGGTGCATCGAAAATGGGCGCAACATTATCAAAAATACCTGTGGAACGAAGCCCTGATTACCGATGATGATCTGATAGCGCTCAAACGCTTGCTGCAGCCCAAAACCGATTTCTTCATCATGAAAGATAAACCTTACTATGATCTTGATATGTTATTGGAAAGTAATCCGTATAACCATATGGCACTGGAGTACCTGCTGGCTTATTACATGCTTGATGATAAACTGAAGCCCTTTCTTGAACGTATTAAAGACCTGGAACGCTTCGGTTATACAAAGATACCCCGCCATGTCGAAGAAGTTTTATTGTTGACCAATATTCTGTCTCCTGAAAGTATAAACATTAATGATTATGCGATAAATCAGACGACGATTGAAAATTTTATCCGGTTCAATACTATTTTACTTGAAAATTCAGCGAATCCTAAAAAAGCCCAGAGCCAGTTGATTAAAGAAAATCTGAATAATACCTACTGGTACTATTTGCGGTATTTGAATCCCAAAATGAGCAATCTGGAATTGAAAGCGAGAAGTATCGATGAACGCGAATATTAAATCACTGTCACCAGTTCTTCTTGGAATTGTAATGGCTACGTTAGGGCTGTTCAGTTGTGGAGCACCGGACGGGGAAGATGCTGTCTTCATTGACCGGCTGCCAATCATCGAACCCGACTATAGCGATATTGTCATCCCGCCCAATATTGCGCCGCTGAACTTTCGGATTAATGAAAAGGAAGAAGTGATCTTTGTCGATATTTACACCAAAGGTCCGAAGAGCCGGCATATTAAGATTAAGGCAAACGATGGAATCGTGAAAATACCAAAAAATCGCTGGAAACGATTATTGAGAAATCACCCGGGTAATGTGTTATGTTTGGATGTTTATGTGAAAAACAGGCTCATCGGGTGGAAGAAATTCTGTACGATCGAGAATAAAATTGCCGGAGATAAAATTGACAGCCACGTTGCCTACCGCCTGATTAATCCCGGCTATGTGCTGTGGTGGGAGATGGGCATTTATCAGCGCAATCTCGAAAACTTTCACGAATCCCCGATATTTACCAACCGAACCACTGATAATAATTGCATGAACTGCCACAGCTTCAGCCGAAATAATCCGGATATAATGATGTTTCACATGCGCGGGAAATATGGAGGGACCATTATTGCTGAAGACGGTAAACTGGAAAAGGTGAACACCGGGACTGATTATACCATGTCTGCGGGAGTCTATCCTGCCTGGCATCCGGATGGAAAACACATTGCGTTTTCTGTCAATAAAATCGGTCAGTCCTTTCATGCCTATCGGGAAAAAAGCATCTATGTCCATGATTTTGCTTCAGATCTGATGGTTTATGATGTGGAAAAAAAGCAAGTGACGACCTCTCCCAAAGTATCGACAAAACGCATGGAGAATACACCGGAGTGGTCACCGGACGGCAAGTATCTGTATTTTATCAGTGCTCCCGGATTGTCGCCTGATCTTGTCTATGATCAAGTCAAATATGATCTGATGCGCATTGCCTACGATCCCGCCACAAATATCTGGGGTAATGTTGAAACTGTCTTGAGTTCTGAAGAAACCGGGCTGAGTATCTCCTTTCCGAAAATATCACCGGACGGGAAATATCTTCTGTTTACCGGAAGTGATTACGGGTATTTTTCAATTCATTTTACTTCCAGCGATCTCTACTTGTTGGATTTGACAAATAATGAATTTCACAAACTTTCCTGCAACAGCGAGCGGAGCGAAAGTTTTCACAGCTGGTCAGCAAACAGCCGCTGGTTCGTGTTTGCCAGCAAACGCAAGGACGGACTGACATCCCGACTGTATTTCAGCCATGTCGATCATGAGGGCAACGCATCCAAACCATTTTTAATGCCGCAGAAAGATCCGGAATTTTACGATACCTTTATCAAAAATTATAATGCTCCTCAGATGATCAGCGGACCGGTGAAGTTAAGCCGCTGGCAACTGATGAAAACGGCTCATTCAACAGCCCTTCAGGCGACCTTCGACCCTCGGGTAAATATTGATGGATTGTCCGGTGCAACACGAATTGTCCAACCACCGGCGCAGTAATAATCGATTGGGTGAGGATGTTGTAATAAACAGTTATGAGGGCTGAAATTTTAGTAATTATCTGATCTGAATATCTGCAATATCTCGGTGGATCACTTCCTGAAAAATCCGTTATGGAATAGAATTCTACGTGCAACAAAATTACCAAGATATGAGATGATTTTTCCGCCGGACTGTTTTACTTTTTATAGCAAATGGCTGATATTAATCAAAGGTAATGATAGAGTGATATCACATCCGGATATTTTTATCTTTCAGAACATGAGGGGTAACACTGTTTAATATATTCGATTATGAGGAAAATTTTTAAACCCGGATAGTTAATTATTATTCTATTCGGAATTTGGGGGAAGTAGGCAAAAATGAAAAATCGAAGAAAACAGCTGTGGTTTATTGTGTTGGCATTGGTGTTGGTTGTACAGATGAATTGTGCATATGAAAAGCGGGAGGACGGGGTGATTATCCGTTTGGAAAAAAGAGCAAACACCGATCCCGGAATTTTAAAAGTACAGGTTTGCACAGAGGATATCATTCGTGTTGTCGCCGCACCGGATAAGATTTTCTCAAAGCGCCCCAGCCTGATGATTGAACAACGCGATTGGGCGCCGGTAAACTGGACGGTGAAAGAGCAGGACAATTACATTAGCATTTCTACTTCGAAAGTTATTGCCAGGATTCACCGGGAAACAGGGGCAGTTGCTTTTTATAATGCCGCTGGCGATCCGATTCTGCAGGAATTGGAAGACGGCGGAAAAGTCATCACGGCGGCGAAGGTTATGGGGGAAAATACCTATCATGTTCGGCAGCGATTTCAGTCACCCGAAGACGAAGCGTTTTACGGACTGGGTCAACATCAGAATGACATTATGAATTATAAGGGACACGATGTCGATCTCTGGCAGTATAATATCGTCGCTGCAGTACCTTTTCTGGTTTCCAGCAAAAATTACGGGATTCTCTGGGATAATAACTCCCGCACGAAATTCGGCGATATCCGCAACTACCAGCCGATTTCGTCATTGAAGTTATATGACAGAGAAGGTGCAGAGGGCGGTCTCAGTACGGAATACTTCGAAACGGCTGATTTTCAAAATTTGCAGACAATTCGTTCGGAACCGCGAATCGCCCATGAATTTACCGATGTGAATGATGAATATCTCGCAGGATTCAATATCAATCAGGGCAGTATCCGCTGGAGCGGTGAAATTGAGGGCTCAGAATCCGGCGTTTACAAATTCAGACTCTATGGTTCCAGCTATATCAAAGTCTGGCTGGATGGCGAACTCGTGGTGGATCAATGGCGCCAGAACTGGCTGCCCTGGACGCATATTTTGAAGTTACCCATGGAAGCCGGCAGGCGTTATCCAATTAAAATTGAATGGATTCCGAATGGCGGTCTTATCGGTTTGAAATATCTTTTCCCTGAATCCGAACCAGCCCAAAATCAACTGTCTTTATGGTCGGAAGTTGGCGACCAGATTGACTATTACTTTATCAATGGTGAAAATCTTGATGATGTGATCAGCGGCTATCGCCGGATTACGGGAAAAGCCACGATGCTGCCGAAGTGGGCGATGGGTCTGTGGCAATGTCGCGAGCGTTACAGAAGCCAGGACGAGTTACTGGGTATTGTCAAGGAATTCCGGGAACGCGACATTCCACTGGATAATATTGTGCAGGACTGGTTTTATTGGGAAGAAGATAAATGGGGTGATCACGAGTTTGATGCCAGTCGCTTTCCGGATCCGGCAGCGATGGTTGAGGAGTTACACAATAAGTTGCATACGCATATTATGATTTCTGTCTGGCCGAAGTTTTATGTCGGTACCGAAAATTATAAGAAATTCAACGACAAAGGCTGGCTTTATACCCGCAATGTTGAGAAAGGACAACGGGACTGGGTCGGTCCGGGCTATATTTCGACCTTTTACGATCCTTATAATGAGGACGCCGGTGAGCTGTTTTGGAAACTGATTAATGATAAACTCTTCAAATTCGGTTTTGATGCCTGGTGGCTGGACGCCACGGAGCCGGATATACAATCCAACCTGTCGAGAGAGGAAACCCGGTTGCGCATCGGGCCAACGGCACTTGGCTCAGCTGCTCGCTATCTCAATACCTTCTCACTGGTAAATTCCAAAAGTGTTTATGAAGGACAGCGCAAAACCAGTCCTGACCAGCGGGTTTTTATCCTGACCCGTTCTGCTTTTGCCGGGCAGCAGCGCTACGCGGCGGTTACCTGGAGCGGTGATATCGCTTCCCGTTGGTATGACCTGAAAGCCCAGATTTCCGCGGGGTTGAATTTTTCACTGTCCGGTCTGCCGTACTGGACGACCGATATCGGCGGTTTTGCTGTAGAGCATCGCTATGAAAATGCCAAGGGCGCTGATCTGGACGAATGGCGTGAATTGAATACCCGCTGGTTCCAGTTCGGGACATTCTGTCCTGTGTTCCGGGTGCATGGTCAGTATCCGTTTCGGGAAATGTTTAACATCGCGCCCGATGATCATCCGGCGTACCAGACGATGCTGGCATATGATAAACTTCGCTATCGCCTGATGCCCTATATTTATTCCCTGGCCGGAATGGTAATGCAGGAAGATTACACCATCATGCGGGCGCTGGTCATGGATTTCGGGGAAGACCAAAGGGTTCTGAATATCGGCGACCAGTTTATGTTCGGTCCCGCCCTGCTGATCAATCCGGTGGTAGAGTACAAAGCCAGAAGCCGGGCGCTTTATCTGCCGGCGGGTTGCGGCTGGTATGCCCTGCAATCCGGAAAGTATTTTGAAGGCGGACAAAGCATCCAAGCGGAAGCACCTTATACTGACATTCCGATTTTTGTCAAAGCGGGTTCGATTATTCCCTTCGGACCGGAAATTCAGTACACCGGTGAAAAAGCTGCTGACCCGATTATCCTGTTTGTTTACACCGGGCAGGATGGACATTTTACACTCTATGAAGATGAGGGTATCAATTATAATTATGAAAAAGGCAAATTCGCACTTATTCCGTTTGAGTATAATGAAACGAATCAGACGCTAACTATCGGCAAACGGCGGGGCGATTTTAGCGACATGCTGATGGAGAGAACTTTCCGGGTTGTCAGAGTTGGCAGAGATCATCAAACCGGATTAAATTTTGATATTGAACCGGATATCATTGTGAAGTATAATGGTTCGGAGCAGTCGGTGAAACTGAATTGATGAAACAATAAAATCAGATAAAATAGGGGAGATTAAATCCAATGTCGATCAAGACTTTTATAAAAATCATTTCGGTTTGTTTGATGTTGATTCTGATTGTGTATCAATGTAGTAATGGTCCGGTGAAAATAAGATGTACGCAGAATTTCAATAAGGGCTGGAAGTTTTACCTGGGCGATGTTGAAAATGCCAAC
Organism: uncultured bacterium; assembly: GCA_964605705.1. GTDB lineage: Bacteria > Fidelibacterota > UBA2242 > UBA2242 > UBA2242 > CAZSDW01. Next base: position 108,741 of record CAZSDW010000004.1, read on the forward strand.
AATCCCGATTTTGACGATTCCGGCTGGCGGGATTTGAAGTTGCCTCATGACTGGAGTATCGAAGGGGAATTCAGCAGCGATCATCCGGCTACTCCGGGCGGCGGCGCACTGCCCGGCGGCATTGGCTGGTACCGTAAAAGCTTTTCGCTGCCGGCGGCAGATTCTGCCAGACTGGTGTTCATCGAATTTGACGGCATTTATGAAAATAGCGAGGTTTGGATCAATGGCAATTATCTGGGCAAACGCCCCTATGGCTACAGTTCTTTTCGCTATGAATTGACGCCATATCTCAATGATGGTCAAAAAGCCAATATCATTGCCGTCAAAGTGGACAATTCCCATCAACCCAATTCACGCTGGTATTCCGGCTCAGGCATTTACCGCAATGTTTGGCTGGTGAAAACTTCACAAATTTTTGTGGAACATTGGGGCACCTTTGTTACAACACCGGAGGTCAGTGAGAAATCAGCAATAGTCAATATTAAAACGACGATTGGCAATCGGACCGGTGATCCAAAATCGCTATCCCTGAAAACTATCATTCTGAACGAAAAAGGCAAACAGGTAGCCGAAAAGACTGATGATATTGCCGTAGCTGATCCGGTGATGGAAATCGAACAGCAGATTGTTTTGAAAAATCCACAGCTGTGGTCTGATACCAATCCTAATCTTTATACCGCCGTCACCCGGATTTTTTCCGGGAAAAAGTTGTGTGATGATTATAAAACACCCTTTGGCATTCGCTATTTTGAGTTTCATCCTGAAAAAGGATTTTTACTGAACGGCAATCCGGTCAAAATCCGGGGTGTCTGCGATCATCATGATTTGGGATGTCTCGGCTCGGCGATTAACACCCGGGCAATCGAGCGGCAGCTGGAAATTTTGAAAGCGATGGGTTGTAATGGTATTCGCACTTCTCACAATCCGCCGGCACCGGAACTGCTCGATCTTTGCGACCGGATGGGATTTATCATCATGGATGAAGCGTTTGATGTCTGGGCAAAACCGAAAACTCCGTACGGTTATAATTTGTATTGGGATGAATGGCATCAGCGCGATATGAGCGATTTTATCCGGCGCGACCGGAACCATCCCAGCGTCTTCATGTGGAGTATCGGCAACGAGGTAATGGAGCAGTGGGATAAAAATGACAGCAGCGGTACTGTTATCGCTAAGGAATTGACCGCAATTGTAAAGAGTCTTGATGCTACTCGCCCGGTGACTGCCAATTGTAACGAAACTGATCCGCTTAATCCTGTTTTAAAATCCGGCGCACTCGATCTGATCGGGTACAGTTATCACGAGGAAGAGTATGTGAGAGTCCCGGAAATTTATCCCGGCAAACCGTTTATTGCCTCGGAGACGGAGTCGTCACTGGCGACCCGTGGAATGTATGATATGCCTTCAGACAGCATCCGCCGCTGGCCGATACGCTGGGATCTGCCCTTTCATGAAGGCAATCCTGATTTTACCTGCTCGGCTTATGATAATTGCAGCGCCCCTTGGGGCTCGACTCACGAAGAGACCTGGAAAATTGCGAAAAAGTACGATTTCATCTCTGGAGTTTACATCTGGACCGGTTTTGATTACCTTGGGGAACCGACGCCTTACAGCTGGCCGTCGCGCAGCTCCTATTTTGGAATTATCGACCTCGCCGGATTTCCCAAGGATGCTTTCTATTTCTATCGGAGTGAATGGAATGACAATCCGGTGCTGCACGTTTTTCCGCATTGGAATTGGGAAGCAGGACAAGCGATTGATGTCTGGGTATATACCAATTACGATGAAGTGGAACTTTTCCTGAATGGCGAATCCTTCGGTAAAAAACTGAAAGGCGCGAATGATTTTAAATTGGTCTGGAACCTGACATTTTTACCGGGTGAAATAAAAGCCATCGCGAAGAAAGCAGGTCTGGACGATCTGGTGAAAATCATTAAAACCGCCGATGCTCCGGCGAAAATTGTCCTGGAAACCGATCGCAATGAAATCAACGCCGATGGTACAGATTTATCATTTGTCACAGTGAAAGTCGTCGATAGTAATGGAATCCTTGTGCCTCGGGCGGATAATCTGATCAATTTTGAAATTCATGGTGTGGGCAAAATTGTCGGCGTCGATAATGGTTTACAGACCAGTCACGAACCTTTTCAGGCGAATTACCGCAAAGCGTATAACGGTTTGTGCTTGGCGGTGGTACAGGCGAGTGAAACCTCCGGGCGAATCACATTGAAAGCAAGTTCCGATGGACTCGCAGGATCTGAAATCGTCATTAACACAAAGTAAGATCGAGACTGAAGTGATATATATCGGTAAAAAATTGGTCACTATTTTCTTTCTGCTTTTCTCATTGGCGCTTTTTGGACAAAGTGGAGTGAATGGGTTTTTGGAGGATTTTGAACTGAAAACGGCAGTTGTTCCATTATCTCAAAAAATGAAGAAACCAGCCGACAAGCCGACTATAGCTGTTACTGTCAACTTACTGGACACACTGGGAAAAGTGTCGAAATATATTTACGGAAATAATGTGAACCTGTGGATGGGGCAGATTGTTACCGAGACAGAATTGATGAGTCACATCAAATTATTGTCGCCGAACATTATCCGCTTTCCCGGCGGCAATATCAGCAATGTCTATTTCTGGGACCGGGATGTCGGCAACGAACCCGATGACGTACCGGATTCGCTGTATGGGATGGATGGTAAAAAAATTCCCGCCGATTTCTGGTGGTATGGTGAAAATGATTCTAGCAATACCATTTCGCTCGAAAATTATTATCGGTTGCTGGCAGAGACAGAAAGCACCGGATCGATCTGTGTGAATTTCAGTTACTCACGCTATGGAACCGGATCCGATCCAGTGGCACAAGCCGCTCATTATGCTGCTGATTGGGTGCGTTTTGATAATGGCAGGAGCAGGTTCTGGGAAATCGGCAATGAAGATTTCGGACCCTGGCAAGCCGGATTCAGAATTGATACGACATTGAATCAGGATGGACAGCCTGAAATCATTAATGGGGAAATCTACGGAAAACATTTTTTGGTGTTTGCCGATTCCATGCGCGTCGCGGCGAGAGAAATCGGCTCAGAAATCTACATTGGTGCCCAGTTGGTTGAAAATCTGGAAGGTAATGCCTGGAATCCGGTGACGCATAAGTGGAATGAAGCGTTTTTTAGGGTATGCGGGGATGCCGCCGATTTCTTTATTGTTCATAGCTATTACACGCCCTATGAGCAGGATTCCGCACCGGAACTTATCCTGCAGACCGCAGAGACTGAAACGCGGCATATGATGAATTATCTGAAACAGGCAACAGAAGATTATCGGATTCAGATGAAACCGGTGGCGCTGACAGAGTGGAATATTTTCGCAATGGGCTCGCAGCAGATGGTATCTTTTATTAATGGGATGCACGCCACAATTGTTCTCGCTGAATTGGCAGACAACGGTTTCAGTATGGCTTGCCGCTGGGATTTTGCGAATGGTTTCAATAATGGTAATGATCATGGGATGTTCAATAATTGCGATGAACCTGATGTGCCTGCCTGGAATCCTCACCCCGATTTCTTCTATATGTATTACTTCCAGCGCTTTTTTGGCGATCATGTGGTTGGAGCAACCGTGGAAGGGAATGATGACCTGTTGGTTTATGCGTCGCGATTTTATTCCGGGCAGCTGGGCATTATTGTCGTTAATAAGGGCAAATCCGATGAAATCGTAGCATTAAATGTACCCGGTTTGAAAGTGGGTAAAAATTATTATCTCTACCGTCTGACCGGTGGCGAAGACAATGGTGAATTTTCACGGTCGGTGTTTGTCAATAATATTGGTCCGACGAACAGCAATGGCGGACCTATTAAAGGGCTGGAAAGCATTCCAGCATGGGCATTTAAAACCAAAGGTGGTGTAATATTTAATTCACCGGCAAGATCGGTACAATTTATCCTACTGGAAGCGGAAGCCGGAAAGCACCTGTAATCACTGAATTTGAGGAGAATGATACAATGAAAAATCCTTTCATACTGCTACTGAGTATTTCCATTATGTTATTGATGAATGGGCTTTTTGGGCAGGAGAGTCCTAATTGTTTCCTGGATGACTTTGAGCCGAAAGATGCCGTTATTCCACCTTTTGAAACCGCTGAACAGCCGGCGGAAGACGCAACGGTACAGGTGATGATCAGTGCTACGGATACGCTGGGTAAAATTTCTAAGTATATTTTCGGAAATGCGCTGGCTGTCTGGACCGGGAATGACATTTATAATCCAACCCTGGTTGAGCATCTGGAAAAACTGGCGCCGACCCTTATCCGCTATCCCGGGGGCAGCTGGTCGGATATTTTCTTCTGGAATGGTGATCCCGGTGACCTGCCCGCTACCATACCCGATGGCGGCAATAATGGTGCACCGATTTCCCTTTCTCCTCAATTTGGAAAAAATTCCTGGCCTACGACAGTTGATAATTACTATTATATGCGGGAAGATATCGAGACCGAGGGCTTGATTACGGTAAATTACAGTTATGCCCGCTACGGACTTAGTGAAGATCCGGTGGCTGCTGCCGCGGAATATGCTGCTGATTGGGTGCGCTATGACGACGGTCGCACCAAATTCTGGGAGATCGGTAACGAAAACGCAGGATCATGGGAAGCCGGCTGGCAGATTGATACGACCACCAATAAGGACGGGCAGCCTGAAATTATCACCGGTGAATTATACGGACAGCACTTCAGGGTATTCGCTGAAGCCATGCGGGCGGCGGCTTTTGACATTGGCAGTACCATTTACATCGGTGCCCAGATTCTGCATTATGACGGCAGGAGTAGCTGGAATATTGCCGACCGAGAGTGGAACGAGGGTGTTTTCCGTGAAGTTGGCGATGCCGCAGATTTTTATGTTATCCATAACTATTATGGCACTTCTGCAAATGTCAATTCTCTTTTTAGAGCCGCGGAGACCGTACCCCAACAAAACATCGATTTCATTCGTCAGGATATTGTCAACAAAGAAGCCATATCGAAACCGATAGCTTTGACTGAATGGAATATGCACTGGAACGCCGGCGATCCGGCAAAAACCTCGATTATCAACGGCATGCAGTCCGTGATCCTTTTCAATGAGTTAATTAAACTGAATTACGGCATGTCTTCCCGCTGGCTGATTGCCAACTGGGAAGGCGACGGCATGTTTTATAAGGGGGATGATACCAGTATTCCTGTCTGGAGCCCGCGACCGGACTTTTTCTATGTCTATTACCTGCAGCGCTTCACCGGCGATCATGTCATTGCCGTCAGCACAGATAATGACAATGTACTGGCATATGCTTCGATGTTTGCCTCTGGAGAAATGAGCATAGTTGTTCTAAATAAAAGCCAGACAGATCAAATTATTAAACTGAGTCCGTACGGTTTCGGAACTGGTCAAAAATATTATGTTTACACATTGACCGGTGGTGATGACAATGGCGAATTCTCCCAGTATGTGTATGTTAATGATGCTGAACCTGACGACTCTTATTTTGGACCAATTGCTGATTTGGAAGAAATTCCGGCGAAAGCCTATCCGGTTGCGAATGAATTAAAACTGCCGCTGCCGGGACGTTCGGTGCAATTTATTTTACTCGAATCGGGTGAAAATTACGTTACTGGAATAAGCCGGAATCGAGTTGTCAAAGCTGAGCATTTTCAACTCTATCAGAATTATCCGAATCCTTTTAATCCAGCGACAATGATTTCCTATACCATTCCACATGAGGCGATGGTTTCAATCGATGTTTTTGACCTAACGGGTCAAGCGGTTAAAATCCTGATACGGGATGAAATTAAATCCGCCGGTAATTACACGGTTTTATTCAATGCGGCAGACCTGCCCAGCGGCAATTATTTCTACAGATTAAAAGCAGATGAGATTGTCACGACAAAGAAAATGCTGATCATTAAATAATCGTTTATATTTTAAATCGAAAATTAGCCCCTAAATAGATAAGTTATAGAAATAACTATTGGTTTTAAGCTGATCCTTTTAAATTTGTTATAAGGACATGGGAAATTGTGTGATTTTCGGAAAAATTTCTACCAAAATATTCAAATGGATTCTATTGCTTGGATTCCTTTCAATTGCTTATGCCAATTCTGCCCCGACTTTTCGGTTTGAACATCTATCCACGGAAAACGGACTTTCCCATAATTCGGTCATAGATATCCTGCAGGACCACCAGGGATTTATGTGGTTTGGGACCCTAAACGGTCTGGATCGTTATGATGGTTATAGCTTTGTGGTTTATCGTCCTGTTCCCGGAGATACCACCAGTTTAATGCATAATGTCATTAACGCGATTTATGAAGACAGCCGCGGGATTCTATGGATCGGTACACTGAATGGTTTACATCGTTACGACCGCTCCAAAGATTGTTTTGTAAGAATAGTCCACGAACCTGATGATCCCAACTCACTTGTGGATAACCGGATTCGCTGTATTCTGGAAGATTACACCGGTTCCCTCTGGATCGGGACCGAGGGCGGCTTGTGTTGTTATGATCCATCAACGGATCAGTTTCAAAATTTTTTTCCGGTTCCGAATGACTCAGGCAGCCTGAGTGATTATATTGTCCACGATCTTTTTGAGGATAGCCGGAAGCAACTCTGGATTGCGACCGAAGAGGGGGGCATCAACCGTTTTAATCGGAGAACCGGTACCTTTTCCAGTTATCGACATTTGTCTGTTGATCCGAACAAAAACATTACAAGCGCTGTTATGACAATTTGTGAAGACCAGTGGGGAACCCTGTGGATTGGAACCTGGGGCGATGGTTTACAGCGTTTTGATGTCAATACCAATCAATTCACAAGAGTGTCGCTAACTACTGATGGCAGCGAATCCTGTACATCGGATATTATCACTAATTTATTGATTGATGAATCCGGTCGCCTCTGGATATGCAGCTACGATGCCGGATTATTTTTCCTGTCCCAAATTCCCAGAGACAATATAGTTACAGGGGCTGGCGATTTTCAGCATTATCAATATGATCCGCATGACGCCACGGGTATTCAATCCAATGCCATTTGGGCGGTATATGTCGATAGAACCGGTGTTGTCTGGGTTGGTAACGATAATGGCGGCATCAACAAATGCGATACAAAACAGAGTCATATTTCACATTACCAGTCTAAAATTGCTGCGGCGAACAGCCTTTCAAATGATCACGTTACATCATTTTTCGAAGATGATTCCGGCATCATCTGGATTGGTACCCGCTTTGGCGGATTAAACCGGTTTGATCCACAGGCAGATCGCTTCCGAATATATCGGCATGATCCCAACCAGATCAATAGCCCCGCTTCCGATGCCATCCTTTGCCTGTCGGGTGGTGAGGATAATTTGTGGATTGGAACCGATGGCAGCGGACTGGATCGCTTAAATACAAAAGCCGGTCAGTTCGAACATTTTCGACATGAGGATAATGACCAATCGACCTTGGGTGAAAATGTAGTTCTATCATTTTGCCGGGATAAATCCGGTAAACTCTGGATCGGTACCTGGGGGGGCGGATTGTCATGTTTAAATCCGGATGAACGCAGTTTTACCACCTATCCGGTCGATCGCACAAATGACCGGCAGAATGTTGTCACCTCCATTATTGAGGCTCCCGCCGGTGGGCTCTGGCTGGGAACTTATGGAAAGGGCTTGGTGTTTTTTGATCCGGTTAGAGAAGAGATGACCTACTTTTCGAATGATGAGTCGGATTCGCTGAGTCTTGGACATGATAATATCAACACTTTACTGATCGACAAACACGGCATATTATGGATCGGGACGATGGGCGCTGGTCTGAATTACCTCACCGACTATCATCCGGATTCCGGAGTTACCCGATTTGGCAAATACGACCAGGATGACGGGCTTCCCGATAATATTATTGAATTCATTATTGAAGACGATAACGGTTATTTATGGCTGGGGACCAATCACGGGATTGCCCGGTTGGATCCGGAAAATGGCAGGATTCAGAATTTCGATCGGTATGATGGTTTCGGGCAGGATATTTTTTATCATGAATCGGTTCTGAGAACCCGGAATGGATTGCTCTATTTTGGAGGTATTCATGGCTTCAATGTCTTTCACCCGAGCAAAATCAGTTATAATCCGTACATTCCGCCGGTCGTCGTTACCCAGTTCCAGATTTCAAATGAACCGATTGGTCCAAAATCGATTGGAAAAAAGGTGCTCAATAAATCCATAGTCATTGCAGATAATCTGAGATTGTCCTATAAGGATAATGTGTTTTCCTTTGAGTTTGCTGCCCTGGATTACAGCAGTCCCGGGAAAAATCAATACGCCTATATGATGGAGGGATTCGATAAAAATTGGCGATATACCGATGCAGACCGCCGTTTTGCGTCCTATACCAATCTGCCTCACGGTAATTATAAATTCCGGGTGATTGCCTCCAATAACCATGGTTTATGGAATGACGCGGGCGCTGCAATTGATATTACAATTACTCCACCGTTCTGGAAAACCCGATGGATGATGACAATCTATCTTGCGTTAATTCTCGGGGCGATTCTGCTGATCCGAAAAGCGGTCCAGATGCGGGAACGATTCCGGACCCAGGTGGAAATGAAGCGCCTGGAAGCTGAAAAAGTCCACGAGATTGATCAGTTGAAATTGCGTTTTTTTACTCACATTTCCCATGAATTCCGGACGCCCTTGACTCTGATTATCGGTCCGATAGAACGAATGCTGCAACTTGGTGAACAGATGAACCAGTATAAACGGGATATTTATAACCGGCTCGTCCTTCAGAATGCCCGGCGGCTGCTGCGATTGGTGAATCAACTGATGGATGCCCGGAAATTGGATACCGGCAGCATGAAACTGGAAATTCAGGAAAAAGAGTTTGTCTCTTTCACGAAAGCCATCATCTCCGCATTTCAGCATCGGGCAGAGCAGAAAAGAATCCGGATTTCGTTCGATACTGCGCTGGAGACGTTTCGTTTTGCCTTTGATCCGGATAAGATCGAAAAAGTTCTTTACAATATCATTTCCAATGCGGTTAAATTCACTGAACCCGAGGGTGAAATTGAGATTTTACTGTTTTTATCGGATAAGCAGGGGAAACATCATGTCGAAACGGAGGCATCGCACCGTTTTATTTGTACTCAGGTCAAAGATACGGGAATAGGCATCGATTCCGAAAATATAGACCATATTTTTGATCCGTTTTATCAGGCGAAGCAGTCAGCGATCCGAAAACCGCATGGCACCGGCATCGGACTATCGATCAGCAAGGATTTTGTAGAGATGCACAGCGGCACGATTCGGGCTGAAAGTCAAAAAGGACAGGGAACGACAATTACCTTTACCCTGCCGGAAATTCACCAGCCAGATGAAACCGCAATTGATAATTCATCGCCAGCAGCACCCGATCAGGATGAAGAAAATGCAGATCTCTTGACGGAAGATTTTGCTGAAGCTTCCTGTGATGTATCCGTTCAGGATTTATTAAATAAAAACCAGGATAAACCACTGATTCTTACGATTGAGGATGATAAAGATTTGCGTCAATACCTGGTGCTTGAAATTGAAGATAGTTATTCAGTCATTCAGGCGCAGGACGGCTTGAGTGGCTATGAACTGGCGGTTGACCGGATTCCTGACCTGATAATTTGTGATGTTATGATGCCGGTAATGGATGGTTACGAATTTTGTCAGCGCTGTAAAAACGACCAGCGGACCAGTCATATTCCCATCATACTGTTGACAGCCCAGACATCTGAAGAGAAGCAAAAAGACGGACTGCTGGCTGGTGCCGATGACTATATTACCAAGCCCTTCAACCCGGATCTTTTAAAACTTCGGATAGAAAATTTATTGAATGTCCGCCGGAAAATGCGGGAACGGTTTGGCAGGATCATCGGACTCAATCCGCAAGAGATTCCCATCACTTCGCCCGACGAGCAGTTTCTGCAAAAGATAATTGAAGCGGTGGAACAGTATCTTTCCGATACCGATTTTTCGGTGGATGATCTGAGCTATCATATTGGCTTGAGCCGGGCGCAGTTGTATCGTAAAATGCAGGCAGTTATCAATCAGACGCCCAGTGATTTTATCCGTACCTATCGACTTCAGCGAGCCATGCAGCTCCTTGCAAAAGGTCATACTCCTTCCCAGGTTTGTTATCAAACCGGTTTTCGTGATCCCTCGTATTTTTCAAAGTGTTTCCGGAAACAGTTTGGCAAGACCCCGCAACAGATCAAAAGCGCATCCAAAGCTTAGCCGCGACAAATTTCCAAAAGCCGGGCGATTTTTCTGATTTCCCTCTCACGATGCAACAAAATCACCAGAATATGAGATGATTTTTCCGGCAGAGTATTTTATTTTGTCGTATGGTATCTGTTCAATCCGAAAAACAGCCGGTCGTGGAGAATAATCCCCGGGAAACCGTGAAAGATAAACATAGAAAATGGGTCATCATCGAGGTTTTTAGCGTCCTGTTTATAATCATATTGTTTATTATCATGTATCGCTGTTTTTGGTAAAACTCAGATATCGGTGCCCATTGAACCGGAACGATACCGGTTTCGATTAGAAGAATGGTTTTATAAAAAGAATTGTGAGAGCATGGAATTCGGGTATAATGTTTTTGTGATAATTGCGATTGTACTGGTCATTCTTGTTGCTAATTCGGATGGTCTTTGTGCCGGGGAAACTTATTCCATCACATCCGCCGTAGTAACCGGGGACTATAAAATTCCCGATTGCCCTGCCTGGTTGAACAATGCTGTTTTTTACCAGGTATATCCGCAGACTTTTTATGACACCAATGGCGACGGAATCGGCGACCTGGAAGGAATTATTGAAAAACTGGACTATGTTAAAAGCCTGGGAGTCGATGGTATCTGGATTAATCCGTTTTTTGAATCGCCGTTTCATGATGCCGGTTATGACGTTTCGGATTATTACAAAGTCGCGCCTCGTTATGGAACCAATGAAGACGCCAGACGGATGTTCGCTGAAGCTGAAAATCGGGATTTGAAAATTTTATTCGATTATGTGATCAGCTATACCAGTATTGAGCACCCCTGGTTCCAGGAATCCGCCAAACAGGAAAAAAACAAATATTCGAACTGGTATATCTGGACCGACAATACCTGGATCAATCCTCCCGACGCCTATAAAGATGTTTTTATCAAAGGCTACAGCCGGAGGAATGGTCAATTCATGCGGAACTTTTACTGGAGTCAGCCGGCGCTGAATTTCGGATTTGCCAAGCCGGAAGAAGACTGGATGTTGCCAACTGACCATCCCGACGTTCTTGAACTTCAGAAGGAATTGAAAAAAATCCTGCGTTTTTGGATGGATATGGGTGCTGATGGATTTCGGGCGGATATGGCTGGTGCTTTGGTAAAGAATGCCAACATTACCGGCAATGACCAGCTTTTCAGTACCCGTGATGAGGGAACGAAAAAATTCTGGAATGAAATTCGGGAGGTATTTGATAATGAGTACCCGGATGCCTTTATGGTGGCGGAATGGTCCCATCCCGAATCGGCGCTGGATGGAGGCGGATTTCATGCGGACTTTTACCACTGGTTTTCCGGTTATAATGACCTGTTGCAGAAAGAGAGCTGGCGGATATTGAACGGCTATTCGGAAGGGCACAGTTTTTTTGACAAGGAGGGCAAGGGAAACATCACCGACTTTCTGAAAATGTACATGGATCAATACGAAAAGACCCGGGGCAAGGGATATATTCTGTTGCCTCTCGGCAATCATGATCTGTCGCGTTTGAATATCCGGAGAAGCGATGACGAACTTGAAATGATCATTGCATTTTCCATTGCCATGCCGGGAATTCCGTTTATTTTTTACGGGAATGAAATCGGGATGCGCCAGTTGTACGATAATCCTTTTGTCGAAGGGTCATACAAACCACGCGCCGGTGGACGGACTCCCATGCAGTGGAATACCGGAAAGAACCTGGGATTTTCGACCTGTGATCCGGAATTGCTCTATCTGCCGGTCGATAAAGCTGCTGATGCACCGACGGTTGCCGGACAGGAAAAGGAGCCCAACTCGCTGTTGCAGCGGGTACGCCGATTGATCCAACTCAAGAAAAATGAACCGGCGCTGGCTGCCTATGCCGAATTTGTACCGGTCTATGCTGTGGAAAACCATTATCCGTTTGTCTTTGCCCGGGCAGCCGATGAGGATATTATCCTGGCAATTTTTAATCCCGCCGATCGAGTGGAAACAGCCCAATTTTCATTAAACCTGAAAGCCAGGAAACTGAATCTGATAGCCGGAAAAGAATCACAGATAGATATGGACGGAACGGATTACAGTGTTAAAATTGATGCGCAAACCTTTTCTATTTATAAAATAACTCGTTATACAAAGCAGTGAGGTAGTTGGATTATATTGACAGGATGCCAACAGAAACTATGAAAATAAATAGCAAAAGCATTTAAAGTTTGTAAGTTAGGGCTATACAAGATGAGAAGGCATTTAAAAATAACAGTGAAGGATATAATATAGGAGGGTAAAAAAGTGCTCAGGAAAAAGATTGCAATGATGTATCTTTTTTTACTCGTGACCCTGATTTTTGTGCAGCTTGGATTTGCCGGCACAACGGGGAAAATTGCTGGTACAGTGATTGACAAAACCAGCGGTGATCCACTTCAGGGTGCCAATGTGATTGTTGTGGGAACGTCACTTGGTGCAGCGACGGATCATGAGGGACAATATTCAATTTTATATGTTCCGCCGGGTGTTTATAGCGTTCAGGTTTTTGTCATGGGCTATATGAATGTGACCATTGAAGATGTTCCGGTTCATATCGATCAGACAGCCCGGATCAATTTTGAACTCGAAGTGGAAGCGATTCGGGGCGAGACCATCACCGTGGTGGCGGAACGGAAGACGATTCGGGTGGATGTTGCCACCAGTGTTGTTTCGGTCTCAGAACAAGAAGTTGAAGCGCTGCCTGTTTCAAACGTGGATGAAATTATCAGTTTGCAGGCAGGTATCCGGGATGATATGGCTATCCGCGGTGGTGAAGCCGAGGATGTTCTTTTTGTCGTTGATGGTGTTGCGATGCGCGATCCCCGGAACAATGAACCGATCACCAAAGTGCCGCTAAGTGCTGTCAAGGAGATCTCAGTCGAACGGGGCGGTTTTAATGCCGAATATGGTCAGGTTCAGTCGGGAATTGTCAATGTCGTCACCAAAGAGGGCGGCGTGAAGGGGTACCACGGCAGTTTCCAGTATAAATACACACCTCCGGCACCGAAATATTATCGGGGTAACGGTATCCCGGATGTGCATGATCCGGACTCCTACTGGATGCGTCCTTTTCTGGATGATGCCGTGTGCTGGACCGGTACAAATAATGGCGAACCATTTACGGACGCAAATGCAAACGGTGTCTGGGATGATGGTGAATCCTATACGGATTTGAATGGAGATGGCAGCCGGTCATACTGGAATCAGTATATCCGGGACCAGTATCTCACATTTGTAGGGTGGAATGAAATCTCAAGGCAGCTACTCTCTGATGCCGATCCTGACAACGATCTGACCCCTCAGGGCGCTCAACGGGTGTTTCTGTATGAAACCCGCAAAAGTCAGCCCAATAATATACCGGATTATGATATCGATGCCGGTTTTGGCGGACCGGTGCCACTGGTATCTGAAATGCTCGGAAACCTTCGGTTTTTTACCTCTTATCGGAAACATCGGGATGTTCTGCTGTTTCCACAGGCTCGCCCGGATTATTCCGATTACGATTGGTCAACCCAATTGACTTCTGATATTGGTGATGGGATGAAGTTGCGGATAACCGCACTCATGGGAAATGTTGCCACGATGGCAGAAAACTGGAACTATGGCGTTTATCCCCACTGGCCAAAGGATATCGCAAGTGGCACCGGTGGCATGGCACTGTTCAATGTTTTCAGCGATTGGGCTTGGTGTCTATCCGATATAAAACATCGGTCACTGGCAGTGAAATTTACCCATGCGCTGAGTCCCAATACGCTCTATGAAGTTACGCTGGAAAACTTTCGCCGCAGTTACAATACTGAACCGGCAGCGCTGAGGGATACAACCAAAAATGCCGAGATTCTGCCTGGATACTGGGTTGATGAATATCCCCTGGGTTACTGGCCTTATGAAGTTGTTGGTGTGACTTCGGATATCAAGGATGGTATCCAGGCGTCACTGGCGCGGGATTATTCCACATCACAATCGACATCTCTGAAGGCTGATCTGACCAGCCAGATTAATTTTAATAATTTGGTCAAAGCCGGGGCTGAGTTTGTCTATAATGATCTCGATCTGGATTATGGTTTTATCCAGATGCAAACCCAGGGAAAATCGTACGCCAGCCATGTCCAGATGCACAATTTCCCGGTTCGGGCAGCGCTTTACATTCAGGATAAAATGGAGACCGAGGGTTTCACGATGAATGCGGGTTTGCGATTGGATTACAGTAATTCACGGACCGACTGGTGGGACATTATGACAAACAGTTATAATCCCTACTTTGTTTCCTCGAAGTACAGTGAAGACCGAAGCTTTGAAATGGAAAAATCGAAATCCCAGTGGCAGCTTAGCCCGCGCCTGGGGATTTCACATCCGATTACAGAAAATTCCAAGCTGTTTTTCAACTATGGTCATTTCAAACAGATCCCGCAGTATGAAACTCTGTTCCGGGTTCAACGCAGCTCTACCGGTACTTTGGGAGCTATTGGTGATCCGAACCTGATTCTGGCAAAAACCATTTCCTATGAATTGGGGTATGATCATGTTTTGTTCAACTCATTCCTCTTTCAGATGGCGGCTTTTTATAAAGATATATCCGACCAGCAGAACGAAACCCAGTACCAGACCATTAACCGGGATCAATATGACCTGATTACCAGTAATGGTTACAAGGATATCCGCGGTCTGGAACTGACCTTGCGAAAAACGACGGGACGCTGGATTTCAGGATTCATGAACTATACCTATCAGGTCTCCTCCGATGGGCATTTTGGCAGGGAAGAAGTTTATCAGGATCCTTCCAGGCAGAAGGATTATGACGAGGCAACGACCAACCAGTACCAGGAACGTCCGATTCCAACTCCCTATGCCCGCGCCAACCTGGCACTGCATACGCCGGACGACTTCGGTCCCGCAGTGTTTGGACATTGTGTGCTTGGCGGATTTCGGTTAAATCTGTTACTGAACTGGGATAAAGGCGGCTGGACGACCTTTAATCCAAAGAATGCTTCCGGCATTACCAATAATGTTGGCTATGTTGATAAATGGGATGGAACCCTGCGGGCAAGCAAGGCAATCACCGGTAAAAAATTCCGGATTCAGTTTATGATGGATGTAACGAATCTTTTTAACCGGCTGGAGCTGCGTGATACGGATAATCAGCAGTATCGTTTGTCGCTGCATCTTCCGGAAAGTGATGCCTACGATAACCTGGAGGGTAACGATAAACTTGGCGATTATCGCAAGCCGGGCGTCGAATGGCAGCCGATCGAATATCGGATGAAAATTGCCGGTACGACGGCACCTGATAACGATTTTCCGATTTATCTGGAAGGAAACACCAACAGTTATTGGGAAATTGTGGATGGCAGTTGGGTCCCGGTTGATGGGATGCAGCTGTGGGAGAAGATTGATGGCGAATGGGTGAATATTGATCCGATGCCTGTTGACGATTTGCTTGAATATGATACTGATGGCAATCTTCTCCATTCCTATAAATGGACCATTGAAAGTGACAGCCGGATGGACAAAGTGCTTGATGATAAAGCTTATATTTTCAATCCGGGACCTTCAACCTGGTGGTTCTTGAATCCACGGACAGTAATTTTTGGGGTCCGTCTTTCATTTGATTTGGATTGAAAGAAAAATTGATGGAGTGTTTTATGTACAATCAAAAAATAAAAATCCAGCGATTACTGCTTGCCTTCAGCCTGCTGTTAATCAGCGGTGTTGTGACAACTATTGATGCCCAGGAATTAAAATGGATAGTGGTGGGTGAAACGCAGAGTTTTTTTATGGATTATGGAAGTGAACTCGAATTGACGTCCAATGCTAACTATTTTACCTGGCCAACTCAGTATGGTGATGATCAGAATACCATGCGTCAAAAGGGACTTTGGCTGGGCGCTAAAAACTTTCATGATCCGGTTGAAGATAAAATCAAAACCGTAAAAGTAATTGGCTCGGGTCCGCGCGAACCTGCCAATCACTATACGATGATTTTTCCTCAGAATATCAAATTGGTTGGGCGCTTTGATCATCCTGTTGTGGTAGTGGATGATCAGATTGGCACCAGCAATACCCTTTACGATGTGCTGGACGAACTTAATAGTGAATTGCCAAGTGATCGCCTGGTAGAGGCAAATTTTAATACTTCGATGGGTGTCTCAGTGAAAAGACGGGTAATGGGTTTCGCCCAGCAGAATCACGATAATTATTTCATCCAGGAATATGTGTTTAAAAACACCGGTATCTACAATACCGATGGGGATGAATACCATCAGGATCTGAATGATTTCTGGATATATTTTTGTTGGAGACCGGCGTTTGCGGGCGTTACCTCTTCCGAATATGGTTCTACCTGGGGCAGCTTTGCTTCACAGTGGGGAACCAGTACGCTTGTCCATACCTTTGATATGAGTTCAGCTGAGACAATGCGCGGATTTTACAGTTGGTATGGACCGACCAATTCTTACAGTCATCCCCTGACGCCACAGCAAGACTGGGGATGTCCCGATCATGAAGAGACCGGGATGCTGGGATCGGCAAAATATATGGGCGGTGTCACCCTGTTTGCATCGCAAAGTCCGCAGGCATACGGGACTGATAATCCAAGCCAACCGGCAACGGATGCCTATGTGGGATCCGATGGAGTTCCCATGGAAGCATCCGTCAGTCAATATGATGAAATATTTATGAATCAACGCTATCATATCATGACTGAAGGTCATCTGCCCAATAGTCAGGATGTGGATGTCTTTGCTGCGATAGGAAACGACGGCTATGTTGAGGACTGGACGGAAGGATCTCCCTATCGGGATACTAATACCCAGGGCAGTACGTCTCAGGGCTGGGGATTCGGTCCCTATACCTTGCCTGATGGTGACAGTCTCCGGATCGTCTATGCCGAAGGACTCGGTGGTCTCAGTTGGGAAAAAGGTCGGGAAGTTGGTGGCAATTGGTACCAGTACTTTGCCGATTTACCGCAAAAACCAAACCTGATGATGCCGGATGGATCGACAGCGAGTTCCGCTAATCCGTGGGGTTATGATGCCCACAATGCCTATAAACGAGCCTGGTGTGATACCGGTGCGGATTCCATTATGCAGATTTTGCATAATGCTCAGGACAATTTCAATGCAAGTTATGCCATTCCGCAACCGCCGCCGCCACCCAATGAATTTACAATTGCGTCGGGAGGTAATAAAATTAATCTGACATGGTCAGATAACGCTACGACCGATCCGCATTTCGACGGTTATGTGATCTATCGCTCTGAGGGCAATGTCAAACATTATCGGACAGTTTATGAAAAAATATTTGAATGCAACGCCGCCAATGTCGTCCACACATTTGACGATACAACAGCGGTTCGC